>NZ_SZWR01000035.1:0-35364 GCF_005280875.1 Citrobacter sp. wls827
TTATAGGGAGTTATTTCAGGCTGACAAGGGGAAATTTAAAATAACTTTCCGAATGCGTATTTTTTCACCAAAACCACCATTAACATGCCATAAAATAAGCAATTTGCCGTTTTTGCAGCCGTAATCACACTCTCTGATGGCATACTAATGAATAAGAAAAAGCGTAAGGAAGAACATTCATGCCTTTAAATGCCCAACAGATAGCTGCCCAAAAGAATCTTTCCTATGTTCTGGCAGAAAAGCTGGCTCAAAGAATATTAAAAGGTGAATACGCACCCGGCGCTATCCTGCCAGGTGAAATTGAGCTGGGCGATCAGTTTGGCGTAAGCCGAACTGCGGTAAGAGAGGCAGTTAAGACATTAACGGCTAAAGGTATGGTATTACCGCGCCCACGTATTGGTACACGCGTTATGCCGCAGGCAAACTGGAACTTCCTCGATCAGGAGCTGCTCACCTGGTGGATGACGGAAGATACTTTCCCACAGGTCATTAAACACTTTCTGGTGATGCGTATTAGCCTGGAGCCTCAAGCCTGTTCACTGGCGGCGACGATTGGTACGGCAGAGCAGAAAGCCCATCTCAATACATTAATGGAAGAGATGGTCGAGCTGAAAAGAAACTTCAGACGCGAACGTTGGATTGAAGTTGATATTGCCTGGCATGAGCACATTTATGAAATGAGCGCGAATCCATTCCTGATATCCTTCGCATCATTGTTCCATTCCGTTTATCAGACCTACTTTACGTCGATTACCTATAACGATGTGGTCAAGCTGGATTTGCACCAGGCCATTGTCGATGCAATAGAAGATAGCGATGGCGAACGCGCTTTTGCCGCCTGTCAGGCATTACTGATAGCACCGAACGAGCTCCCGGATAAATAATCTATGTCAGAAAAGAAATCGCGCAGTATGGCTGGATTGCCATGGATAGCCGCCATGGCCTTTTTTATGCAGGCATTAGATGCCACTATCCTCAACACGGCCTTACCCGCAATAGCACATAGTCTTAACCGCTCCCCGCTTGCCATGCAATCAGCCATTATCAGCTATACCCTGACAGTCGCTATGCTGATCCCGGTGAGTGGATGGTTGGCTGACAGATTCGGGACCCGGCGTGTATTTATGATTGCCGTTAGCCTGTTTACGTTGGGATCGTTGGCTTGTGCACTTTCCAGCTCATTAAGTGAACTGGTGGTTTTCCGCGTGATACAGGGTATCGGTGGCGCAATGATGATGCCTGTTGCCCGTCTGGCATTATTGCGTGCTTACCCGCGCAGCGAACTGCTCCCCGTACTTAATTTCGTGACCATGCCCGGTCTTGTTGGACCGATTTTAGGTCCAGTACTGGGTGGCGTGCTGGTAACGTGGGCCAGTTGGCACTGGATCTTCCTGATTAATATTCCCATCGGCATAGCCGGTATCTTCTATGCCCGCAAATATATGCCGAACTTCACCACACCACGCCGCGGCTTCGATATGACCGGTTTCTTTCTCTTTGGTCTAAGCCTGGTACTGTTTTCCAGCGGTGTTGAGTTGTTTGGCGAGAAACTTGTTGCCAGTTGGGTCGCACTTGGCATTATTCTCGCCAGCATTGTGCTACTGCTCGCCTACATTCGTCATGCGCGTCGCCATCCGACACCGTTGATTGCGCTTCCTATTTTTAAAACGCGAACCTTTTCTGTTGGCATCGCCGGAAACCTTGCTACTCGCCTGGGAACGGGATGCGTACCTTTCTTAATGCCACTGATGCTGCAGGTAGGCTTTGGATACCCGGCACTCATTGCCGGTTGCATGATGGCTCCGACAGCGCTGGGCTCAATTCTGGCGAAATCGATGGTGACGCAGGTACTGCGCCGACTCGGCTACCGGACCACGCTGGTCGGTATTACAGTGTTTATCGGCCTGATGATTGCACAGTTCTCTTTGCAGTCTCCCGCCATGCCGGTCTGGATGCTAATTCTGCCACTGTTCATTTTAGGTATGGCGATGTCCACCCAGTTTACCTCAATGAATACCATTACTCTGGCCGATTTAACTGATGAGAACGCCAGCAGCGGCAACAGTGTTTTAGCCGTTACGCAGCAGCTGTCTATTAGTTTAGGGGTTGCCATTAGTGCCGCGGTTCTGCGTATCTACGAAGGTATGGAAGGAACCAATACGGTTGAACAGTTCCACTATACCTTTATTACAATGGGCGCGATCACCGTCGTATCGGCGCTGATGTTTATGCTGTTAAGAGCCAAAGATGGGCGCAATCTGATCAAAGATCGACATAAGCCTAAACCGACCCCCGCTCCATCAGAACAGGAGTAAGCTGCAAGCGCTGTTGCTGCAATGCGGGCTGTGCCATACGGTGGATTAACACATCAATGGCCAGTTCACCCAACTCATCTTTCGGTTGGTGAATAGTTGTCAGCGGCGGCGTCATATAACGCGCCAGTTCTATATCATCATAACCGACTACCGCCATATCCTGCGGGATATGCAATCCAGACTGATATAAAGCCTGATATGCTCCAACCGCCATCGCGTCATTGCCGGTAAAAACAGCCTGTGGGCGGTCTTTATGCGACAACAGCGTTTGCATAGCTTCAAACCCACCGCCAAACTCGAAGTCACCGGTGATCTCGTAACCGTCCGGGATAGCCAGCCCTGCACGCTTCATTGCCGCGCGATACCCTTCCAGACGCAGACGCGCCGGTGTTTTATCCAGAGGGCCCGTGATGCAGGCAATGCGCGTAAACCCTTTTTCGATCAGATGTTGAGTGGCTAAATCCCCACCTAACAGGGAGTTATCCTGAATCAGATCGCTTTCACCATCAAAAGGCGACCAGTCCATCATCACGGTCGGTATAGAAGGGTAACGCTGCATGATTTCTCTGGAAGGCTGATGTGTTTCCGTGCAGAGCAGCAGCAAGCCGTCTACCCGCTTTTGCATCAACGTTTCCAGATTACGGTTCATACGCTGCTCGTCACCTTCGGTGTTGCACAGCACCAGGCTGTAACCGCGCTCGAAGCAGCTACGTTCAACACCACGAACCAGCTCAGAGTAAAAGGGATTAGTACTGGCTGTGATTAACATGCCAATAGTGCGGGTCTGATTCAGTTTGAGACTACGCGCCAACGCGGAAGGCGCATAGTTAAGCTCTTTGATTGCCGCATCAACTTTGTCAGTGATCGCCTCACTGACAAAGCGATCTTTATTAATGACGTGAGAAACCGTCGACGTGGAAACACCCGCCAGGCGGGCAACGTCCTTCATTGTAGCCAAGCGTTACCTCTGTTGACTTAAAAACGCTTCGATTTCTTCACGCCATGGAACGGAAGGCTGTGCACCTTTACGTGTGACCGCAATCGCGGCGGCAGCATGTGCAAAACGGATGGCTTCCGATAGCGGAGTCTCTTCCAGTAACGCTGTGATTAACGCACCGTTAAAGGTATCTCCGGCAGCGATAGTATCAACCGCGTCAACTTTAAAACCCGGTACTCGCTGACCTTCACCGTTTACACTGGCCCACACACCGCGACTCCCTAAGGTAATCAGTACAGTATGGATCCCTTTCGCGTGCAATGCCTGCGCCGCTTTAGCTGCATCTTCATCGTTTTCTACCCGGATCCCCGTCAGCTTTTCAGCCTCGGTTTCATTCGGGGTAATAATATCCACCAGCGCCAGCAGCTCATCGGATAGTTCACGTGCCGGAGCTGGGTTAAGGGCGACCAGAGTCTTATTCTGATGCGCAATCTTTGCCGCAGCCAGAACGCTTTCGATCGGTGATTCTAATTGCATCAGTAACGCAGACGCCTGAGCAATACGGTCACGCTGTGCTTCTACCAACGCCGGAGAAAGAGCAGCATTCGCGCCGGCATGAATACCGATAACGTTCTCACCTTCGGCATTCACAAAAATCAGCGCCACACCAGTCGATCCACCCGAAATAACGCTAATCGGGGCAATATCAATATTATCGCGAGCTAACTGTTTACGAACACTTTCGCCAATATCGTCATCACCCGTACAGGCAATGAACGCGATATTCGCGCCACTACGCCCTGCAGCAACCGCCTGATTCGCGCCTTTACCGCCAAACGCCACCTGATATTGACTACCGGTTACGGTTTCACCCGGTGTCGGGAAAGAGTTAAGGTTGAGGATGTGATCGGCATTAATGCTGCCAAGAACAACGAGGTTGCCTGCGGTTTTCATGTTAGGTATTCCAAGTCAAAGTGCGCCACCGGGTTAGGGTGGCGCGTGCCCTGCTTTTCTTTTTACGCTTTCATCCTCAGAACAAGATCCAGGGATGGCGTATTTATGTCTCCATCAGGTCGCGAGCGGCCTGAATCGGTATTACTGCTTGATAACCAGCTTCAGGTCAACCGGATATTTAGCCTGAACCTTCTCGCCTTTCAGGACTTTATCCGCAGTCTCAACGCCTTTCGCGCCGATCTGATCCGGCAGCTGAGCAATGGTCGCAGCCAGTTTGCCATCATTTACTGCTTTTTCGCCATCTGGAGTGCCGTCAAATCCAACCACCATCACATCAGATTTACCCGCCGTTTGCAGCGCACGCAGCGCACCCAGCGCCATTTCATCGTTCTGGGCAAATACGGCCTGCACGTCAGGATGCGCGGTCAGCAGGTTCTGCATAACGTTCAGACCTTTAGTGCGGTCGAAGTCTGCCGGCTGGCTGGCCAGTACGTTAAATTTGTGTGCCGCAACGGCCTGCTGGAAACCTTCGCCACGCTCACGCGCCGCAGACGTTCCGGCAATGCCCTGCAGTTCGATAACTTTCGCGCCTTCACCGGCTTTTTTCGCGATGTAATCACCCGCAATTTTTCCGCCCAGCACGTTATCAGACGCAATATGGCTTACCACTTCACCTTTAGACGCTACGCGGTCAAGGGTGATAACCGGAATCTTCGCCTGGTTAGCCATCTTCACGGCGTTACCCACGGCATCGGAGTCAGTTGGGTTGATCAGCAGGATTTTAGTCCCGCGAACCGTTAAGTCCTGAACGTTAGCCAGCTCTTTCGCCGGGTTGTTCTGCGAGTCCAGAATCACCAGGTTGTAGCCCAGCTTATCTGCCTCTTTTTGCGCCCCATCCTTCAGGGAGACAAAGAACGGGTTATTAAGCGTGGAGACCACCAGCGCAATGGTATCTTTCGCCATCGCATTCGCGCTCACGGTGGCGCTCAGCGCAACAGCAGAAACCAGGGTAGCCAGTTTTTTCATGTTCATATTTAAGATGTCCTGTAATCGTTGTTACTGCTTTTTGTTGTCTACCAGTACCGCCAGCAAAATCACCACCGCTTTGACGATCATCTGGTAATAGGAGGATACACCTAACAAATTCAAACCATTATTGAGGAAACCAAGAATCAATGCGCCGATCAGCGTCCCAACAATGCGTCCTTTACCACCCGCCAGGCTGGTACCACCTAATACCACCGCGGCGATAGCATCCAGCTCATAGCCTGTACCTGCCGTCGGTTGTGCAGAGGAAAGACGCGCCACTTCAATGATGCCCGCCAGCGAAGCCAGCAGCCCACAGAGTGAATAGACGATAATTTTGATTTTACTGACGCTGATTCCGGACAGACGCGTTGCCGCTTCGTTACCGCCCAGCGCATAGATATAACGACCCAGACGCGTGTGGTGCAGCATGTACCACGCCGCGAGGAAAACAATCCCCATAATCCACACCGGCGTAGGGATGCCTAATGGACGACCAATCCCGAACCAGCCAAACAGATCGGCATTATCAGTAAAACCGGTGTTTACCGGACTGCCGTTGGTGTAGACCATGGTCACACCGCGCAGCAGCAGCATCATCACCAGGGTCGCGATAAACGCCTGCACGCGACCTTTCGCGACAATCACCCCGGTTACCGCGCCAATGGCAGCGCCGAGCGCCAGAGCAGCAGCAACAGCCACCAGCGCATTGACTTCAATCCCTACAATGGAAGCCGCAACCGCGCCGGTCAGCGCCAGTAAGGAACCGACGGACAGGTCGATACCCGACGTCAGGATGACCAGAGTCATGCCGACCGCCATGATGGCGTTCACCGACGTTTGCTGGAGAATGTTGAACAGGTTATTAACGGTAAAAAAGTTGGGGCTCATGGTGGAAACAATCGCGATCAGCACTAACAGAGCGATGAGCGACTTTTGCTCCAGAAGCCATGCTTTAGTGAAATAACGGCGACCAGAAACAGCCTGGGTAGTCATCTTTTTTACTCCTGATTCACGCGATTAAGCTTGCCCACAGCGGCAGCCATTAATACTTCCTGAGTGGCCTGCTCGCGAGTGAATTCACCGCCGAGATGCCCTTCATGCATAACGATAATTCGATCGCTCATGCCCAATACTTCTGGCATCTCAGAAGAGACCAGAATGATGCTCAGCCCATCGGCCTTAAACTGGTTGATAAGCTGATAGATTTCTTTTTTCGCCCCAACGTCAACGCCGCGCGTTGGTTCATCAAGGATCAGCACTTTTGGTCGGGTCATCAGACCGCGCGCAATCGCTACTTTCTGCTGGTTACCGCCGGAGAGCAGGCCGATAGCCTGTTCCATCGATGGCGTTTTAACATTGAACAGGCGAATAAAATCACCCACCGCCTGCTGCTCATCTTTATGTTTAAGGCTTCCGCCTGCACGGCTGAAATAGCGCAGCGCGGTCAGTGACATGTTCTCTTTCACCGACATGCCGAGCACTAAACCATCGCGTTTACGGTCTTCAGAAATATAGACGATGCCGTTAGCCAGTCCATCCTGCGGCGAACGGGTGACAACTTCATGGCCATCAAGCGTGACGTAGCCGCTGGTGCGCGGCAATGCGCCGTACAACACTTTCATCAGCTCGGTACGTCCAGCCCCCATCAGCCCCGATACGCCAAGGATCTCGCCTTTACGCAGCGTGAATGACACATCGTTTACGCCAGGGCCGCACAGATTATCGACTTTCAGGCGAATATCACCCGGCGCTTTTTCCAGACGCGGGTACTGATCTTCCAGTTTACGTCCCACCATCATTTCAATCAGCGAGTCTTCGGTAAGCGATGCGACTTCACGCTCGGCAATAAACTGCCCGTCGCGAAAGACGGTTACGTCATCGCAAATCTCGAAGATCTCTTTCATGCGGTGAGAAATATAGACAATGCCGCGTCCCTGGGATTTCAGTTCGCGAATGACGCGGAACAGGGATTCGGTTTCAGTATCGGTGAGGGCATCCGTCGGTTCATCCATAATGATGACCTTCGATTCAAAGCTCAGCACTTTGGCGATTTCAACCATCTGCTGATCGCCAATCGACAGCTCACCGACCAGCCTGTCGCTTTTAAAGCGCAGATTGAGTTTGGCGAGCAGCAGATCGGCTTCGGCGTACATCTTCTTCCAGTCTATTTTGCCAAAGCGATTCACAAACTCGCGACCGAGAAAAATGTTCTCGGCAATAGTGAGTTGCGGGATCAGGTTCAGCTCCTGGTGGATGATACCGATTCCGGCTTCCTGGGAGGATTTCGGGCCGTTAAAGGTGGTCTCTTTACCCAGCCACAATAAGGAACCGGCATCACGGGTGTAGATTCCGGTCAGCACCTTCATCATGGTGGATTTGCCCGCGCCGTTTTCGCCTACCAGCGCCATTACGCGGCCTGGGTAGACATTCAGCGCGGCGCCGGATAGCGCTTTTACGCCCGGGAACGCTTTATCGATCCCTTTGAGTTGCAGTAATGCGTTCATGATGGCCTCAGAACGTGACGCCAGCACAGAGAATGATATTCGCATACGGAGAACATTCTCCGCTGCGAATTACCGCCTGACTGTCTGCGGTTTGTTTTTTGAATTGTTCATGCGTGGTGTAACGAATTTCTATGGTGTTTCCCTGGTGTTGTTGCAGTTGCTCAATGTGACTGAGCAACGTTTCGTGGAGTTGCGGATTATGTTGTTTAATTTCCGACGCGAGAATGGCCGCCTCGACCTGCATTTCACGTGTAACCACATCCAATACCTGCATAAAAGAAGGTACGCCCTGGGTTAATGCCATATCGATACGCGTTGTGCTGTTCGGGATGGGTAAACCTGCATCACACACCACCAGCGTATCGGTATGCCCCAGACGGGAGATCACCGATGAAATTTCAGAGTTGAGTACCGTGCCTTTCTTCATTTTCTTTCCCCACTAGCGAAACGTTTCGCTGAAGATAAGTGTAGTTCGAAGAGTGGACAGAAAACCACCGCGACGTTACGAAAATGTGATCACCATCGAAACGTTTCGCAAGGATTATCATGAGATGAAAAGAAAACTGAGAGGGGTCAAACAAAACGCCCCCTTTCACGATGAAAGAGGGCGTTAACAACATTAAATCTCGACCTGCGTACCGAGTTCAATAACCCGGTTCGGTGGGATTTCAAACTGGTCCGGCGCGCGCAGCGCATTGCGCTGTAGCAGCAGATACAGCTTGCCACGCAGGCGCAGATACCATGGTCGTTTGCCGACAATCAACGACTCGTGCGACATGAAGAAGGAGGTTTCCATCATCCGACAGCTTAAGCCTTCCAGACCGCAGCGGTGGAACACTTCTTCAACGTTTGGCGTTTCACGCCAACCGTAGCTGGCCACCACGCGCCAGAAGGTAGGCGACAATTGCTCAATCTGCACTCTACGTACATTGTGTACATAGGGCGCGTCTTCCGTACGCAGCGTCAGCAGAATAACGCGTTCATGCAGCACCTTGTTATGTTTCAGGTTATGCAGCAGCGCAAACGGGATGACGTTCAACGCACGGGACATATACACCGCCGTTCCTGGCACGCGCACCGGTGGGGATTTCTCCAGCGACGCAATCATCGCCTCCAGAGAGTTACCGTGCTCATGCATGCGACGCAACAGACGGAAGCGTTCGCTTTTCCAGGTCGTCATAATAGTGAACATCACCAGACCCAGCGAGAGCGGCAACCAGCCGCCTGAAACGAGCTTATCGAGGTTTGCAGAGAACAACGGAACATCGATGCACAGGAACGCAACCAGGATCAGGAAGACGAAGTATTTATTCCAGTGCCAGTTTTGCCGCGCCACGGTCGTCGACAGAATGGACGTCAGTACCATCGTTCCCGTTACCGCAATACCGTACGCAGCAGCCAGATTACTGGAGTGCTCAAAGCTCACGATCACAATAACCACGGCGAAATAAAGCATCCAGTTTACGAAAGGAATATAGATCTGACCCGATTCCATTTCTGAAGTATGGATAATCCGCATCGGCGATAAATACCCCAGACGCACAGCCTGGCGCGTCAGTGAGAATACGCCGGAAATAACCGCCTGCGAAGCGATTACCGTCGCCAGCGCGGCAAGGATCAGCAGCGGAATCAGCGCCCAGTCCGGTGCCAGCAGGAAGAACGGGTTTTTGATCGCTTCGGGATGCTTTAACAGCAATGCACCCTGACCAAAATAGTTCAAAACCAGCGAAGGCAATACGACGGAGAACCATGCAAGGCGAATCGGTAACTTACCGAAGTGGCCCATATCCGCATACAGCGCTTCAACACCGGTAATCGACAGCACCACCGCGCCCAGCGCAATAAAGGACAGCGTTTTGAATTCCAGGAAGAAATGAACAGCCCAATACGGATTTAGGGCATGCAACACTTCCGGATTTGCAATAATGCTGCGTACACCCAGCACGGCAAGTACCAGGAACCATATCAGCATAATCGGCGCAAACAGCTTACCGACCATGCCGGTACCGTGTTTTTGAATCAAAAACAGCAGGGTAAGTACGATAATAGAGAGAGGAACAATCCAGGTGTCCAGTTGTGGAGCAATAATCTCCAGACCTTCAATCGCCGACATCACCGAAATGGCTGGCGTAATCACCACCTCGCCATAGAAAAAGCTGCCGCCAATCAATCCCATAATCACCAGCATCGAGGTCGTTCGCGCCGACGTATTACGCCCGGCCAACGACATCAACGTCAGGATCCCACCTTCCCCGGCGTTATCAGCACGCATAACAAATGACAGATACTTAACGGAAACAACCAGAATCAGCAGCCAGAAAATCAGCGAGAGAAAACCAAACACGGCATCACGTTCAACGCCAAAACCAAACTGCCCGGACAAACATTCACGAAGCGTATAAAGTGGGCTGGTACCAATATCACCGTAGACAACCCCAATGGCCGCGAGGGTAATCGCAGACAATGATTGCTTATTATCAGTGCTCATAGACTCGTCTTTCGTTTATACACATCATCGTTCAAGCTACCTCCGCGTGGGCTGCATTCGTTATTCCGCCCATCCCAGGGAATAACTCCATTGCCGCCTTGGTGCAGCTTGATTGATATGGTGTATATATAAGAAATGTGTGCGTCGTCCCTTGGCCCACAAAAAGGCGCACAGTATGCACGATTAATCGCAAAATCGTACCCCTAAATGAGACCAGATTAATCTGGCTCAAAGAAAAATAAACGCGCCTTCAGTCTATTACAGCCCAGGGGCTAAACATCTATACTCGCTGTTTAACGCGGTACATTTGGCGAAAGGACGCCACTTCATTATGGCTCACCCACATTTATTAGCGGAAAGAATTTCCCGTCTGAGCAATGCGCTGGAAAAGGGACTTTATGAACGTAGTCACGCCATTCGCCTCTGTCTGCTGGCCGCGCTCAGCGGCGAGAGCGTCTTCTTATTAGGCCCTCCAGGGATAGCGAAAAGCTTAATCGCTCGCCGACTGAAGTTTGCCTTTAAAAATGCCCGTGCTTTCGAATATCTGATGACGCGCTTCTCGACACCTGAAGAGGTCTTTGGCCCGCTATCTATTCAGGCGCTTAAAGACGAAGGTCGATATGAGCGCTTAACAGCAGGCTATCTTCCTGAAGCCGAAATTGTTTTTCTCGATGAAATCTGGAAAGCAGGCCCGGCCATTCTCAACACCCTGCTGACCGCCATTAACGAACGCCACTTCCGCAACGGCGCACACGAGGAGAAAATCCCGATGCGCCTGCTGGTCGCGGCCTCCAACGAACTACCTGAAGCAGACAGCAGCCTGGAAGCATTGTACGACCGTATGCTGATTCGCCTGTGGCTGGATAAAGTACAGGACAAGGCCAACTTCCGGTCCATGCTGTTAAGCCAGCAGGATGAAAGTGACAACCCCGTTCCAACAACGTTACAAGTGACCGATGAAGAGTACTACCAGTGGCAAAAAGACATTGGCAAAATCACGCTTCCCGATCGTGTATTTGAATTGATTTTCACCCTGCGCCAGCAACTGGATGCGCTACCGAACGCCCCCTACGTATCTGACCGTCGCTGGAAAAAAGCAATCCGCTTACTCCAGGCCAGCGCCTTCTTTAGCGGGCGCGATGCCGTTGCGCCTATCGACCTTATTCTGCTGAAAGATTGCCTGTGGTATGACGCGCAAAGCCTGAATCTGATGCAGCAACAAATCGAAATATTGATGACCGGGCACGCCTGGCAGCAGCAGGCAATGTTGACTCGCCTTGGGGCAATAATGCAGCGCCGCATCCAGCTACAGCAGCAGCAAAGTGATAAAACGGCCTTCACGGTAATTCGTCAGGGTGGAATGTTCAGCCGCCGTCCTCATTATGATTTACCGCCGGAAGCCAACACTTCCGTACTGACGCTGCTACTGCAAAAACCCCTAAAACTGCACGATATGGAGGTTATCCATATTGCCTTTGAACGCGGCGCTCTGGAGCAGTGGCTGACTAAAGGCGGTGAGATCCGCGGAAAATTAAACGGTATCGGATTTGCCCAGACGCTGAATATGGAAGTCGACAGCGCTCAGCACCTGGTCGTGCGCGACGTCAGTTTGCAAGGTTCTCGCCTGGCACTACCCGGCGCATCAGAAGAAAGCATGCCCAGTGAGATAAAGCAGCAACTTGAAGCGCTCGACAACGAATGGCACCAGCAGCACAGCGAATTTAGTGAACAGCAAAAATGTCTGTTTATTCATAGTGACTGGTTAGGCCGCATTGAAGCCAGCCTGCAGGACGTCGGTACACAGATCCGACAGGCACAACAATGCTGACCCTTGATACGCTAAATATCATGCTGGCGGTCGGCGAAGAGGGGATGATTGAAGAGATGATCATCGCACTGCTGGCTTCCCCGCAGATGGCGGTCTTTTTCAAAAAATTTCCCCGGCTAAAAAAAGCGATTACTGACGATGTTCCCCGCTGGCGCGAAGCGTTACGTAACCGCCTCAAAGATACCCACGTACCGCCGGAGCTCACAGAAGAGGTCATGTGCTATCAGCAAAGTCAGCTCCTCTCCACTCCGCAGTTTATCGTCCAGCTACCGCAAATATTAGCGCTCCTGCACCGACTCCACTCGCCATGGGCTGGGCAAGCGCAGCAACTGGTTGATGACAACAGTACTTTTACGCCCGCACTGCATACTCTCTTTCTCCAGCGCTGGCGCCTGAGCCTGGTGGTTCAAACCACAACGCTTAATCAGCAGCTACTGGAAGAAGAACGCGAACAGTTGCTCAGTGAAGTGCAGGAACGGATGACGCTCAGTGGTCAACTGGAACCTGTGCTGGCGGAAAATGACAACGCAGCGGGTCGTTTGTGGGATATGAGCGCGGGCCAAATCAAGCGCGGTGATTATCAGTTGATGGTGAAATACGGTGAATTTCTGACGCAACAACCCGAACTCCAGCGCCTGGCCGAACAGTTGGGGCGCTCCAGAGAAGCGAAATCCGTGCCGCGTAAAGACGCGCCAATGGAAACATTCCGTACGCTGGTGCGTGAACCGGCCACCGTCCCGGAGCAGGTGGATGGCATTCAACAAAGCGATGATATCCTGCGTTTACTTCCCCCCGAACTGGCCACGTTGGGTATTACCGAACTGGAATATGAGTTCTATCGGCGGCTGGTGGAAAAGCAGCTCCTGACATACCGCCTGCATGGAGAAGCCTGGCGCGAGAAAGTCACGGAGCGGCCGGTTATCCACCAGGATTTTGACGAGCAGCCTCGTGGGCCCTTTATTGTCTGTGTCGATACCTCGGGTTCGATGGGCGGATTTAACGAACAGTGTGCGAAAGCCTTTTGCCTGGCGCTAATGCGCGTCGCCCTTGCCGATAACCGGCGCTGTTTCATTATGCTGTTTTCAACAGAAGTCGTGCGCTATGAGCTATCCGGTCCGGAGGGTATCGAACAGGCGATCCGCTTTTTAAGTCAGCGCTTTCGTGGCGGCACTGATATTGCCAGCTGTTTTCGCGCCATTATTGAACGCATGCAGGGTCGGGAATGGTTTGATGCCGATGCGGTGGTGATCTCAGATTTTATCGCTCAGCGATTACCTGATGAAGTTGTCAATAAAGTGGGGGAATTGCAGCGAGTGCACCAGCATCGTTTTCATGCTGTGGCGATGTCTGCACATGGCAAACCCGGCATCATGCGCATTTTCGATCATATCTGGCGCTTTGATACCGGGATGCGAAGCCGCCTGCTCAGACGCTGGCGGCGTTAATTTTTACAGCAGAGATGCGACGCTTTCACGGACCTGTGCAGGCCACACACCGCACTGAACCTGGCCAATGTGCGGCAACTGCAGCAGCAGCATCGTCAGGCGTGACTGCCCAATACCGCCACCAATGGTCTGCGGCATTTCACCGCGCAGCAGTGCCTGGTGCCACTCCAGACTCAGGCGATCTTCATCTCCGGTCAGAGCAAGTTGGTGTTTCAGCGCATCGGCATCCACGCGGATCCCCATAGAAGACAGTTCAAACGCATCTTCCAGTACCGGGTTCCAGACCAGAATATCACCGTTCAAACCGGCATGACCCAGTTCGGACGCTGAACTCCAGTCATCATAATCCGGAGCACGAACGTCATGACGGTGGCCGTCACTAAGTTTGCCGCCGATCCCGACCAGGAACACCGCGCCCAGCTCTTTTGCAATCGCACGTTCACGACCTTTTGCGTCAAGATCCGGATAACGAGATAACAGCTCCTGGCTATGCACAAAGTGGATCTGCTCTGGCAGGAACGGTGCCAGACCAAATTCTTTGCTTACCTCAGCTTCGGTGGCCTTAATTCCCGCCCAGATAGCCTCTACCGTGCTTTTCAGAGTGGAAAATTGACGCTCACCGTCGCCCATCACGCGCTCCCAGTCCCACTGATCAACATACACTGAGTGCAGCGGGGAGAGGCGATCTTCATCGGGACGCAGGGCCTTCATGTGCGTGTACAGCCCTTCGCCTGCGCTAAAGTCGTGTTGTCCTAACGTTTGACGCTTCCACTTCGCCAAGGAATGAACCACTTCGAATTGAGCGTCCGGCAATGCTTTAACCTTCACCTGCACCGCTTTTTCACAGCCCGACAAGTTATCCTGCGTGCCATCTCCTACGCGGCTGAGGATCGGTGCCTGAACTTCGATCAGACCTAAACGCTCTTCCAGCTGGCGAGAAAAATGAGATTTTACGAAGCTAATTTGACGTTGTTTGGCAATGTAAGCGGTTTTCATTATGTGTACTCCTGTGTCCTGTTGCCTATGATTAAGCAACAGAATGGAGGTAATATTCAATAATCCACAAACAAAAAGCCGACTTCAATTTTGATTCGTTAAAAATAACGTCTAAAATAGAGTGAATCATTAATCTACATAAGAAAAACCTATGGAAAATTATCAGATCGACAATCTGGACCGCGGCATTCTTGACGCCCTGATGGAAAATGCCCGTACCGCCTACGCTGAATTAGCTAAACAGTTCGGCGTCAGCCCGGGGACAATTCACGTTCGTGTAGAAAAGATGAAGCAGGCTGGGATTATTACCGGCGCGCGAATTGATGTCAGTCCAAAACAACTGGGTTATGACGTCGGCTGCTTTATCGGCATTATCCTGAAAAGTGCAAAAGACTATCCGTCAGCGCTGGCCAGACTGGAAAGTCTCGATGAAGTGACCGAGGCGTATTACACCACCGGGCACTACAGCATCTTTATTAAGGTAATGTGTAAATCTATCGATGCCCTGCAACAGGTACTTATCAACAAGATCCAAACAATTGATGAAATTCAGTCCACTGAAACCTTGATCGTCTTGCAGAACCCGATCATGCGTACCATCAAGCCCTGATCGCTTTTTTTAATCCCCTATTTTTCCACAGGTAGATCCCAACTCGCTCACAGCGTACAATGCTGCCTCTTCATCGAGGTAGCGATCAATGGCAGATATCACTCTTATCAGCGGCAGCACGCTTGGCAGTGCGGAATATGTAGCAGAACATCTGGCAGAAAAGCTGGATGACGCCGGTTTTTCCAGCGAAATACTGCATGGACCGATGCTCGACGAGGTTCCGACTCAAGGGGTTTGGCTGGTTATCAGCTCAACGCACGGTGCGGGAGACATTCCGGATAACCTGCAACCTTTATATGACGCATTGCGTGAGCAGAAACCGGATCTTTCGCAGGTACGCTTTGGTGCCATCGGCATTGGTAGCCGCGAATATGACACGTTCTGCGGTGCGATTGACAAGCTGGAAGCTGAACTGAAGGCCTGCGGGGCGAAACAGATCGGTGAAACGCTCAGGATCAACGTACTGGAACATGAGATTCCGGAAGATCCGGCAGAGATTTGGCTGGGATCCTGGCATCCATTGCTCAGAAATTTGTAAAGATCGTACTTTTTTATGTGGATAACTCTGGTTAAAAGCTTGGATCAACCGGTAGTTATCCAAAGAATAACTGTTGTTCAGTTTTTGAGTTGTGTATAACCCTTCATTCTGATCCCAGCTTATACGGACCAGGATCACCGATCATTCACAGCTAATGATCCTCAACAACCCGTTGATCTTATTCAAAGGATCGCCCTTATCCACAGATAGTTGCGATCCTAATAAGAGATCACAATAAAACAGATCTCTAAATAAAAAGATCTTCTTTTTAATACCCAGGATCCGAGGTCTTTCTCCATCGACTAAAGTTGAGTAGAATCCACGGCCCGGGCTTCAATCAATTTTCACACCGCGTTATGCGAGGCAATTACCATGTTTTATCAGGATCCTTTTGACGTCATCATCATTGGCGGGGGTCATGCAGGCACCGAGGCTGCAATGGCCGCGGCGCGAATGGGTCAACAGACCCTGCTGTTGACACACAATATCGACACTCTGGGACAGATGAGCTGTAACCCGGCGATTGGCGGCATTGGGAAGGGACACCTGGTAAAAGAAGTGGATGCGCTTGGCGGCCTGATGGCAACCGCAATTGACCATGCTGGTATCCAGTTTAGAATACTAAACGCCAGCAAAGGCCCGGCAGTTCGCGCCACCCGTGCTCAGGCGGATCGCGTGCTCTATCGTCAGGCTGTACGTACTGCGTTGGAGAACCAGCCGAATCTGATGATCTTCCAGCAAGCGGTTGAAGATCTGATTGTTGAAAACGATCGTGTTGTCGGTGCAGTGACTCAGATGGGTCTGAAGTTCCGTGCCAAAGCGGTTGTATTAACCGTAGGGACTTTCCTCGACGGGAAAATTCACATTGGTCTGGACAACTACAGCGGTGGCCGTGCTGGCGATCCGCCGTCTATCCCACTGTCACGTCGCCTGCGTGAGCTACCGCTGCGCGTTAGCCGTCTGAAAACCGGCACACCGCCGCGTATAGATGCGCGTACCATCGATTTCAGCGTACTTGGCCAGCAAAACAGCGATAACCCAATGCCGGTCTTTTCGTTCCTTGGCGATGTTTCTCAACATCCGCGCCAGATGCCGTGCTACATCACGCATACTAACGAGAAAACCCATGATGTGATCCGTAATAACCTCGATCGTAGCCCGATGTATGCTGGCGTGATCGAAGGTATCGGCCCACGTTACTGCCCGTCGATCGAAGACAAAGTGATGCGCTTTGCCGATCGTAACCAGCACCAGATCTTCCTTGAACCGGAAGGACTGACGTCTAACGAAATTTACCCGAACGGTATTTCCACCAGCCTGCCGTTTGACGTGCAGATGCAAATTGTCCGCTCCATGCAGGGGATGGAAAATGCCAAAATTGTCCGTCCTGGCTATGCTATTGAGTATGATTTCTTCGATCCACGCGATCTGAAGCCAACCCTGGAAAGTAAGTTCATTCAAGGTCTGTTCTTTGCTGGTCAGATTAACGGTACAACCGGTTACGAAGAAGCCGCTGCGCAAGGTTTGCTGGCGGGTCTGAACGCCGCACGCTTGTCCGCTGACAAAGAGGGGTGGGCACCTGCGCGTTCTCAGGCCTATCTTGGTGTGCTGGTGGATGACCTGTGTACGCTGGGCACCAAAGAACCGTACCGCATGTTTACTTCGCGTGCAGAATACCGTTTGATGCTGCGCGAAGATAACGCCGATCTCCGTCTGACCGAAATTGGTCGTGAACTGGGTCTGGTGGGGGATGAACGCTGGGCGCGCTTCAATGAAAAACTGGAACGCATCGAACAAGAACGCCAGCGTCTGAAATCTACCTGGGTGAACCCGCTTGCCGAATCTGCAGCAGAAGTGAATGCTCACCTGGCTACGCCTCTGTCACGCGAGGCCAGTGGTGAAGATCTGCTGCGTCGTCCGGACATGACCTATGCACAGCTGACGTCATTGTCTGTATTTGCACCCGCGCTTGATGATCCTCAGGCGGCTGAACAGGTTGAAATTCAGGTTAAGTACGAAGGTTATATTGCCCGTCAGCAGGATGAAATCGAAAGACAACAGCGTAACGAGAATACGTTGCTGCCTGCGACTCTGGATTATCGTCAGGTTTCCGGTTTGTCGAATGAAGTTATTGCCAAGCTGAACGATCACAAACCGGTATCAATCGGCCAGGCATCGCGCATTTCAGGTGTCACGCCTGCCGCCATCTCCATTCTGCTGGTTTGGCTGAAAAAACAAGGTATGCTGCGCCGTAGCGCTTAATCACACTATTTGGGCGGGGGCGCTTCGCTTGCCCGCCCTGCAAATTTGTCGACCCGATACGCTATAGCTTATCGGGTCATTGATTATTAACAGGTAACGACCGTGCTCAACAAACTCTCTCGTCTGCTGGCTGATGCTGGTATTTCTCTTACCGATCACCAGAAAAATCAGCTGATTGCGTATGTCGATATGCTGCACAAATGGAATAAAGCGTACAACCTGACATCGGTGCGGGATCCCAACGAAATGCTGGTGCGCCATATTCTGGACAGCATTGTTGTCGCCCCCCATCTGCAAGGCGAGCGTTTTATTGATGTCGGCACGGGACCGGGCTTACCAGGAATTCCTCTTTCTATCGTGCGTCCTGAGGCGCATTTTACTCTGCTGGATAGTCTGGGAAAACGCGTACGTTTTCTGCGTCAGGTACAACATGAACTTAAACTGGATAACATCACTCCAGTGCAAAGCAGGGTAGAAGAATTCCCTTCCGAGCCACCTTTTGATGGCGTGATAAGTCGTGCTTTTGCATCTCTTAACGACATGCTGAGCTGGTGCCACCATTTACCTGGTCAAAACGGGCGTTTTTATGCTTTAAAAGGGCAATTACCGGAAGATGAGATCGCCACATTGCCTGCGGCGTTCAGCGTCGAATCAGTTGTAAAATTACGGGTTCCACAACTGGATGGTGAGCGTCATTTGGTGGTTATTAAGCCAAACAAAATTTAATTTTTATCAAAAAAAATAGAAAAAAAACGGCTCTTCAGGTGTTAAAAGTCATAGGGAATAGTGTGGTTAAATGTCGTTACATTTCACTAATGTCTTACGGTTTTGCATCATAACTATAACGTACCGTTTTTTGTTAAAAGTGAAACAAGTCAACTGTGAAAATATCAGCCTGCTAAAAATGGAATCAAAGAATCACCGCTTGTGTTAATTTTTTATTATAAATGTCAATGGGTGGTTTTTTTGTTGTTATTCGCTATTTTTAAAACAGTAACGGATTTTAGGCTTAAATATCAAAAAGTTGAAATGGCATCATTTGCCAAGTAAATAAATAGTGCAGGGGCGAATATGCTTAATATGTGATCTGGTGCACGCTTTGCAGCCAGTGTTTACGCGGCTTTTGCAGTTTTGCATGATCGTTCACAGTTTGCCGAAAAGTAATAAATGTGGCCTGGAGAAAAATATTTAAACATTTATTCACTTTTTAGCTACTTATTGTTTGAAATCACGAAGCCGCACCGTATAATTTGACCGCTTTTTGATGCTTGACTCTAAGCCATAAAGAACGTTTTATACGACACGCGGCATACCTCGAAGGGAGCAGGAGTAAAAACGTGATGTCTATGTCGCTCTTGAGTCGAAACGTTGCTCGTAAGCTTTTGCTCACACAGCTTCTGGCGGTAATAGCAAGTGGATTGCTGTTTAGCCTCAAAGACCCTTTCTGGGGCATCTCCGCATTGTGCGGGGGATTGGCAGTGTTACTGCCTAATATGTTGTTTATGATATTTGCCTGGCGTCACCAGGCACATACACCAGCAAAGGGCCGAGTGGCCTGGACGTTCGCTTTCGGCGAAGCCTTCAAGGTGTTAGCTATGCTGGTTTTGCTTGTGGTGGCGTTGGCGGTTTTGAAGGCGGTGTTCTTACCGCTGATCGTTACGTGGGTTTTGGTGCTGGTGGTTCAGATACTGGCACCGGCTGTAATTAACAACAAAGGGTAAAAGGCATCATGGCTTCTGAAAATATGACGCCGCAGGAATACATAGGGCACCATCTGAATAACCTTCAGTTGGACCTGCGTACTTTCTCGCTGGTAGATCCGCATAACCCCCCAGCCACCTTCTGGACGCTCAATATTGACTCCATGTTCTTCTCGGTGGTGCTGGGTCTGTTGTTCCTGCTTATGTTCCGTAGCGTTGCTAAAAAGGCAACCAGCGGCGTACCAGGGAAATTTCAGACCGCGATTGAGCTGGTAATCGGCTTTGTTCATGGCAGTGTCAAAGACATGTACCATGGCAAAAGCAAGGTTATCGCACCGCTTGCCCTGACGATCTTCGTTTGGGTCTTCCTGATGAACCTGATGGATTTACTGCCAATCGACCTGCTGCCGTATATTGCTGAGCATATACTGGGCCTGCCGGCGCTGCGCGTGGTTCCGTCTGCGGACGTAAACATCACCCTGTCGATGGCGCTGGGCGTGTTTATCCTGATTCTGTTCTACAGCATCAAAATGAAAGGCATCGGCGGCTTCGCGAAAGAGTTGACGCTGCAGCCGTTCAATCACTGGGCGTTCATTCCTGTCAACTTAATCCTTGAAGGGGTAAGCCTGCTGTCCAAACCAGTTTCTCTTGGTCTGCGACTGTTCGGCAACATGTACGCTGGTGAGCTGATTTTCATTCTGATTGCTGGTCTGTTGCCGTGGTGGTCACAGTGGATTCTGAATGTGCCGTGGGCCATTTTCCACATACTGATTATCACGCTGCAAGCCTTCATCTTCATGGTTCTGACGATTGTCTATCTGTCGATGGCGTCTGAAGAGCATTAATTTACCAACACTACTACGTTTTAACTGAAACAAACTGGAGACTGTCATGGAAAACCTGAATATGGATCTGCTGTACATGGCTGCCGCTGTGATGATGGGTCTGGCGGCAATCGGTGCTGCGATCGGTATCGGCATCCTCGGGGGTAAATTCCTGGAAGGCGCAGCGCGTCAACCTGATCTGATTCCTCTGCTGCGTACTCAGTTCTTTATCGTTATGGGTCTGGTGGATGCTATCCCGATGATCGCTGTAGGTCTGGGTCTGTACGTGATGTTCGCTGTCGCGTAGTAAGCGTTGCTTGAATTAAGAGCAATATCAGAACGTTAACTAGATAGAGGCATTGTGCTGTGAATCTTAACGCAACAATCCTCGGCCAGGCCATCGCGTTTGTCCTGTTCGTTCTGTTCTGCATGAAGTACGTATGGCCGCCATTAATGGCAGCCATCGAAAAACGTCAAAAAGAAATTGCTGACGGTCTTGCTTCTGCTGAACGAGCACATAAGGATCTTGACCTTGCAAAGGCCAGCGCGACTGACCAGCTGAAAAAAGCGAAGGCGGAAGCTCAGGTAATTATCGAGCAGGCGAACAAACGCCGTGCTCAGATCCTGGACGAAGCTAAAACTGAAGCAGAGCAGGAACGTACTAAAATCGTGGCACAAGCGCAGGCGGAAATTGACGCCGAGCGTAAACGTGCTCGCGAAGAGCTGCGTAAGCAAGTTGCTGTCCTGGCTGTTGCTGGCGCCGAGAAGATCATCGAACGTTCCGTGGATGAAGCTGCTAACAGCGACATCGTGGACAAACTTGTCGCTGAACTGTAAGGAGGGAGGGGCTGATGTCTGAATTTATTACGGTAGCTCGCCCCTACGCCAAAGCAGCTTTTGACTTTGCCGTTGAGCACCAAAGCGTTGACCGTTGGCAGGATATGCTGACGTTTGCCGCTGAGGTGACGAAGAACGAACAAATGGCAGAGCTTCTCTCTGGCGCGCTGGCGCCGGAAACGCTCGCTGAGTCGTTTATCGCAATCTGCGGTGAGCAGTTGGACGAAAATGGCCAGAACCTGATTAAGGTAATGGCTGAAAATAACCGTCTTAATGCGCTCCCGGATGTTCTTGAGCAGTTTATTCACCTGCGTGCAGCCAGTGAGGCTATCTCTGAGGTAGAAGTCACTTCTGCCAATGCACTGAGTGATGAACAGCTTACGAAGATTAGTGCAGCGATGGAAAAACGTCTGTCACGCAAAGTTAAGCTGAATTGCAAAATCGATAAGTCTGTAATGGCAGGCGTAATCATCCGTGCGGGTGATATGGTCATTGATGGCAGCGTACGCGGCCGTCTTGAGCGCCTTGCAGACGTCTTGCAGTCTTAAGGGGACTGGAGCATGCAACTGAATTCCACCGAAATCAGCGAACTGATCAAGCAGCGCATTGCTCAGTTCAGTGTTGTGAGTGAAGCTCACAACGAAGGTACTATTGTTTCTGTAAGTGACGGTGTTATCCGCATCCACGGTCTTGCTGACTGTATGCAGGGGGAAATGATCTCTCTGCCGGGTAACCGTTATGCTATCGCACTGAACCTGGAGCGCGACTCCGTAGGTGCAGTTGTGATGGGTCCATACGCTGACCTCGCCGAAGGCATGAAGGTTAAGTGTACGGGTCGTATTCTGGAAGTTCCGGTTGGCCGTGGCCTGCTGGGTCGTGTGGTGAACACTCTGGGTTCCCCGATTGACGGTAAAGGTCCGGTTGATAACGATGGCTTCTCGCCAATCGAAGTTATCGCACCAGGCGTAATCGAACGTCAGTCCGTAGATCAGCCGGTACAGACCGGTTATAAATCCGTTGATGCCATGATCCCAATCGGTCGTGGTCAGCGTGAGTTGATCATCGGTGACCGTCAGACCGGTAAAACCGCGATGGCAATCGATGCCATCATCAACCAGCGTGACTCCGGCATCAAATGTGTGTATGTGGCTATCGGCCAGAAAGCGTCCACCATTTCTAACGTGGTTCGTAAACTGGAAGAACACGGCGCACTGTCCAACACCATCGTTGTTGTGGCGACCGCGTCTGAATCTGCTGCACTGCAATATCTGGCACCTTATGCTGGTTGCGCAATGGGCGAATACTTCCGTGACCGCGGTGAAGATGCACTGATCGTTTATGATGACCTGTCCAAACAGGCTGTTGCTTACCGTCAGGTTTCCCTGCTGCTCCGTCGTCCACCAGGACGTGAAGCATTCCCGGGCGACGTATTTTACCTCCACTCCCGTCTGCTTGAACGTGCTTCCCGCGTTAACGCGGAATACGTTGAGAAATTCACCAATGGTGAAGTTAAAGGTAAAACTGGCTCCCTGACCGCTCTGCCGATTATCGAAACCCAGGCGGGTGACGTTTCCGCGTTCGTTCCGACCAACGTAATTTCCATTACCGATGGTCAGATCTTCCTGGAAACCAACCTGTTCAACTCCGGTATTCGTCCGGCAGTTAACCCGGGTATCTCCGTATCCCGTGTAGGTGGCGCAGCGCAGACCAAGATCATCAAGAAACTGTCCGGTGGTATCCGTACCGCGCTGGCACAGTATCGTGAACTGGCAGCGTTTTCTCAGTTCGCTTCCGACCTTGACGAAGCTACGCGTAAGCAGCTGAGCCACGGTCAGAAAGTAACTGAACTGCTGAAGCAGAAACAGTATGCCCCAATGTCTGTTGCACAGCAGGGCGTGGTGCTGTTTGCGGCTGAACGCGGTTACCTCGAAGATGTGGAACTGGCGAAAATCGGTAGCTTCGAAGCCGCTCTGCTGGCTTACGTTGACCGTGATCACGCTCCGCTGATGCAAGAGATTAACCAGTCCGGTGGCTATAACGATGAAATCGAAGGCAAGCTGAAAGCTATCCTCGATTCCTTCAAAGCAACCCAGTCCTGGTAACGTCTGGCGGTCTGTCTTAGGGCGGACCGCAAGGCATTGAGGAGAAGCTCATGGCCGGCGCAAAAGAGATACGTAGTAAGATCGCAAGCGTCCAGAACACGCAGAAGATCACTAAAGCGATGGAGATGGTCGCCGCTTCCAAAATGCGTAAATCGCAGGATCGCATGGCGGCCAGCCGTCCTTATGCAGAGACCATGCGCAAAGTGATTGGTCACCTTGCGAATGGTAATCTGGAATATAAGCACCCTTACCTGGAAGAACGCGACGTTAAGCGCGTGGGCTACCTGGTGGTGTCGACCGACCGTGGTCTGTGCGGTGGCTTGAACATTAACCTGTTCAAAAAGCTGCTGGCGGATATGAAAACATGGTCCGATAAAGGCGTTCAGTGCGACATCGCAATGATCGGCTCTAAGGGCGTGTCTTTCTTTAATTCCGTAGGCGGTAACGTGGTTGCTCAGGTAACCGGTATGGGGGATAACCCTTCCCTGTCCGAACTGATCGGCCCGGTTAAAGTGATGCTGCAGGCCTATGATGAAGGTCGTCTGGACAGACTGTACGTTGTCAGCAACAAATTTATTAACACCATGTCTCAGGTTCCTACTCTCACTCAACTGCTGCCTTTACCGGCTTCAGAAGATGAAGAGTTAAAACAAAAAGCCTGGGATTACCTGTATGAACCAGACCCGAAACCGCTGCTGGATACCCTGCTGCGTCGTTACGTTGAATCTCAGGTTTATCAGGGCGTGGTAGAAAACCTGGCCAGCGAGCAGGCCGCACGTATGGTGGCGATGAAAGCCGCGACCGACAATGGCGGCAGCCTGATTAAAGAGCTGCAGTTGGTATACAACAAAGCTCGTCAGGCCAGCATTACTCAGGAACTCACCGAAATCGTCGGTGGTGCATCCGCGGTATAACCAGGTTAATTCGTAGAGGATTCAAGATGGCTACTGGAAAAATTGTCCAGGTAATCGGCGCCGTGGTTGACGTCGAATTCCCTCAGGATGCCGTACCGCGCGTGTACGATGCTCTTGAGGTTATGAATGGTAAAGAGAGCCTGGTGCTGGAAGTTCAGCAGCAGCTCGGCGGCGGTATCGTACGTACCATCGCCATGGGTTCTTCCGACGGTCTGCGTCGTGGTCTGGAAGTTAAAGACCTCGAGCACCCGATCGAAGTCCCGGTAGGTAAAGCAACGCTGGGTCGTATCATGAACGTTCTGGGTCACCCGATCGACATGAAAGGCGATATCGGAGAAGAAGAGCGTTGGGCTATTCACCGCGCAGCACCTTCCTATGAAGAGCTGTCCAGCTCTCAGGAACTGCTGGAAACCGGCATCAAAGTTATCGACCTGATGTGTCCGTTCGCTAAGGGCGGTAAAGTTGGTCTGTTCGGTGGTGCGGGTGTAGGTAAAACCGTAAACATGATGGAGCTTATTCGTAACATCGCGATCGAGCACTCCGGTTACTCTGTGTTTGCGGGTGTAGGTGAACGTACTCGTGAGGGTAACGACTTCTACCACGAAATGACCGACTCCAACGTTCTGGATAAAGTATCCCTGGTTTATGGCCAGATGAACGAGCCGCCGGGAAACCGTCTGCGCGTTGCGCTGACCGGCCTGACCATGGCTGAGAAATTCCGTGACGAAGGTCGTGACGTACTGCTGTTCGTCGATAACATCTATCGTTATACCCTGGCCGGTACGGAAGTATCCGCACTGCTGGGTCGTATGCCATCAGCGGTAGGTTACCAGCCGACCCTGGCGGAAGAGATGGGTGTTCTGCAGGAACGTATCACTTCTACCAAAACCGGTTCTATCACCTCCGTTCAGGCGGTATACGTACCTGCGGATGACTTGACTGACCCATCCCCAGCAACCACCTTTGCTCACTTGGATGCAACCGTGGTACTGAGCCGTCAGATCGCATCTCTGGGTATCTACCCGGCAGTTGACCCGCTGGACTCCACCAGCCGTCAGCTGGATCCGCTGGTTGTTGGTCAGGAACACTACGACACCGCGCGTGGCGTACAGTCCCTGCTGCAGCGTTATCAGGAACTGAAAGACATCATCGCCATCCTGGGTATGGATGAACTGTCTGAAGAAGATAAACTGGTGGTAGCACGTGCGCGTAAAATTCAGCGCTTCCTGTCCCAGCCGTTCTTCGTTGCGGAAGTATTCACCGGTTCTCCGGGTAAATACGTTTCCCTGAAAGACACCATCCGTGGCTTTAAAGGCATCATGGAAGGCGAATACGACCACCTGCCAGAGCAGGCGTTCTACATGGTTGGTTCTATCGACGAAGCCGTAGAAAAAGCCAAAAAACTTTAACGCCTTAATCGGAGGGTGATATGGCAATGACTTACCACCTGGACGTCGTCAGCGCAGAGCAACAAATGTTCTCTGGTCTGGTCGAAAAAATCCAGGTAACGGGTAGTGAAGGTGAACTGGGTATTTTCCCGGGTCACGCACCGCTACTCACCGCCATTAAGCCTGGTATGATCCGCATCGTTAAACAGTTCGGTCATGAAGAGTTTATCTATCTGTCCGGCGGCATTCTTGAAGTGCAGCCTGGCAACGTGACCGTACTGGCTGATACCGCGATTCGCGGGCAGGATCTCGATGAAGCGAGAGCCCTGGAAGCGAAACGTAAGGCTGAAGAGCATATTAAGAGCTCTCATGGTGACGTGGATTACGCTCAGGCATCTGCGGAACTGGCCAAAGCGATCGCGAAACTGCGCGTTATCGAGTTGACCAAAAAAGCGATGTAACACCGGCTTGAAAAGCACAAAAGCCAGTCTGGTTTCCAGGCTGGCTTTTTTTGTTTTGTTGCATAAACATTTAAAGTGAAATCTGTTTTGTGATTTAGATCAAAAAAAGTTGATTGGTTAAAAAATGCGGCGTAGACTCTTTTTATGTGATGAATATCACATAATGAACTCAAATAAAAAGAGATGCCAACATGAAATTACTCAATAAAATCATCGCCATGTTCAGCAATATGAGCTTTTAGCTTTTACCTGCCCGTCCTGTGGCGCGATGCTTGATACGGTTTATCAGTCAGCGCCACTTGTTGTTATAGATCCCCTCTTCCTCCTCTTCTCCCTCAACTTTTTATTTTCGCGTACGCATTTTCGGTTTCTTACTGAATCACATAAATAAAATCGGACTTTGCATGTGTAACTCTTTATTCATGCGGTAAAAAAATAGCAAAAACATTAACCTAAGGCTTTAATAAGAGCATGCTCCTGGTTTTTGGGAGACAAAAGGCGCCGATATAGTCGAAAATAGTGAGTTAATAGTTAGGGATTTTCCCCTATTGAACGTTTTATCTTCGGCCCATTTCATGATGAAAAAAATGTAGTATTTTCAATATGAAAGGGTATAAATTCGTTCTCAAATGACAGTCAGGATGTGTATGTTGAATAATGCTATGAGCGTCGTGATCCTTGCCGCAGGCAAAGGGACACGTATGTATTCCGATCTTCCTAAAGTGCTGCACACTCTCGCAGGAAAAGCGATGGTGCAGCATGTTATTGATGCCGCTAATGAATTAGGCGCAACTCATGTACACCTGGTCTACGGGCACGGTGGTGATTTGCTTCAGCAGACGTTGAAAGATGGCAATCTGAACTGGGTTCTGCAGGCAGAGCAGTTGGGAACCGGTCATGCTATGCAGCAGGCTGCACCGTTCTTTGGTGATGACGAAGACATTTTAATGCTCTATGGCGATGTGCCGTTAATCTCCACTGAAACGTTACGCCGCCTGCGCGATGCTAAACCTCAGGGGGGTATTGGCTTATTAACCGTAAAACTGGACGACCCAACCGGCTATGGGCGCATTACGCGTGATAACGGCAGCGTTACTGGCATCGTTGAGCATAAAGATGCGACCGACGAGCAACGCAAGATCCAGGAAATTAACACCGGCATCCTGATTGCCAATGGCGCTGATATGAAGCGCTGGTTATCTAAACTGACCAACAACAACGTGCAGGGTGAATATTACATCACCGATATCATTGCGATGGCGTACCAGGAAGGTCGTGAAATTGCTGCGGTACATCCGGCACGTATTAGCGAAACCGAAGGGGTGAACAACCGCCTTCAGTTATCCCGTCTTGAACGTGTCTATCAGTCCGAACAAGCAGAGAAACTGCTGTTAGCTGGCGTTATGTTACGCGATCCCGCACGTTTTGATCTTCGCGGTTCGCTTATTCACGGGCGCGATGTTGAAATTGATACTAACGTTATCATTGAAGGTAACGTAACCCTTGGCGATCGCGTCAAGATTGGTACTGGCTGCATTATCAAAAATAGCGTAATTGGCGATGGTTGTGAGCTTAGCCCGTACAGCGTGGTGGAAGATGCCCATCTGGAAGCGGCCTGTACTATCGGGCCTTTTGCGCGTCTGCGTCCGGGCGCTGAGCTGCAGGAAGGCGCACACGTGGGTAACTTCGTCGAAATGAAAAAAGCGCGTCTGGGTAAAGGTTCTAAAGCCGGTCATCTGACCTATCTGGGCGATGCTGAAATTGGCGATAACGTGAACATCGGCGCGGGGACGATCACCTGCAATTACGATGGTGCTAATAAATTTAAAACCATTATTGGTGATGATGTGTTTGTGGGTTCGGATACTCAACTGGTGGCGCCTGTCACCGTGGGTAAAGGCGCGACGATCGCCGCTGGAACCACAGTGACGCGTAATATCGCTGATAACGAACTGGTATTAAGCCGTGTACCGCAGGTCCATAAACAAGGTTGGCAGCGCCCGGTGAAGAAAAAGTAAGTGATTTTTGCCGGATGGCGGCCTACGTGCGATGACGTTCTGTAGGCCTGATAAGCGTGAGTGCCATCAGGCAGACAAGAGATGAGGGGATAACATAATCCTCCGCTCAACAAGCAGTACCTATAAAAATAACCCCACTCTCTACAAGGCTCGGGGCGCCCGGAAAGGGCAAATACAGGTCAGCGACAACGACAGGCATAATGCCTAAATTCGGAATCAAAAAATATGTGTGGAATTGTTGGCGCTATCGCGCAGCGTGATGTAGCTGAAATCCTTCTCGAAGGTTTACGTCGTCTGGAATATCGTGGTTATGACTCAGCCGGTCTGGCTGTTGTTGATGCTGAAGGTAACATGACCCGTCTGCGTCGTCTGGGTAAAGTGCAGATGCTGACTGCTGCTGCGGAAGAACATCCGTTACACGGTGGTACGGGTATCGCTCACACCCGCTGGGCAACACACGGCGAACCTTCAGAAGCAAACGCGCATCCGCATGTTTCTGAGCACATTGTGGTGGTGCATAACGGCATCATCGAAAACCATGAACCGCTGCGTGAAATGTTGAAAGCGCGTGGTTACATCTTTGTGTCTGAAACAGACACCGAAGTGATCGCTCACCTGGTGCATTGGGAGCTGGAACAGGGCGGTACACTGCGTGAAGCGGTATTGCGTACTATTCCGCAGCTGCGCGGTGCCTACGGCACAGTGATCATGGATACCCGTAATCCAGAAACTCTGCTGGCGGCGCGTTCTGGTAGCCCGCTGGTTATCGGTCTGGGCATGGGTGAAAACTTTATCGCTTCCGACCAGTTGGCTCTGCTGCCGGTAACCCGTCGCTTTATCTTCCTGGAAGAGGGCGATATCGCCGAGGTAACGCGTCGTTCAGTCTCTATTTTTGACAAGACTGGCGCGGAAGTTAAACGTCAGGATATTGAATCTAATCTGCAATACGACGCGGGCGAAAAAGGTATTTATCGCCACTACATGCAGAAAGAGATCTATGAGCAACCGAACGCGATAAAAAATACGCTGATCGGGCGTATCAGTCATGGCGAAGTGGATTTAAGTGAGCTTGGCCCTAATGCCAATGCGTTGCTGTCTCAGGTCGAGCATATCCAGATTATTGCCTGCGGCACGTCATACAACTCAGGCATGGTATCCCGCTACTGGTTTGAGTCGCTGGCCGGCATTCCTTGTGATGTGGAAATTGCTTCTGAGTTCCGTTATCGCAAATCCGCTGTGCGTCGTAACAGTTTGATGATTACCCTGTCTCAGTCCGGTGAAACGGCGGATACCCTGGCGGGTCTGCGCTTATCTAAAGAGCTGGGCTATCTGGGGTCGCTGGCAATCTGTAACGTTCCAGGCTCTTCTCTGGTACGTGAATCTGACCTGGCGATGATGACCAATGCCGGGACCGAAATCGGCGTGGCCTCCACGAAAGCATTTACCACCCAACTGACTGTTCTGCTAATGCTGGTGGCGAAGCTGGCTCGTCTGAAAGGTCTGGATGCGACTATTGAACAAGAGATTGTTCACGGGTTACAGGCGCTGCCGAGCCGTATTGAGCAGATGCTGTCACAGGACAAGCGTATTGCCGCACTGGCGGAAGACTTCTCTGACAAACACCATGCACTGTTCCTTGGTCGTGGCGATCAGTACCCCATTGCGCTGGAAGGCGCCCTGAAGCTGAAAGAGATTTCTTATATTCACGCAGAAGCGTATGCCGCTGGTGAGCTGAAGCACGGTCCGCTGGCGCTGATTGACGCGGATATGCCGGTTATCGTGGTTGCACCGAACAACGAGTTGCTGGAAAAACTGAAATCCAACATTGAAGAAGTGCGTGCCCGTGGCGGCCAGTTGTACGTCTTCGCCGATCAGGATGCAGGATTTATCAGTAATGAAAATATGCATATCATCGAGATGCCGCATGTGGAAGAGGTGATTGCACCGATCTTCTATACCGTTCCGCTGCAACTGCTGGCGTATCATGTGGCGCTGATTAAAGGTACTGACGTGGACCAGCCGCGTAACCTGGCGAAGTCGGTTACCGTGGAATAAGCGATACCTCGCTGAACTGAAAATGCCCTGCTCAAAGCGGGGCATTTTTTTAAACGCGTTCTGTTTTTAATCAATTACCCCGCCTGTTTTATGTGACAAACCGTCATCTTCAGCTACTGTTTTCAGTGTCATAAAAAGAAAATTTTGCCGAAATATGATTGTCATATAATCTATTAACTTGCTGTTTTTATACAATTTTTAATTGTTCTTGGTGCGTTATTTTTCATTGTCATAAAACTGTCATATTTCGTACATTTAACTGTCACCTGTTTGTCCTATTTTGCTCACAGTAGCAACTCAAACAACAATTTACGAAAACCGTGCAGGAGACATTATGAAAGTTATGCGTACCACTGTCGCAACTGTTGTCGCCGCGACCTTATCTATGAGCGCGTTCTCTGCCTTTGCTGCAGCGAGCCTGACAGGTGCTGGTGCAACTTTTCCTGCGCCAGTGTATGCCAAATGGGCTGATACTTATCAGAAAGAGACCGGTAGCAAAGTAAACTACCAGGGTATCGGCTCCTCCGGTGGTGTAAAACAAATTACGGCCAATACCGTTGATTTCGGCGCTTCTGATGCACCGCTGTCTGACGAGAAACTGGCGCAAGAAGGTCTGTTCCAGTTCCCGACAGTGATCGGCGGTGTGGTGCTGGCGGTGAATATCCCTGGCCTGAAGTCCGGAGAGCTGGTGCTTGACGGTAAAACTCTGGGCGATATCTACCTCGGCAAAATTAAGAAGTGGGATGATGAAGCCATCACCAAACTGAACCCGGGTCTGAAGCTGCCTTCTCAGAACATTGCCGTTGTGCGTCGTGCAGATGGTTCCGGTACCTCCTTCGTCTTCACCAGCTACCTGGCGAAAGTGAACGAAGAGTGGAAATCTAAAATTGGCGCAGGCTCTACTGTGAACTGGCCGACCGGTCTGGGCGGTAAAGGTAACGACGGTATCGCTGCGTTCGTCCAGCGTCTGCCAGGCTCTATCGGCTACGTTGAGTACGCTTATGCTAAGCAGAACAACCTGGCATACACCAAACTGGTTACTGCTGATGGTAAGCCGGTAAGCCCGACAGAAGAAAACTTTGCTAATGCAGCTAAAGGCGCTGACTGGAGCAAAACCTTCGCTCAGGATCTGACTAACCAGAAAGGTGACAATGCGTGGCCAATCACTTCCACCACCTTCATCCTGGTTCACAAAGAGCAGAAGAAGCCTGAGCAGGGCGTTGAAGTGCTGAAGTTCTTTGACTGGGCGTACAAAAATGGCGGCAAACAGGCCAACGACCTGGATTACGCCAGCCTGCCGGACAGCGTGGTTGAGCAGATTCGTGCTGCATGGAAGACCAACGTGAAAGACAGCAGCGGTAAAGCGCTGTACTAAATACCCGTCATACTTCGAGCCGCAGCTGTGTTGGCTGCGCTTGTTCACTCCAGTTACATAGTAAATCTATGCTCCTGGGGATGAATGAGGGACATCCTTGTCCCTCACCGAAGGCAGCCTCCGGCTGTTCAAATTCGTTCCTGACGAATTTGTCACAAGCTTGCCGCCTTGCTGCAACTCGAATTATTTAGGGTATGGCATTACGTTAGCTGGGAAGCACGATAAAATGCGCGCTTCCTGGCCCAAACTTAAAGAGTGATTTATGGCTGCAACCAAGCCTGCTTTTAACCCACCGGGTAAAAAGGGTGACATGATCTTCAGCGCGCTGGTAAAACTGGCTGCGCTGATTGTGCTATTGATGTTGGGTGGCATTATTGTCTCTCTGATCATCTCCTCCTGGCCAAGCATCCAGAAATTTGGTTTCTCATTCCTTTGGACCAAAGACTGGGATGCGCCAAATGATATCTACGGCGCACTGGTACCGATTTACGGTACGCTGGTCACCTCACTTATCGCACTGCTGATCGCCGTCCCGGTGAGTTTCGGCATTGCTTTGTTCCTGACGGAACTTGCACCTGGCTGGCTGAGACGTCCGCTGGGTATCGCTATTGAACTGCTGGCGGCGATCCCGAGTATCGTTTACGGCATGTGGGGCCTGTTTATCTTTGCCCCGCTGTTTGCGACGTATTTCCAGGAGCCGGTCGGTAATATTCTTTCCAACATTCCGTTTGTTGGCGCACTGTTTGCTGGCCCGGCATTTGGTATCGGTATTCTGGCTGCTGGCGTGATCCTCGCCATCATGATCATCCCGTACATTGCGGCAGTTATGCGTGATGTGTTCGAACAAACGCCGGTACTGATGAAAGAGTCAGCCTACGGTATTGGCTGTACTACCTGGGAAGTTATCTGGCGTATCGTTCTGCCGTTCACTAAAAATGGTGTCATTGGCGGCGTAATGCTGGGTCTGGGTCGCGCGCTGGGTGAAACCATGGCGGTGACCTTTATCATCGGTAACACCTACCAACTCGACAGCGCATCGCTGTATATGCCGGGCAACAGTATCACCTCTGCGCTGGCGAACGAATTTGCTGAAGCGGAATCGGGTTTGCATGTTGCTGCACTGATGGAACTGGGTCTGATTCTGTTTGTGATCACCTTCATCGTACTGGCTGCGTCTAAGTTCATGATCATGCGCCTTGCGAAAAATGAGGGGGCACGCTAATGGCTACGCTGGAAATGCAAAACACCACCGCACTGGCAGAATCACGCCGTAAAATGCAGGCGCGTCGCCGTCTGAAGAACCGCATCGCGCTGACGCTCTCAATGGCGACCATGGCATTTGGTCTGTTCTGGCTTATCTGGATCCTGATGTCCACTATTACCCGCGGTATTGACGGTATGTCGCTGGCGCTGTTCACCGAAATGACGCCGCCGCCGAATACGGCAGGTGGTGGTCTGGCGAACGCCCTGGCCGGTAGCGGTCTGTTGATTCTGTGGGCGACCGTGTTTGGTACCCCGCTCGGTATTATGGCGGGTATCTACCTGGCTGAGTATGGGCGTAAGTCCTGGCTGGCTGAGGTCATCCGTTTTATCAACGACATTCTGCTTTCTGCACCATCCATCGTGGTCGGTCTGTTCGTTTACACCATCGTGGTAGCAAAAATGGAACACTTCTCCGGCTGGGCGGGCGTGATTGCGCTGGCGTTGCTGCAGGTACCTATCGTTATTCGTACCACTGAGAACATGCTCAAACTGGTTCCGGATAGCCTGCGTGAAGCCGCCTATGCGCTGGGTACGCCGAAGTGGAAGATGATTTCTGCAATCACCCTGAAGGCGTCTGTATCGGGCATTATTACCGGTATTCTGCTGGCAATTGCCCGTATTGCAGGTGAAACGGCTCCGCTGCTGTTTACGTCGCTCTCCAACCAGTTCTGGAGCACTGACATGATGCAGCCTATAGCCAACCTGCCGGTCACGATCTTTAAGTTTGCGATGAGCCCATTTGCTGAATGGCAACAACTGGCCTGGGCTGGGGTACTGATTATTACCCTGTGCGTACTGCTGCTGAACATTCTGGCGCGCGTCATTTTCGCGAAGAAGAAACACGGTTAAGTTTATTGCCTTGCCGGATGGCGGCGTAAACGCCTTATCCGGCCTACGAATGACATAGATGTAGGCCTGAAAGCTGCGCGCCATCAGGCATGATGAGGAAGAGATTGAAATGAGTATGGTTGATACTGCCCCGGGTAAAATTCAGGTTCGTGATTTGAACTTCTACTATGGCAAATTCCATGCCCTGAAGAACATCAACCTGGATATCGCGAAAAACCAGGTCACGGCGTTTATCGGGCCGTCAGGCTGTGGTAAATCGACGCTGCTGCGTACCTTCAACAAAATGTTTGAACTGTACCCGGAGCAGCGTGCGGAAGGTGAAATCCTGCTGGATGGTGACAATATTCTCACCAACACCCAGGACATCGCGCTGCTGCGTGCCAAAGTCGGCATGGTGTTCCAGAAGCCAACGCCGTTCCCAATGTCTATCTACGACAACATCGCGTTTGGCGTACGTTTGTTTGAGAAACTCTCGCGTGCGGATATGGACGAACGTGTGCAGTGGGCATTGACCAAGGCCGCACTGTGGAATGAAACCAAAGATAAATTACACCAGAGCGGGTACTCTCTCTCCGGTGGTCAGCAGCAGCGTCTGTGTATTGCGCGTGGTATCGCCATTCGCCCGGAAGTGCTACTGCTTGATGAGCCATGTTCAGCGCTCGACCCGATTTCTACCGGGCGTATTGAAGAGCTGATCACTGAGCTGAAAGAAGATTACACCGTTGTTATCGTTACCCACAACATGCAACAGGCAGCGCGTTGTTCCGATCACACGGCATTTATGTACCTGGGCGAGTTGATTGAGTTCAGCAACACGGACGATCTGTTCACCAAGCCCGCGAAGAAACAAACTGAAGACTACATCACCGGTCGTTACGGCTGATTCAGGAGCTTGTTGTGGATAACCTTAACCTTAATAAACATATTTCCGGCCAGTTCAATGCAGAGCTGGAAAGCATCCGTACCCAGGTGATGACCATGGGTGGCATGGTAGAGCAGCAGCTTTCTGATGCGATTACCGCCATGCATAATCAGGACAGCGAACTGGCGAAGCGCGTCATTGAAGGCGATAAAAACGTCAACATGATGGAAGTGGCGATCGATGAAGCCTGCGTGCGTATCATCGCCAAGCGTCAACCTACCGCCAGCGACCTGCGTCTGGTGATGGCGATTATCAAAACTATCGCTGAGCTGGAGCGTATTGGTGATGTGGCGGACAAAATTTGCCGCACCGCGCTGGAGAAGTTCTCGCAACAGCACCAGCCGTTGCTGGTAAGTCTGGAGTCGCTGGGTCGTCACACCGTGCAGATGCTGCATGACGTGTTGGATGCGTTTGCGCGTATGGATCTCGACGAAGCGGTACGTATTTATCGCGAAGATAAGAAAGTCGACCAGGAATATGAAGGCATTGTGCGCCAGCTGATGACCTACATGATGGAAGACCCGCGTACCATTCCAAGTGTGCTGACCGCGCTGTTCTGCGCACGTTCTATCGAGCGTATTGGTGACCGCTGCCAGAATATCTGCGAATACATCTTCTACTTCGTGAAGGGGCAGGATTTCCGTCACGTGGGCGGCGATGAACTGGATAAGCTGCTGGCGGGCAAAGATCCTAAAGAGTGAAAAAACGTAGAAAGTAGGCCGGATAAGCGTTAGCGCTATCCGGCAATTG
>NZ_SZWR01000005.1:0-15512 GCF_005280875.1 Citrobacter sp. wls827
CCGAGGCGGGTTTTTTTACGTTACTACAGATTACTCTGCAGCAGCTTCTGTTTTCTCTGAACGATCAACCAGCTCGATGTATGCCATCGGCGCGTTGTCGCCTGCACGGAAGCCACACTTCAGAATGCGAGTGTAACCACCGGCGCGGCTCGCGAAACGCGGGCCCAGTTCGTTAAACAGTTTTGCCACGATCTCGTTATCACGAGTGCGGGCGAATGCCAGACGACGATTAGCTACGCTATCAGTCTTGGCAAGAGTAATCAGCGGCTCAACTACGCGACGCAGCTCTTTCGCTTTCGGCAGAGTCGTCTTGATGATTTCATGACGAACCAGTGAACCTGCCATATTGCGGAACATAGCCTGGCGATGGCTGCTGTTGCGGTTCAGTTGACGACCACTCTTACGATGGCGCATGACCTTATCCTTCTCAGTAAAACCTTAACCTGTGATCCGGTTACTCGTCAGCGATGCTTGCCGGTGGCCAGTTTTCCAGGCGCATGCCCAGAGACAGTCCACGGGAAGCCAGCACGTCTTTAATCTCGGTAAGAGATTTTTTACCAAGGTTAGGCGTCTTAAGAAGCTCAACCTCAGTACGCTGTACCAGATCACCGATATAGTGGATAGCTTCTGCTTTGAGGCAGTTAGCAGAGCGGACAGTCAATTCCAGATCGTCAACAGGGCGCAGCAGGATCGGATCGAATTCTGGTTTCTCTTCTTTAACTTCCGGCTGACGTACATCACGTAAATCAACGAAAGCTTCCAGTTGTTCAGCCAGAATGGTCGCCGCACGACGAATCGCCTCTTCAGGATCGATTGTGCCGTTGGTTTCCATTTCGATGACCAGCTTGTCCAGGTCGGTACGCTGTTCTACACGCGCTGCTTCAACATTGTAGGCAATACGCTCTACAGGGCTGTAGCATGCGTCGACCAGCAGACGGCCGATTGGGCGCTCATCTTCTTCCGAATGAATTCGGGTAGAAGCCGGCACATAACCACGACCGCGCTGAACTTTGATACGCATGCTAATAGATGCATTCTCATCGGTCAGGTGGCAGATCACGTGCTGTGGCTTGACGATTTCGACATCCCCATCATGGGTAATGTCGGCTGCAGTCACAGGGCCAATGCCAGATTTATTCAAGGTAAGAATAACGTCATCTTTACCCTGAACTCTCACCGCCAGCCCTTTCAGGTTGAGCAGGATTTCCAGGATATCTTCCTGAACGCCTTCTTTGGTGCTGTACTCATGTAGTACACCATCAATCTCAACCTCGGTCACCGCGCAACCCGGCATCGATGAGAGCAGAATACGGCGCAGTGCGTTACCCAAAGTATGGCCAAAGCCACGCTCTAAAGGCTCAAGGGTCACCTTGGCGTGCGTCGAACTCACTTGCTCGATATCTACCAGGCGCGGTTTTAGAAACTCTGTCACAGAACCCTGCATTGTGTCCTCTCTTTGGTACTAAGCTTTACTTGGAGTAAAGCTCGACGATCAGGTGTTCGTTAATGTCCGCAGACAGATCAGAACGCTCCGGCTTACGCTTGAACGTACCTTCCATCTTGCCAGCATCAACTTCCAGCCAGGTTGGCTTTTCACGCTGCTCAGCCAGCTCCAGAGCGGCTTTCACGCGAGACTGCTTCTTCGCTTTCTCACGAATGCTAACAACGTCATTCGGACTAACCTGATAAGAAGCGATGTTAACAACACGACCGTTTACCATAATTGCTTTATGGCTGACCAGCTGACGTGCTTCTGCACGAGTGGCACCGAAGCCCATACGGTATACAACGTTGTCCAGACGACCTTCCAGCAGACCCAACAGGTTTTCACCGGTGTTGCCTTTCAGACGCGCTGCTTCTTTGTAGTAGTTACGGAACTGACGCTCCAGCACACCGTAGATACGGCGAACTTTTTGCTTTTCACGCAACTGCACACCATAGTCAGACAGACGCGGTTTACGCGCACCGTGCTGGCCAGGAGCTTGTTCAATTTTACACTTGGTATCGATCGCGCGAACGCCAGACTTAAGGAATAAGTCAGTGCCCTCACGACGGCTCAGCTTGAGCTTAGGACCCAAATATCTTGCCATTTTCTTTCTCCAACAATCCTAGAAACGACAGCGTTATACGCGACGTTTTTTCGGCGGACGACAACCGTTATGAGGGATCGGAGTCACATCAGTAATATTAGTGATGCGGAAACCAGCGGCGTTCAGAGCACGAACAGTAGATTCGCGACCTGGACCCGGTCCTTTGACCATAACTTCCAGATTCTTGATACCGTATTCTTTTACGGCTTCAGCGCAACGCTCTGCTGCAACCTGAGCTGCAAACGGAGTGGATTTGCGAGAACCACGGAAACCGGAACCACCGGCTGTTGCCCAACCCAGTGCGTTACCCTGACGATCAGTAATGGTAACGATGGTGTTGTTAAAAGAAGCATGGATATGAGCCACGCCGTCAGAGACTTGTTTTCTTACACGTTTACGTGCACGAATTGGTGCCTTTGCCATTATTCAATCACCCCGATTATTTCTTGATCGGTTTGCGCGGACCCTTACGGGTACGTGCGTTGGTCTTGGTACGCTGACCGCGAACCGGGAGACCACGACGATGACGCAAACCGCGATAGCAACCAAGATCCATAAGGCGCTTGATGCTCATGCTAACTTCACGGCGCAGATCACCTTCAACGACAAATTTGGCAACTTCGTCACGCAGCGTGTCGATTTGTTCTTCAGACAGCTCACTGATCTTAACATCTTCAGCGATACCCGCGGCAGCCAGAATGGCTTTAGAACGGGTCTTGCCGACGCCGTAGATCGAAGTTAATGCGATCACAGCATGTTTCTGATCAGGAATGTTAATGCCTGCTATACGGGCCACTATGCACTCCTACTATTTAATATGTACGCACCATGCTGAAAAGCCCGTTTTCAGGATACTCAAATGGAAACGCACAGACATACAAAAGATTGGCTGGCTAATCTAGCCAGCTCAACCCAACTTTGCAAGAAAAATATGCGAATAAATCAGCCTTGGCGCTGTTTATGCTTCGGCTCGGCACTGCAAATCACACGGATGACACCATCACGCTTAACGATTTTGCAGTTACGGCATAATTTCTTGACGGAAGCACGAACTTTCATTTTTACTCTCCGTAACTTCTCGGGCGACTGTTAACGGCCGTAGCCTTTCAGATTCGCCTTCTTCAATGCAGACTCGTACTGACTTGACATCATCAGAGTTTGCACTTGAGCCATAAAGTCCATAATCACGACAACAACGATAAGCAGTGAGGTCCCACCGAAGTAGAACGGTACTTTCATTGCATCACGCATGAACTCCGGGATCAGGCAGATAAAGGTAATGTAGAGCGCACCAACCAGAGTCAGGCGGGTCATTACTTTATCGATATACTTCGCCGTTTGCTCTCCCGGACGAATTCCTGGTACAAATGCACCGGACTTCTTCAGGTTATCTGCTGTTTCACGCGGGTTGAAAACCAACGCCGTGTAGAAGAAACAGAAGAAGATGATTGCAGACGCATAGAGTAACACATAAAGCGGTTGCCCAGGCTGCAAATACAGCGAAATTGTTGTCAGCCAGTTCCAACCAGTCCCGCCCCCGAACCATGACGCGATGGTCGCCGGGAACAGAATAATACTGGAAGCGAAGATTGCCGGGATTACCCCCGCCATATTCACTTTCAGCGGTAAATGTGTGCTCTGTGCAGCATAGACACGACGACCTTGCTGACGTTTCGCGTAGTTTACCACAATGCGGCGTTGACCACGCTCAACAAATACAACAAAGAACGTCACTGCGAATACTAATACTGCAACCAACAGCAACACGAGGAAGTGCAGGTCGCCTTGACGCGCTTGCTCGATAGTATGGGCAATGGCTGGCGGGAGTCCCGCGACAATACCGGCGAAGATAATGATTGAGATACCGTTGCCGATACCACGTTCAGTAATCTGTTCACCCAACCACATCAGGAACATCGTCCCTGTAACCAGACTTACAACAGCGGTGAAATAGAATGCAAAGCCTGGGTTCATCACCAGGCCCTGCATACCAGGCATATTCGGCAGACCGGTAGCAATACCTATCGACTGGAATATAGCCAGCACCAGAGTACCGTAACGGGTGTACTGGCTGATCTTACGACGACCAGACTCCCCTTCTTTCTTAATTTCTGCCAGCGTTGGATGAACCACCGTCAGCAGCTGGATAATGATCGACGCCGAAATATACGGCATGATCCCCAGAGCAAAGATAGAAGCACGGCTGAGTGCACCACCAGAGAACATGTTAAACATTTCAATGATGGTGCCTCGCTGTTGCTCAAGCAGTTTGGCAAGTACAGCGGCATCAATACCAGGGATCGGAATGAAAGAGCCAATACGGAACACAATCAGCGCGCCGATTACAAACAGCAGTCTGCGTTTCAGCTCGCCTAAGCCACCTTTGGCACTTTGAAAATCTAATCCCGGTTGTTTAGCCATCTGCTACTTATTCCTCGATTTTACCGCCAGCAGCTTCGATAGCAGCACGAGCGCCTTTAGTAACACGCAGGCCACGAACAGTTACCGGAGTAGTGACTTCACCAGCCAGGATCACTTTCGCGAACTCGATCTGGATACCGATAATGTTGGCTGCTTTCAGCGTGTTCAGGTCTACAACACCGCCTTCAACTTTAGCCAGGTCAGACAGACGAACTTCGGCTGTAATCGCTGCTTTACGTGAAGTGAAGCCGAATTTCGGCAGACGACGGTACAGAGGCATCTGACCACCCTCGAAACCGCGACGTACGCCACCGCCAGAACGAGACTTCTGACCTTTGTGACCACGACCACCGGTTTTACCGAGGCCAGAACCGATACCACGACCCAGGCGGCGAGCCGCTTTTTTAGAGCCTTCGGCCGGAGACAGAGTATTTAAACGCATCTCTTACTCCTCAACTTTAACCATGAAGGAAACCGCGTTGACCATACCACGAACAGCAGGAGTATCCTCGCGCTCTACGGTGTGACCAATACGACGCAGACCCAGGCCAAGCAGCGTTGCCTTGTGTTTCGGCAGACGACCGATTGCACTGCGGGTTTGAGTAATTTTAATAGTCTTTGCCATGGTTTATTTCCCCAGAATTTCTTCAACGGATTTACCACGCTTGGCAGCGACCATTTCCGGAGATTTCATATTTTCCAGACCATCGATAGTTGCACGAACCACGTTAATCGGGTTAGTGGAACCATACGCTTTAGCCAGAACGTTACGAACTCCAGCGACTTCCAGAACGGCGCGCATTGCACCACCGGCGATGATACCGGTACCTTCGGAAGCCGGCTGCATGAAGACACGAGAACCCGTGTGAGTACCCTTAACCGGGTGCTGCAGGGTGCCGTGGTTCAGCGCGACGTTAATCATATTGCGACGGGCTTTTTCCATCGCTTTCTGGATCGCTGCTGGAACTTCACGCGCTTTACCGTAACCAAAACCAACGCGACCGTTACCATCACCAACTACAGTCAGAGCTGTGAAGGAGAAAATACGACCACCTTTAACGGTTTTAGATACGCGGTTAACCGCGATCAGCTTTTCCTGCAGTTCGCCAGCTTGTTTTTCGATGTGAGCCATCTTACACCTCTACCTTAGAACTGAAGGCCAGCTTCACGGGCAGCATCTGCCAGTGCCTGGACACGACCATGATATTGGAACCCGGAACGGTCAAAGGATACATCTTTGATGCCTTTTTCCAGAGCGCGTTCAGCAACAGCTTTACCTACAGCTGCAGCAGCGTCTTTGTTACCGGTGTACTTCAATTGTTCAGCGATAGCTTTTTCTACAGTAGAAGCAGCTACCAGAACTTCAGAACCGTTCGGTGCAATTACCTGTGCGTAAATATGACGCGGGGTACGATGTACCACCAGGCGAGTTGCACCCAGCTCCTGGAGCTTGCGGCGTGCGCGGGTCGCACGACGGATACGAGCAGATTTCTTATCCATAGTGTTACCTTACTTCTTCTTAGCCTCTTTGGTACGCACGACTTCGTCGGCGTAACGAACACCCTTGCCTTTATAAGGCTCAGGACGACGGTAGGCGCGCAGATCTGCTGCAACCTGACCGATCAGCTGTTTATCAGCGCCTTTCAGCACGATCTCAGTCTGAGTCGGACATTCTGCAGTGATTCCTGCAGGCAGCTGATGGTCAACTGGGTGAGAGAAACCTAAAGCCAGGTTTACTACATTCCCTTTAACCGCTGCACGATAACCTACACCAACCAGCTGAAGCTTCTTAGTGAAGCCTTCGGTAACACCGACAACCATTGAGTTCAGCAGGGCACGCGCGGTACCAGCCTGAGCCCATCCATCTGCGTAACCATCACGCGGACCGAAGGTCAGTGCATTATCTGCATGATTTACTGCAACAGCATCGTTGAGAGTACGAGTCAGCTCGCCGTTTTTACCTTTGATCGTAATAACCTGACCGTTGATTTTTACATCAACGCCGGCAGGAATAACGACCGGTGCTTTAGCAACACGAGACATTTTTTCCTCCGATTAGGCTACGTAGCAGATAATTTCGCCACCAAGACCAGCCTGGCGCGCTGCACGATCAGTCATAACACCTTTAGAGGTAGAAACAACTGCGATACCCATGCCAGCCATAACTTTCGGCAGCTCGTCTTTACGCTTATAAATGCGCAGACCTGGGCGACTGACACGCTGAATGCTTTCTACAACAGCTTTACCCTGGAAATACTTGAGAGTAAGTTCCAGTTCCGGCTTGGTGTCGCCTTCAACTTTAAAATCTTCAATAAAACCTTCTTCCTTCAGCACGTTGGCAATTGCCACTTTCAGCTTGGAGGAAGGCATGGTGACCGCAGCTTTATTCGCGGCCTGACCGTTACGGATACGGGTCAGCATATCCGCGATCGGATCTTGCATGCTCATCTGTCTTTACTCCCGTGATTCAATTGGTAATTACCAGCTAGCCTTTTTCAAGCCTGGTACTTCACCGCGCATGGCGGCTTCACGCAGTTTGATACGGCTCAACCCGAACTTGCCCACATAGCCATGCGGACGACCTGTTTGACGGCAGCGGTTACGCTGACGGGACGGGCTGGAATCACGCGGCAGAGACTGCAGCTTGAGAACTGCGTTCCAACGATCTTCGTCGGTCGCGTTCACATCAGAGATAATAGCTTTCAGTTCAGCGCGTTTTGCGAAGTACTTATCAGCTAAAGCTACGCGCTTTACTTCGCGTGCTTTCATTGATTGCTTAGCCATTCAGTAACCCTACCTTACTTGCGGAACGGGAAGTCAAAGGCAGCCAGCAGAGCACGGCCTTCTTCGTCAGATTTCGCAGTAGTGGTAATGGTAATATCCAAACCACGCACGCGGTCGACTTTATCGTAGTCGATTTCTGGGAAGATGATCTGCTCACGGACACCCATGCTGTAGTTACCACGACCGTCGAAAGACTTAGCGGACAAGCCACGGAAGTCACGGATACGTGGAACAGCAATAGTGATCAGGCGCTCAAAGAACTCCCACATGCGTTCGCCACGCAGAGTTACTTTACAGCCGATCGGATAGCCCTGACGGATTTTGAAGCCTGCAACAGATTTGCGTGCTTTGGTGATCAGCGGTTTTTGACCGGAGATTGCTGTCAGGTCAGCTGCTGCGTTATCCAGCAGTTTCTTGTCAGCGATCGCTTCACCAACACCCATGTTCAGGGTGATCTTCTCGACCCGAGGGACTTGCATGACAGAATTGTAGTTAAACTCAGTCATGAGTTTAGCGACTACTTCGTCTTTGTAGTAATCATGCAGTTTCGCCATCGTACTACTCCAAATTACTTGATAGTTTCGCTGTTAGATTTAAAGAAACGGACTTTTTTGCCGTCTTCGAATCTAAAGCCTACACGGTCAGCCTTGCCGGTTGCCGCGTTGAAGATAGCAAGGTTAGAGATCTGAATAGCTGCTTCTTTCTCTACGATGCCGCCTGGTTGGTTCAGGGCCGGAACCGGCTTCTGATGTTTCTTAACCAGGTTGATACCTTCAACAATGACCTTGCCGGAAGACAGGACATTCTTAACTTTACCGCGTTTACCTTTATCTTTACCGGTTAACACGATAACTTCGTCATCACGACGGATCTTCGCTGCCATGATTCGCTCCTTAGAGTACTTCTGGTGCCAGAGAGATAATTTTCATGAACTTCTCGTTACGAAGTTCACGAGTTACCGGCCCAAAAATACGCGTACCGATAGGTTGCTCGCTGTTATTGTTTAAAATAACGCATGCATTTCCATCGAAGCGAATGACAGAACCGTCCGGGCGACGAACACCCTTCTTGGTGCGCACCACTACCGCCTTCAGCACATCACCTTTTTTGACCTTACCACGCGGAATTGCTTCCTTGATGGTGATCTTGATGATATCGCCGACGCCTGCGTAGCGACGGTGCGAGCCACCCAGAACCTTGATACACATTACGCGACGTGCACCGGAGTTGTCGGCGACGTTCAGCATAGTCTGTTCTTGGATCATTTTAGTGCTCCGCTAATGTCAACTACTACTGAGACCCGAAAATCAGGTCGTTAAAAAAGCCCCATATCGGGGGCGCGGCATTATAACACCGCTTCAACGATATGGGTAGAAAAAATAAACGGCTCATCGCTGAGCCGTTTATTCGTTGAGAATGCCTACTGTATTACAGAACGGCTTTCTCTACAACGCGAACCAGCGTCCAGGACTTGGTCTTGGACAGCGGACGGCATTCGCGGATTTCAACCACGTCACCAGTACCGCATTCGTTGTTCTCGTCATGTACGTGCAGTTTGGTCGTACGCTTAATGAATTTACCGTAGATCGGGTGTTTCACAAAACGTTCGATAGCAACAACAATGGATTTCTCCATTTTATCGCTAACAACGCGACCTTGCAGAGTACGGATTTTATCGGTCATTACGCACCCGCCTTCTCAGTCAGTAAAGTCTTAACGCGTGCGACATCACGACGCACTTGCTTCAACAGGTGAGACTGTTGCAGCTGGCCACTTGCAGCCTGCATACGCAGGTTGAACTGCTCACGCAGCAGATTCAGCAGCTCGGTGTTCAGCTCTTCAACACTCTTCTCACGCAGCTCTTTTGCTTTCATTACATCACCGTCTTAGTTACAAAGGTGGTTTTAATCGGCAGTTTCGCTGCTGCCAGCTTGAATGCTTCACGGGCCAGCTCTTCCGGTACGCCGTCCATTTCATACAGGACTTTACCCGGCTGAATCAAGGCAACCCAATACTCCACGTTACCTTTACCTTTACCCATACGCACTGCCAGCGGCTTTTCAGTGATCGGTTTGTCCGGGAATACACGGATCCAGATCTTACCTTGACGCTTAACTGCACGGGTCATAGCACGACGTGCTGCTTCGATCTGACGGGCAGTCAGACGACCACGGCCAACAGCTTTCAGACCGAAGCTGCCGAAGCTAACATCCGCGCCAGCAGCCAGACCGCGGTTACGGCCTTTGTGCATTTTACGGAATTTTGTACGCTTTGGTTGTAACATCAGCGACGCTCCTTATTTACGGCCTTTACGCTGCTGCTTTTTAGGTTGCGCAGCCGGTTTTTCCGGTTGTTCAACAGCAGCCATACCACCCAGGATCTCGCCTTTGAAGATCCACACTTTAACGCCGATTACACCATAAGTGGTGTGCGCTTCAGAGGTGTTGTAGTCGATGTCAGCACGCAGAGTGTGCAGAGGTACGCGACCTTCGCGGTACCATTCGGTACGTGCGATTTCCGCGCCGCCCAGACGGCCGCTAACTTCAACTTTGATACCTTTAGCGCCCAGACGCATTGCGTTCTGTACAGCACGCTTCATAGCACGACGGAACATAACGCGACGTTCCAGCTGAGAAGTGATGCTGTCAGCAACCAATTTTGCATCCAGTTCAGGCTTACGCACTTCGGCGATATTGATCTGAGCAGGAACGCCAGCAATATCCGCTACGACTTTGCGCAGTTTTTCTACGTCTTCGCCTTTCTTACCGATAACGATACCCGGGCGAGCGGTGTGAATGGTCACACGGATGCTCTTAGCCGGACGCTCGATAACGATACGAGATACAGACGCTTTAGCCAGTTCCTTAGTCAGGTACTGACGTACTTTAAAATCGCTGTCCAGGTTGTCAGCGAATTCTTTGGTGTTCGCAAACCAGGTTGAGTTCCATGGTTTTACAATACCCAGGCGAATACCATTAGGATGTACTTTCTGACCCATTGCTAGTCTCCAGAGTCTCAGCGATCGGACACAACCACAGTAATGTGGCTGGTGCGCTTCAGGATGCGATCTGCACGACCTTTTGCACGCGGCATAATGCGCTTCATGCTCGGGCCTTCGTCTACGAAAATTTTCGTAACTTTCAGATCGTCAATGTCAGCGCCATCGTTGTGTTCAGCGTTAGCAATGGCAGATTCCAGGACTTTCTTAACCAGTACAGCCGCTTTCTTATTGGTGTAGGTCAGAATATCAAGGGCCTGCGACACTTTCTTACCGCGAATCAGGTCTGCAACAAGGCGAACCTTCTGAGCAGAAGAACGAGCATGGCGATGTTGAGCTAAAGTTTCCATCTCTTCCTCCTACCTTATTTCTTCTTCGCTTTTTTATCAGCAGCGTGGCCGCGATAAGTACGAGTCGGTGCGAATTCACCCAGTTTGTGACCGACCATTTCGTCGGAAACAAATACCGGAACGTGCTGACGACCATTATGGACAGCGATGGTCAAACCGATCATGTTAGGAAAGATCGTTGAACGACGGGACCAAGTGCGCAGGGGCTTCTTGTCTCCGCTTTCCACCGCTTTCTCTACCTTCTTCAGCAAGTGCAGGTCAATAAAAGGACCTTTCTTGAGAGAACGTGGCATGGCTTATCCTCTAAAATTATTTGCTACGGCGACGTACGATGAATTTATCAGTACGCTTGTTGCTGCGGGTCTTCTTACCTTTGGTCTGAACGCCCCACGGAGTTACCGGGTGCTTACCAAAGTTACGACCTTCACCACCACCATGTGGGTGGTCGACTGGGTTCATCGCAGTACCGCGAACGGTAGGACGAACACCACGCCAGCGTGCAGCACCTGCTTTACCCAGAACGCGCAGCATATGCTCAGCATTGCCAACTTCGCCCAGAGTTGCACGGCAATCTGCTTCGACTTTACGCATTTCACCAGAACGCAGACGCAGGGTGACATAAGCACCATCACGAGCAACGATCTGAACGTAAGTACCAGCGGAACGTGCCAGCTGACCGCCTTTACCTGGTTTCATTTCTACGTTATGAACGGTAGAACCAACCGGGATATTGCGCATCGGCAGGGTGTTACCTGCTTTGATTGCAGCATCAACGCCAGATTGAATCTGGTCGCCAGCTTTCAGGCCTTTAGGGGCCAGGATGTAACGGCGTTCACCGTCTTTGTACAGAACCAGCGCGATGTTCGCGGAGCGGTTCGGATCGTACTCAAGACGTTCAACAACTGCCGGGATACCGTCTTTGTTGCGTTTGAAGTCAACAATACGATAAGCCTGCTTGTGACCACCACCGATGTGACGAGTGGTGATGCGGCCATTGTTGTTACGACCACCGGATTTGCTGTTTTTTTCAACCAGCGGAGCAAAAGGTTTGCCCTTGTGCAGCTCTGGGTTGACCACTTTAACAACGTGGCGACGACCCGGAGATGTCGGTTTACATTTAACAACTGCCATTGTATTACTCCTCCGACTTACTCAGCGCCGCCGACGAAGTCCAGATTCTGGCCTTCCTTCAGGGTGACGTAAGCTTTTTTCCAGTCGCTACGACGACCGATACGCTGTCCGTGACGTTTAACTTTCCCTTTAACTACCAGGGTGTTAACGACTTCGACTTCGACTTCAAACAGTTTCTGCACAGCAGCTTTGATTTCTGCTTTGGTCGCGTCTTTAGCAACTTTGAGAACGATGGTGTTAGTTTTTTCCATCGCAGTAGACGCTTTTTCAGAAACGTGCGGTGCGCGCAGCACTTTCAGCAGACGTTCTTCACGAATCATGCCAGCATCTCCTCAACTTGCTTAACAGCATCAGCAGTCATTACGACTTTGTCGAAGGCGATCAGGCTAACCGGGTCGATACCAGTTGCATCGCGTACGTCAACCTTGTGCAGGTTGCGCGCAGCCAGGAACAGGTTTTCGTCCAGCTCACCGGTGATGATCAGCACATCTTCCAGAGCCATGTCTTTCAGTTTCTGTGCCAGCAGCTTAGTTTTAGGCGCTTCTACAGAGAATGATTCGACAACGATCAGACGATCCTGACGTACCAGTTCGGACAGAATGCTTTTCAGCGCGCCGCGGTACATCTTTTTGTTAACTTTTTGACTGTGGTCCTGTGGACGAGCAGCGAAGGTCACGCCACCTGAACGCCAGATCGGGCTCTTGATAGAACCTGAACGCGCACGGCCGGTACCTTTCTGGCGCCACGGCTTTTTGCCTGAACCAGTTACTTCAGCACGAGTCTTCTGAGCACGAGTACCCTGACGAGCACCAGCTGCATAAGCAACAACAACCTGGTGAACCAGCGCTTCGTTGAAATCACGACCGAAGGTAGTTTCGGAAACAGTCAGCGCGCTCTGCGCGTCTTTCAATACTAATTCCATTGCTATCCCCTTACGCCTTCACAGCTGGTTTAACGATCAGGTCGCAACCGGTCGCACCCGGAACACCACCTTTAACCAGCAGCAGGTTGCGCTCAGCGTCAACACGTACTACGTCCAGGCTCTGAACGGTTACACGTTCGTTGCCCAGCTGACCTGCCATTTTCTTGCCTTTGAACACTTTGCCCGGAGTCTGGTTCTGACCGATAGAACCCGGAACGCGGTGAGACAAGGAGTTACCGTGAGTAGCGTCCTGGGTACGGAAGTTCCAGCGCTTAACGGTACCAGCGAAACCTTTACCTTTAGAGGTACCGGTTACGTCAACTTTTTTAACGTCAGCAAACAGTTCAACGCTAATGTTCTGACCAACGGTGTATTCTTCACCATCTGCCAGACGGAACTCCCACAGGCCGCGGCCAGCTTCTACGCCAGCTTTAGCAAAGTGGCCAGCTTCCGGCTTAGTTACGCGGTTAGCTTTTTTAGCACCGGTGGTAACCTGAACAGCGCGATAGCCATCGTTAGCCAGATCTTTAACCTGAGTAACGCGGTTTGCTTCAACTTCGATAACGGTTACTGGGATAGATACGCCATCTTCAGTGAAGATGCGGGTCATACCCACTTTTTTACCGACTAAACCAATCATTGTATCAACCTCTCAATCGCTCGATGACCTGATTAACCCAGGCTGATCTGCACGTCTACACCGGCAGCCAGGTCCAGACGCATCAGAGCATCAACGGTTTTTTCAGTTGGCTCAACGATGTCAACCAGACGCTTGTGAGTACGGATCTCGTACTGATCACGCGCGTCTTTGTTGACGTGCGGGGAGATCAGAACGGTGAAACGCTCTTTGCGGGTCGGCAGCGGGATCGGACCACGAACCTGCGCACCAGTGCGCTTGGCAGTCTCGACGATTTCCGCGGTTGATTGATCGATCAGACGATGATCAAACGCTTTCAAACGGATACGGATTCTTTGGTTCTGCATGAGACCAGAGCTCCAATTATTTTATAGACGAAATAGTTACTCCTCAAACCCATTACGATTGATGGGAGAGTGTAACCGTTCTTACAGAGTTCCCCGATTGGGAACATTGTCTGGTATTGCTTTCGCAGTACCGGTGGCTCATATCGAACCGCTGTCAATATTAGACAAGCCCGCGCATTATACGTAAATCTCAGTCTTAAGCAAGTGCCGCGTAGAAATTAATCACTCTTACGCAGATGCGAGTGCTATTCCACTCTGATTGTATACGCTTTTACGCGGCGCAAATTCCCTGGAAAGACGCCAGCAAAATGGATATTCGGGCGTTGTGCAGTTAGCGCTACTTGCCTGATAGTTAGCTCTTTCTCGCACCGGATTGAGACATGAATACTGAACTTCCCTTTTTGCTGATTTATATCTCTCTATCCGGACTGCTTGGGGTTCAGGATTTGCGTACTGGCCTATTGCCCGACAAATTCACCTGCCCTCTTCTCTGGAGTGGTCTTCTTTTTCATCAATGTTGCAACCCCACACAGTTGTCCGATGCACTTTGGGGAGCCATTGCAGGGTATGGTGTATTTTCTCTGTTCTATTGGGGATACCGCCTGGCATGGCATCAAGAAGGATTAGGCTATGGAGACGTAAAATTTCTCGCCGCACTTGGCGCGTGGCATCGATGGGACTCATTACCTCTGTTGATCTTACTTGCCGCCGGGCTGGCTTGCTGCATGACAGGTGTAGCATTTATAACGCATGGAAAAAAGAAACTAAAAAACCCGCTGCCTTTTGGGCCATATCTGGCGGCTGCGGGTTTTGTTGTTGGCTGGCTAAATCTGATACAGGGCGGTTAGTCACTGACCTTAATTTGCGATTGCAGATAGTTTTGCAATCCAAGTTTTCCAATCAGATCCAACTCCGTTTCGAGCCAATCGATATGCCCTTCTTCTTCGGTCAGGATCTCAATCATCATGTCCCGACTAACATAGTCATGAACGCTATCGGCGTAAGCAATGGCTTCGCGCAAATCTTTCGCACCATCAAGCTCGAGTCGAAGATCGGATTGCAGCATCTCTTCAACATCTTCACCAATCCCCAACTTACCTAGATCTTGTAAGTTTGGGAGACCTTCTAAGAATAAAATACGCTCAATATATTTATCAGCGTGTTTCATCTCATCTATTGATTCATGGTACTCAACATCATTGAGGCGAGTCAGTCCCCAGTTTTTAAACATACGGGCATGGAGAAAATACTGGTTGATTGCGACAAGCTCATTTCCCAATAGTTTATTGAGATAATTTATGATTTTAACATCACCTTTCATTTTATAGTCCCTCCGCTTCCACTCTTAGAGCGTAGATGGGGCTACAGGGATGTCAAAAAAAAGAGTGTGACTTAGGCGATCTCTTTAAATTCTGGCATTTGAGTTAATTCATCCTGCATGACTTCACGCGCAGCACGAATGCACTTACCGCACTGATTTCCAACAGGAATAAACTTACGTAATTGCTGAAAGGACTGAGGATGAAACTGGCGAACAGCCTGACGAATTTTTTTATCACTTATCGCATTACACAAACAAACGTACATGATCGCTCCCGTTCAATTTCTGCGCAAAGTGTAAATGAGAATAGTTATGATTACAATAGCACAACGCTATTTACGCGGCGGGAGAATGAATAAAAAATGCGAATAAATATGACAGCTACTAAATTGCAGGCAGCAAAAAGGGCGCCTAAGCGCCCTTTTTAAGCTCAAAGCTAATTAATCAATAATTAGCTCATTACTTTAGCAACAACGCCCGCACCTACAGTACGGCCGCCTTCACGGATTGC
>NZ_SZWR01000006.1:0-3927 GCF_005280875.1 Citrobacter sp. wls827
GCAATCCGTGAAGGCGGCCGTACTGTAGGTGCGGGCGTTGTTGCCAAAGTAATGAGCTAATTGCCGAATAACATTTGACGCAATGCGCAATAAAAGGGCATCATTTGATGCCCTTTTTGCACGCTTTCACACCAGAACCTGGCTCATCAGTGATTTTTTTTGTCATAATCATTGCTGAGACAGGCTCTGAAGAGGGCGTTTAGTCCGAAACGCACCAGAGCATTTCGGTTTGGATCGCCTCGCTTACGCGGGGTGAAAATGTTTGTAGAATACTTCTGACAGGTTGGTTTATGAGTGCGAATACCGAAGCTCAAGGAAGCGGGCGCGGCCTGGAAGCGATGAAGTGGGTTGTTGTCGCTGTATTGCTGCTTGTAGCTATCGTTGGCAACTACCTCTATCGTGACATGATGCTGCCGCTGCGTGCGCTGGCCGTAGTGATTCTGATTGCCGCAGCGGGTGGTGTCGCGCTGTTGACAACAAAAGGTAAAGCGACCGTTGCTTTTGCCCGTGAAGCGAGAACCGAAGTCCGTAAGGTCATTTGGCCAACTCGCCAGGAAACGCTGCACACCACGCTGATCGTTGCTGCGGTCACTGCGGTAATGTCACTGATCCTGTGGGGACTGGATGGTATTCTGGTTCGCCTGGTATCCTTTATCACTGGCCTGAGGTTCTAAGATGTCTGAAGCCCCTAAAAAGCGCTGGTACGTCGTTCAGGCGTTTTCCGGTTTTGAAGGCCGCGTAGCCACATCGCTGCGCGAATATATCAAGTTACAAAATATGGAAGAGCTGTTTGGCGAAGTCATGGTGCCGACCGAAGAAGTGGTCGAAATCCGTGGCGGCCAGCGTCGCAAGAGCGAACGTAAATTCTTCCCGGGCTATGTACTGGTCCAGATGGTGATGAATGATGCAAGCTGGCACCTGGTGCGCAGTGTGCCGCGTGTGATGGGCTTTATCGGCGGTACATCTGACCGTCCGGCGCCGATCAGCGACAAAGAAGTTGATGCGATCATGAACCGTCTGCAGCAGGTTGGCGATAAGCCGCGTCCGAAAACGATGTTTGAACCAGGTGAAATGGTTCGCGTTAGCGACGGTCCGTTTGCTGACTTTAACGGCGTCGTTGAAGAAGTGGACTACGAGAAGTCTCGTCTGAAAGTTTCCGTATCTATCTTCGGTCGTGCGACTCCGGTTGAACTGGACTTCGCTCAGGTTGAAAAAGCCTAATACGCCGATCAAAAAAGCGACGATTTAATCGTTGCACAAGGCGCGAGATTGGAATACAATTTCGCGCCTTTTGTTTTTATGGATCCTATCCGTAAAACGAATTTAATCACGGGGAGCCTCCTTGAGGCGCTATAACCCAATCAGAGGAATTTAGAATGGCTAAGAAAGTCCAAGCCTATGTCAAGCTGCAGGTTGCAGCTGGTATGGCTAACCCGAGTCCGCCGGTAGGTCCAGCACTGGGTCAACAAGGCGTGAACATCATGGAATTCTGCAAAGCGTTCAACGCTAAGACTGATTCCATGGAAAAAGGTCTGCCGATCCCGGTTGTTATCACCGTTTACGCTGACCGTTCTTTCACTTTCGTTACCAAAACGCCTCCGGCAGCAGTTCTGCTGAAGAAAGCGGCTGGTATCAAGTCTGGTTCCGGCAAGCCGAACAAAGACAAAGTGGGTAAAATTTCCCGCGCTCAGCTGCAGGAAATCGCGCAGACCAAAGCTGCCGACATGACTGGTTCCGACATTGAAGCGATGACTCGCTCCATTGAAGGTACTGCACGTTCCATGGGCCTGGTAGTGGAGGACTAAGAAATGGCTAAACTGACCAAGCGCATGTCCGTGATCCGTGACAAAGTTGATGCTACTAAGCAGTACGACATCAACGAAGCTATCGCTCTGCTGAAAGAGCTGGCCACTGCTAAATTCGTAGAAAGCGTAGACGTTGCCGTTAACCTCGGCATCGATGCTCGTAAATCTGACCAGAACGTACGTGGTGCAACTGTACTGCCGCACGGTACTGGCCGTTCCGTTCGCGTAGCCGTATTTACCCAGGGCGCAAACGCTGAAGCTGCTAAAGCTGCAGGCGCTGAGCTGGTAGGTATGGAAGATCTGGCTGACCAGATCAAGAAAGGCGAAATGAACTTTGACGTTGTTATTGCTTCCCCGGATGCAATGCGCGTTGTTGGCCAGCTGGGTCAGGTTCTGGGTCCGCGCGGCCTGATGCCAAACCCGAAAGTTGGTACTGTAACCCCTAACGTTGCTGAAGCTGTTAAGAACGCTAAAGCGGGTCAGGTTCGTTACCGTAACGACAAAAACGGCATCATCCACACCACCATCGGTAAAGTGGATTTTGACGCTGACAAACTGAAAGAAAACCTGGAAGCTCTGCTGGTTGCGCTGAAAAAAGCAAAACCGACTCAGGCAAAAGGCGTGTACATCAAGAAAGTTAGCATCTCCACCACCATGGGTGCTGGTGTTGCCGTTGATCAGTCCGGTCTGACTGCGACTGTGGCGAACTAATATTCGCCTTTACGTGGGCGGTGATTTTGTCTACAATCTTACCCCCACGTTTCTGTTGAAATAAACAGAACTCTATGCGAGTCATTTGAATTGTAGCAAGGCAGCAATTGAGTGAATCGCTGGGAGTGTAGTTAACTACATGACCGGTGTGAACGAGAGCAGCTAACGCAGCTACGGTTCAAAGGGCGAAGTCATAGACAAGATTTGTTCGTTGGAGCCTGGCCTATCCAGGCCTCCGTCGAAGACCGCAGGTGTTTCGTCAGAAACTTAATGCCCTGCGTAGACGGTGACAGAACGCTAAGATTATTTCTGATACTCTGGCTTGTTTCTGCTCACCGTATTTAGACGCTCTCTCCGTTGGGGAGAGTGAAGTGAGTTCCGGAACATGAGTTCCGGCAAACATCCAGGAGCAAAGCTAATGGCTTTAAATCTTCAAGACAAACAAGCGATTGTTGCTGAAGTCAGCGAAGTAGCCAAAGGCGCGCTGTCTGCAGTAGTTGCGGATTCCCGTGGCGTAACTGTAGATAAAATGACTGAACTGCGTAAAGCAGGTCGTGAAGCTGGCGTATACATGCGTGTTGTTCGTAACACCCTGCTGCGCCGCGTCGTTGAAGGTACTCAGTTCGAGTGCCTGAAAGACACGTTTGTTGGTCCGACCCTGATTGCATACTCTATGGAACACCCGGGCGCTGCTGCTCGTCTGTTCAAAGAGTTCGCGAAAGCGAATGCAAAATTTGAGGTCAAAGCCGCAGCCTTTGAAGGTGAGTTGATCACGGCATCGAACATCGATCGCCTGGCAACCCTGCCGACCTACGAAGAAGCAATTGCACGCCTGATGGCAACCATGAAAGAAGCTTCGGCTGGCAAACTGGTTCGTACTCTGGCTGCTGTACGCGATGCGAAAGAAGCTGCTTAATCGCAGTTATCTTTCTCAAGCATCTGCTTACGTATAAACTTATTCTGATTTTCAGGAACAATTTAAATGTCTATCACTAAAGATCAAATCATTGAAGCAGTATCCGCTATGTCCGTAATGGACGTTGTAGAACTGATTTCTGCAATGGAAGAAAAATTCGGTGTTTCTGCTGCTGCTGCTGTAGCTGTAGCTGCGGGCCCGGCTGAAGCTGCTGAAGAAAAAACTGAATTCGACGTAATTCTGAAAGCTGCTGGCGCTAACAAAGTTGCTGTTATCAAAGCAGTACGTGGCGCAACTGGCTTGGGTCTGAAAGAAGCTAAAGACCTGGTAGAATCTGCACCGGCTGCGCTGAAAGAAGGCGTGAGCAAAGACGACGCAGAAGCACTGAAAAAATCTCTGGAAGAAGCTGGCGCTGAAGTTGAAGTTAAATAAGCCAACTTTTCTGGTTGCAGCCTAAGAAATTAGGCTGATGGCTGGTGACTTTTTAGTCACCAG
>NZ_SZWR01000007.1:0-10760 GCF_005280875.1 Citrobacter sp. wls827
GATGGCTGGTGACTTTTTAGTCACCAGCCTTTTTGCGCTGTAAGGCGCCAGTAGCATTTCACACTGTTTGACTACTGCTGTGCCTTTCAATGCTTGTTTCTATCGACGCCTTAATATACTGCGACAGAGCGTCAGTTCTGTGTAAATCGCAATGAAATGGTTTAAGCGTGATAGCAACAGGCATTGCGGAAAGTATTCGATTTTCCGGTCAACAAAATAGTGTTGCACAAACTGTCCCTTCGTCGGACAGATGGGTCGACTTGTCAGCGAGCTGAGGAACCCTAATGGTTTACTCCTATACCGAGAAAAAACGTATTCGTAAGGATTTTGGTAAACGTCCACAAGTACTGGACATACCTTATCTCCTTTCTATCCAGCTTGACTCGTTTCAGAAGTTCATCGAGCAAGATCCTGAAGGGCAGTATGGTCTGGAAGCAGCTTTCCGTTCCGTTTTCCCGATTCAGAGCTACAGCGGTAATTCCGAGCTGCAATACGTCAGCTACCGCCTTGGCGAACCGGTGTTTGACGTTCAGGAATGTCAGATCCGTGGCGTGACCTATTCCGCACCGCTGCGCGTAAAACTGCGTCTGGTGATCTACGAGCGCGAAGCGCCGGAAGGCACCGTAAAAGACATTAAAGAACAAGAAGTCTACATGGGCGAAATTCCGCTCATGACTGACAACGGTACCTTTGTTATCAACGGTACTGAGCGTGTTATCGTTTCTCAGCTGCACCGTAGTCCTGGCGTCTTCTTTGACTCCGACAAAGGTAAAACCCACTCTTCGGGTAAAGTGCTGTATAACGCGCGCATCATTCCTTACCGTGGTTCCTGGCTGGACTTCGAATTCGATCCGAAGGACAACCTGTTCGTACGTATTGACCGTCGCCGTAAACTGCCTGCGACCATTATTCTGCGTGCGCTGAACTACACCACTGAGCAGATCCTTGACCTGTTCTTTGAGAAAGTTGTTTTCGAAATTCGTGACAACAAGCTGCAGATGGAACTGGTGCCGGAACGCCTGCGTGGTGAAACCGCCTCCTTTGACATCGAAGCTAACGGCAAAGTGTACGTCGAAAAAGGCCGTCGCATCACTGCGCGCCACATTCGCCAACTGGAAAAAGACGATATCAAACATATCGAAGTTCCGGTTGAATACATTGCTGGTAAAGTTGCGGCTAAAGACTACGTTGACGAATCTACTGGCGAGCTGATCTGCGCAGCTAACATGGAGCTGAGCCTGGATCTGCTGGCTAAGCTGAGCCAGTCTGGCCACAAACGTATCGAAACGCTGTTCACTAACGATCTGGACCACGGTCCGTACATTTCTGAAACTGTACGCGTCGACCCAACCAACGATCGTCTGAGCGCGCTGGTAGAAATCTACCGCATGATGCGCCCTGGTGAGCCGCCGACTCGTGAAGCTGCTGAAAGCCTGTTTGAGAACCTGTTCTTCTCCGAAGACCGCTATGACCTGTCTGCGGTTGGTCGTATGAAGTTCAACCGTTCTCTGCTGCGCGACGAAATCGAAGGTTCCGGTATCCTGAGCAAAGACGACATCATCGAAGTGATGAAGAAGCTCATCGATATCCGTAACGGTAAAGGCGAAGTCGATGATATCGACCACCTCGGCAACCGTCGTATCCGTTCCGTAGGCGAAATGGCGGAAAACCAGTTCCGCGTTGGCCTGGTGCGTGTTGAGCGTGCGGTGAAAGAGCGTCTGTCTCTGGGCGATCTGGATACCCTGATGCCTCAGGATATGATCAACGCCAAGCCGATTTCTGCAGCAGTGAAAGAGTTCTTTGGTTCCAGCCAGCTGTCTCAGTTTATGGACCAGAACAACCCGCTGTCTGAGATTACGCACAAACGTCGTATCTCTGCGCTCGGCCCAGGCGGTCTGACCCGTGAACGCGCAGGCTTCGAAGTTCGAGACGTACACCCGACTCACTATGGTCGCGTATGTCCAATCGAAACGCCTGAAGGTCCGAACATCGGTCTGATCAACTCCCTGTCCGTGTATGCACAGACTAACGAATACGGTTTCCTTGAGACGCCGTACCGTAAAGTGACCGACGGTGTTGTAACTGACGAAATCCACTACCTGTCTGCTATTGAAGAAGGCAACTACGTTATCGCTCAGGCGAACTCCAACCTGGATGACGAAGGCCACTTTGTAGAAGATCTGGTTACCTGCCGTAGCAAAGGCGAATCCAGCTTGTTCAGCCGCGACCAGGTTGACTACATGGACGTATCCACCCAGCAGGTGGTATCCGTCGGTGCGTCCCTGATCCCGTTCCTGGAACACGATGACGCCAACCGTGCATTGATGGGTGCGAACATGCAACGTCAGGCGGTTCCGACTCTGCGCGCTGATAAGCCGCTGGTTGGTACCGGTATGGAACGTGCTGTTGCCGTTGACTCCGGTGTTACTGCAGTTGCTAAACGTGGCGGTACTGTTCAGTACGTGGATGCTTCCCGTATCGTTATCAAAGTTAACGAAGACGAGATGTACCCGGGCGAAGCAGGTATCGACATTTATAACCTGACCAAATACACCCGTTCTAACCAGAACACCTGTATCAACCAGATGCCTTGCGTATCTCTGGGCGAGCCGGTTGAACGTGGTGATGTGCTGGCAGACGGTCCGTCCACCGACCTCGGTGAACTGGCGCTGGGTCAGAACATGCGCGTGGCATTCATGCCATGGAACGGTTACAACTTCGAAGACTCCATCCTCGTATCCGAGCGTGTTGTCCAGGAAGACCGTTTCACCACCATCCACATTCAGGAACTGGCATGTGTGTCTCGTGACACCAAGCTGGGGCCAGAAGAGATCACTGCTGACATCCCGAACGTGGGTGAAGCTGCGCTCTCCAAACTGGATGAATCCGGTATCGTTTACATTGGTGCAGAAGTGACCGGTGGCGACATTCTGGTTGGTAAGGTAACGCCGAAAGGTGAAACCCAGCTGACGCCAGAAGAGAAGCTGCTGCGTGCGATCTTCGGTGAGAAAGCGTCTGACGTTAAAGACTCTTCTCTGCGCGTGCCAAACGGTGTTTCCGGTACGATTATCGACGTTCAGGTCTTTACTCGCGATGGCGTAGAAAAAGACAAACGTGCGCTGGAAATCGAAGAGATGCAGCTGAAGCAGGCGAAAAAAGACCTGTCTGAAGAACTGCAGATCCTCGAAGCTGGCCTGTTCAGCCGTATCTACGCTGTGCTGGTTTCCGGTGGTGTTGAAGCTGAGAAGCTCGACAAACTGCCGCGCGACCGCTGGTTAGAACTCGGCCTGACCGACGAAGAGAAACAAAATCAGCTGGAACAACTGGCTGAACAGTACGACGAACTGAAGCACGAGTTTGAGAAAAAACTCGAAGCGAAACGCCGTAAAATCACTCAGGGCGACGATCTGGCACCGGGCGTGCTGAAGATTGTTAAGGTTTATCTGGCGGTTAAACGTCGGATCCAGCCTGGTGATAAGATGGCAGGTCGTCACGGTAACAAGGGTGTTATCTCTAAGATCAACCCGATCGAAGATATGCCACACGATGCTAACGGTACGCCGGTAGATATCGTACTGAACCCGCTGGGCGTACCATCGCGTATGAACATCGGTCAGATCCTTGAAACCCACCTGGGTATGGCTGCAAAAGGTATCGGCGATAAGATCAACGCCATGCTGAAACAGCAGCAGGAAGTCGCGAAACTGCGCGAATTCATCCAGCGTGCTTACGATCTGGGTTCAGATGTTCGTCAGAAAGTTGACCTGAATACCTTCAGTGATGAAGAAGTTCTGCGTCTGGCTGAAAACCTGAAAAAAGGTATGCCGATCGCAACGCCGGTATTCGACGGTGCGAAAGAGTCTGAAATCAAGGAACTGTTACAGCTGGGTGGCCTGCCGACTTCCGGTCAGATCACACTGTTCGACGGTCGTACCGGTGAGCAGTTCGAGCGCCAGGTTACCGTTGGCTACATGTACATGCTGAAACTGAACCACTTGGTTGATGACAAGATGCATGCGCGTTCTACCGGTTCTTACAGCCTGGTTACTCAGCAGCCGCTGGGTGGTAAGGCGCAGTTCGGTGGTCAGCGCTTCGGGGAGATGGAAGTGTGGGCGCTGGAAGCATATGGCGCAGCATACACCCTGCAGGAAATGCTCACCGTTAAGTCTGATGACGTGAACGGTCGTACTAAGATGTATAAAAACATCGTGGACGGCAACCATCAGATGGAACCAGGCATGCCGGAATCCTTCAACGTACTGTTGAAAGAGATTCGTTCGCTGGGTATCAACATCGAGCTGGAAGACGAGTAACTCTCGATCAAACAGGTCACTGGTGCTGGCGTAACAGCCAGCGCCAGATTGTGCTAACTCCGACGGGAGCAAATCCGTGAAAGATTTATTAAAGTTTCTGAAAGCGCAGACTAAAACCGAAGAGTTTGATGCGATCAAAATTGCTCTGGCCTCGCCAGACATGATCCGTTCATGGTCTTTCGGTGAAGTTAAGAAGCCGGAAACCATCAACTACCGTACGTTCAAACCTGAACGTGACGGCCTTTTCTGCGCCCGTATCTTTGGGCCGGTAAAAGACTACGAGTGCCTGTGCGGTAAGTACAAGCGCCTGAAACACCGTGGTGTGATCTGTGAGAAGTGCGGCGTTGAAGTGACCCAGACCAAAGTACGCCGTGAGCGTATGGGCCACATCGAGCTGGCGTCTCCGACTGCTCACATCTGGTTCCTGAAATCTCTGCCGTCCCGTATCGGTTTGCTGCTTGATATGCCGCTGCGTGATATCGAACGCGTACTGTACTTCGAATCTTATGTGGTTATCGAAGGCGGTATGACTAATCTGGAACGTCAACAGATCCTGACGGAAGAGCAGTATCTGGACGCGCTGGAAGAGTTCGGTGACGAATTCGACGCGAAGATGGGTGCGGAAGCAATTCAGGCCCTGCTGAAGAGCATGGATCTGGAGCAAGAGTGTGAAACTCTGCGCGAAGAGCTGAACGAAACCAACTCCGAAACCAAGCGTAAGAAGCTGACCAAGCGTATCAAACTGCTGGAAGCCTTCGTACAGTCTGGCAACAAGCCAGAGTGGATGATCCTGACCGTTCTGCCGGTTCTGCCGCCAGATCTGCGTCCGCTGGTTCCGCTGGATGGTGGTCGTTTCGCAACGTCGGATCTGAACGATCTGTATCGTCGCGTCATTAACCGTAACAACCGTCTGAAGCGTCTGCTGGATCTGGCTGCGCCGGACATCATCGTACGCAACGAAAAACGTATGCTGCAGGAAGCGGTTGACGCCCTGCTGGATAACGGTCGTCGCGGTCGTGCGATCACCGGTTCTAACAAACGTCCTCTGAAATCTTTGGCTGATATGATCAAAGGTAAACAGGGTCGTTTCCGTCAGAACCTGCTCGGTAAACGTGTTGACTACTCCGGTCGTTCTGTAATCACCGTAGGTCCATACCTGCGTCTGCATCAGTGCGGTCTGCCGAAGAAAATGGCACTGGAACTGTTCAAACCGTTCATCTACGGCAAGCTGGAACTGCGTGGCCTGGCCACCACCATCAAAGCCGCTAAGAAAATGGTTGAGCGTGAAGAAGCTGTCGTTTGGGATATCCTGGACGAAGTTATCCGCGAACACCCGGTACTGCTGAACCGTGCACCAACACTGCACCGTCTGGGTATTCAGGCATTTGAACCGGTACTGATCGAAGGTAAAGCTATCCAGCTTCACCCGCTGGTTTGTGCGGCATATAACGCCGACTTCGATGGTGACCAGATGGCTGTTCACGTACCGCTGACGCTGGAAGCCCAGCTCGAAGCGCGTGCGCTGATGATGTCTACCAACAATATCCTGTCTCCGGCGAACGGCGAGCCAATCATCGTTCCGTCTCAGGACGTTGTATTGGGTCTGTACTACATGACCCGTGACTGTGTTAACGCCAAAGGCGAAGGCATGGTGCTGACTGGCCCGAAAGAAGCTGAGCGTATCTATCGCGCAGGTCTGGCCTCTCTGCATGCGCGCGTTAAAGTGCGTATCACTGAATATGAAAAAGATGAAAACGGCGAATTCGTTGCGCACACCAGCCTGAAAGACACGACCGTTGGTCGCGCCATTCTGTGGATGATCGTACCGAAAGGTCTGCCTTTCTCCATCGTCAACCAGGCGCTGGGCAAGAAAGCTATCTCCAAAATGCTGAACACCTGTTACCGCATTCTGGGCCTGAAGCCGACCGTTATCTTCGCTGACCAGACAATGTACACCGGCTTTGCTTATGCAGCGCGTTCAGGTGCATCTGTTGGTATTGATGACATGGTCATCCCAGAGAAGAAACACGAGATCATCTCTGAAGCGGAAGCTGAAGTTGCTGAGATCCAGGAGCAGTTCCAGTCTGGTCTGGTCACTGCGGGCGAACGCTATAACAAAGTTATCGATATCTGGGCTGCGGCGAACGATCGTGTATCCAAAGCGATGATGGATAACCTGCAAACCGAAACCGTTATTAACCGTGACGGCGTAGAAGAGCAGCAGGTTTCCTTCAACAGCATCTACATGATGGCCGACTCCGGTGCGCGTGGTTCTGCAGCACAGATTCGTCAGCTGGCCGGTATGCGTGGTCTGATGGCGAAGCCAGATGGCTCCATCATCGAAACGCCAATCACCGCGAACTTCCGTGAAGGTCTGAACGTACTCCAGTACTTCATCTCTACTCACGGTGCGCGTAAAGGTCTGGCGGATACCGCACTGAAAACAGCGAACTCCGGTTATCTGACTCGTCGTCTGGTCGACGTTGCGCAGGACCTGGTGGTTACTGAAGACGATTGCGGCACTCTGGAAGGCATCACCATGACCCCGGTTATCGAGGGTGGTGACGTTAAAGAGCCGCTGCGCGATCGCGTTCTGGGTCGTGTGACTGCTGAAGACGTTCTGAAGCCGGGTACGGCGGACATTCTGGTTCCACGCAATACGCTGCTGCACGAACAGTGGTGTGACCTGCTGGAAGAGAACTCCGTTGACTCCGTTAAAGTCCGTTCCGTTGTATCTTGTGACACCGACTTTGGTGTATGTGCGCACTGCTACGGTCGTGACCTGGCGCGTGGCCACATCATCAACAAAGGTGAAGCAATCGGCGTTATCGCGGCACAGTCCATCGGTGAACCGGGTACACAGCTGACGATGCGTACGTTCCACATCGGTGGTGCGGCATCTCGTGCGGCTGCTGAATCCAGCATCCAGGTGAAAAACAAAGGTAGCATCCGTCTGAGCAACGCGAAGTCGGTTGTTAACTCCAGCGGCAAACTGGTTATCACCTCACGTAACACCGAACTGAAACTGATCGACGAATTCGGCCGTACCAAAGAAAGCTATAAAGTGCCTTACGGCTCAGTTATGGCTAAAGGTGATGGCGAACAGGTTGCTGGCGGCGAGACCGTAGCAAACTGGGATCCGCACACCATGCCGGTTATCACCGAAGTGAGTGGTTTCGTCCGCTTCACTGACATGATCGACGGCCAGACCATTACTCGTCAGACCGACGAGCTGACCGGTCTGTCTTCTCTGGTGGTTCTGGATTCTGCAGAGCGTACTGCGGGCGGTAAAGACCTGCGTCCGGCACTGAAAATTGTTGATGCTCAGGGCAACGACGTTCTGATCCCAGGCACCGATATGCCTGCTCAGTACTTCCTGCCGGGTAAAGCGATTGTTCAGCTGGAAGATGGCGTACAGATCAGTTCTGGTGACACCCTGGCCCGTGTTCCGCAGGAATCCGGCGGTACCAAGGATATCACCGGTGGTCTGCCGCGCGTTGCTGACCTGTTCGAAGCACGTCGTCCGAAAGAGCCGGCAATCCTGGCTGAAATCAGCGGCATCATTTCCTTCGGTAAAGAAACCAAAGGTAAACGTCGTCTGGTTATCACCCCGGTAGACGGTAGCGAACCGTATGAAGAGATGATTCCGAAATGGCGTCAGCTCAACGTGTTCGAAGGTGAACGTGTAGAACGTGGTGACGTTGTTTCCGACGGTCCGGAAGCGCCGCACGACATCCTGCGTCTGCGTGGTGTGCATGCTGTAACTCGTTACATCGTTAACGAAGTTCAGGACGTATACCGTCTGCAGGGCGTTAAGATTAACGATAAACACATCGAAGTTATCGTTCGTCAGATGCTGCGTAAAGCCACCATCGAAAGCGCTGGTAGCTCCGACTTCCTGGAAGGCGAGCAGGTTGAATACTCCCGCGTCAAGATCGCTAACCGCGAGCTGGAAGCGAACGGCAAAGTGGGTGCAACGTTCTCCCGCGATCTGCTGGGTATCACCAAAGCGTCTCTGGCAACCGAGTCCTTCATCTCTGCAGCATCGTTCCAGGAAACCACGCGTGTCCTGACCGAAGCCGCTGTTGCAGGTAAACGTGATGAACTGCGCGGTCTGAAAGAGAACGTAATCGTGGGTCGTCTGATCCCGGCAGGTACCGGTTACGCGTACCACCAGGATCGTATGCGCCGTCGCGCAGCGGGCGAACTGCCAGCTGCTCCGCAGGTGACTGCTGAAGATGCGTCTGCCAGCCTGGCAGAACTGCTGAACGCAGGCCTGGGCGGTTCTGACAACGATTAATCGTTGCTGACCATAATAAAAAACCCGCTTCGGCGGGTTTTTTTATGTCTGTGTTATGTCTGATGGCGCTGTGCTTATCAGGCCTACGAGGCGACGAAGCTATCCGGCAATGTCATTAATTTACCGGCGGTAAGCGCCGATAAAGTTCAATCATGTCGCCCGCCAAATCCTGAATCACCATCGCGTTCATCAGGTGATCCTGCGAATGGACGGTGATGAGATTAACCGGAAGCTTGCCGGTACCTTCGTCAATTCCGATCAGCTGGGTCTGAATTTTATGCGCTTGTTTAACGTACTCGCGTGATTCCGTCATCGCTTGTTCTGCACCGGAGAAATCACCTTTACGCGCCAGTTGCAATGCCGTCAGGGCCTGGCTGCGTGCAGCACCCGCATTAACGAGTAATTCCATGATGATTGTTTCTAACTCTTCCATGCCATTACTCCAGCAGTTTCAGCGCTTTATCCAGTACGGCATCACCTTTCATCATGCCGTAATCCATCATATCGATCACCGCGACCTTTTTACCTAACGGGTCAGCAAGCGCCTGTAGCTTGGCCTGTTCATACTTAACCTGTGGACCGAGCAAAACGATATCCGCTGTAGCGATATTCTCTTCAAACTCGGCCACCGGGACGGCTTTGATAGTGACGTCGACCCCTTTTTTCTGGGCGGCATCTTTCATCCTTTGCACCAGCATGCTGGTGGACATTCCGGCGGCACAGCATAAAACGATGTTTTTCATAAGCAGTCTCGATCAACATGTGTGAGTTGATAATTATCGCGAGCCAGCTATAGCAACAACTGCTTTGCAACGATTGTGTGCAAGGCATCACAAAGAAAGCCGCTTTTTCTGAAACCGGTTACAAAAAGAGGTCAAACCCTGCGATCTGGACCGGGGCCAGCGGCTTTTTGACTCGCTTATCACATGCTGGAATATATAATTACTGTCAATAAAGACATGTTATAAAAAACAGTATTGACAGCGTTTTTTAAACCCGTATGTTAATACTTAACAGCGGAGAAATTGTCATTTGCTGTTAACGTAGTAAGTGTTAGTAGAGCTCGATTGGGGTTTGCGATAAAGGCCACGAAGTATTTTTTGTATGGGATAGTCGATGCTGAAAACGCTATTTTTTCACTTCGACAATGCTTTCAGGCCACGTAGTTGATATATCTAATCGCAAAAAATCAGTAAAACGCGACGATGTAACGCCATGATTTAATAGTAATTATTCGTGATTTCTGCTTTTTTGGTTATCACGAGGGAAATAAGGCAACGCATCAAAGAGTATATGTCGCGAGGGGAAGTGTACTTGTTTAGGTCACCAGCCTTGAGTTCTATTATCAAGCGGGTGGAATGTGTTTAACGGTAAATAGAGGAAAGCTTTAGTTAGTATCAATATCCAATATTATCTGTAGTAAACGTGTACATTTTAAAGTAGTACCATCAGCAGTATTAAATCGTTAAGTTTATTAATGTTAAATTTGAAGTGTGTAGTAACGTAAAGCCCTGACTGCAATAGTCGGGGCTTTTGTTCATTGTAGATCAAGCTGTTATCCAGGATGCTTAGCCGCGTTGGTTCAACATTGCATCACTCAGTGGGTATTAAAAAAATTAATGCTTGCTTAATGATTAGAAGTAGGTCTACTATAGCGGCATCGGTTTGGAACACAGACCTTATGCAAGCAGTTTTAGTAAAGCAGTTCTCAGTTCAAGCGTTATCCTCAGATACTCTTCTTCATGAGCCTCCTCCCTAAGTGCCCCATAAGTTAATTTCTGCAAAACAGGCCATCTTCGCTGCATAAGCGGCTCAAAAACATGAAAGGAAGTATCTATGTCTAACAAAATGACTGGTTTAGTAAAATGGTTTAACCCTGAGAAAGGCTTCGGCTTTATCACTCCTCAGGACGGTAGCAAGGATGTGTTTGTGCATTTCTCCGCTATCCAGAGCAACGATTTTAAAACCTTAGACGAAGGTCAAAAAGTGGAGTTCTCTGTTGAGAACGGCGCTAAAGGTCCGTCTGCTGTTAACGTTATCGCGCTGTAATCGCCGATAATTTCACGAACACTTACGATAGCGATGAAGGCCAGAGCCTGAGCAGTTAAGTGCCAGTGAAGAAAAAACCCGCGAAAGCGGGTTTTTTT
>NZ_SZWR01000008.1:0-6388 GCF_005280875.1 Citrobacter sp. wls827
GACAGAGAACCTTCAGTGGTCTGCGCGATGGAGATACCATCGTTGGCGTTACGGGACGCCTGAGTCAGACCTTTGATGTTAGAGGTGAAACGGTTTGCAATCGCCTGACCTGCAGCATCGTCTTTCGCGCTGTTGATACGCAGACCGGAAGACAGACGCTCAATAGCGGAGCTCAGAGAAGACTGAGATTTGTTCAGGTTGTTCTGGGTCAACAGCGACAGGCTGTTTGTATTGATGACTTGTGCCATGATCTTTTCCTTATCAATTACAACTTGATGTTATTGGGCTGTTGCCCACGGTTTCTGACCGTAACCCATGTATCGGCACCTTAAATTCGAACTTTAGAAAATTTTTACTTTCCGCCCATTTTTTTCTTAGCCCCGGAAATACCCGCTTTAATTACCACTATTCCGCGCATTATTTTTGCAAAACTATTATTAAACTTTGCGCGCAGATTGCCGATATAGCGGTTAACTACTGTTTGCAATCACAAGGAATTAGGCATGCCTTCATTTACATCACTGGGCGTTGGCTCGAACTTACCACTGGACACATTGCTGACAAACTTAACCACTGCTGAGAAAAAGCGCTTAACGCCCATTACCCAGCAGCAGAGCGCTAACACCTCGCGTCTGACCGCGTACGGTACGCTGAAAAGTGCATTAGAAAAATTTCAAACGGCGAATACTGCACTGAACAATGCCGACCTGTTTAAAAGCACCACGGCAACCAGCAGCACAGAAGACTTAAAGGTCAGTACAACCGCCGGTGCTGCTCCCGGTAAATATACCGTCAGCGTGTCCAAACTGGCACAAGCACAGTCGCTATCAACCACGTCCAAAATTACCTCTACCAAAGAACAGTTGGGCGATACCAGTGTTGATGAACGCACCATAACGATTTCACAACCGGGTCGTAAAGAACCCCTGGAAATCAAGTTAGGCAAAGGCGAAACCTCTCTGGAGGATATTCGTGACGCCATTAACGATGCGGACAGCGGTATTTCGGCAAGTCTGGTAAAGGTTAAGGAAGACGATTATCAGTTAGTGTTAACCGCGGAAAGCGGCACTGAAAGCGAAATGACTATCTCAGTCTCGAATGATTCGAAACTGAGCGATTTACTGTCCTATGACAGCAAAGCGGGCAGCGGCAAAATGAAGCAACTGGTCGGTGCGCAAAATGCGCAACTGACCGTCAACGGCATTGATATTGAACGTCAAAGCAATACCGTAACTGACGCACCGCAGGGCATCACGCTGCAACTGACCAAAGAAGTCAAAGATGCCTCTATCACGGTAACAAAAAGTGATGAAAAGGCCACAACGGCAATTAAAGCCTGGGTGGAAGCCTATAACTCACTGGTCGATACCTTTGGTACGCTGACTAAATATAAAGAAGTTGAACCGGGTGAAGCGGCCAGTGCAGATAACGGCGCGTTACTGGGCGACAGTGTTCTCCGTACCATTCAAAACGGTATTCGTGCGCCATTTGCTAACAGCGGCAGCGAGTCCCCGTTTAAAACCATGTCTGAGATTGGCATTACTCAGGATGGCGGCACTGGCAAGTTAAAAATTGATGAAGAAAAACTGGCTAAGGCACTGAAAGATAACACAGCAGCGACCCGTGAACTGTTGGTGGGTGACGGCAAAGAAACCGGTATTACCACCAAGATTGCCACCGAAGTAAAAAGCTATCTGGCCGATGACGGTATTATCGACAATGCGCAAGACAATATTAACGCCAACCTGAAACTGCTGACTAAGCAGTATCTGACCGTGAGTAACAGCATTGATGAAGTCGTGGCTCGCTATAAAGCACAGTTTACCCAACTCGATTCCATGATGAGTAAGCTGAACAGCACCAGTACCTATCTGGGCCAACAATTTTCAGCGATGAATAATTCCTGATAACACGAGGTAAGCATGTATACCGCGAGCGGTACCAAAGCCTATGCACAGGTCAGCGTGGAAAGCGCCGTGATGAGCGCCAACCCGCATCAGTTGATCGAAATGTTGTTTGATGGCGCACATAGCGCCCTGGTGCGCGCTCGTCTGTTTATGCAGCAAGGCGATATCGTTGCCAAAGGTGAGGCATTAAGCAAGGCAATCAATATCATCGATAATGGTCTGAAGGCGGGCCTGGACCACGAAAAAGGAGGAGAGATCGCCACCCATCTTTCTTCGTTGTACGACTATATGGTTCGCCGTTTATTGCACGCAAATCTGAATAATGATTGTCAGGCGATTGAAGAAGTCGAAGGGTTGCTCGGAAACATCGCGGATGCCTGGAAACAGATCTCACCAACCGCGTCGTCCCAGGAGTCCCGTTAATGACCTCAGCCGTGGAGTTTATCAACCGTTGGCAGCGCATTGCGCTGCTCAGTCACTCGCTGCTGGAACTGGCGCAGCGAGGTGAATGGGACCTTTTACTGGAACAGGAAGTTAGCTATCTGCAAAGTATTGAAGTGGTCATGGAAGAACAAACTCCATCTGGCATCACGCGAAGCGTTCAGGATTTGATTGCCGGGTATATTAAACAGACGCTGGATAACGAACAGTTGCTCAAAGCATTACTACAGCAGCGTCTGGATGAACTCAGCACGCTGATCGGTCAGTCAACCCGCCAGAAGACGCTAAATAACGCCTACGGTCGGCTTTCCGGTATGTTACTGGTTCCGGATGCGCCAACTGCCCCACAATAATTTCCCGCTTCGTCTGAATAATCTTCCATACTCCAGAGGTCGGCCAAACGGCTTCTGGAGCACGGAAGATGAAAAACCCCACCTTATTGCAGTACTTCCACTGGTATTACCCTGATGGCGGCCAGCTCTGGTCGGAACTCGCCGCACGCGCGGACGGACTTAATGATATCGGCATCAATATGATATGGCTGCCTCCTGCCTATAAAGGTGCGTCCGGCGGATACTCCGTTGGCTATGACACCTACGATCTGTTTGATTTAGGCGAATTCGACCAGAAAGGCACTATTGCCACCAAATACGGCGATAAAAATCAGTTACTGGCGGCAATCGACGCGTTAAAGCACAACGATATCGCGGTACTGTTGGATGTGGTGGTCAACCACAAAATGGGGGCCGACGAGAAAGAACACATTCAGGTTCAGCGCGTAAACGCCGATGACCGCACGCAGATTGACGATGAGATTGTCGAATGCGAGGCCTGGACGCGGTACACCTTCCCTGCCCGTGCGGGTCAGTACTCTCAATTCATTTGGGACTACAAATGCTTTAGCGGCATCGATCATATTGAAAATCCCACCGAGGACGGCATCTTTAAAATTGTTAATGATTATACCGGCGAAGGCTGGAACGATCAGGTCGATGACGAACTGGGCAACTTTGACTATCTGATGGGCGAAAATATCGATTTTCGCAATCATGCCGTGACTGAAGAGCTCAAATACTGGGCACGCTGGGTGATGGATCAAACCCATTGCGATGGTTTTCGCCTGGATGCCGTCAAACATATCCCGGCATGGTTCTATAAAGAGTGGATCGAGCACGTCCAGGAGGTGGCACCCAGGCCGCTGTTTATCGTCGCGGAATACTGGTCTCATGATGTCGATAAGCTGCAAACCTATATTAACCAGGTCGAGGGGAAAACCATGCTGTTTGATGCCCCTTTGCAAATGAAATTTCACGAAGCGTCCCGCCAGGGTCGCGATTATGACATGAGCCAGATTTTCACCGATACGCTGGTGGAGGCCGATCCCTTTCATGCGGTGACGCTGGTTGCGAACCATGACACCCAGCCGTTACAGGCTCTGGAAGCCCCCGTCGAGGCGTGGTTTAAGCCGCTGGCCTACGCGCTGATCCTGCTGCGCGAAAACGGCGTGCCGTCGGTGTTCTACCCCGATCTTTACGGGGCACATTACGAAGACACTGGCGACGATGGCGAAACTTATCCTATCGACATGCCCATCATCGAACAGCTTGATGAACTGATCCTCGCACGTCAGCGCTTCGCTCACGGCGTACAGACGCTCTTTTTCGATCATCCTAACTGTATCGCCTTTAGCCGCAGCGGAACGGACGACGATCCCGGCTGCGTGGTTGTTCTGTCTAACGGCGATGACGGGGAGAAGACCATCAATCTCGGCGCGAATTACGGCAATAAAACCTGGCGTGATTATCTGGGAAATCGCGAGGAAAGCGTGGTCACCGATGAAAACGGCGAAGCAACGTTTTATTGTAACGGCGGGAGCGTCAGCGTGTGGGTCATTGAAGAAGTGATTTAAAACTCAACCCCGGTGGCCATTGACTACCGGGGCGTACGGCTTATGGCAGTGGCGTAGGCAACGGCGTTTTCTTTAACGCATCGGCGCACTCCTGCGTCGGGCGATCAACCCGCTGCAGCGTCATACCGTCATATTCCAGCGTATTGCCGTCACGCTCAATCTCATACAGCTCGCGTTTCACCGTCACGTTGGTGAGATCGCCAGAGAGCATCGTTAGCTTGCCCGGCAGCGCGATCACTCGCTGCCACTGACGGCAATCCAACGTATCCCCCTCTTTTGTGACAATCAGACTGGCGATCGCTTCCGGGCTCACCAGCGCGCGCTGCGGACCTTTCGACTGCCAGTATCCTGCCAGACCGGCAGGAGCTGGTGTTTTCACCACGTCATTATAATTTTGTACCTCGGCGCAGCCAGCAAGCACCAACAATGCACCAACGATTGCTAATTTTTTCATCATTCATCCTGCATGCGAAGAAAAGGGGATTGTGGCATTAAAGCCCTGATGTCGCCAGCCTTTCGGCAGCCCGGAGAAAGATTGATCCAGACGGTGTTACCTCTTATTACTCATAGTCAAAAATTCTGATCGGTGTAATATCCACGCTTCTTGTTACATACCTTCTGAGTTCAGAGGCAAAACGCATGTCATGGCAACACTTCAAACAGGCCTGGTTAATTAAATTTTGGGCCCCTGCCCCTGCGGTTATCGCAGCGGGTATTCTCTCCACTTACTATTTCGGCATTACGGGAACCTTCTGGGCCGTTACCGGCGAATTTACCCGCTGGGGTGGGCAAATCCTGCAACTGTTTGGCGTGCACGCCGAAGAGTGGGGATACTATAAACTGATCCACCTCGAAGGTTCGCCCCTGACGCGTATCGACGGGATGATGATCCTCGGTATGTTCGGCGGCTGTTTCGCTGCCGCACTGTGGGCCAACAACGTCAAATTACGCATGCCGCGCAGTCGGATCCGCATTCTGCAGGCGGTGGTCGGCGGGATGATCGCCGGTTTCGGCGCCCGTCTGGCAATGGGCTGTAACCTGGCCGCGTTTTTTACCGGCATTCCACAGTTCTCGCTGCATGCCTGGTTCTTCGCGCTGGCAACGGCTATGGGCTCATGGTTTGGCGCCCGCTTTACCCTGCTACCGATGTTTCGTATTCCGGTCAAAATGCAGAAAGTTTCCGCCGCCTCGCCGCTGACGCAAAAACCGGAACAAGCGCGTCGTCGTTTCCGCCTCGGTATGCTGGTATTTATCGGCATGATCGGCTGGGCGCTATTGACCGCAATGGACAAGCCGAAGCTGGGTCTGGCCATGTTGTTTGGCGTTGGGTTCGGCCTGCTGATTGAACGGGCGCAAATCTGCTTTACCTCGGCCTTCCGCGATCTGTGGATTTCCGGGCGCACCCATATGGCAAAAGCCATTATCTTCGGCATGGCGGTGAGCGCCATTGGTATCTTTAGCTATGTGCAACTGGGCGTTGAGCCGAAGATTATGTGGGCTGGTCCAAATGCGGTGATCGGCGGCTTACTGTTTGGTTTCGGTATCGTGCTGGCGGGCGGGTGTGAGACCGGCTGGATGTACCGCGCGGTTGAAGGCCAGGTGCATTACTGGTGGGTGGGGCTGGGAAACGTTATCGGCTCGACCATTCTGGCTTACTACTGGGATGACTTTGCCCCTGCCCTTGCCACTCGCTGGGATAAAGTGAATCTGCTCGACACCTTTGGGCCGCTCGGCGGGCTACTGGTGACTTATCTGCTGTTGTTTATTGCATTGATGCTCATCATCGGTTGGGAAAAACGTTTCTTCCGCCGCGCCGGGCTGACGCCTGCTAAGGAATCCGCATGAAAAATATCGTCCCTGATTATCGCCTCGACATGGTCGGTGAACCGTGCCCTTACCCGGCGGTCGCCACGCTGGAAGCCATGCCGCAATTGAAGAAAGGTGAAATTCTGGAAGTGGTCAGCGATTGCCCGCAGTCAATCAACAATATTCCGCTGGATGCGCGTAACCATGGGTATACGGTGCTGGATATTCAGCAGGATGGGCCAACGATTCGCTATCTGATTCAAAAATAAGTGTAGGCCGGATAGCGCTGCGCTTATCCGGCCTACATTCTCTGCTTGTTGCACCT
>NZ_SZWR01000008.1:6430-28066 GCF_005280875.1 Citrobacter sp. wls827
ACACCTGCATGGACATCACTTCCTGGTAGGCTGATACCAGTTTGTTGCGCACCTGAATACCCATCTGCATCGAAACCGACGCTTTCTGCATATCGGTCATCACATCATTCAGCGCAATGCCTGGTTCACCCAGGGTAAATTTTTCAGCCTGAACGCGAGAGGCGGTTTGCACATCGCTGATTCTGTCCAATGCCGCGTGCAACTGACCGGCAAAACTCACGGTCGATTGTGGCTGCACATCCTGCATTTTCGCTGACATTGCCGTGGCCTGTAGCTGACTGATAACCCCTTCAATCCCCTGTATTGCCGACATTCTGATCCCCTGGATGATTTTTTACGTAGCAGAGATTACCAGCTCGTCAATAAGATAAAGGCGCTAAATAACGATAAAAAACCTCGGTTTTTAACGCATAGAAAAATTCGAAACCGCAAATAATGAGACCGTCAATTTTTCGAGTTTGCTGACCCGGGAGTGAGTCTTGTTCCACTTTGCAAAAAACGCCGTCCACGATAAGCCACGAGGTGCGAGATGAGTGCGACAGCATCGACTGCAACCCAACTGAAACCTCTCGAGTGGTTAAATCGCCTGCGCGCGAATCCCAAAATCCCTCTGATTGTGGCGGGTGCCGCTGCCGTCGCCATCATCGTTGCGATGGTCCTGTGGGCCAAAGCACCTGACTACCGCACACTGTTCAGCAACCTATCCGATCAGGACGGTGGCGCGATTGTCACGCAGCTGACGCAGATGAACGTTCCTTATCGTTTCACTGAGGGAAGCGGCGCCATTGAAGTCCCTGCTGATAAAGTTCATGAACTGCGTTTACGTCTGGCACAGCAAGGCCTGCCGAAAGGCGGCGCGGTGGGCTTTGAGTTACTGGACCAGGAAAAGTTTGGTATCAGCCAGTTTAGCGAGCAGGTCAACTACCAGCGAGCTCTGGAAGGCGAATTAGCCCGTACCATTGAAACACTGGGGCCGGTAAAACGCGCCCGTGTCCATCTTGCGATGCCCAAACCGTCACTGTTCGTACGTGAACAAAAAGCCCCTTCTGCCTCCGTCACGGTAAACCTGGAGCCGGGTCGAGCACTGGACGAAGGTCAGATTAGCGCGGTAACGCATCTGGTCTCCAGCGCTGTCGCGGGCTTGCCGCCGGGCAACGTGACGCTGGTCGATCAGGCAGGACATCTGTTAACCCAGTCGAACACCAGCAGCCGCGACCTGAACGATGCGCAGCTGAAATATGCCAGCGATGTTGAAGGTCGCGTACAGCGTCGTATTGAATCAATCCTGTCGCCCATTGTCGGTAACGGCAACGTACATGCACAGGTTACTGCCCAGCTGGATTTCGCCAACAAAGAGCAAACCGAAGAGAAGTACAGCCCAAATGGCGACGACTCACAGGCTGTTCTGCGTTCACGCCAGCTTAACGTCAGCGAGCAGATAGGAAGCGGAGCGCCTGGCGGCGTACCGGGCGCACTGTCTAACCAGCCCGCGCCGGCGAATACGGCCCCGATTAATACACCACCGGCAAATCAGCAAAACCCGCAGAATGCGCAAACCACGCAAACGGCGAATAACGCCAATGCCGGACCGCGCAGCACGCAGCGTAACGAAACCAGCAACTATGAAGTTGACCGTACCATTCGTCACACCAAGATGAATGTGGGTGATGTACAGCGCCTGTCGGTGGCGGTAGTGGTCAACTATAAAACGTTACCGGATGGCAAACCGCTGCCGTTAACCGCCGACCAAATGAAACAAATTGAGGACCTGACCCGCGAGGCCATGGGCTTCTCTGAAAAACGCGGCGATACCCTGAATGTCGTGAACTCCCCCTTCACCGCAAGTGATGACGCGGGCGGAGAGCTTCCATTCTGGCAGCAGCAGTCCTTTATTGATCAGCTAATGTCCGCTGGCCGTTGGTTGCTGGTTCTGTTGGTGGCCTGGATCCTGTGGCGTAAAGCGGTTCGTCCGCAGTTGATGCGTCGCAGCGAAGAGGTCAAAGCCGCACAAGAACAAACACGTATTCGCCAGGAAACGGAAGAAGCGGTTGAAGTTCGCCTCAGCAAAGACGAGCAGACCCAGCAGCGCCGTAACAACCAGCGGCTGGGTGCTGAAGTCATGAGCCAGCGTATTCGTGAAATGTCAGATAACGATCCGCGCGTCGTGGCGCTGGTCATTCGCCAGTGGATAAATAACGAACATGAGTAATCTTAGCGGCACCGATAAAAGCGTCATCTTATTGATGACCATTGGCGAAGATCGCGCGGCGGAGGTCTTTAAGCACCTTTCCACGCGCGAAGTGCAGGCTCTCAGTACGGCAATGGCCAACGTGCGTCAGATCTCCAACAAGCAGTTGACGGAGGTTCTGGCCGAATTTGAACAAGAAGCCGAGCAGTTTGCCGCACTGAACATCAACGCCAACGAATACCTGCGCTCCGTGCTGGTAAAAGCGTTGGGCGAAGAGCGTGCCTCCAGCCTGCTGGAAGACATTCTGGAAACTCGCGATACCACCAGCGGCATTGAAACGCTCAACTTTATGGAGCCACAAAGCGCCGCCGATCTTATTCGCGACGAGCACCCGCAGATTATCGCCACCATTCTGGTTCACCTCAAACGGGGCCAGGCCGCCGATATTCTGGCGCTGTTCGACGAGCGCTTACGCCACGATGTCATGCTGCGTATCGCGACTTTCGGCGGCGTACAGCCTGCCGCACTGGCAGAACTGACCGAAGTGCTGAACGGGTTGCTCGACGGCCAGAACCTCAAGCGCAGCAAAATGGGCGGCGTGAGGACAGCAGCAGAAATTATCAACCTGATGAAGACGCAGCAGGAAGAAGCGGTTATTACCGCGGTACGCGAATTCGACGGCGAGCTGGCGCAGAAAATTATCGACGAGATGTTCCTGTTCGAAAATCTGGTGGATGTCGACGATCGCAGCATCCAGCGTCTGTTGCAGGAAGTGGATTCCGAATCGCTGCTGATAGCCCTGAAAGGTGCCGAGCAACCATTGCGCGAGAAGTTCCTGCGCAACATGTCGCAGCGTGCCGCCGATATCCTGCGCGACGATCTTGCCAACCGCGGTCCGGTACGTTTGTCGCAGGTGGAAAACGAACAGAAAGCAATTCTGCTTATCGTACGTCGTCTGGCCGAGACCGGCGAGATGGTGATCGGCAGCGGCGAGGATACCTATGTCTAACGATCTGCCATGGAAAGTCTGGACGCCTGACGATCTCGCCCCGCCAATGGCGGAGTTCATACTGGCCGATCATACCGACGATCAGCCGTCCGACGAGACAGAAGAGCCACAGCTATCTGCGGAACAACAGCTTGAGCAGCAGTTGGCGCAAATGCAGCTCCAGGCCCATGAGCAAGGATATAATGCCGGTCTGGCTGAAGGTCGGCAAAAAGGGCACGCACAAGGTTATCAGGACGGACTGGCCCAGGGTCTGGAGCAGGGTCAGAACCAGGCTCGCGCCCAACATGCGCCGATTCATGCCCGCATGCAGCAACTGGTCAGTGAGTTTCAGAATACACTGGATGCCCTGGACAGCGTCATTGCATCGCGCCTGATGCAAATGGCACTGGAAGCGGCGCGCCAGGTTATCGGCCAGACCCCCATCGTGGATAACGCCGCACTGATTAAGCAAATCCAACAGCTGTTACAACAGGAGCCGCTGTTTAGCGGTAAACCGCAGTTGCGCGTCCATCCGGACGATCTGCAGCGGGTGGAAGAGATGCTGGGGGCGACCCTCAGTCTGCACGGCTGGCGACTGCGTGGCGATCCAACGTTGCATCACGGTGGCTGTAAAGTCTCTGCTGATGAAGGCGATCTGGACGCCAGTGTTGCCACCCGCTGGCAAGAGCTCTGCCGTCTGGCAGCGCCGGGAGTCGTGTAATGACCACTCGCCTGACTCGCTGGCTCAACACGCTGGACAACTTCGAAGAAAAAATGTCGCTGCTGCCTGCGGTGCGTCGTTACGGGCGTCTGACCCGCGCCACCGGGCTGGTACTGGAAGCCACAGGTCTGCAGTTGCCGCTGGGTGCCACCTGCGTCATTGAGCGTCAGGATGGCAACGAAACCCAGGAAGTCGAAAGCGAAGTGGTTGGCTTTAATGGTCAACGCCTGTTTCTGATGCCGCTAGAAGAGGTCGAAGGCGTTCTGCCGGGCGCGCGCGTTTACGCGAAAAACATCGCCGGCGAAGGGCTGCAAAGCGGGAAACAATTACCGCTGGGCCCTGCCCTGCTGGGGCGTGTTCTCGATGGCAGCGGGAAGCCGCTTGATGGGTTGCCTGCACCCGACACCACGGAAACAGGGGCGCTAATCACCCCGCCATTTAACCCCCTGCAACGTACCCCGATTGAACACGTGCTGGATACTGGCGTACGGCCTATCAATGCGCTGTTAACCGTCGGGCGCGGTCAGCGAATGGGGCTTTTCGCTGGTTCCGGTGTGGGTAAAAGCGTCCTGCTCGGCATGATGGCACGCTATACCCAGGCTGACGTCATTGTTGTCGGTCTGATTGGCGAGCGTGGACGCGAAGTTAAAGATTTTATTGAAAATATACTTGGCGCCGAGGGACGTGCACGCTCGGTGGTGATTGCCGCTCCGGCGGACGTTTCCCCGCTGTTGCGTATGCAGGGTGCAGCCTACGCCACGCGCATCGCCGAAGATTTTCGCGATCGCGGCCAGCACGTGCTGCTGATTATGGATTCCCTCACCCGTTATGCAATGGCACAGCGTGAAATTGCACTGGCGATCGGCGAACCTCCGGCAACGAAAGGCTATCCGCCGTCGGTGTTTGCTAAATTACCCGCACTGGTTGAACGGGCTGGTAACGGTATTCATGGCGGCGGTTCCGTGACCGCATTTTATACCGTACTGACCGAAGGCGACGACCAACAGGACCCTATTGCTGACTCCGCCCGTGCCATTCTCGACGGTCACATTGTCCTGTCCCGTCATCTGGCAGAGGCTGGTCACTACCCGGCCATTGATATTGAAGCCTCAATCAGCCGCGCAATGACCGCATTGATCAGCGAGAAACATTATGCGCGGGTACGCAACTTTAAACAGCTACTGTCCAGTTTCCAGCGTAACCGCGATCTGGTCAGCGTAGGCGCCTACGCCAAAGGCAGCGATCCCATGTTGGATAAAGCCATTGCCTTATGGCCACAGCTGGAAGCATTTTTACAGCAAGGCATCTTTGAACGAGCCGACTGGGAAGACTCCCTGCAGGCTTTGGATCTGATTTTCCCTGGTGTGTGATTAAGCAGGAGAGCATAGGTCATGGCACAACATGGTGCGCTGGCAACACTTAAAGACCTGGCTGAAAAAGAAGTCGATGACGCAGCTATCTTATTAGGCGAGATGCGCCGCGGATGTCAGCAGGCGGAAGAGCAGTTGAAGATGCTGATCGATTATCAGCATGAATATCGCAACAATCTTAATAGCGATATGGGTCAGGGTATTACCAGTAATCGCTGGATTAACTATCAACAATTTATTCAAACGCTGGAAAAAGCGATTGAGCAACATCGCCAACAGCTCAACCAATGGACGCAGAAAGTGGACCAGGCGTTGAGCAGTTGGCGCGATAAAAAGCAGCGACTGCAGGCATGGCAGACTCTGCAGGACAGGCAAACCACAGCCGCGTTACTGGCTGAAAACCGCCTGGATCAGAAAAAAATGGATGAATTTGCTCAGCGTGCAGCTATGAGGAAACCCGAATGATTACTTTACCCCAACTGATTACCACCGACACCGACGTAGCCGCAGGTCTTCAGTCAGGCAAAGCGGTAGATTCCCCCGAGGATTTTTTAGCGTTGCTGGCAGGTGCATTAGGTGCAGGCGATGCACAGGGTAAAGGCGCCCCGCTGTCACTGGCCGATTTACAGGCCGCAGGCAGCAAACTGCAAAAAGGGTTATTGCAAAAGAATGGTGATACCGCACAGACGCTAAAATTAGCCGATCTGCTGACACAAAAAGAGGTCCAGACCGAGGCGTCGCTGGCCGACCTGACTGATGCACAACAGTTGCTGTCTGCGCTCACGCCGTCACTGAAGGTTAATGCCCTGACAACACTGGGCAAAACCGCACAGCATGATGAAAAAACCGCCCGTCTGAGTGATGACGATCTCGCCAACCTGAGTGCGCTGTTCGCTATGCTGCCGGGGCAACAGGTAACCACTCCGGCTGTTGATGCCACCCCAGCCCCGGCGGATTCGACGCTGTCGGTGTTGTTACGTGGTAATACCCCCAGCACGACTGCCGATAGCGCCAGTGAATTACTGACCGGCGAAGGGAAAAAAGGTAAAGCAGATACAGCGATGCATGCCAGTGGCGCGGATCAGACCAACAATGCTGGTTTCACCCCATTAACGGCAGCGGCAGCAACGCGCGCAGAGATTGAAAGTTCACCGTCACCAACCAGCGTTGGCGCAACAATAGCTCCGCTGGCTGGCACACAGACACATGCGCAGCCGTTACCGACTGCCGCGGCTCCGGTATTGAGCGCCCCGCTGGGAAGCCATGAATGGCAGCAATCACTGAGTCAACACGTCACGCTGTTCACCCGCCAGGGCCAGCAAAGTGCGGAACTGCGTTTGCATCCGCAGGATCTGGGGCAAGTGCAGATTTCCCTCAAGCTTGATGACAACATGGCGCAACTGCAAATGGTCTCGCCTCATAGCCACGTTCGCGCGGCGCTGGAAGCGGCATTACCCATGCTGCGCACGCAGTTGGCTGAAAGCGGGATCCAACTGGGGCAAAGCAGTATCAGCAGCGAAAGTTTCGCCGGTCAGCAACAGTCGTCTTCACAGCAACAACAGGCTGGGCGTGCGCATGGACAAGATATTTTTGCTCCCGAAGATGATGCTGTTCTGGCCACACCTGCCGCACTGCAAGCCGCGGCTCGCGGTGATGGTGCAGTAGACATCTTCGCCTAACGCCAGAGGTAGCATGATTATCCGCGTCTTTTCCACGCTTTGTCGTGGTCAGGACACGGGATAATCAGCCTATAAGCTGTACCGAAACAGGAAGCCCGTATCTGATGACTGACTCCGCGATTAACAAAAAGAGTAAACGCGCTATTTGGATCCCTCTGCTGGTGTTAATTACGCTCGCCGCCCTCGCTACTGCGGGCTATAGCTACTGGCGCATGCAGCAGCAACCGTCCGCCAGCGTAAAAGCGGAACCGGCTCCACCGCCTGCCCCAGTGTTCTTTGCACTGGATACGTTTACCGTCAATTTAGGTGATGCGGATCGCGTGCTGTATATCGGTATCACACTGCGCATGAAAGACGAGGCGACACGCTCGCGTCTGAACGAATATCTGCCAGAAGTGCGCAGCCGTCTGCTGCTATTGTTCTCTCGCCAGAACGCCGCCACGCTCGCAACAGAAGAAGGCAAACAGCAGCTGATTGCCGCTATCAAAGAGACGCTCGCGACTCCGCTCGTTGTCGGGCAGCCGAAACAGGTTGTCACCGACGTTCTTTATACAGCTTTTATTCTGCGGTAAAGACATGGGCGACAGTATTCTTTCTCAGGCTGAAATCGACGCATTGCTTAACGGCGATAGCGAAACTAAAGACGAACCCATTTCCGGTATCGCAAATGAAAGCGATATTCGTCCTTATGATCCCAACACTCAGCGCCGCGTCGTTCGTGAGCGTTTGCAGGCGCTGGAGATCATTAACGAACGCTTTGCGCGCCAGTTCCGTATGGGGTTATTTAACCTGCTACGCCGCAGCCCGGATATTACCGTGGGCGCGATCCGTATCCAGCCCTACCACGAGTTTGCACGTAACTTGCCGGTTCCGACCAACCTGAACTTAATCCACCTGAAACCGTTACGCGGGACAGGTCTGGTGGTGTTCTCACCGAGTCTGGTGTTTATCGCCGTAGATAACCTGTTCGGCGGTGATGGTCGTTTCCCGACGAAAGTCGAAGGCCGTGAATTTACGCACACTGAACAACGCGTCATCAACCGCATGCTGAAACTGGCGCTGGAAAGCTACAGCGACGCGTGGAAGGCTATCAACCCGCTGGAAGTGGAATATGTCCGTTCCGAGATGCAGGTGAAGTTTACAAATATCACCACCTCCCCGAACGACATCGTGGTGAACACCCCGTTCCACGTTGAAATCGGCAACCTGACCGGTGAATTTAACATCTGTCTGCCATTCAGCATGATTGAACCGTTGCGCGAACTGCTGGTAAACCCACCGCTGGAAAACTCGCGTAATGAAGATCAGAACTGGCGCAATAATCTGGTGCGTCAGGTTCAGCATTCTGAGCTGGAACTGGTAGCAAACTTTGCTGACATTCCGCTGCGGCTGTCCCAGATTTTGAAGCTGAAACCCGGTGATGTACTGCCGATTGAAAAACCCGACCGCATTATTGCTCATGTGGACGGCGTACCTGTGCTGACCAGCCAATACGGCACCGTAAATGGTCAGTATGCGTTACGCGTAGAACATTTGATAAACCCGATTTTGAATTCGCTGAATGAGGAACAGCCCAAATGAGTGACATGAATAATCCGTCCGATGAGAACACTGGTGCATTGGACGATCTGTGGGCTGACGCGTTAAACGAGCAAAAAACAACGACCACCAAAAGTGCGGCCGATGCGGTATTCCAGCAGTTAGGTGGCGGCGATGTCAGCGGTGCACTGCAGGATATCGACCTGATCATGGATATTCCGGTCAAGCTGACCGTTGAATTGGGCCGCACCCGCATGACCATCAAAGAGCTACTGCGCCTGACGCAGGGTTCGGTCGTCGCGCTGGACGGTCTGGCGGGCGAGCCGCTGGATATTCTGATCAACGGTTATTTGATTGCTCAGGGTGAAGTTGTGGTAGTCGCAGATAAATACGGTGTACGTATTACTGACATTATTACCCCATCTGAACGTATGCGTCGTCTGAGCCGTTAACGATGAATACCCAGGCCACCGTCGCTCAGCCCGCTGCTGTACCCGGCTCACCGTTAGTGCAGGTCAGCGGCGCGCTGCTGGGGATCATTGTGTTGATCCTGGGAGCCGCCTGGCTGATTAAGCGCCTGGGATTTGCCCCCAAAAGCGTCGGTACGCGTGGACTGAAAGTTTCAGCCAGTACCTCATTAGGCCCACGTGAGCGGGTGGTAATTGTTGAGGTCGAAGACGCGCGTCTGGTGCTGGGCGTTACAGCGTCGCAGATCAACGTTCTGCATACCCTCCCCCCGGCACCTGCCAGTGCAGAAGAAAAAGCGGCCTCCCCTGCGGATTTCCAGGCCATGATGAAGAGTTTGCTGAAGCGTCCTGGGAGATCCTGATGCGCCGTTTGTTATCCCTCACGCTGACGGGTTTGTGGCTGTTCAGCCCAGCAGCCCTGGCCCAACTACCGGGTCTGGTTAGCCAGCCGCTGCCCGGCGGCGGACAAAGCTGGTCATTGCCCGTCCAAACGCTGGTGTTTATCACCTCGCTGACGTTCCTGCCCGCTATTTTGCTGATGATGACCAGCTTCACCCGCATCATCATCGTTTTTGGCCTGTTACGTAATGCGCTGGGAACACCGTCAGCACCGCCGAACCAGGTTTTACTTGGACTGGCGCTGTTTTTGACCTTTTTCATCATGTCGCCGGTGATCGACAAAATCTACGTTGATGCGTATCAACCCTTCAGCGAAGAGAAGATCTCCATGCAGGAAGCCATGGAGAAAGGCGCACAGCCGTTGCGTGAGTTTATGTTACGTCAGACCCGCGAAGCCGATCTGGCTCTGTTCGCCCGCCTGGCAAACAGCGGCCCGTTACAGGGGCCTGAAGCCGTACCGATGCGCATTTTGCTGCCGGCTTATGTCACCAGTGAGTTGAAAACGGCATTCCAGATAGGTTTTACCATTTTCATTCCATTTCTGATAATCGATCTGGTTATCGCCAGCGTCCTGATGGCGCTCGGGATGATGATGGTGCCACCTGCCACCATTGCACTCCCATTCAAGCTCATGCTGTTTGTGCTGGTTGACGGCTGGCAGCTGCTTGTCGGCTCGCTTGCACAAAGCTTTTACAGTTAGAGGCGCGAAATGACTCCTGAATCGGTCATGATGATGGGCACTGAGGCGATGAAAGTTGCCCTTGCCCTTGCCGCACCTTTGTTGCTGGTTGCCCTCGTTACGGGTCTTATCATCAGTATCCTGCAGGCGGCAACCCAGATTAACGAAATGACGCTGTCCTTCATTCCGAAAATTGTCGCGGTCTTTATTGCCATCATCGTTGCCGGTCCGTGGATGCTTAATTTGCTGCTCGACTACGTGCGTACGCTGTTCAGCAATATTCCCTACATCATCGGGTAAACGACGCTATGTTGCAGGTGACCAGCGTTGAGTGGCTCCACTGGCTGAATCTTTACTTCTGGCCCCTGCTGCGCATACTGGCGCTCATTTCAACGGCTCCGATACTCAGCGAACGCGCCATCCCCAAACGGGTAAAACTGGGGCTGGGGTTAATGATTACCATGGTTATCGCTCCGCTGCTTCCCCCCGTAAACGTGCCTATCTTTTCTGTCGGCGCGATATGGCAGGCGATGCAGCAAATCCTGATCGGCATCGCATTAGGGTTCACCATGCAATTTGCGTTTGCCGCGGTGCGTACCGCCGGGGAAATCATCGGTCTGCAAATGGGTCTCTCCTTCGCAACCTTCTTCGACCCTGGCAGCCGCCTGAATATGCCCGTTCTGGCACGTCTGATAGATTTGCTGGCGATGCTGCTGTTCCTCACCTTTAATGGTCACTTGTGGCTTATCTCGCTATTGGTGGATACCTTCCATACTCTGCCTATCGGTGGCAATCCGGTTAATAGCAATGCCTTTCTCGCGCTGGCGCGGGCGGGGGGACTCATCTTCCTCAATGGTCTGATGCTGGCTCTGCCGGTGATGACGCTGCTGCTCACACTCAACCTCGCACTCGGTTTGTTAAACCGTATGGCGCCGCAGCTATCGATATTTGTCATTGGTTTCCCACTCACCCTGACCGTGGGTATTTCATTAATGGCCGCGCTAATGCCATTAATTGCCCCCTTCTGTGAGCGCTTATTCAGTGAGATTTTTAATTTGCTGGCTGACATCATCAGTGAAATGCCTTCAAAATAATAACCCTTATTTTTTATCCTGTTTTACTAAGGATTGTCCTAAATTCAAATACAGGCAACATCCACCAGGATAACGCTGTCGCGGTTTATTTGTTTTTGCCTCACTCACATAACGCAACATTTACTTTACTTTAAGATGTTTCCTGGCAAATTATACGCAACTTTACGGGATAGTAAATTCGCCTGAAAACAGCGAAAGCGTCATATTGGGTCGTTATTATTCCGTTTAGTTGTGATGAAATAATCAGGTAAGGGGAATTATCGTTACGCATTGAGTGAGGGTATGCCATGTCAACGATTATTATGGATTTATGCAGTTACACCCGGCTAGGGTTGACCGGATATCTGGTAAGTCGGGGGGTGAAGAAAAGGGAAATCAACGATATTTCAAGCGTTGATGAACTCAGCGTCGCCTGTGTCTCACTGCAGCCGTCTGTGGTGTTTATTAATGAAGACTGCTTTATTCACGATCCGGATAACAGCCAGAGAATTAAGCAAATCATTAATCAACATCCCAGCACTTTATTTATTGTATTTATGGCGATTGCCAATGTCCATTTTGATGAGTATCTCTTAGTAAGAAAAAATTTATTAATCAGTTCTAAGTCGATTAAACCAGATTCACTGGATGAACTTCTTGGCGATATTCTGAAAAAGGAAGTGGATATTGTCATTGATGTGAACCTGCCAACACTATCATTAAGCCGTACCGAATCCAGCATGCTACGTATGTGGATGGCCGGTCAGGGAACAATACAGATATCCGATCAAATGAATATCAAGGCGAAGACAGTCTCATCCCATAAGGGGAATATAAAACGAAAGATCAAGACACATAATAAACAAGTTATCTATCACGTTGTACGACTCACAGATAACGTCACCAATGGTATCTTTGTGAATATGCGTTAGGACATTCTGACTGGTGGGTTTACCACCAGTCAGAATCAGCGTCTGGATTACTCCACTTTTTCCACAAAGATCCCATCCTGATGGCCTGACTCATTAAAGAACCAGATACCGAGCGGGTAGTCTTCCAGAGAAACCAGGTACATGGTGCCTTCACTAAACTCTTCAATCGCCAGTACCCGGCCTGGCCGACGCGGCCCACCGTCCGTTTTGACTGTAACCCGATCATTCACCTTCATCGTTTTCCTCCTGTGGCTTTGTGCCAGTGTAGAACAAATTCCTTTTCCTGGCAGCGCCCTGCTCGCGTGATTGCGGGTTTTCTCGACGGTCTATACTTAACTTGTACGCATCAGAGATTCTGATACGTGCCCCGGTATCCTTAACGGTTGAGAGGTATGAGGATGAAAACCGCGAAAGAGTACAGCGATACGGCCAAACGTGACGTCAGCGTCGATGTGGACGCGCTATTGAAAGCTATCAACGAAATCTGCGAGAGCGAAATTCATCGCAGCCATGATGACCCCGATCGCGTCAGCGTTGATGGCCGGGATTATCATACATGGCATGAACTGGCCGACGCGTTCGAGCTTGATATCCATGATTTTAGCGTGACGGAGATCAATCGCTGACTTTGGGCGAAAAAAATCCCGGCCCGTATCGGGTCGGGATCAAGCTTGCTTATGCAAGAAGCACTTGAAAATTCGTTACACCAGGAAATCTGATGCGAAACCAACCTTATCTGCAATTTTTTTGCCTGACAAGTAAATAATTCTCACCAAAATGATAAATATAACTAATGGTTGAGAGATCACCAGGTTACGCCAGCCTGCGGTATTCAGGCATCCTGGCGCAGCGGACTGCGTTCGCCAGGAACCAGTTCATCTTCACGAAATGCCTCCCGTTTGACGCCAAAACCGTCATACCAGCGGCACTCCACCATTCCGCTGGCATACCCGGTAACGATCATGCGTGGGCCACCCTCTTTCGCGGTGACTTCCTCACTGACAGAAAAGACCATACCCGCCTCCTGTATCAAGAGAAACCTTTTCACCTTAGACGACAAAGAGACGTTTTGCGTAGTCTGGCAGGCGACAATTAGTGCGAAACTCCGCGTAACCTGGCAACCATTTTTACCAGCACCACCACGATCCCACCGATAATAAAGCCGAGCACCAGATTAAGCAGAGTCGGAAGCATCAGAGCAATGAATGAACTCTGCTGTTGGGCAAATTGCTCAATCGCATGATGCAGCGGCGCAATGCCGTGTACCACAATGCCGCCACCGACTAAAAACATCGCCAGCGTGCCGACCACGGAAAGTGATTTCATGAGCCAGGGAGCAACCACCAGCAATCCCTTACCCAGGGCCTGAGCCAGTGCGCTGCGCTTTTCTGCCAGCCAGTAGCCAATATCATCGAGCTTCACAATAATACCGACCAGACCATATACGCCAACGGTCACCACCAAAGCAATACCCGACAAAACCAGTACCTGATTCAACAACGGCGCATCCGCCACAATACCCAACGTAATGGCCACAATCTCTGCAGATAAAATAAAGTCAGTACGTATCGCCCCTTTGATTTTATCTTTCTCAAAGGTGAGAGGATCCTGCGCCGCCAACGATGTCAGACGCTGCTGACGCTCCTCTGGGGTCTCTTTTTGTTTTCGCGCTTCCAGGGTGTGAAGCACTTTTTCCACGCCCTCAAAACAGAGGAACGCCCCACCAATCATCAATAAGGGGGTGATAGCCCATGGAATGAAGGCGCTGATCAATAGCGCCAGCGGCACCAGGATAACTTTGTTGACGAAAGATCCTTTAGCCACACTCCAGACCACCGGAAGCTCGCGGTTCGCCCGCACGCCCGATACCTGTTGCGCGTTAAGCGACAAATCGTCTCCCAGCACACCCGCCGTTTTTTTCGCGGCCAGTTTTCCCATCACTGAGATATCGTCCAGAAGCGTGGCGATGTCATCAAGCAAGGTGAGTAAGCTACTTCCTGCCAAAATTTTAATCCTCAATATTATTGTTTTGCAGCCATAAGTATGAAGTAAAACACGCCATGCTGAAACAGACCTTTCTGGTCAACAATTATTTAACAACAGCAGGCAATTATAAGTCTCGCCAGCATGATAGTTTTGACGTTTACTATGTTGCACCTTTTTATTTCCACCGTGAGGGATTATGCGTTTCAGGCAATTGTTACCGCTTTTCAGTGCGCTATTTGCGCTGTACATCATTTGGGGTTCCACGTACTTCGTTATTCGCATTGGCGTTGAAAGTTGGCCGCCGTTGATGATGGCTGGCGTACGTTTTCTCTCTGCTGGAGTGTTATTAACACTTTTTTTACTTCTTCGCGGACACAAGCTACCGCCTCTGCGCCAGCTCCTGAACGCCGCGTTAATTGGTATCCTGCTGCTGGCCGTGGGTAATGGGCTGGTTACTGTTGCAGAACATCAAAATGTTCCTTCCGGTATTGCCGCCGTAGTGGTTGCCACCGTCCCGCTGTTTACGCTGTGCTTTAGCCACTTTTTTGGCATCAAAACACGCAAACTGGAATGGATGGGGATCGCAATTGGACTCGCCGGGATCATCATGCTTAACAGCGGTGGTAACTTGAGTGGTAATCCCTGGGGGGCAGTATTAATCCTGATTGGTTCAATGAGCTGGGCATTTGGCTCCGTGTACGGCTCACGTATAACCTTGCCCGTTGGCATGATGGCCGGTGCTATTGAAATGTTAGCCGCGGGTATTGTACTGATGTGCGCATCGCTGCTCAGTGGAGAAAAGCTGACCACGATGCCAACCTTCTCCGGTTTTATGGCGGTGGCATATCTCGCCCTGTTCGGCTCAATTATTGCGATTAACGCTTATATGTTCCTTATTCGTAATGTAAGCCCGGCGTTAGCCACCAGCTATGCCTACGTCAACCCTGTAGTGGCGGTTCTGTTAGGTACGGGGCTGGGAGGTGAAAGCCTGGCGTTGATCGAGTGGCTGGCGCTCGGAGTCATTGTTTTTGCCGTGGTATTGGTGACGCTGGGGAAATACTTATTCCCTGTCAAAGCTGACGCTGTCGCAGCCCCCTCGGAAAAGTCGTTACAGTAAATGAATGCCCTGAGTGTCGATCTGCGCGGTGGCGCCGCCGCCGCAGATCCACTCGATAACCCGTTCAGACAGTGCCTCATTATCCAGTTTATCACGCCCACGCAGGGCGCATTCCCAGACAATCAAGACCCGCCATCCCAACGACTGCAATTTTTCGCAGTCCCGCTTATCACGCACCACATTTTTTCCTATCTTCTCCAGCCAGAACGCCGTGCGGGTTGCCGGGACTTTAAAGAGATAGCAGTTGTGCTGATGCCAGAAACAGCCGTGGGTAAAGAGAACGCAACGGTAGTCATCCACCACAAAATCGGGGCGACCGGGCAACGTTGCATCCTGCGCGCGAAACGTTACCCCCTGCTCCGTCAGGATGTCGGCCAGACGTTTTTCGATCGCCGTATCGCGGGTCCCTATCGCCCGCATATTTTTACTGCGTGTCGCCTTATCGTGAACGTCTGCCATGCTGCTGTTCTTTCTCACGGAGCGCAACAGCCTGTTTGATCTTCGGCTCCAGCAGTTTGGCTACCGCCGCAAATGCCGGGACGACCACCGAATTACCGAACTGGCGGTAAGCCTGGGTATCTGATACCGGAATGCGAAACTGATAACCCTGAGGAGACTCAAACCCCATCAGGCGAGCGCACTCTCTTGGCGTTAATCGACGAGGACGATGTCGCTGATTGGCGGGATCATCGAAATCCTGTTCACCCAGCGCCATATCCCAGCCACGGTCTATCAAAATTTCAGCCCCATCCTTATAGTAACGTGCGGATAATGTACGCGTTACGCTATCGGGATTGCCGGGATAGACCATACCGTAGCCAAACCCATTGCCCCGTGCCTGATGTTTTTTCGCATAGCGATACAGGTATTTCCACAGGACCGGTGTCAGCACATATTTCGCATCAACAGTCGGTTCAAGCAGCTCTGCGAGCGTCGTTCGACGCTGAGGGTAGCGGCTGACAATATCGCGCAACGTAAAGTCTGACTTCAAGCTCAGATCACGTCGAAAGCCGACGAGCACGATACGTTCGCGATGCTGGGGTAAAAAATGTTGCCCATCGATAATCTTCGGATCATCAGGGCCATTATCTGCTGCATCCGCCACGTCATAGCCCAGTTCATCCAGCGTTTGCATGATGATGCGAAAGGTTTTTCCCTGGTCATGACTCTTCAGATTTTTAACGTTTTCGAGCACAAATATAGCCGGTCGCCGCGCGTCGATAATTCGCACCACGTCAAAAAAAAGCGTGCCTTGCGTATCACAGGCAAAACCGTGGGCACGCCCTAACGCGTTTTTCTTTGATACACCCGCCAGAGAAAATGGCTGGCAAGGGAAGCCGGCCAGCAGGACATCATGCTCGGGAACATGTTGACGAATATGCTCTGCAGCCTGCTCGTCACTCACCCCCTCATGATGGCTGAGCGTAATATCACGAATATCTTCATTAAAGTGGTGCTGCAGAGGATCGCAGTAGTGATTCGCCTTGTAGGTGCGCACCGCATGCTTGTTCCACTCGCTGGTAAACACGCACTGCCCGCTAATCGCTTCAAAACCGCGACGAATTCCGCCAATACCAGCAAAAAGATCGATAAAGCGAAAAGCATAATGTGGATGATGCGCAGGCGGCGTCGGTAGCATGGCGTTCAGATGAGCCAGCTCAGCGTCGCTGAGCCGATGCCATGTTTCATTGGCGACCACACGCTTAAAGATGGCCGGACTCCAGCGATTCTCACCAACACCATTCAGATGAGCAACCAGCGTTTTCACATCGTATATTTCAAGCAACTTAGCCAAAATCACCTGAACGGTAACTCCGGTATCATCTGTCATCGGTTTCATGGAGCCTGCTACTGAAAAATTATCCTGCATACGTTTAACCGGCCGAAATGGATAGTCGACAGGTTAACATAAATTGGTGCAATTGACGTTTCAGCAATGACGACTACAGATATGCTTTAAGAGGTTGAATCGCCGCAAGATCCAACATTTCATATTCTCCTTTTAATTCTGCGCTGAGTTTTGCCATATACGTCAATAAAAAGTCAGCATTATGCTGTGCCAAATGCCGCCCTTGTTCAGTTTGCATTGTCAGTGGCAACGTCAGCAGTTTGGTCTGGAAATGATCAAGCGCGTACTGTTTATCATCGAGGCTACGCTGCCGGGCAAACGGATCCTCCGCATCAAACAATGCCACACCCAGCGAGCCAGAAACGGCGAACACGCGCGCCAGACCGATAGCCCCCAGCGCCTCAAGCCGGTCAGCATCCTGCACGATTTTGGCTTCAAGTGTCGCGGGCGTAATTTTTGCGCTAAAACTGTGCGCTGCGATAGCGTGACTCACCGCATGCAGCCGATCCTGAGGAAATTCAGGAAAGTCCTGTGACAGTACACGACGGGTTTCCTGGGCTGCCAGTACCGACGAACGATGGCGATCGGGATGATTCTTCGGCAAACTGACGAGATCATGGAAGTAGCACGCCGTCAGCACCACCAGCCAGTCTACGTTCGCATCCGTGCTCAGCTTTTGAGCCGTCTGCCACACGCGGCGAAAGTGAAAGATGTCATGGGCAGCGTCGTGCCCTGAATGATTTTCACGTAACCAGGCTTCAAATCTCGACTGCCAGTCGTGGAGTTCCATGCTCTCTCCCTTTACATAAAGAAAACCACCTTAGCAATAATTTTTACCCTGAACCACTGTCTGCCTTCTTTTATATCAAAATTCAATTATTAAATAATATCCATAACAAATATCAATTTATAATCTCCACATACAGCATTGATAATAAATTATCCTGACAAGCATAAAAACAATAATAAAAACATATAAAATACACACAACAAATATCAAGCCACAAGACATAAATCAATTGATAATCATGTATTTATGTGTTGAATAAAAACAATAAATACATATAAAAATAATTTAAAAAACTCAAATTGAAACACTTTGAAATATCTAAAATATAATTGTTACATGTTATTCTTTAAATTAAATGAACTTCATAGATAGTATCGAAATGTAGTTTTTGGGATATTACTACATATTCATTTTAATTATTAAATAAAGGGAATACATAATGAAAAGAAAAGTACTGGCACTGCTTCTCCCAGCATTATTAGCTGCAGGCACAGCAAATGCGGCTGAAATTTATAATAAAAACGGCAATAAACTGGATCTGTACGGAAAAGTCGATGGTCTGCGTTATTTCTCTGACGATGCTGGCAGCGACGGCGATCAAACCTATGCGCGTCTGGGCTTTAAGGGCGAAACGCAGATCAACGATATGCTGACTGGCTACGGTCAGTGGGAATATAATATTCAGGCCAACGGCACCGAAGGTGACAAAGGCGATTCCTGGACTCGTTTGGCTTTCGCAGGCCTGGGCTTTGCTGAAAACGGCACCTTCGATTACGGTCGTAACTACGGCGTCGTGTACGACGTTGAAGCCTGGACCGATATGCTGCCAGAATTCGGTGGTGATACTTACACTCAGACCGACGTGTATATGCTGGGTCGTACCAACGGCGTTGCTACTTATCGTAACCACGGCTTCTTTGGTCTGGCTGATGGCCTGAACTTCGCCCTGCAGTATCAGGGTAATAATGAAGGTAGCAGCGTAGGTCAGGAAGGTTCTGGTAATAGTGAAAACCGCAAACTGGCGAAAGAAAACGGCGACGGTTTCGGTATGTCCACCTCTTATGACTTTGACTTCGGTTTAAGCCTCGGTGCAGCGTACTCCAGTTCTGATCGTACTGATGACCAGGTTGCTCGCGGTTACCAGGATGGTATAAACAAACGCAACAACTACGCAGGCGGCGAAACAGCTGAAGCCTGGACTGTTGGTGCGAAGTACGACGCTAACAACGTTTACCTGGCAGCCATGTATGCAGAAACCCGCAATATGACCTATTACGGCGGCGGTAATGGCGAAAGCAATGGCGGTATCGCAAACAAAACGCAAAACTTTGAAGTTGTGGCTCAATACCAGTTCGATTATGGTCTGCGTCCGTCCATCGCTTACCTGCAGTCCAAGGGCAGTGATTTAGGTGGTCAGGAAGTGAGCCATGGTAACTGGCGTTACGTCGACAAAGACCTGGTCAAATATGTTGATGTGGGTATGACTTACTACTTCAACAAAAACATGTCCACCTACGTTGATTACAAAATCAACCTGCTGGACGAAGACGACAGCTTCTATGAAAGCAATGGTATCGCAACTGACGATATTGTTGCCGTTGGTTTAGTCTACCAGTTCTAATTTTGCACAATACGTATCAGGCCTGCTTCATATGAAGCGGGCTTTTTGTTTATTTGAAGCGGATTTTTATGTCACGAAGGCAATAGAACGACAAACTTGTGAGGATACTCAAAGAAAAAAACATCCGTGACTGCTGTCGTTGAAAGCAAGGCGTGCAAGTGTTTGAATAGTGGCGGAGAGAGGGGGATTTGAACCCCCGGTAGAGTTGCCCCTACTCCGGTTTTCGAGACCGATTTTATCGGTAATATTTTCAATAACTTAACTCTCCACGCTGGTATATCTGCAATATTTACACTTCATATAAATCAACTTATTACGCGTCTCTCCATACGTAATATACCAACATTTTTTTACCAAAACCTGTGCTTCATATCTACTGCTATGAGATGAACATGTGAGCACTTTTATCGTCTATGTCAGGGATTTTAAATCATGCGTGTTATTGATAGTAATCAATAAGTTAAATGATTACTTCGCCATTAACTTATTTTTTCCCTATCTGAAAATTCAAAAGGTTACCACTGTTCACCGTACCCAATGGTGAACCTTTTACAGTCGTGAAGATCCATTGGGCCTGACTACCAAAGCCCTATTCAACATAATCTGATGAAGTAATCCTCCTAACCCAATCAAACATGATTTGCATATGGTTGCCGTCAGGTACTTTAATTCCAACATGGCAGGCATTAACACCCGTGGTATCCCCTACAATAATTCTGCCATCAAGCATATAAACCCTGATGCCTACCCCTTGCTTGAAACACTTATTGCATATCGAAAAGAAATCCTGCTTTGTTGGCGTATATGGCTGTGTGTTGAATGCCCCACTAGCCACTAACTCAGTAACAATTCCGGAGTTATCCTGCAGCTCTTCAAGAGAAGCAAGAGACTCCAGTTTTACTTCGATTCTGTTGCTTCCTTTGGGAACATCTGACGCCAGAATTAAGTTCTCATTCGGATTGAATTTTGAGATGTAACCAATGATCGACTGCCCATTGCAGCTGACCAGTTTAACCGGACAATCATTAAAACGCAGATACTGTATCCGACGAGCGAGCATTGAATAGTCACGCGGCCACGTCTCTGCCACTCGCCCATAAGAAATATCATTCATTACCAGAACATCCATTTAATCCTAAAAGTACTATTCTAAACGAAAAAACCCCGCCTGAGCGGGGTTTGCGCGATAAGTGTAAATTAACGCAGCAGAGACAGGACGTTCTGCGTGGTCTGGTTTGCCTGCGCCAGAACAGAAGTACCCGCCTGTTGCAGAATGTTTGCACGAGACATGTTGGACACTTCGGTCGCGTAGTCAGCATCTTCGATACGGCTACGGGCTTCAGACAGATTGTTTACGGTGTTACCCAGGTTAGTGATGGTAGAGTTGAAACGGTTCTGTACCGCACCCAGGTCGGAACGCAGGTCAGCAACTTTCGCCAGCGCCGCGTCGATTTTAGCCAGCGGGCTTTCAGTTTTGGTGGTAGCCACTTCGTTCAGCGCTGCACCAGATTTGAAGTCGTGACCTTTAACACTGGACGCCAGGTATTGTTTGCCGTCAACAGTTGCCACTTCAGTTTTGCCGTTCACACCACCAAACTGAATCGCTGCCTTCTGAGGAGCGCCTGTATTATCTGTGTAATCAACTGTTTTAACAGTGATTTTATCGGCTTTTGCATCGTAGTCAGCAGCGTAGTATTTGCCATCTTTTTCCAGAGCATAGCCGCCATCAATCACTTTACCGTTTTTGTCTTCAAAAGACATTTTCACCAGTTTGGTGTTAGTACCATCCGCGCCAGTAACCCCAGCCTTTACAAGGTCTTTTGCGGCGTCTGTGGTATCAGGTATACTTGCAGGATTGGCTACGGTCTGAACGTTGTTTACTGTTTTAGTATCAGCCAGAGCTACGGCTGTTTCTTTACCGCCAATGGCTAAAGTTGTGCCGGTAAGCGTTGCCTTGTACAGACCATCACCATTAGTACCACCAGTAGAACCGGTGATATTTACATAGTATGAACCATCTTTGAACTGGACAGTTGCAGTACCACCGTTGCCGGAAGCAGCGCCTGCCGCGGTTTCAATTTCCGTTGCAGTCGGAGCGGTAAGAGCTGCACCATCAGTATAAGTAGCAGCAGTACCAACTGCGGTCGGTTTAGTGGTATAGGCATCCTGCACGCTCAGGCTATCCAGACCCAGGGTTTTGGAGTTGATTTCTTTCAGGTTGATATCGATGGTTTCGCC
>NZ_SZWR01000001.1:0-20305 GCF_005280875.1 Citrobacter sp. wls827
CTTTCACTAGTACTTTGTACACCTAAATTAGTACGGGCAATTGCTGGATCAGAAACATCACTCAAATTATTAATAATTGCCAATGAACCGGTATCAAAACTGGATAACGTGATATTACCAGTTAATTCATGATCGTTGATTGTTGTTGTTCTAGGAACATATTTTGCATCAATTTCACTTGTACTTTGAACACCTAGATTAGTACGGGCAATTGCTGTATCATCTATATCATTTAAGTTATTAACTGCCTGTAGATACTTTGCATCATTCTCAATTGTACTTAGTACATCAAGATTAGTACGTGCTTCTTCAACATCGGACAAATCACTTAGATTGCTTGCCGTTTTTAGATAAAGTGTATCACTTTCAGTTTTTGAAATTAGACCAAGATTAATACGGGCTTGTAGTGCCGTACTCGCATTAGTACCGCCATTTGCAATTGGTACAATATCAAAAGTACCTGCGGCTTTTACTCCCAATGCTGAACGTGCACCTGTAGCGTTCTTACTACCTGTACCACCATTTGCCACACTCAACGGTTGACCCAATTTTAGATTATCGGCCTGTGCTGTACCTAGAGTTGAGTTATCAACGGTAATACTTTCACCCGTAATACTTTCAGTTACTGTAAGTGATTTACCACTAATACCATTACTTGAGGTTAGCGAGTCTACATAGATCCCTTTAATGAAAGTCTTAGTACCGTCAATTGATTGATCACCTGTTAATGCTACATATTTTGAATCACCCAAATTACTTGTTAGGATTCGAGTCCATGCCGTTGTTTGGTTTTTTGCATAGATAGCGAGTGATCCGCTTTTAGTCATGGCAATAGAACTAAATGTATTAGCATCAACTAGTCCTACCCCCATCATATCTACACTAACGGGATTACCTGCCTGATCTGCTGGGACCTTGATAAAACTATTTCCCGTTGGGGTTAATGGTTCATATTGGGGTACGTCCACACCATTACTACCAACACCATATGAACCTTCATATAGTTCTACACTTGCAAGTGCGGTAGCGTCACGTACAATCATTTCTGTAGGGGTGAATGTATATGTTTTCTGTACTACTGAATCTTTATCACCGCTTAATGCGGATGCGGAAATTCGCCCATTCATGAGTGAATAGTCTAATGTCCCTTCACTATGGCGACGAATAAGAATTAATTGAAATTCCTTTTGTGTTTCGGTCGCTTCATCTAAAAATGTATGAGTGTAGTCGCCGGGAATATAGTTAACAGTAATTTCAACTGGATCTACATTCTGTTCACCTGCTAATTGTTCTACATACTCACTATCATATGTTTCAACCTGTGCCATTGCCGCTGCAATATGTAATGTTGGCATAGCGGCAATTTCGCTAATTTGTTCATTACCTGCGTTCTGTGGTAGTCGGTTTGCCGTATCTTCATTATAGAAAATCTTTAATCCATTACCCGTATAAATGTTAGCCATCGTTCATCCTTATTGTTTCTGCGTTGCTACAATATTTATGGAGAACGAAAGGGAAACATAACCAGTTGTAGGATCTGTTACTAACTCGCTACTGTCAAATGCATATGAAATTAGTGTTACATTATTAGTTTTGAATTCCTTTAATGTAGTATTTTGGAAGTACTCCATAATTACAGAAAATGTATCTGTTGGAGGTGGGCTATCTGCTTCCGGTACTAGTAGAAATTCAAAGTTGAATGTTCCCGTTTGGCGATTAGTACCGTAATTAGTTAAACCATAACTTTGATTTACCGATACCAAGATAAACATTTCCTTACCCGCTTGAATTTTCATTGCTTTACGGATTGGTTGAATGTTCTCTAAACTGTTTTTTATTGTTTTCTTTACGTCACTGAGTAAGGCCATGTTAACCCCCAAAGTTATTAATTACAGTTGGGCGTACATATACTTCAGTAACTCCACTCAAATCATCATAGATGTTATAAACTGTATAATTGATATTTCTTACTTTTATGATTGAATCTATTTCAATTCCATGTGTAGTTACTTCCACTGACTTCATTGAAATAAATGTCTCTGTACTTTCTATTAGTCCTTCTGTGCCGCTATCAATGACAACGGGGCGTACATCTACTATTCCAGTAAATGACGCCCCGTTAATTGAGATAGTTTCACCAAAGGCATCTAGAAATACATCTGTTTGTTTATCACTAAATGCCCTCATAAAAGTATTACGCTAGTTTCATTACGTAAAATGCTTCATCATGTGCTACGGCATGATCAATATATGCAAAGGTACGTAGTACAATACCTTGACTTGCACGTAGGGAAGTATCATCACGGTCAATAGTTAGACCACCCCAAGATGCGAGTACAACATTACTAAAGTCCCCAAAGATTACTTGACCTGCTGCAACTTGAGTAGATTCGATAACACGTACAGAATCACATAGCCATGCTTCAAAGCGGAAACCTTCAATCATATATTTTGCTGCGGTATTCGCACCAACTAGAGTACCTAGAGTACTACGTAGAATAGCTGCGGTAGTTGGGTGTACAATTGCAACTACAGAATCTACACGTACATTAGCTGCTGCTAGTTTACCTAGTGCATTTTGTACATCTTCTTGTGAAGGTGCTGCGGTTAGTGTGTCACTTGGTGCTGATGCAACGATTTGATCTAGGATTTTCTTTTCTAGTTTTAGACCTGCACCACGTACCATAGCATCTTGTACAAAACGCTCTGCGGTATCTGCACTCTTAATTAGAGTACGGGTTAGTGGAACGGAACCGGAAAAAGTTTTTGGTGCAAGTACGATTTTTTCAAAGTTTGCATCTACTTCTGGAGAATTTGCCCCTTCAGCGATGAAATCAAACATTGCTGTAAAGTCGCTGGATAGTTTAGGTAGTACTAGATTACCTTCACCCTCTAGACCGGAATAAGTTTGAATTGGTAGTTGTGCGAAAATAGAGTTTGCACGTAGTACATCAATATAAGAATCTACATATACTTCTTTAACCAATGCACCGCCAGTAGCTGGAGCGGTAGAAGTTGCACGTACTAGTTGATTTACTGGAACGTCTACACGTTGCCCTTCAAATGGTTTACCTTCAGCGGCTGAACGAATTAGACCATTAATTACAGATTTTTCCATTTTGTTATCCTTAACGTTAGGAGATTTATTATTATTTGTATTTAGTGAACGTTTGAATTCAGATACGCTAATTCCTTTAGCGATTGCATCTGATACATCCACATTAAGTACCTGACCAATTGAAGTTAATTCACGCTTACGCTCTTTTTCGGCGTTATCTTCCATATCTTCGCGTTTATCTTCTACTGGATCTGTACTATTTAGTTGATCGGGTTCGATACCAGCTTGTAGTTTCTTTAAAAGATCTGGACGTTTAGAAACTAGTTCTTCTAATTCACCATCACTTAGTTCAATGTTAGCTACACCACCATTTTCATCATTATCAACAATTAGAGTTTCTTTAATGTCGTATGATTCATTATCTAGGCGGGTTTCTTCCATGCCCTCTTGTTCTTCCATGAGTCTTTCCTCTTCAATAGTATTCTCATTACTATTTAGTGATTCATCTTCATGGGCTTCTTCTAATTCTTCCTCTAGTACATCACGCATTTGATCATCACAACCAAATGCACGACCAATACCTACTGTTTCATCTGCGGGTACAGTTACTAGGGAGATTTCATAAATTTCAAAGTTAGTAACGATAATATTGTTACCGTCCATGCGGTAATCATAGATGTTATAGCCAATACTAATATGAGATAGAATTCCTTCCTGAATCATTCCCCACATGGTATTACCAAGACCTACATTACTAATCTTTAGTGTTGCACGTCCTACGCGATCCGAATCCATACGGGCTTCAACTACTGCCCCAAGTAATTTGTCTCGGTCATGATTGAAAAGTACAGCACCTTTATTATTAAGTCTGCGTAGGTCTACGTTTTCTTCACCACACATGAGAATTTCATAATATAATTCGTCATCGATCATGCGGCTTACTGGTTGTTCTGAACAAAAAGCTACTTCAATAGTACGGGCATCTACATCAATTGCCCTTACTGGAATAGTCAGTTCCCTCTTTTGTTTGAGTTTCTTCAAATCCATTTGAATCTTCTTCCTTATTTGTTTGTTTTTCTTTTTCTATTTCCTCTAAGGTCACGCGTGGATCTCCACCCATTTCACTAATAATCTGAGTTTTAGATTTTAGTCCTGCATCTAGTAGCATAATTTCAGCCTGAATATCCTTTGTAGGATCTAGGGAAATTGGTTTTACTGGAATATAACGAGCACAAATAAGATCATCGAAATCAGAAAAAGATAGATTAAGACTATTGTTATTTAGCATTTCATTCTTCATCCAGGCTAGATAGATTGGTTTTAGTACTTTACTGATTAGTACATTAGTACGGGTTCTAAAGGTTGTGGCTTGTAGGCGTTCTGCCAACTTTGCAGCACTAAATGAAGCATCGGCAGTAGATCCCATTAGGGATTGCTTAGTAACATTCAAGCCCATTGAAATTTGATCCATTAGTTCACTTGTAAATTCACCTATACGATCTACACCCGCTTGTGGGTTTACAGTCTTAATATCTTGGTTTTTACCAAGTTCATACACTGCACCCGCTTCAAGATATTCCGTATATGTTGCCGTTGAATTCTCTTCACCAGCTACTAACTCTACTTGGTCTGTATCATTATTATTATTCGTAATATATGCAGTGGTTGACGCTGAGACACGTTTAGCAATTAATGCCGCTTCAGTGAAATTCTTTAGATCTTCCATAGTCTTGCTTGTACTAATCATGTCTGGAATTCCGCGTTCCTGTCCCATTTGTTGAGGAATGAAATAATGACAAATCTCACTAGCCGGAATAATTTCAAATGCCGTTGCATCATACGTATATGTAATTGGGTTATAGATACAGAAATAGTAATTTACTGGCTTATGATTTTGGTCATATTCCACACCGTTTGAAATGTAATTTCCGTTGTCTAACCACTGGTTATTAAGTTGTGTTAATCGTGCTGCATCGATAATTTCAAGTTTAATAGTACCGTTAACGTTATGAATACGTATAAAACATTCACCATCCTGTACACGTACTTTCTCTACAGTTTGTTGGAAAATATCAAAGGTTAATTGTCCATCAAGACTAAAACGATCCGCTTCATATGCCCAACGATCAAAACGTTTTTCTAGTTTATTGCTTAGTTCCTGTAGTTCATCTTCATCCATTGATTCTACAGTTGGGGAAGGTTTTATATAAACACCTTCAGCACCTACGACCCCATCCACTGACAGATTCATGTATTTACTGCCCAATGGATTCTTTAGAATTGCTTCACGCGATGAATTACGCCAATCACTAAGGAACCAACGGATCAAGTTATTGATATTTTGTGAACCTGTACCAGACGTAAAGCCAAATGAAATTACGGGTGTACTCATACCACGTACCGCCTGTAAATCACGTTTTAGGTTTGCTGATGGTTTATCTATTAAACGTTTTTGGCTTGGTTGTGGTTTTGCTTTTACTGGTTCTGGTTTAGCTTTTCTCCAAAACATTATCGTGTACCCCATCTATTTGGATAATTAGGATCACGAAAAACGGTTACAGATTTAAATGGTCTACCATTACCATTTACGGGCTGATCGTTCATACTAGCCCATAGAGCATTTGCACGTTTAATATAACGAATACGCATATTTTCTAGGTTAGTAAGTGTCTCACTAATTAGTGTCTTATTATTAATTGTTGTTGAATATACGCCACCGCCCTGTAGTCTCGCCTCGATCACTTCATCAATTTCAAAAATCATTAATAGAAGTTTTGAGTATTCTGTAGTGTACTTACTTGGATCAATTAGTTCTGATACAAAATTAGTACTAGTACCCTTTGCGTTATCAAATAGAATACAAAATACCTTATCACTCGGACCATCAATTTTAAATGTGATTAGTGTTGCTTCCGATGTGGTACTAGAATTATCGATTGATGTACTATTACCGCTATTTAGATAATTAACTACAAGGGTAGAATGTGGCGGCATCATTACATGAAAATCATATGGGTTAGAAGTCATATAGATTTTCTCTGGTAAAATATTTGCCATTTTATTTCCTTATTTGCCGAACCATCCTGTACCGCCAGTTCTACGTACCGTCCTTTTGGGTTGTACTTTAATCTGTGATTTAGATTCTGGTTCTGGTTTGGTTTCTTCTTTATTTATTATTTGCTGTACTTGTATTTGCTCTTTAGTTGATGCCCTAAATTCTCTAAGTTTTCTATATGGCTGATGTGTGCCTAATTTACTTACTGCATACTCACGTGCAATTAAGGCATAACATAAACAGTCCAATGATTCGTTTCTTTTTTGACCTTGTTTAAGTCGCCATTGTAATTTACCACCACGTGGTTTTAGTTCCTCGGCGGTTAATTGATCAAAGTAATCATGGGGTAGTGAAGCACTAAAATGTAATTGAGTTGGTGCTAAATCTGGTTCATCACTTAACATATGGTTTAGTAGCTTACGTATTGTTAACTTGCCTTCATGAACATTTAGGATCTGTAGTTTATAACCAGCTTCAGTAGACTTTTTGAATAATGGTGATATGGTAGAACTACTACCCTTGATTGGATGATACTTCGCCCAACATCCTGTGAAGCGTTTAACCGTTTCCGTGGCGTTACCATTCGATGAGTCAACAAACACCGCCAGCGTTGGAATGGTGCGACCTGATGGGGTTTTAAAATCCTGTCTACAGAATTTATCTAGTTCATTCCATGCAGGTGCTTCAATCTTAGTACAGTCATGTGAATAGAAAAATTCATGACCAAGTACCCATACATTCTTTTCATCAAAGGCAATTACTGTAGCCTCGCACCTATCAAGTTGTTGATCGACGGCAATGCAAATTCCTAATGCTTCGGGAATGTTATGTAAGTTAAATGAATCATCACGTGTCTGTTCTAACTGAAGAATATCAAGTTCTTTTTCATATTCGTTTTCATAAACTTCACCCATTTCATTATTCATGAAAGTTTGAAGATTAAATGAGTACAAGGCATCGGCGTACTTACTTACCATTTCTTCAATAGTATTAAGGGGGCTAATCATACGGCTACATTGAAAACCTACCACACCCTTTTCACCATTAGGATTAGTGGCAATCCATCTACCATTATTCACCATCTGGTGGCGTGTATGTTCATCAATTTCTTTATTACAATGAGGACACATTAACTTGGCAGTTGTTGAATCTGGAATTGCTCTACCATTCTCTAATTGTTTAAATTGGAATTTAACTTGTTCCCATTCAAATTTATATTCATGACCACAATCATGTGTAACGAACCAATAGCGTTTATCACTTAGATTGAATTCAGAATTGATTAAATCGTTTTTGTATAGGGGAGTACTTGCAACTACTACTAAAGCATCATCACCAAAGGTAGAAGTACGGGCTTCAGCTAGTTTAATTGGGTTTCCTTCTTCACCTATTTCCACATTTGATACTTCATCAAGTAGAACGGTACTACATGTGATGCCTCTAAGGTTTCCGGGTGTGTTAAGGTTTAACCAGTAGATAAAAGTACCGTTTTGTAGTTGTGTCTGTTTGGCGTTATTAGCGGCGTTCTTATCTGATTTATCAGTGACAAGTGAAGAAAGTACAGGACTACTTTCAACTACTGGCATGAATTTACCAAGTCTAAACTTTTTGATTTCATCGGCACTACTTGAGGCAAATGCAAAGTTTACCGGATCATTTGCCATTTTGTTCATGGCTATTGCCGTCATGACCTGTGTCTTCAAAAGTTGACTACATGCCTGAATTACGATCTTCTTAGTGCTTCTTTCCTGTGCAATATCCATAGGCAAGCACTGAAAGGGAAATGGGACAAAATCTAACCCCATATTAGGCCCATCCACCAGCTTCATCACACCACCGGATTTAATCCAATCACTTGTTTTCTGTATCTTCGGGGGTTTGATCGTCGGTAGTACTTTCTGTAGTAATGTCGTTAGTTTCTTCTTGTTCTTGTTCATCTAATATTTCTTCATCCTCTGGTAATTCAAATTCCATTTCACCCAATTGATAAAGATGCGTGTCTATTACTTCCTTTAATCGGTCGCGTAAATCTTTCGCGTCAGTCATTGCAAATAGTTCTAGATAAATCTTATTGGGGATACTTCGAATAGTAGTTTTTATTTGATATAGATATGCGGTTAGTACTTGTTCCACGTATTCTGTATTCAAAACATGCTCTAACTTTTCCTGTAATTCCAATTCTGCTAATTGTCTTTCGGTAGTTAGCTTTTGTAATCGTTCCTGTTCAATCTGTTCTTTGATGTTAGTATTACGGAGTGGTTTTAAAATATTCTCCACAATCCACTTTCTTGTGTTATAATCCGTATCCATTGGCATTCCTTTTAATACCCAAGAACGCACAGTTGATTCATCATATCCATATTGTTTTGCTAAAGTTCTAAGTGATGTTTTCATTTATCATCCTTTATTTATTGAGAGTTAATAATGCACGACCGTAAAATGGATTTTGAGCTTGTTATTAATTTATTAAATAGTTTCCTTAAAAATAAAGACATAAGAAAAAGATTACATTACATTGTTGATAATAGAATTAATGATTGGGAAAAATGGCTTCAAATAGAATTTGAACAATTTATTGCAGCCAAAAGATTTCAAGTAAAGCGGGAAGTGACTGCTTATCTCGACCCATTTTTATTCCCACAGAATAGGCTTTCAAAAGTAGACATTATTCTTTGTCAAAACAAATCACTTAACGATGGTTTTATATTTATTGAATTTAAATGTACTAAGAGCATCGCAGCACTGAAGAGAGGTTTAGAACACGATAAGTTAAAAATACAATCCATCATTGACTGTGAATATAAAATCCGCAATTCTTTTTTTGTTGGTTTCCATTTAAATTGTAAACCTACAGAGATTGATAAAATGGATACATATGTTACTGAAATACTAAAAGGATCTTATGCTGTATTCAAGATTTGCCCCTGCCCCGCCAATCACAACTGTAATTGCACTAATAATGAAATTGGGGTAGTACTTTGTTAAGTGCGGTGCGGGTATGCATTTATTTTTCATATATATGTAAATTAATGCGTGGGCGAAAACTCGCTTTGTTTCAAAAACCTGCCAGTACCTTTTCATTAACTGTCAAAGTACGTTGATGTCAGTCATATTTATTATAGAAATCCCACTTCCATTTAGAAAGATCACTACTTGATTGTAATAAATGATTATCGTTATACTATAGCAAGAGTATTAACCTATACCAAATATCCTCTCAACGAGTTTATAGTGATGAAAAAGACCAAGATCGATATCAATAAGCTGGTGTATTTAGATCAGAGAATCGTTATAAATGAATTTCAACAGAAGACCAGTTTGGTCAAACAGGACAAAGATTACACTTTGTGGGTTGATATTAACAATATTAAACCTGTTGATTTATATTGCTATCTGCAAGCACGATTTGGAAAGCCCAACGGTATACAGTCATTATTTCGTAACTACGATTCAGATAATCTTATACATTGGGATTACACCCTTGATTATGAAGGTTATAGAATTACAATCATGTGTATGACTTATCGTTTAGAAATTCATAAATCAATAGACTTTCCAGATCAAAAATACGCCAAAGATCAATTCATACTCGATTTAAAAAATGATTTTAAGAACTACGGAAAACAAATTTCATCTTTCAGAAGTAGAATAGAAACTTGGCATCTTTTTATAAATCCTTTTAAGAGAGTCAAAAATGCTATTGAGTCTAATTTGGATGAATTAGAAAAGCTAGATATTGAGAATATTAAATACCCTAATTTTAAGAATATCAATAAAAGAACAAGAAAAGAAATGGCTTTAGTTGGAGAAAAATTCACAAAGGCCAATACATTGGGGATTAATATCTCCCTAACGTTACCAATTTATGCCGAATCATTTATTAACTTTTTGATTTTTACTCTGGCTAAAGTTAATATATATCAAAGTAAAAGTGATTACGATTCGTTCATCCGCAGCCCTATAAACGAACGTGTTAAGAATTTACATCTTAAATGTAAGGGTTTCCATAGCCCTGTTGATTATAGCAATAACGAATCTTGTAAAGAGTTTCAATCAGTTATGAACATAAGAAATGAGATGCTACATGGAAATGTTAACCCTAGTTCTAATCACTTCGACACTGTCTATTTTGATGACAGAACACCTCTTTTTGCTAAATTTACTAATTTAGCATTCGATTCTTATCTTGCTTCACAAACTGGTATTGAATTTAGTACGTTACTGAAAAGGTATCAAAGCATACAAAATTTTATTACGTATGTTCTGACCTGCTTAGAAATACCTGTTGCCCGTCAAATTTTAGATATGTTAAATGAGCCTTATCCAGGCTGGAATCCAAAGAAAAAAATATTAGGTAAATTATTTAGCGATAAAGCAGTTGACTTCCAAATTGATATTGGGAATAAGATAAAAATTATTTATTAAACTATTCTCGAATACATTAACTTACGCTTATTTATGTGACACAGTACAATAAAAAATTAGTTTTATAAAGTCTGGATGCACACCCCACTCACCCCAATAAACAAACCTACCCAATGTGAGGGGATGTGCATCCAAAGTTTACATTATAGAGGCTCCATGGTAAAGTGAAAGTACTCCTCATCTGGTTCTATCTTCGTTATAATTCGGATAATAAAAATGAATATAAAAAAATGGAATACAGCTTTGCTCACGGCAGTTCTTTTTCTATTAATTATAAGCATTCTTATCTTTATAAAAATTTTATTTTTAAATAGTCCTTCATTCGAGTGGGGGAGTTTTACTGACTGGCTTAGCTCGTTATCGAGCATAATTACTTTGGCTTTTGCTTTTTATGTTTATTCCCGTTGGAAAAAAGATAGGTATAGAGAAGATGCCTACGCCCTACAAAAGAAAATAATAACACAGCACTTTCCTAAAATATTTATGATCGCTGATGAGCTAGACTTTAGACTTGCAAACTTCCAGTTTAGAATTAATGGACATAATCATTATCTAAAAGATTCTGTTTTAGATTCAATGCAAACATACTTTATTGACACTATTACAGAATTGGAAATAACCTCTCAACAATTACAAACCGATATCAATGTGATAAAATTATTTCGTTATAAGCCCACATCTGAATTTGAAAAAATATGTATTGCAACTACAAGAGTCATTGAATTAATTATTCAATGCATCAAAAACCTAATAGGGAACTTGAGTGGTCTAAAAATGTCTGAATTTGAGCATTTAAGACGAAAGATGTATGATGGCTTCAATGGAATGATTCCTTTAACATCCGAAAAAATAAAAATTTTATCGGATGCAAAAAACTACATTTTTGCTAGCAATCGAGATTTAAATACATTATTCACTAATTTCTAAGGTAACATAATGGATATGAATCCTATAATAAAAATATTTTTAAAACTATTGTACCTTGCCGGGCTTTTTTGTTTTCTTCGGTTTAGGGTTTAGTACAGTGTCCAGTAGTTCCACGGTCATTTCCTGGTTGTTACTATAGAATGCATCCAGTAGCAGTCCTGCAATCTTCTTTTGGTGGGATAAGGGATCTACCAGTGAGTTCTGAAATAGTTCTTCTTCTGTCATATGGTGCTGTGTGATCTCTTCACCTGCCCCGTAAATCTTGCCGTAGGCGTTACGTGTGGCGTTCTGGTGACGGGCAATACGTACCCATGAGTTACCAGTTATTAGCCTTCCATAGTGCGTAGTATCGCCTTGTAGTTGGGCTTGTTGCTCTAGTCCATCCACTTCATATTGTACTTTGAAATTTCGTTTATTGTTGTTGATTACTGTGTATTTCATTTATAACCCTTTATAAAAATTAGATGTTGCTCTTATTGAATATTTATTATTGAGGTGTGCGGTTGTAGGTCTTTCCCCCTTAGTACTCTTATAGTCGCGTATATAGTCCTGTATGACTTCCTTTAGTGCCTCCCCTACTGGCGGTGTATCACTAAGTGGGGATTTCTTCGGTTTGTTATAAAGTCCGTTTGGCTTCATTCCACGTGCTTTATTGGCTTTTCGTATTTGTTCCCATGTACTCATAGTAATTCCTCTAGTTGTGCCTTTCGGCGGTTTCTTTGTGACCGTTCCCACTTCGCGGGGCTGCGTGTCCACTTCAAGAGACTTTGAATAATCTATTGAGTAGTAATTCTTGGTAGTTGGTACTTCCAATCAATTATTTGTTAGTACTTTTATTGTCTGAGCGAAAGCAAGTAGGAACGGGCGTTCTTTCGAGTACTCACGAGAAAAACGCAAGTTACGATCTTATGTTTAGTTTTTATAGAGACTGACGAGCAAAGCGATGTTAGGCTCTTTAGAGACTGAATAGAAGTAAGACACTTATACTTCAAAGTTAAGAGTGGGAGTTAATATTAATATAGGGGGGATTATTCAAATTGCTCATACAAAACCCCAAAATATCCCCATATATCAAGGGTTTAGAAACTACATGTAGTGAATAACCACATACATTCATTCATAATAACCCCATAATAACCACATATGTATGTGGGAATATGTGGTTATTATATTAGAGTAAACCGGATAGATATTTGATAAGATCATTAATTGGTACTCCAGCTTTTACCTTATCCGCTAACTCTTTCTCTTGCTTTCCATCCAGTTGCTTACATTGTACCTTGCTTAGTGTACGCCTCATTGAATTCTTTAGTGGGATACCCTGTAATATGAGTAGCTCTAGAGCCTCTGAAACGCGTTTAGAGACTAGTTTATACTTTTCAGCCTGAGAGTTACCTTTTAGTTGTAACTTGCTTATAGTGCCGCTCGCACGCTTCATATTGACGGTATGTAGGGCTAGTGGTTTGGTGATGTACTCACACTTCTGTAGTACTTCATAGATTTCTTCTGAATCTACTTTATTACGTCCAAGTGATTTACATCCCTGTATAGCCTGGTTGATTGCATCTTTTGCTTCTACTGATAGTTCTTTGAATTTGATCTTTTTTAGTTCTTTTTGAACTTCGCGGTTATCGTGTTGTTTTTCTGGTCTTGCCATGATAAATAATCCTATAATATGTTGTGATATTTTAATTAATTGCCCTTAATATTCCTGTACTAAGGGCTTTTTGTTTATAAGTAAGGTTTAAATGCTTCTACTAGACGTTTATAAGCGTATTGATTTTCAATACTACTATATCGTTGTAAAAGCTCCTGCAAACGTTTCCTGCGTAGTTCTAGGTAGTATTGGTGTGCACCCGCTGCGGTATCACTAGATCCTCTCTGTACGGTCTTACCGTCGATACGCATTTGACCATAAAACTTATTATATCTGTCATCAAAGTACACACCCTTATAGCCGTGAATAGATGAAGAACTACGGAATAGAGCATTTATTTCATGTGGAACCATCAAACATGTAGAAGATGAATAACACTTATTAGTTCCGCTTAGTATATCCTTGTCAATTTCCCATCCTTCAACATAGTTTTGTTCCATCCACTCTTTGAATGGTTCGAAAGATACCCAATCGCCAATAGTGGTATGTTTATATGCTTCATTATTTTTTACACGTGCTACTATATTTTTATAACGTTGTTTTAGTTGTTTGTTGTCCATAATCAAATCCTTTTGTACATGTACTAACGCTCCATGTTAGTACGGTAATAATACTTTTTACGATAGTATCAAACGTTACTTATTGTTTAGAATAATAAAACTGTTTAGTACATATTGTATTGCTTGATTCATATTCTTCACCTTACCTTTGACTACTAACTTCTGTAGATATTCTTCCTGTAGTGGAGTAATTCGTACTCCGATAGCTCTTGTTGTTTCCTTTGCCATGTATTTCCTTTTGTGCACGATCATTCATAAATTTCAAGTGAGAATAGCCCCATGAATAACATGGGGCTAAAATATCATTGGAGAATATGGAAATATTTATCTTTGATACCTTGATTATATCACATTATTATAAATCGTCCCAAGAATCGAAAAATATTTTGTAGTAATGTCACTTGCTACATATCTATTTAGTATTTTGTTTTTGGAAACATGCCCAAATACGGCCTAAAACGCCTAATACTACTAGAATTAAGAGTAATCCTAACCACGCTATTAGAACGTATTCGATAAATCCAGTGACGAGGATGATAAAGCCAATTACTAGTACAGCTATGGTTACTAACCAATCTTTCATATAAACTCCCATTTTTATTCTTATAGGAGTATTTAGTACAAACTAGTAAATTATGGTGTCAAATACATTACAAAAGCGAACTTTCATAGAACCAGTTAAATCACTAGTACATGTAATTTGTTTACCCTTCAATTCAGTTACAATAACCCAAATACGAGTATCACCCATACATACTTTGATTTGGTCATTTGGCTTTAACTTTTCTAGTTCTTCATAACTTGGTACTTGGAAAGTATCAGGGTGTAGGCGTTGTGCGTTAATCATTATGATCCTCCTGTGTGAATTTAAAAAGGGCAAAAGGTAGCCCCGCCGAAAATTATTGAGTCGGCAAAATGGAAATGGAAAACTATTATTGTTCTTTTTGGATTACTTCATTCAGGCGGTAGTAACTAACGCGATCAAACTCACACTTAGGTACAATGCCAAATTCTTTCTTGATACGGCGATCTGTCCAACCATCACGGGTTAGTAGTTCTGTATGATCGATATATGCTGAATCAATCCCAATATACAAACTTGCTTCATTTGTCATCAGCAAGTGTAAGAGTTCTACGAGTTCCCCAAACTTGATCGGTAGGTCAAAGTCATTAGTAAACTCTTCTGCTGTCTTATACTTGCCGTACACCATACTACTATCAAAGTAGTTCGCCACTACCAAACTACTATTAGCCCAATCGTAGAAGAACTGATACGTACCGATATCCGAACCAGGATCAATAAGCATCACCGTACTACCCTGTTTCGGGTCTTCAATATCAATCACGCAAGTAGTGAACGAATCAAAACCACGTGGGACGAGGTAGGTAGTAGTAAAGTTAGTTACCAGTGGGGAAACCTTAGAGTGAATCTGATGATTTGACATGCTGTGTGTATCCTTATGTTATTATTTTGTTAAATATATATTGTATAGACGAAAAAAAGCCTCACTCTATACCAATTGGTATTTCATGATTCTTCGTCTTGTCGGATTAATTATACAGAGTTATTGGAGGCTGTAAACCACCAATTTTTAGTAGGTTGCAAATCAAGGCTACTCACTGCCTTATCAAATACCCCTTGCCAGTAATCGCTCCTACGATGCCAAAATACACTTTCAAACGAGAAATCTAACTTAGTATTTTACTATTACCGATTAGGCCAGAATAGTGATCCGTTGATTTCTGGATAACCAACCTGAGATAACAGAGATACTGATGAATCATATAAGTTATGATAACCTTTCCTTAAATCCACTAAGTATTGATTAGTTTTTTCTCTGAGTTCATCGGTAACTACAACAACATTACTATCCTGATTATCATTTAGTAGTTCAATATCAAACTCCCAATGAGGTTTTCTGTTCACACCACCAAATACTAATACTTCATCAATGCCATAACACTTGATACGAATGGTAATACATGAATCAGTTTTATCCACTATTACATATTCAATTATTGAAGATATGATCTTTCTAATTTTGTTTCTATCTTCATCTTCCATATCGGTAAACACTGCATACTGAATTAATATTAAAAACTCGGTCATTTCTATTTCAAATGATCCCTTACTCTTTAATGATACTGATCTTTCCTTTAAGTTAACTACGTTTATTAGTAATTGTTCACGTTCTGTATTTAACACTTGAATCTTTGTTGCAAGCTCAACAACGTTTGGTGCAACTGAAATTGCAGCAGCTAAATTTGATATTTGGGAATCCAAATCAGCGATTATTGATTGTTTTGCATTTATCTCTTCATCAATCAATGTAGTATCACTACCATTTTTCCAACTGTTGTTTAGATAACCCATCAGTAAAGCAATCATTGTGCAGTGTTCTACCAAAGAGGCAATAATCGACCAACCAGAACAATTTTTCTGTTTATGTGTACCATTCGTACATATGTAACGTGGTGTTTTTTTATTAATAAAAGAATGCATAGTACCACCACATTTGCTACAACGTAGTAGTGATAGCCCTGATAAAAGTTTAATTTTATCTTTTGATTCTTTCTTGGACTTAAAATTATTCTGTTCTTTCTTTTCAGCCAGTACTAAATATTCCGTTTCATCTTTGCATAACAGCGGATAATAGTTTTTCAATTTATAGATTTGACCACCTACTTTCATTGTACGCTCACCGATCAATGCACGGTTATTACGCATCTTTTGTAATACCTGATAATCCCATTCTTTACCCTTCAATCCATTTGGGTATTTTTCATCTAAAGCCCGTTTAACACTATAGACCCCATGACCATCTAGGAACATATCAATAGCTTCTCTAGCAATATTCCAATAGATAGGATGCTTTTTAACTGCTTCGTACTGTGAACCAGAATCATCTATCCAAAACGGATGACGACCCACGGATTTAATGTTTACTGGCAAGCCTTGATTATGTCGTTCTACTAAAGCAACAACATTTCCTATAGTTCTTTTAGATTTCGTTTCTGATTCCTCATTCCCACGGATAAACAGTAGGATTGACAACATCAAGTCTGTAGGATTTTGCCGTATCGATGCCTTGTTATAAACCTTCTTGTCCATTCCTGTGACTATTGTTAGTCCCAGCCTAATCATCTCAAGAAAAAGACTTAACGCTTCATCCACCTGATCACGAGATAGACGGTCAAGGTTTTCGCAATAAAGCCATGAGTCAGAAGGTATAGCATTACTCTTTACAGCATCTATAAAGTCTCCCAGCTTTCCAGAGCGGTTTTTCCCACGAAACGCACTTACACCTGGCTCAATGATTTCTACCATCTCCAGCCCCTTCTCTTCAGCATACGTCCTCGCTGCCGATAACTGGCGGTCTTTTGTCGTTCCCTTGTCTTGTCGGTCACTTGACCAACGGATGTAGCTGTAAAGTTTAGGCATGATGTATAATCCGAGTTTTCCCGAGCAATGTATTGTACAAAATAATGTCTAAGATTGGATTTATATCATTAGGGTGCCCGAAAAACCTTGTCGATTCTGAGCGCATCCTGACCGAACTTCGTACCGAAGGCTATGATGTCGTACCAAGCTACGACGACGCGGATATGGTCATCGTTAACACCTGCGGCTTTATCGACAGCGCAGTTCAGGAGTCACTGGAAGCCATTGGTGAAGCGCTGAACGAAAACGGCAAGGTGATCGTCACTGGCTGTCTGGGCGCGAAAGTCGATCAGATCCGTGAGGTCCACCCGAAGGTACTGGAAATTACCGGACCGCACAGCTACGAACAGGTTCTGGAGCACGTTCACCACTATGTTCCCAAACCAAAGCATAATCCTTTCCTGAGCCTGGTTCCTGAACAGGGCGTCAAGCTAACGCCGCGCCATTATGCCTATCTGAAGATTTCTGAAGGCTGTAACCACCGCTGTACGTTCTGCATTATTCCGTCGATGCGTGGCGATCTGGTGAGCCGTCCGATTGGCGATGTTCTCAGCGAAGCCAAACGTCTGGTCGATGCGGGCGTGAAAGAGATTCTGGTGATCTCCCAGGATACTTCTGCTTACGGTGTGGATGTAAAGCATCGTACCGGTTTTCATAACGGCGAGCCCGTTAAAACCAGCATGGTTGACCTGTGCGAACAGTTGTCAAAACTGGGGATTTGGACCCGTCTGCATTACGTCTACCCGTACCCGCACGTTGATGATGTGATCCCGCTGATGGCGGAAGGGAAAATCCTGCCGTATCTGGACATCCCACTGCAGCATGCAAGCCCGCGAATTCTTAAACTGATGAAACGCCCAGGCTCTGTGGACCGACAGCTGGCACGTATTAAACAGTGGCGTGAAATCTGCCCTGAACTGACCCTGCGTTCAACGTTTATTGTTGGCTTCCCGGGCGAAACCGAAGAAGACTTCCAGATGCTGCTCGATTTCCTGAAAGAAGCGCGTCTGGACCGCGTCGGCTGCTTTAAATACAGCCCGGTAGAAGGTGCAGGAGCCAACGATCTGCCAGATCAAATCCCGGAAGAGGTAAAAGAAGAACGCTGGAACCGCTTTATGCAGCTGCAGCAGCAGATCTCTGCTGAACGTTTGCAGGAGAAAGTGGGCCGCGAAATTCTGGTCATCGTGGACGAAGTTGACGAAGAAGGCGCGATTGGTCGAAGTATGGCTGATGCCCCTGAAATCGACGGTGCGGTGTACCTGAATGGCGAAACCAACGTGAAGCCTGGCGATATCCTCCGCGTGAAAGTCGAAAACGCAGATGAATACGATCTGTGGGGCACTCGCGTTTAATAAGCGTAACTCAACCGTAGGCCGGATAAGGCGTTACGCCGCATCCGGCAACGCCTGATGACGACGCCAGCGCGTCTTATCAGGCCTTGTATTATCCTTTGATCTTCGGATCCAGCGCGTCGCGCAACCCATCCCCCAGCAGGTTAAACGCCAGCACGGTCAGGAATATCGCCACCGCCGGGAAAATCGCCACGTGCGGCGCGATCACCATATCAGCCCGCGCTTCATTGAGCATGGCCCCCCATTCTGGCGTCGGCGGCTGTGCCCCTAAACCGAGGAAGGACAGGCTCGCGGCAGAGATAATCGACGTGCCGATTCGCATGGTAAAAAAGACCACGATCGATGAAACCGTCCCCGGCAGGATATGGTTAAAAATGATGGTCGCGTCACTGGCACCAATGCTGCGTGCTGACTCAATAAATGTTTGTTGCTTGAGAACCAACGTATTGCCACGAACCAGTCGCGCAAAAGCCGGAATGGAAAACACCGCAACCGCAATAATCACGTTCGCAATGCCGCTGCCCAGCACGGCGACCACTGCTATTGCCAGCAAAATCCCTGGAAAGGCAAACAGCACATCACAGATACGCATAATCAGCCGATCCCACCAGCCTTCGTAATATCCAGCCAGCAGACCCAGTACCGTGCCAATCGCCGCGCCAATAAAGACGGCAAAGACCCCGGCCGCCAGAGAAATTTGTGCGCCAACCAGTACGCGGCTAAAAATATCCCGCCCAAGCGAGTCAACGCCAAACCAGTGCAGCATCGAGGGACCATCATTCAGTCGGTCATAATCGAAGTAGTTCTCGGCATCAAATGGCGTCAACCAGCGAGCAAAAATCGCCACCGCGATCAGGACCAGGACAAATACACCCGCAATCATCGCCATGCGCTGGCGGCGAAAACGACGCCAGAACTCATGCCACGGCGTGCGTATCTGCTCTGGCTTAACAAGGGGCATTGCATTCAAAATCGCCTGTCGGCGCCAGTTAAAAAATCGCATCCTTACTTGTACCTGATAGCCGGGTTAATGGCGGCGTAAAGCACATCCACCACTAAGTTGATAAGAATAAACTCCAGAGAAAACAACAGCACCTCGGCCTGGATCACCGGGTAGTCGCGCATTTCAACTGAGTCGACCAACAATCGCCCAAGACCAGGCCAGTTGAACACCTTCTCAACCACAATAGAACCGCCCAACAAAAAGCCAAACTGCAACCCCATCATGGTGACCACCGGGATCATCGCATTACGCAAGCCATGTTTTAATACCACCCAGGTTTCACTCACCCCTTTGGCCCGCGCGGTACGCATATAGTCTTCACTGAGCACATCGACGAACGATGCGCGAGTAAACCGGGCTAACACCGCGGCCACCGCCGCACCCAGCGTAATTGACGGAAGGATATAGTGCAGCCAGGTGTCAGCGCCAACGGTGGGCAACCAGCCAAGCTCAACGGAGAATATCTGCATGAGCAGCATGCCAAGCGCAAAGGCCGGGAAAGAGATCCCGGTTACTGCCAGCGTCATACTCAACCTGTCAGGCCAGCGGTTGCGCCAAACGGCGGCAATGATCCCCGCCGTCATACCAAACAAAACCGCCCACGCCATACTGGCGATCGTCAGCCATAGCGACGGCATAAAACGACTGGCTATCTCTTCTGAAACCGGACGACGAGAAACCATCGAGGTCCCGAAGTCACCTTGCAACACGTTGGTCATGTAGTGCCAGAACTGAATATGCAGCGGCTGGTCCAGACCCAACTGCGTACGCACCAGTTCAATCACCTCGGCGTCGGCTTCCGGTCCGGCAATCAGCCGCGCCGGAT
>NZ_SZWR01000001.1:20351-39522 GCF_005280875.1 Citrobacter sp. wls827
CCGGGTAGCAGGTGAACAAATAAAAATACCAGCACCGCCACAATTAACAGCGTCGGAATCAACCCCAGCAGGCGCTTGAAAACATAGTTGAGCATCAGACTCCCTTCGCCGGCCCCGTCCATGCAGGGCCGAATGAATAGCTTATTTCAAATCCGCGTCATCAAAACTAAACCCGGTGTCGGGCATGATCCAGAATCCGGTCAAATTCGTACTATGCGCCGAGATCAGTTTCTCCACCACCAGCGGGATCCACGGCGACTCTTTCCAGATGATATCCTGCGCGTCCTTGTACAGCTTCGCTTTCTGCGCCGGATCGTTGGTTTGCAAGGCCGCCGCTAAATCACTGTCCACCTGCTTATTGCTGTAGAACGCGGTATTAAACAAGGTTGGCGGCCAGTTCTGTGACGCAAACAGCGGCGACAACGCCCAGTCCGCTTCGCCTGTAGACGCCGACCAGCCGGTGTAGAACATCCGTACCCCGCTTTCTTTCTGCGCCTTACCCTCGACTTCCGCCGCCCGCTGCCCGGCATCCATCGCCGTCACCTGAGCCTTCACGCCCACCTGCGCCAGTTGCTGCTGGGTAAATTGCAGCACTTTCTGCGCGGTGCTGTGGTTATGGGATGACCACAGCGTGGTGGTAAAGCCGTTGGGATAACCCGCTTCTTTCAGCAATTGGCGTGCTTTTGCCGGATCGTAAGGCCACGGCGTGTAGCTTTGCGCATAGGCTATTGATGGCGGAAGAACGCCCGTTGCCGGCGTGGCGTAACCTGCAAAAGCCACTTTCACCAGCGCCTGACGGTTGATGGCATAATTCAACGCCTCGCGCACCTTCGGATTATCGAACGGTTTTTGCGTGACGTTCATGCTGATATAACGCTGCATAATAGACGGGCTGGCGACCAGTTCCAGGTTTTTATTCTTCGCCAGTAACGCCGCCTGCTCGTACGGAATAGGGAAAGCAAACTGCGCTTCCCCGGTTTGCAGCATTGCCGCACGCGTGTTGTTGTCCGTTACCGGACGCCAGGTAATCGTATCCAGCTTTGGCAACCCTTGCTGCCAGTAACCCGCGAACTTCTTAACCTTCACAAAATCCGTCTGATTCCAGGTATCAAGCTGATATGGCCCGGTGCCGACAGGATGGAAACCAATCTCCTTGCCATATTTCTCCAGCGCGGCGGGAGAAATCATCGCCGTAGCCGGATGCGCCAGAATATTGATAAAGGCAGAGAATGGCTGCTTCAGCGTAATCTTCACTGTAGCAGGATCAACCACCTCGGTTTTATCGATATTCTTATACAGGTTATAGCGTTTAAGGTGATTTTCCGGATTACTGGCGCGATCAAGGTTGGCTTTTACCGCAGCCGCATTGAAGTCAGTCCCATCCTGAAACTTCACGCCCTGTCGCAGTTTAACGGTGTACGTCAGGCCATCATCAGAAACGGTATAGCTTTCCGCCAACACATTTTTCAGCTTCATCTCTTTATCAAGGCCGAACAGCCCCTGATAAAACGACTTCGCTACCGCCTGCGACAACGTGTCGTTCGCGTCATAGGGGTCGAGCGTGGTGAAATTAGACCCTACAGCAACCACCACATCTTTGGCGGCCCAGCCAGGCGATGCGGCCAGCGCAGAGGCCACTCCCACAGCAACCAGCCATTTCCGAGCAACAATTTTTGTCATGTTATTCTCCTTAAACCCTGCCTGCCTGTCATAAACGCGAAAGCGCACTTTCCGCTGGCACACGCGCAACGTAATGCCCCGGTTCCACTAACTGTAGTGAAACCGGGGGGATCTCTTCACCGCGTTTGCGGATATTACTGGGGATATCATCCGACAACAGCACGCGCTGTGGTCTTTGATGCGATGGATCGGCAACCGGGACTGCCGCCATAAGTTTTCGCGTGTAGGGATGCTGTGGATTTTCAAACACCGCCCGTCGGGTGCCGATCTCAACAATCTGCCCCAGGTACATCACCGCCACGCGGTGACTAATACGCTCCACCACCGCCATATCGTGGGAAATAAACAGGTACGCAATACCCATTTCCCGCTGTAGGTCGAGCAACAGATTAATAATTTGCCCGCGAATCGAGACATCCAGTGCCGAGACGGACTCATCGGCAATAATCACTTTAGGATTGAGCGCCAACGCCCGGGCTATACAGATACGCTGACGCTGACCACCGGAAAATTCGTGCGGATAGCGCCAGGCGTGCTCAGGTAGCAACCCGACACGCTCGAGCAACCATGCGACCCGTTTTGTCGCCGCATCGCCTTGCAACAAACCGTGCACCCTCAGTGGCTCTAAGATGGAATATCCCACCGTCTGTCGGGGGTCGAGCGACGCATAAGGGTCCTGGAAGATAAACTGGATATCCCGACGCAGCGGCTGCAACTTGCTGGCGGCCAGGGTATCAATGCGTTGTCCCTTGAAGAAAATCTCCCCGCGCTGGGACTCCACCAGACGCAACAATGCCCGCCCGGTCGTTGATTTACCACACCCCGACTCGCCTACCAGTGAAAGCGTTTCGCCGGGCCAGAGATCAAAACTGACGTTTTCCACCGCATGCACCTCGCGGGTCACGCGATTAAGGATGCCGCTACGCAGGGGAAAACGTGTCACCAGGTTGCGAACCCGCAGAATCGGCTCTCCCTCAACTACCGTGTCCTGCTCGGTTTGAGGTTCAACATGATGAGGATCGTGCAGAGAAATAAGCGGGAAGCGTCGCGGAAGGTCATGCCCGCGCATCTCCCCAAGTTGCGGCACTGCTGCCAATAGCGCTTGAGTGTAAGGATGCTGCGGAGCATGAAAAATCTGCTCAACGCTGCCCGTTTCGACCGCTTCACCCTGGTACATCACCAGCACCCGGTCAGCGATATCTGCCACCACGCCCATATCGTGGGTGATAAAAATAACGCCCATCGACATCTCTTGCTGCAGCACTTTTATCAGTTGCAGGATCTGTGCCTGAATGGTGACGTCCAGCGCGGTGGTCGGCTCATCGGCAATCAACACCGCAGGGCGACACGACAGCGCCATGGCGATCATCACCCGCTGGCGCATACCGCCGGAAAGCTGGTGTGGATAACGCGATAAAATCGCCTTCGCCTCGGGGATACGCACCTGATCGAGCATTCGCTTCGCTTCTACCATCGCCTCTTCGTGACTGGCACCCTGGTGCAAGCGGATAGACTCGGCAATTTGCTCGCCGACGGTAAACACCGGGTTAAGCGATGTCATAGGCTCCTGGAAGATCATCGCGATATCCGCGCCACGCACATGGCGCATCCGGGCTGCGCTCTGCTCGCCGAGTTCAATCACCTGCCGATTACGCCGCCGTAGCAGCATCGCATCACAGCTTACCTCGCCGCCCGCCTGTTCAATCAGACGCATCAGCGACAAGGCCGTTACCGATTTTCCGGAACCGGATTCGCCAACAATCGCCAGCGTTTCGCCACGCTTCAGGCGAAATGACAGATTGCGCACAGCGCTAACGCGTTGCTGCTCCTGTTCAAAGGCAATATTCAGGTTGCTGACGGACAGCACATCACGGGCATCAAGCTCATCACTGTGTGGCAACGGTATCTCCTTTTTCCCGATAAATACCAGTGGTGGGCGTGTCGCCTGCGTATCCCCAGGCGCGGTACATGCCTTCGCTGTTAAACGGCAAAGCCACATTCCCTTCATGATCGATAGCAATTAATCCACCGCTGCCGCCCAGCGCCGGTAATTTTTCCATCACCACGCGTTCACACGCCTCTGATAAACTCAGGCCGCCATAATCCATCAATGCCGCAATGTCATAGGCCGCCAGCGCGCGAATAAAAACTTCACCTGTACCGGTGCAGGAGACGGCCACACTTGCGTTATTGGCATAACAGCCTGCGCCGACCAGCGGACTATCCCCCACCCGACCCGGTAATTTGTTGGTCATCCCGCCAGTCGATGTTGCTGCCGCCAGATTGCCAAACATATCCAGCGCAACCGCACCCACGGTACCCATTTTATTGTTTTCATCCAGCGGGGTCGCACTGTGATCCAGCACCGTTTCACCCGCTGCTTGCGCCGCCAGCAGCTGTGCATAGCGTTCTGGCGTCGAGAAAATATCCGCCGAAACGCGCTCCATACCCTGGGCAATGGCAAAATTTTCTGCCCCTTCACCAATCATCATGACGTGGGGGCTGTGTTCCATCACCAGGCGCGCCGCGAGGATCGGGTTGCGCAGATGACTGACTCCGGCGACAGCACCCGCTTGCAGGGTATTACCATCCATGACGCAGGCATCCAGTTCATGGGTTTCATCACGGGTATACACAGCACCAATTCCGGCGTTAAACAGAGGGCACTCTTCCAGTAGGCGCACAGCCTCAGTGACAACATCCAGCGCGCTTCGGCCCGCTTCTAGCATACGTTGACCGGTTTCAACGATATCTGACAGCGCCTGTATATAACGCAACTCCTGCTCCTGGCTTAGCTCAGCGCGGGTTATTGCCCCAGCGCCGCCGTGAATTGCAATGACTGCTTTGCCCATTTTTTTCATCCATTAAGGTGGCAGGTAACGGGGTTATAAATATCAGAATTTCTGTGAGTTATTGATTCGATTTTTGAATATAGAAAGATGCAGACGTCATGTAAAGGTAAAGGCCCGCCCCTCACACTTCTTCGCATCAGGTCATGCAGCAGTGTTCAACAAACAGGAGATTCCCCGACGTTATTGAATAAATTAATTCAACCGATCGGTAATCTGTTTTTTTGCATAAAACACAAAGCGTTCAACAGACGGCATACATGCGGCCCAGTTCTCTTTGGTTAACCCCAGATATTCCGCACGCGCAGCCTGCAACGTGGCGGCATGTTCAGTGGGCAATTGCGGTATCAGCCAGGACGCAGCCTCATCTTTAGCGACAATATTGCCCGTAACCACGCTATACCAGATGCGTGCCAGAGCAAGGATAATATTCCGCTCGTCCCCTTCTAAATCGGCCGGTTTCTGCCACATATCAAGGATATGTCGAAATGTTTGTACGATATCGCTAAAAGGGATGACGTTGAATAATCTCTCAGCGGGTTCACCGAACAACGGTACGCTGGCACGCCGGGCCTGGGTCAGCAGAATGGAAAGGTCGGGATCCACCTGCGCCGGTTCATACACACCAGCGCAGATATCTTCACGCAACCATTCACCAAACTGCATCTCTCTCGCCGGTGGAAATCGCCACGGTACAATCTGCGAGAACAGTACAACGGTCACTTCCAGCGCACGATACCGCACGCAGACGCCGGGAGGCGCAGAAATAGCCAGCAAATCCTGCATCAATTCTTTTCTTTGCTGCATATCCAGCGGTTGCCTGATGGTAACCAGTAAATCGATGTCGCTTTGGGGTTTTAATCCCCCTTCAACAGCAGATCCATACAAATGAATGGCAACGAGATTCCCCTCGAAAATCTGGCGGATGAGCGCACTGGCGGCATCCACCTGGCGTCGAATGGCGTCCGGGATATTATGAGTCATTTAGCCCCAGGGAAAAAAGCAGAAACATTGAGTTTATACGGCATTTTTCCTGTCGCGCTATCCTCTGGCAGAAAACCGTTATCAGATCCGATCCTAAGCCTGAGGTGGCATACTGTCCGCGTCCATTTTCTGACATAATAACCGGATTCGATTTTGCCCCGCAGGAGTCTTCACATGGAATTTACCGCCGGACTGATGCCGCTTGAAACGGCTCTCTCTCAGATGCTTTCGCGTATTACCCCACTCACCGCCGTCGAAACGCTGCCCCTGGTTCAATGCTTTGGTCGTATTCTGGCGACCGACATCGTCTCCCCGATTGATGTCCCTGGATTCGATAACTCTGCAATGGATGGTTATGCGGTGCGTTTGGCCGATCTGCAATCCGGCCAGCCGCTCTCCGTTGCAGGTAAAGCCTTTGCCGGTCAGCCTTTCCATGGCGAGTGGCCTGCGGGAACCTGCATCCGTATTATGACCGGTGCCCCGGTTCCTGTCGGTTGCGAAGCGGTAGTGATGCAGGAACAAACGGAACAAACTGACGATGGTATTCGTTTTACCGCCGACGTCCGCAGCGGACAAAATATTCGTCTGCGCGGTGAAGATATTGCCAACGGCGCGGTGGTATTTCCCGCCGGGACTCGCCTGACCACCGCCGAGCTTCCCGTGCTGGCTTCGCTCGGTATTGCCGATGTCCCCGTCGTGCGCAAAGTCCGCGTGGCGTTGTTCTCCACCGGTGATGAACTGCAACTGCCGGGTCAGCCGCTGGGCGACGGACAGATTTATGATACTAACCGTCTGACCGTACATCTGATGCTGCAGCAGTTGGGCTGCGAGGTGATCAACTTAGGGATTATTCGTGACGATCCCAACGCGCTGCGCGCCGCGTTTATCGAAGCCGACAGCCAGGCCGATGTCGTTATCAGTTCCGGTGGTGTTTCTGTTGGCGAAGCGGATTACACCAAAACCATTCTGGAAGAACTGGGAGAAATTGCCTTCTGGAAATTGGCCATCAAACCCGGTAAACCGTTCGCCTTTGGCAAACTGAGCAACAGCTGGTTTTGCGGCCTGCCGGGTAACCCGGTGTCAGCGGCCCTCACCTTTTATCAACTGGTCCAACCGCTACTGGCGAAACTCAGCGGTAACACCGCCTGCGGACTGCCGCCACGCCAGCGCGTGCGCAGCGCATCACGTCTGAAGAAAACGCCTGGCCGTCTGGATTTTCAGCGCGGTGTATTACAGCGTACCGCAGAAGGCGAACTGGAAGTCACCACTACCGGACATCAGGGCTCGCATATTTTTAGCTCCTTTAGCCTGGGCAACTGTTTTATCGTGCTGGAACGCGACCGTGGTAACGTCGAAGCCGGAGAATGGGTTGAGGTCGAGCCGTTTAACGCACTGTTTGGAGGCCTGTAATGGCAGAACTCAGCGACCAGGAGATGATGCGCTATAACCGGCAAATCATTCTGCGCGGCTTCGATTTCGAAGGTCAGGAAGCGCTCAAGGAGGCGCGGGTACTGGTCGTTGGTCTGGGAGGGCTGGGATGCGCGGCAACTCAGTATCTGGCGGGCGCGGGCATCGGACATTTAACCCTGCTCGACTTTGACACGGTCTCCGTGTCGAATCTCCAGCGCCAGACGCTGCACAGCGATGCGACCGTTGGACAGCCGAAAGTGCTCTCCGCCCGCGACGCCCTGGCGCGAATCAACCCCTATATCGCCATTACGCCAGTGAATGCGCTGCTGGACGAGAGCGAGATTCACTCGCTTATCGCCGAACACGATTTGGTGCTGGACTGTACGGATAACGTCAGCATCCGCAATCAGCTGAATTCAGGATGCTTTGCCGCCGGGGTTCCGCTGGTTTCCGGTGCGGCAATTCGCATGGAAGGGCAAATTACCGTCTTTACGTATCAGGAAGGCGAGCCCTGCTACCGTTGCCTGAGCCGTCTGTTCGGTGAAAACGCCCTGACCTGCGTCGAGGCAGGCGTGATGGCCCCGCTAATCGGCGTGATCGGATCGTTACAGGCGATGGAAGCCATTAAGCTGCTGGCAAGCTACGGTAAACCGGCGTCTGGAAAAATCGTCATGTACGACGCCATGACCTGCCAGTTTCGCGAAATGAAGCTGATGCGTAATCCGGGGTGCGAGGTTTGTAGTCGGTAAAAAAGTCGGGTGGCGGCTTCGCCTTACCCGACCTACAACGGCTCGAACGTAGGCCGGGTAAGCGTTAGCGCCACCCAGCAACAGCATCAGATCGACGTGCGACCAAATGCGCTCTGCCAGTCGTGCTCAAACTTCGCCACGGCAGCATCAACGGCTGGAGAGCTAATCATCTGCTGAGCGACATCCAGCGGCAGCGTGATGGACTCACAGCCGACCAGCAGGCAATCCAGCGCCTGACGCGGCGTTTTGAAACTGGCTGCCAGCACTTTGGCGTGCGGGGCATGCATTTTCAATAAGGCCTGCAGATCGGTCACCGTCTGAATGCCGTCGCCCCCCTGAGCGTCCACGCGGTTAACGTATGGCGCAACATATTCGGCGCCAGCCAGCGCAGCTAAAAGCCCCTGAGCAGCACCGTAAACCGCGGTCCCCAGCGTCGGGATGCCCTCTTCTTTCAGCAATTTAATTGCTGCCAGACCCTCTGCCGTGACCGGCACTTTCACGACGATATCCGCGATGATTGCCCGCAGCTTACGCGCATCGCTGACCATCCCTTCGGCGGTGGTCGCCATTACCTGTGCAAACAGGCGGCCTTGCCCACCCATCGCGTCCTGCAGTTGCGGCAGTAACACGTCCAGCGTCTGCTTACCTGCCGCCACAATGCTTGGGTTAGTGGTCACCCCTGCCAACGGAAAAACACGCGCCAGCGCTTTTACCGCGGCAACATCAGACGTATCTAAATAGAGTTCCATCACCTTTCCTCAAACGAATAATTAGCATGAATAAAAGGTAGCACGGCGAAACCTCGCGGTTAGTTGACGCACGTCAATATAACTTTCATTCGAAAGTAATTTAATCTTTATACGAAAGAAAAGAGGCCGCTTATGATTTTCAATATCCAGCGCTATTCCACGCATGATGGTCCAGGTATCCGCACCGTGGTGTTCCTTAAGGGATGCTCACTGGGTTGTCGGTGGTGCCAGAATCCGGAAAGCCGCGCCCGGACGCGGGATCTGCTCTATGACGCACGTCTGTGCCTTGATGGTTGCGATCTTTGTGCTCAGGCGGCACCGGAGGTGATTGAGCGGGCACTGAGCGGGTTGCTGATTCATCGCGAAAAACTGACCGATGATGCTCTGACGGCGCTGACCCACTGCTGCCCTACCCAGGCGCTGACCGTCTGTGGAGAGGTAAAAAGCGTGGACGAAATCATGGCGACCGTATTGCGGGATAAACCGTTTTACGACCGCAGCGGAGGGGGACTCACGCTTTCCGGCGGCGAACCGTTTATGCAGCCAGAGCTGGCGGCTGAATTGTTCCAGGCCAGCCACGAAGCAGGCATTCATACGGCAGTAGAAACCTGTTTGCATGTTCCCTGGAAGTATATTGAGCCGTCATTACCCTACGTTGATCTGTTCCTGGCCGATTTAAAGCATGTCGCCGACGCGCCGTTTAAACAGTGGACCGATGGCAGCGCCTCTCGCGTGCTGGAAAACCTGAAAAAACTGGCCGCCGCCGGTAAAAAAATAATTATCCGCGTCCCGCTGATTCAGGGATTCAACGCTGACGAAGCAGCTATTCAGGCCATTACCGATTTTGCCGCCGACGAACTCCACGTCGGAGAGATCCATTTTTTGCCCTACCACACGCTGGGCATCAACAAGTACAACTTACTCAATCAACCCTACAACGCCCCGGATAAACCGCTTGATGCGCCTGCGCTGCTCAAATTTGCCCAGCAGTACGCCAGCCTTAAAGGTTTAACCGCGACCCTACGAGGATAATCGCCATGACTACTCTGAAACTGGACACACTCAGCGATCGTATCAAAGCGCATAAAACGGCCCTGATCCACATCGTGAAACCGCCGGTTTGTACCGAGCGCGCCCAGCACTATACCGAGATGTACCAACAGCATCTGGATAAACCCATCCCGGTACGCCGTGCGCTGGCACTGGCTCATCATCTGGCGGAACGCACTATCTGGATCAAGCATGACGAGTTGATCATCGGTAACCAGGCAAGCGAAGTACGCGCCGCGCCAATCTTCCCGGAATACACCGTCTCCTGGATTGAAAAAGAGATCGATGATCTCGCCGACAGGCCCGGCGCAGGCTTCGCGGTTAGCGAAGAGAACAAGCGCGTATTGCATGAGGTGTGCCCATGGTGGCGCGGTCAGACCGTACAGGACCGCTGCTACGGCATGTTTACCGACGAACAAAAAGGGCTGCTGGAAACCGGCATTATCAAAGCTGAAGGTAATATGACCTCCGGCGACGCACACCTGGCGGTGAACTTCCCGCTGCTGCTGGAAAAAGGTCTCGACGGTCTGCGCCACAAAGTCGATGAACGTCGTTCCCGCATTAATCTGACTTGTCTGGAAGACCTCCATGGCGATCAGTTCCTGAAAGCGATTGATATCGTGCTGGAGGCCGTCAGCCTGCACATTGAGCGCTTTGCCGCGCTGGCGCGTAAAATGGCGTCCACAGAAACGCGCGCCAGCCGCCGTGATGAACTGCTGACCATGGCGGAAAACTGCGATGTCATCGCCCATGAGCCGCCAAAAACGTTCTGGCAGGCGCTGCAGTTGTGCTACTTCATCCAGTTGATCCTGCAAATTGAATCGAACGGTCACTCCGTATCGTTTGGCCGTATGGATCAGTACCTCTATCCGTTCTACCGTCGTGACGTAGAACTAAACCAGAGTCTCGATCGTGAGCACGCCATTGAGCTGTTGCACAGCTGCTGGCTGAAATTGCTGGAAGTAAACAAAATTCGCTCTGGCTCCCACTCGAAAGCCTCAGCAGGCAGCCCGCTGTATCAGAACGTGACCATCGGTGGCCAGAACCTGGTCAACGGTCAGGCGATAGATGCCGTCAACCCGCTCTCCTATGCCATTCTGGAATCCTGTGGCCGACTGCGCTCTACCCAGCCGAACCTCAGCGTGCGTTATCATGCGGGGATGAGTAATGACTTCCTGGATGCCTGCGTGCAGGTGATCCGCTGCGGCTTCGGGATGCCAGCCTTTAACAACGATGAAATCGTCATTCCGGAATTCATTAAGCTGGGCATTGAACCGCAGGACGCCTATGACTACGCAGCTATTGGTTGCATCGAAACCGCTGTTGGCGGGAAATGGGGCTACCGTTGCACCGGCATGAGCTTTATTAACTTTGCCCGCGTGATGCTGGCGGCGCTGGAAGGCGGACGCGATGCCACCAGCGGCAAAGTATTCCTGCCGCAGGAAAAAGCGCTTTCAGTCGGCAACTTTAATAATTTCGATGAAGTGATGGAGGCCTGGGATACGCAGATCCGCTACTACACGCGCAAATCCATCGAAATAGAGTATGTCGTCGACACCATGCTGGAAGAAAACGTACACGATATTCTGTGCTCTGCGCTGGTAGATGATTGTATTGAGCGCGCGAAGAGCATTAAGCAAGGTGGCGCGAAGTATGACTGGGTATCCGGTCTGCAGGTGGGTATCGCCAACCTCGGCAACAGCCTGGCAGCAGTGAAGAAACTGGTCTTTGAACAGGGCGCTATCGGTCAACAACAACTGGCCGCCGCGCTGGCTGATGATTTTGATGGTCTGACCCACGAGCAGTTGCGTCAACGCCTGATCAACGGCGCGCCAAAGTACGGCAACGATGACGATAGCGTTGATACGCTGCTGGCTCGCGCTTATCAGACCTACATTGACGAACTTAAGCAGTATCACAACCCGCGTTACGGCCGTGGTCCGGTTGGCGGCAACTACTATGCCGGGACCTCGTCTATCTCCGCAAACGTACCATTCGGCGCGGCAACGATGGCAACGCCGGATGGCCGTAAAGCGCATACTCCGCTGGCAGAAGGCGCCAGCCCGGCCTCCGGTACGGACCATCTCGGCCCAACGGCGGTAATTGGCTCTGTAGGTAAACTGCCTACCGGCTCAATCCTCGGCGGCGTACTGTTAAACCAGAAGCTGAACCCGGCCACGCTGGAAAATGAGTCTGATAAACAAAAGCTGATGATTCTGCTGCGTACCTTCTTTGAAGAGCACAAAGGCTGGCATATTCAGTACAACATCGTTTCTCGTGAAACGCTGCTGGAAGCCAAAAAACACCCGGATCAGTACCGTGACCTGGTGGTGCGTGTCGCGGGTTATTCCGCCTTCTTCACCGCGCTGTCTCCGGATGCGCAGGACGATATCATCGCGCGCACTGAACATATGCTGTAACCCCCTCCCGCCCGGTGGCACTGTGCTTACCGGGCCTACATACTCTCCCTTTAGCCGGGTAAGGCGAAGCTGCCACCCGGCCTTTTACTTTCATTCGAAATTAAATTTGTGCTACAGGTCACATTGTTATTAGAATGTTTCTGGTTGCAGTTATAAGCCAGGAGCATATATGACCATCAACGTTATCGTCACCGATATGGACGGAACGTTTCTCGACGACGCCAAGCAATACGATCGCGAACGCTTTATGGCGCAGTACCAGGAACTGAAAAAAAGAGACATTGAATTTGTCGTGGCCAGCGGCAATCAGTACTACCAGCTTATCTCCTTCTTCCCCGAGCTGAAAAATGAGATCTCCTTTGTTGCCGAAAATGGAGCATTGGTATTCGAACATGGTAAGCAACTGTTTCACGGCGAGCTGACCCGCCACGAATCCCGCATTGTCATTGGCGAACTGCTCAAAGATAAGCAGCTCAACTTTGTGGCCTGTGGACTGCAAAGCGCCTACGTGAGCGAAAATGCCCCAGAGTCCTTTGTCGCGTTGATGGCAAAACACTACCATCGCCTGAAACCCGTAAAGGATTACCAGGATATCGACGATGTGCTGTTCAAGTTCTCGCTGAATTTACCTGACCAACAGATCCCATTAGTTATCGATCACCTTCATTCTGCTCTCGACGGCATTATGAAGCCCGTCACCAGCGGCTTTGGGTTTATCGACCTGATCATTCCCGGCTTACATAAAGCCAACGGGATCAGCCGTCTGTTAAAACGCTGGAACCTGTCACCACAAAACGTGGTCGCCATTGGCGACAGCGGCAACGACGCGGAAATGTTGAAAATGGCGCACTACTCTTTCGCCATGGCTAATGCAGCCGAGAACATCAAATTTATTGCCCGCTATCAGACCGACGATAATAACCATCAAGGCGCGCTGAACGTGATTCAGGCGGTGCTGGATAACACTTCGCCTTTTAACGCTTGATCCTGCCAACCGGAGTACCTGCTCCGGTTCTCACCGTTTTTGCATTCCGTGCACACCATCAAGTTTTTAAACTTGCATTAACTTATTTTTAACTTATATTGCACTTGTAAGTTAGATAAGTTTCAAATGAAAGTTATGCGAGGTGGTTATGGCTTTTACTTTTACCAGCGACACATTGCCCGCCGATCACAAAGCGGCAATCCGTCAGATGAAACAGCAACTGCGGGTACAGCTTGGGGATGTTCAGTTGGTCTTCAATCAGCTGAGCGATGCCATTGCCACCCGCGTGGCGGAAATCAACGCCCTCAAAGCGCAAGGCTCCCCGGTATGGCCTGTGTTGTCCTATGCGGATATTAAAGCGGGTCGCGTGAGTGCAGAGCAGCGTGAAGAAATTAAGCGTCGCGGATGCGCAGTCATTAAGGGGCATTTCCCCCGCGAACAGGCGCTGGCATGGGATCAGTCGATGCTCGATTACCTGGATCGCAACCATTTTGATGACGTCTACAAAGGACCGGGCGATAACTTCTTCGGCACCCTGAGCGCATCGCGACCTGAAATCTACCCCATTTACTGGTCCCAGGCGCAGATGCAGGCCCGCCAGAGTGAAGAAATGGCCAATGCACAGTCGTTCCTCAATCGTCTTTGGACATTTTCAAGCGAAGGTAAACAATGGTTTAACCCGGATGTCAGCGTTATCTACCCTGACCGTATACGCCGCCGTCCGCCGGGAACCACATCCAAAGGGTTGGGCGCGCATACGGATTCCGGCGCGCTGGAACGCTGGCTGCTGCCTGCGTATCAGCGGGTATTTGCTCATGTTTTCAATGGCAAGCTGGAAGATTACGATCCGTGGCAGGCTGCGCATCGCACCGAAGTAGAAGAGTACACGGTGGATAACACCACCAAATGCTCAGTGTTCCGTACCTTCCAGGGCTGGACTGCGCTGTCCGATATGCTGCCAGGTCAGGGATTGTTGCACGTGGTCCCTATTCCTGAAGCGATGGCGTATGTGCTGTTACGCCCATTGCTTGACGATGTGCCGGAAGATGAACTGTGCGGCGTCGCGCCCGGCAGAGTCCTGCCAATTTCCGCGCAATGGCATCCGCTGCTGATTGAAGCGCTAACCAGCATTCCACAGCTGGAAGCCGGAGACTCAGTGTGGTGGCATTGTGATGTCATTCACGCCGTCGCGTCGGTAGAAAATCAACAGGGTTGGGGCAACGTGATGTACATCCCTGCCGCACCGATGTGCGAAAAGAATCTGGCCTACGCTCACAAAGTGAAAGCCGCGCTGGAAAAAGGCGCGTCGCCGGGTGATTTCCCGCGCGAGGATTATGAAACGAACTGGGAAGGACGCTTCACGCTGGAGGATTTGAATATCCACGGTAAACGTGCGCTGGGGATGGAATAATCCTTCCCCTTTCATCGCTTTTAAAATAGTCCGGTTTTCTTCATTATATGATAAAAACCGGGTATTTTTTTATTCTACTGAAATTGCTGCCAGTTTCCATTTATCCTTTTCTTTGAGCATAGTAACGTTAATCTCGCCAGACTCTCCGTTTTTAAACTCTACGCTTCCAGACAAAGAACCAACATCATTTACTACATTGAAACTATCGAAACTGTATTCACTAATATCATCAAAATGAACAGACTCGGTTACAAGCTTAAAATCCTCGCTGTTCATTTTTCTTTGCAAAGAAGAAGAGCTTGCCTGATAAGCCTGAATATATTTTCCATCACGGAGCAAATCTATCTCTGTTCGCGCAGCATCCTTCAAATCACCCATCGTGGAAAAAAGGAAAGTGCCAAGGCCGATAAAAATAATCAGTGCGGCAATCACCGCTCCCGCAATAACAAATTTCCTTTTCTTCTTGTCTGCTAACAGACCACGAACCTGCCATCCCGCATCACGAACAATATCAAAAATAGGATCGGTAATTTCCGTTGATACAAATTTATAGCCATCAATTTTACCGAAGCTACCATCTTCTTTTTTACCCCAGGATCCCCCAGCAGAAAACTCAAGGCGTTTCCCTATTTGGACAGATTTGCTTAATCTGAACCCACCCAAATCTGCATCCCACTCCACATCGGTCGTTTTTTCACGATAAGTAATTTGCTTTTTGCTTTCATTGAAAAACAGTCTTAACTCATATTGTTTTTGCAATCCGTATTGACTGAAATAATCTATCCACTCAGCATCTTCGATATTCCAGGATGCAACAATATCATCACCATCTTCACGTAAAATGAAAGGATGCTCGTTGCTGTTGTTTAAATTTAGTAAGTTTAATTTAAGATTGGCTAAAGAGAGTGGTTCCATCTGACTCATTTTCTTTCCTTGCGTAGGTCGTTATGGAAAGTATCTTAGCCACAATTGTGGCTAAGATTAATCAGTAGAACTTTTTTTCAGAAAAGTGCGGGGAGAGAGACTTATTCGATGCCTTTACTTCGAAGGTAATCTTCGTAGTTGCCGGTGAAGTCGATCACGCGTTCCGGCGTAATTTCAATCACGCGGGTTGCCAGGGAACTGACGAACTCACGGTCGTGAGAAACAAAGATCAGCGTGCCCTGGTACATTTCCAGCGCCATGTTCAGCGACTCGATAGATTCCATATCCAGGTGGTTGGTTGGTTCATCCATCACCAGAATATTCGGTTTCTGCATCATCAGCTTACCGAACAGCATGCGTCCTTTTTCACCACCGGAGAGCACTTTTGCAGGCTTCTTGATATCGTCCTGGCTGAACAGCAGACGACCGAGGAAGCTGCGCACAACCTGCTCATCGTCGCCTTCTTGTTTCCACTGGCTCATCCATTCGAAAACGGTCAGATCGTTTTCAAACTCGTATTCATGATCCTGCGCGTAGTAACCCACCTGGGCGTTTTCAGACCACTTAACGGTACCGTTGTCCGGCTGCAAATCGCCAACCAACGTTTTCAGCATGGTGGATTTACCCACGCCGTTGGCACCAATGATGGCAACCTTCTCCCCCACTTCCAGCAGCAGGTTGAAGTTTTTAAACAGCGGGCCTTCATCAAAACCTTTCGCCAGCGCTTCCACTTCCAGCGCGTTACGGAACAGTTTCTTATCCTGCTCGAAACGGATGAACGGGTTCTGACGGCTGGAGGCTTTCACTTCATCGAGCTTGATCTTATCAATCTGGCGCGCACGAGAGGTCGCCTGACGAGATTTAGATGCGTTGGCGCTAAAGCGGCTGACGAAGGATTGCAGATCGGCAATCTGTGCTTTCTTCTTGGCGTTATCGGCCAGCAGACGTTCACGCGCCTGGGTTGCCGCCGTCATGTATTCGTCGTAGTTACCCGGATAAACACGCAGTTCGCCGTAGTCCAGATCCGCCATGTGCGTGCAGACCATGTTCAGGAAGTGACGGTCGTGCGAAATGATGATCATGGTGCTGTCACGCTCGTTCAGCGTCTGCTCCAGCCAGCGAATGGTGTCGATATCCAGGTTGTTGGTTGGTTCGTCGAGCAGCAGAATGTCCGGGTTAGAGAACAGCGCCTGTGCCAGAAGCACACGCAGTTTCCAGCCGGGCGCGACTTCGCTCATCGGGCCGTAATGCTGCTCTACCGGAATACCGACGCCCAGCAGCAGTTCACCCGCACGCGCTTCCGCAGAGTAGCCGTCCATTTCGCCGTACTGAACTTCAAGGTCAGCCACTTTATAGCCGTCTTCTTCGCTCATCTCGGCCAGCGCATAAATGCGATCGCGCTCCTGCTTCACTTCCCACAGTTCAGCGTGACCCATAATAACGGTGTCGAGAACGGTGAACTCTTCAAAGGCGAATTGATCCTGACGCAACTTACCGATGCGCTCATTCGGATCGAGGGAAACGTTGCCCAGCGTCGGTTCGAGGTCGCCGCCGAGAATTTTCATAAAGGTGGATTTACCGCTACCGTTCGCGCCAATCAGGCCGTAACGATTGCCGCCGCCAAATTTGACGGAAATATTTTCAAACAGCGGCTTACTGCCGAACTGCATAGTGACGTTGCTGGAAACTAACACTGGCGTATCCTGAAAGAGAAAGAAATATGTGACAAACTGCTTATTATGCCATAACTCTGCAATAAGATCGCGCCGTTCATGCAGCACAGATAAAGTGAAAGCAAAAGGAAAAAAATGTGATTTAGTACACATCCGAATTCCTTGTTGCTCAGAATGCACATATAATGCCTGCCCAACACTACATAAATCTCAACCCACTAGCCTGCCTGGCACTGAATCTCGCATACATGAACATGAATATGAAATTAACAACGCTTTTCGCGGCGGCACTCGCAATAGTTGGTTTTTGTAACACCGCTTCTGCCGTCACGTACCCGCTGCCTACCGATGGCAGCCGTTTGATTGGCCAGAACCAGGTCATCACGATTCCTGAAGGCAACACCCAACCGCTGGAATATTTTGCGGCGGAGTATCAGATGGGTCTGTCTAACATGCTGGAAGCTAACCCGGGCGTGGATACCTTCCTGCCGAAAGGCGGCACCGTGCTGAACATTCCTCAGCAGCTGATCCTGCCGGATACCGTGCATGAAGGTATTGTGATTAACAGCGCCGAAATGCGTCTGTACTACTACCCGAAAGGTACTAACACCGTCATCGTTCTGCCTATCGGTATCGGCCAGTTAGGTAAAGACACCCCTATCAACTGGACCACCAAAGTTGAACGTAAGAAAGCGGGTCCAACCTGGACGCCAACCGCGAAAATGCATGCGGAATACCGCGCTGCGGGCGAACCGCTGCCAGCAGTTGTTCCGGCAGGTCCGGATAACCCGATGGGTCTGTACGCGCTGTATATCGGTCGCCTGTACGCCATCCACGGCACCAATGCTAACTTCGGCGTCGGCTTACGCGTCAGCCACGGCTGCGTGCGTCTGCGTAACGATGACATCAAGTTCCTGTTTGAAAATGTGCCGGTCGGTACTCGCGTCCAGTTTATCGATGAGCCGGTAAAAGCCACTACCGAACCAGACGGCAGCCGTTACATCGAGGTACATAACCCGCTGTCTACGACTGAAGCACAGTTTGAAGGCGGGGAAATCGTACCAATTACGCTGAATAAGAGCATTACCAGCATCACCGGTCAGTCTGACGTCGATCAGGCCGTCGTTGAGCAGGCGGTACAGAACCGTTCTGGTATGCCGGTTCGTCTGAACTAATCGGCTATACATGCCCGATGGCGCTACGCTTATCGGGCCTACCAGCACTGTAGGCCGGATTAGGCGCCAGCCGCCATCCGGCACACCACATCAATTACATCATCAACAGCAAACCATATCCCACCAAGGCCGCCCATATCAGCATCGGCACCGAATACAGATGAAAACGCCACCAGATGCGTCGGTCATTTGCCATGCGTAAAGCAATCAGATTCGCCAGCGACCCCGGCAACAGGCCAAACCCTCCGATATTAACTGCCCAGGCCAACAATAGCGTCGGCGGAACATAGTTGAGCAACAAAATCGTGCTGGGAACGTTACTGATAAACTGCGACAAGCCGATTGCCGTCAACCACAGCCCCGGTGCTGAAAGCGTGCCAATCTGACTGGTTATTCCGTGTAACACCGGCAACTGCGTCAGCAAATGCACATCAATAAACATCGCCATAAACACTAACAGCAACGTCCAGTCAACGCTGAGGATCACACGGCGAGCCAGTACCATGAACCCCGCGGCGACGATCGCCAGGCCCCACAGCTCTTGTTTTAACTCCAGTGCCGTCAGGAAGATGATATACAACACCAGACAGCTCCACACCAGACGCGGTTGCCAGTCAGGCGCGGACGTACCGGTGTGATAATGCAATGCTTTATTCGGGAAACTGAACCAGCACAGCACCACCAGCGTCAGCATCATGGTCCCGGCAAGCGGCGCCATTTGCGAGGTAAATGCGGCAAATGACAAGCCAGAACGCCCCCACATCAGAATGTTTTGCGGGTTACCGATTGGCGTGAGCAACGATCCGGCGTTAACCGCCAGCGCCTCAAAGATAATCAGGCGATTCACCGGAATAGCGCACAATTTTTTCAGGGTGATCGTCAGCGGAACAACAATAAACAGCGCCACATCATTGGTCAGAAACGTCGACAGCAGCGCCGCCGCCAGCACCATAAATATCGCCAGTTGGCGTTCTGTGTTGAAGCGGCGAGTCATCTTGCGCCCTAACACATCAAAATAGCCGCTGAGCTCGACGCCTTTGGTCAGTAACATCAGACCGCTAAGCGTAATAATCGTGTGCCAGTCAATGGCTCCCGGCCACAGCCGGGGCGCA
>NZ_SZWR01000001.1:39591-53952 GCF_005280875.1 Citrobacter sp. wls827
AACCCCAACAATGATTAACAGTTGGAAAAAGCGATCGCGCTGTAAGGCGCGTAGCAAAGGGAAACTCATTCAGAGCCTGTTCCTTGCTGTTGCGTAAACCGGCTAAAAGCCTCCAGTGTTTCCTTACTGACGTGATGCTCCATTCCTTCCGCGTCGCGACGGGCAATTTCCGGGCTGATACCTAACATCAACAGGAAATTCTCCACAATCTGATGACGCTCCCGACTCTCCTGAGCTAATCGCTCACCTTCTGCGGTTAAAAACACGCCCCGCCAGGGGATCATTTCAATCAACCCAACGGAGGCAAGGCGCTTAAGCATTTTGGCAACCGTCGGCTGGGAAACCCCAAGCCGCGCGGCCATATCTACCTGGCGTGCTTCACCCACCTCGATAATGAGATCGGAAATCAGCTCTACGTAGTCATCAATCAGCTCACGGCGATGCGCCTCCCGGACCTGACGAAATCCTTCAACGTGTTCTTCGACATTCACCAATTGCGTCACTTTTTTTGTTGTTGGCATACCTGCGCGACGACTCATTCTGCTTCCTCGTTACTGTGACGCGTTAACGGCATCTGATTAGAGAACGCTCATTGTAAACCAGAGTTGCGTGGGCACAAAAAATTAACGTTTTAGCAATAGCTATATAATATAGCCTGTGCTATATCTGTATATAATAAAGACATCCCTCAAGGACTGATGGGATCGTGAAGTCAGGAGGTTTATATGAATGAATTTAAGAGGTGTATACGCGTGTTTAGCCACTCTCCCTTTAAAGTACGGTTGATGCTGATCTCTATGCTGTGTGACATGATTAACGGCAAACCAGAGCAGGATAAATCCTCAGCAAAATAATGCGGCGTCGCGGTACGCCGCTTCATTTCTTTGCCGTAACCTGATTACGGTGATAGGTTTCGTCCGAATAACCCTTCTTTTTGTCTGTTTTGCAGTTGCCCTCTCAAAACAATTTCTTTGTAGTAGTTGACCTTCTCTTGCACACACTCTATCTTTTCGCAGCCCTGCATATATTGCGGCTCGCGGATGCGGACCCATTCCCTCTTCTCGCTCTCTCAGGCAGGCATGACCCTTTGCGCCAGGGGTAGCACATGGCGTTTTTGTAACAGTGGCATATGAATTTAACCCTCAAAGATTCAATCATTGCTCGCAGCCGGGCGATTAGTCCGTGGACTGGCTTTTACTTTTTACAGTCTTTGCTGATCAACCTCGCGCTGGGCTACCCACTAAGCCTTCTTTATAGCGTTGCCTTTACCTGTGTATTGATGCTGTTGTGGCGTACTGCGCCGCGCGCGCAAAAAGCACTGATTGGCGTCTGTTCGTTGATTGCGGCAATGTATTTTCCGTTTGGCCAGGCTTACGGCTCGCCAAACTTTAATACGTTGTTAGCGCTGCACTCGACCAACATGGAAGAGTCGACCGAAATCCTGACCATCTTCCCCTGGTACAACTACCTGGTTGGCGTGTTTATTTTTGCGCTCGGCGTTATCGCCGTACGGCGTAAAAAAGACGAGCAGAAACGTCGCTGGAACAAGTACGACAGCCTGTGCTTGCTGTTCAGCATCGTTGCATTCTTTGTTACTCCGGTACAAAACCTGGCATGGGGCGGCGTTTTCAAGTTAAAAGATACCGGTTACCCGGTTTTCCGCTTTGCCAAGGACGTTATCGTCAATAACAACGAAGTGCTTGATGAGCAAGAGCGTATGGCGAAGCTGTCGAGCGTCAAAGACAGCTGGACAGTCACCGCCGTGAAGCCGAAGTATCACACCTATGTTGTGGTGATCGGTGAAAGCGCCCGTCGTGATGCGTTAGGCGCGTTTGGCGGTCACTGGGATAACACGCCGTTTTCCAGCACCGTTAATGGCTACATTTTTGCTGATTACATTGCCGCCAGCGGTTCTACGCAAAAATCGCTCGGCTTAACGCTAAATCGGGTCGTCGATAATAAGCCTCAGTTCCAGGATAACTTTGTCACGCTGGCCAACCGCGCTGGGTTCCAGACGTGGTGGTTTTCCAATCAGGGGCAGATCGGTGAATACGATACGGCAATCGCCAGCATTGCGAAGCGAGCAGATGAAGTTCAGTTCCTGAAAAACGGTGATTTCGAAGCGGACAAAAACACCCGTGACGAAGCGCTGTTGAAAATGACCGCCCAGGTGCTGGCCACCGAACGCACCCAGCCGCAACTGATTGTGCTGCATTTAATGGGTTCTCACCCGCAGGCCTGCGACCGTACACAAGGAAAATATGAGACTTTCGTCCAGTCCAAGGAGACCTCCTGTTACCTGTACACCATGACGCAGACGGATGACCTGCTGCGCCAGCTTTACGAGCAGTTGCGTAACAGCGGCAGTAGCTTCTCGATGGTCTATTTCTCCGATCATGGCCTCGCCTTTAAAGAGCGCGGAAAAGAGGTGCAGTACCTGGCGCATGACGACCAGTTCCAACAGAACTTCCAGGTGCCCTTTATGGTACTGTCCAGCGATGATAAAGCGCATCGGGTGATTAAGGCCCGTCGATCCGCCAATGATTTCCTGAGTTTTTTCTCACAGTGGACGGGGATCAGCGCGAAGGAAATTATCAACAGCTACCGCTTTATCTCTGAGAAAAAAGCCGGGCCAGTGTATATCACCAACTTTAAATTGCAGAAGGTGGACTACAACCATTTGGGCACTGATATCTTCGAGACCAAATCTCGTTAACAGCTCATAATTGCAGGCAAAAAAAATCCGCCCCTGGAGGCGGATTTTTTATATCACCGAAGTGATTAGAAGCGGTAACCAACACCCGCGATCCAGGTACCTACGTCAACGCTACGAATACGGCTCTGCTCGTAAGAGAAGTCCAGAGCAACGTTTTCGATCGGGTTGAACTGCACACCGGCACCGTAAGAGAAACCGTAGTCGCTGGTGTCGTGTTTGTCAGCAGGCGTTGCTGCATCCTGGAATTTACCGTAGCCAACACCTACAACACCGTAGACGCTTGCCCAGTCATTCAGACGGTAAGCCGGACCTGCAGTGATGCCGTAGTATTGGGTTTTGTTGTAATCGCCAAACGAGTCGGTACGATCTTTTTCAGTGTAAGTGAAGGAACCGATCACGCCCAGCGGGCTGTTGTCCTGCTCGTAACGATACTTCAGGTTGAAACCGTTCATTTTGTTCGCTGCGCCCTGAGCATCGCTCTGAGCGTAACCACCAGTAACGGTAGAAGTAGCAGCTACAGCGGTACCTGCGGAGAAAGCCAGAACAGCGGCCAGTGCTGAAAGACATGCAATTTTTTTCATAACCACCTCAAATGTGCTTCAAGTAAATCTTAAGTTTTAAATATACCAAAAACTGATGGGAAACTCTTTGCGATTCGCGATGTCTAACGAAGCTTTTCATGTAACAGAACGTTTCATAAACCCGCTATCTCTTTCAATTAACATCACTTTTCTAATGATTTATGCCATTATTGCGCGCACAACACGACACATTCATCCAGATGATTCCTAATCGCGCAGATTATTAATCCATCGTTTTCATGCCATTGTACGGATCTCAGTAATTTTTTTTTCAACGAATACTCAACCAGCCGAGCGTATTTCCATTACACTCGCTGTTTTACTTTTCTATACACATACTCACGCGCATCGCAGCAAATCTGCGGCGTCCCGCGGGGCAAGGTGTGTAACCATCATTTGACAGGAGAAAGGATGCTGGGGTCGTCACGTAAAGCGCCAGTCTGGTTGCCTATTTTGGTTTTGCTGATAGCTATGTCCTCGATTCAAAGCGGCGCATCGCTGGCGAAATCGCTGTTCCCTCTCGTCGGTGCGCCAGGCGTTACCGCCCTGCGCCTCGCACTGGGAACGCTCATCCTTATCGCATTCTTTAAACCCTGGCGTTTACGTTTTGCCAAAGAGCAACGTCTTCCCCTGCTGTTTTATGGTTTGTCTCTGGGTGGGATGAACTATCTCTTTTACCTGTCAATTCAGACTGTACCGCTGGGTATTGCCGTAGCGCTGGAATTTACCGGGCCGCTCGCGGTAGCGTTGTTTTCCTCCCGCCGCCCGGTGGATTTTATCTGGGTTGCGCTGGCCGTGCTCGGACTGTGGTTCCTGCTACCGTTAGGTCAGGATGTTTCTCACGTTGATTTAACCGGTGCCGCGCTGGCATTAGGTGCTGGCGCCTGTTGGGCTATCTATATTCTTACCGGGCAACGCGCAGGCGAAGAGCATGGCCCGGCAACGGTCGCAGTTGGCTCATTAATCGCAGCGCTGGTTTTCGTGCCGATTGGCGTCATTCAGGCAGGCGATGCGCTGTGGCACTGGTCTATTCTCCCGTTGGGCTTAGCGGTAGCAGTCCTCTCTACTGCGCTCCCCTATTCGCTGGAAATGATCGCATTAACGCGACTGCCTACACGTACCTTTGGGACACTGATGAGCATGGAGCCTGCACTGGCTGCAGTGTCTGGAATGATTTTCCTCGGGGAAACGCTGACGTTTATCCAGACGCTGGCTCTGGGAGCGATTATTGCTGCGTCCATGGGCTCTACGCTCACCATCCGTAAGGACCCGCAAATTAAGCAAATTGACGTGAATTAACCTGCCAATATTCTGCATGGTTTGCATAATCATGCAGAATATCTTGTTATCTATCCCCACTATTATTATCGCCCTCTACCTCCCCGTTGAAGCACGCTATTTATGCTGAGGCATAGCATTAACACAATAATAACAATACGCTGTACTAAAATAACTTATTAAATTGATTTATATCGATATTTTATATTTTCATTCGCCTCGCTATTAAAGTGATAGGCAACACCAGAAAAATAAAACTGAAATTAGCGCTATACTTATCCTCGTTGAAGATTTGGGACGTAAACATCAAGAGGATATGAGATTATGAGTACTGCAAAACTGGTAAAAACAAAAGCATCAGCCCTCCTTTATACCCGTAACGATGTAACCGACAGCGATAAAAAAGCGACCGTTGAACTGCTGAATCAGCAGGTGATCCAATTCATTGACCTGTCATTGATCACCAAACAGGCACACTGGAATATGCGCGGCGCAAACTTCATTGCCGTACATGAAATGCTGGATGGTTTCCGGACAGCACTGACCGATCACCTCGATACCATGGCTGAGCGTGCCGTACAGTTAGGCGGTGTGGCACTGGGGACAACGCAGGTTATTAACAGCAAAACGCCACTGAAAAGCTACCCGCTGGATATCCATAACGTACAGGACCACTTAAAAGAGCTGGCCGAACGTTATGCCGTGGTTGCTAACAGCGTACGTAAAGCGATAAGTGAAGCAAAAGATGAGGATACAGCAGATATCTTCACTGCGGCCTCCCGTGACCTCGACAAATTCTTGTGGTTTATCGAAGCGAACATCGAATAACAGACATATAAGAAATACCTATATTACCCTCGCATTTGCGGGGGTTTTGCACTTCTATGGTGCACAACATTGATCATTCGTCACTCCAAAGTAAATTATTTGTAATAATCACCTCACACAATCGTTAACGAAAGATTGTTTTATCAACAATTTTTACGCTAAATAGTCATACCGTTTGCACCGCGCCCGTCATGCACCAAATGAGTGCCCTGAAACGGTGCAAACAGCCCGCTTTGCCCTACTTATTGTGCAACAAAATGAGACGCCCTCTTGTTAAAACAATGAGTTGCAAAATTGGCACGATTCTTTCATTAAGCCATATGTTCTCGCAGGGGATCGCCCCGTGGATATAAAAGGAAATCCTATGAAGTCTGTATTAAAAGTTTCACTGGCTGCACTTACCCTGGCTTTTGCGGTGTCCTCCCATGCCGCAGATAAGAAACTGGTTGTCGCAACCGACACCGCCTTTGTTCCCTTTGAATTCAAACAGGGTGACAAATACGTTGGTTTTGATGTGGATCTGTGGGCTGCCGTCGCCAAAGAACTAAAGCTGGATTATGAACTGAAACCAATGGATTTCAGCGGCATCATCCCGGCTCTGCAAACCAAAAACGTCGATTTGGCGCTGGCAGGTATCACTATTACCGAAGAGCGTAAAAAAGCCATCGACTTCTCTGACGGCTACTACAAAAGCGGCCTGTTAGTGATGGTGAAAGCGAATAACAACGACGTGAAAAGCGTGAAAGATCTCGATGGTAAAGTTGTCGCAGTGAAGAGCGGCACCGGTTCCGTTGATTACGCAAAAGCGAACATCAAAACTAAAGACCTGCGTCAGTTCCCGAACATCGATAACGCGTATATGGAACTGGGTACCAACCGCGCAGACGCCGTACTGCACGATACACCAAACATTCTGTATTTCATCAAGACTGCGGGCAACGGTCAGTTCAAAGCTGTAGGTGATTCCCTGGAAGCCCAGCAGTACGGTATCGCCTTCCCGAAAGGCAGCGATGAACTGCGTGAGAAAGTGAACGGCGCGCTGAAAACGCTGAAAGAGAACGGTACTTACAACGAAATCTACAAAAAATGGTTCGGTACTGAACCTAAATAATAATCTACAGCACAGGCCCGGTAGCGTGATGCTTGCCGGGTCTACGCCAGCATTTTTGAGACCTGTAGGCCGGATAAGTACATCCGGTAAAACGGGCAATTGACTCTTTTCACCACGGTAACAGGAACGACATATGCAGTTTGACTGGAGTGCCATCTGGCCCGCCATCCCGCTTTTGATAGAAGGCGCCAAAATGACCCTGTGGATTTCAATCCTCGGTCTGGCTGGCGGTCTGATTATCGGGCTTGCAGCAGGTTTTGCGCGTACTTTCGGCGGTTGGATATCCAACCACGTAGCGCTGGTGTTTATCGAAGTCATCCGCGGTACGCCAATCGTTGTACAGGTGATGTTTATCTACTTCGCCCTGCCAATGGCGTTTAACGATTTGCGTATTGACCCCTTCAGCGCCGCTGTTGTCACCATCATGATTAACTCCGGCGCCTATATCGCGGAAATCACGCGTGGCGCGGTACTCTCAATCCACAAAGGATTCAGCGAGGCTGGCCTGGCGCTTGGACTTTCACGCACGGAGACTATCCGTCACGTAATTTTACCTCTTGCGCTGCGTCGTATGCTGCCACCGCTGGGCAACCAGTGGATCATCAGCATCAAAGATACCTCGCTGTTTATCGTCATTGGCGTCGCTGAACTGACCCGTCAGGGCCAGGAAATCATTGCCGGTAACTTCCGCGCACTGGAAATCTGGAGCGCCGTTGCGGTGTTCTATCTGATCATAACGCTGGTGCTGAGCTTCATTCTGCGTCGTCTGGAAAGAAGGATGAAAATCCTGTGATTGAATTTAAAAACGTTTCTAAGCACTTTGGTCCAACCCTGGTGCTACACAACATCGATCTGAATATTAAACAAGGTGAAGTCGTGGTGATTATCGGGCCATCTGGCTCCGGTAAATCTACCCTGCTGCGCTGCATTAACAAGCTGGAAGAAATTACCTCCGGTGACCTGATTGTTGACGGCCTGAAAGTGAACGATCCGAAGGTAGACGAGCGGTTAATCCGCCAGGAAGCCGGGATGGTGTTTCAGCAGTTCTACCTGTTCCCGCATCTGACGGCGCTGGAAAACGTCATGTTTGGGCCGCAGCGCGTACGCGGGGCAAATAAAGAACAGGCCGAGAAACTGGCGAAAGAACTGCTGGCGAAAGTAGGTCTGGCCGAACGTGCGCATCACTACCCTTCTGAGCTGTCCGGCGGTCAACAACAGCGTGTGGCTATCGCCCGTGCGCTGGCAGTGAAGCCGAAAATGATGCTGTTTGATGAGCCAACCTCAGCGCTGGATCCGGAACTGCGCCACGAAGTTCTGAAAGTTATGCAGGATCTGGCGGAAGAAGGAATGACCATGGTGATTGTGACCCACGAAATCGGTTTTGCCGAAAAAGTGGCTTCACGCCTGATTTTCATCGATAAGGGACGTATTGCCGAGGACGGTAATCCGCAGGCCCTGATTGAAAATCCGCCCAGCCAACGCTTACAGGAATTCTTGCAGCACGTTTCCTGATAGCCCTGCCTCCCTTCGCCCGAAGGGAGGTTTTTCACCAGAATCCTCTCATTTCAATTCTCTCCCGCCCTGACATCTATACTTATCCTTTTGCATTTATTTTCTCATGGGAGGAGTGATGCGCGGGATCCTGTTCATTTTTGTTTGTCTGTTGAGTCTTCCGACCCAGGCGGTGACGATCCCTGGCGTCACCACGCCAACGTCAACCAACGCGCAAACCACACCGGCGAAAGAGCCGGATATTGAACAGAAAAAGGCGGCTTACGGCGCCCTGGCCGATGTGCTGGAAAATGACGCCTCGCGTCAGGAGCTGATCGGCCAGTTACGCAAAGTGGCCACTGCCCCTCCTGCCGAGCCGGTGCCGACCATTGTCCCGCCCACGTTAACGGAAGAAAAAACGGTACTGGAAAACGTCACGGATGTCACCCGCCACTACGGTGAAGCCCTCTCCAGCCGCTTTGCCCAGCTTTATCGCAATATTACCGATGCCCCGCATAAGATCTTTAACCCGCAAACATTCACCAATGCCCTGACGCATTTTTTAATGCTGGCGGTGTCAGTGTTCGGTTTTTTCTGGCTGGTTCGCCTGTGCGCGCTGCCGCTGTATCGCAAAATGGGACAATGGGCACGACGCAAAAACCGCGAACGCAGCAACTGGCTCCAGCTGCCGGCGATGATCGTTGGCGCATTCGTTATCGATTTACTTCTGCTGGCGCTGACATTGTTTGTCGGGCAGATACTGAGCGACAAAATGAACGCCGGCAGTCGCACGATCGCCTTTCAGCAAAGTTTGTTTCTTAATGCTTTCGCCCTGATTGAGTTCTTCAAGGCCATTTTGCGCCTGATATTTTGCCCGGCGGTGACCGAGCTGCGCCCGTTTAACATTCAGGATGCAGGCGCACGCTACTGGAATCGCCGTTTGAGTTCATTGAGCAGCCTGATTGGCTACGGGCTTATCGTTGCCGTACCCATTATTTCGAATCAGGTTAATGTGCAGGTCGGCGCGATGGCAAACGTCATCATCATGCTGTGCATCACGCTGTGGGCGCTGTACCTGATTTTCAGAAACAAGAATGAGATTACCCAGCACTTACAGAATCTTGCCGCACGCTCTTTAGCTTTCTTTAGCCTGTTTATCCGTGCTTTTGCGCTGGTATGGCATTGGCTGGCCAGCGCCTACTTCATTGTGCTGTTTTTCTTCTCGCTGTTTGATCCAGGCAACAGCCTGAAATTCATGATGGGCGCCACGCTGCGCAGCCTGGTGATCATCGGGATCGCCGCCTTTGTATCCGGCATGTTATCCCGCTGGATTGCCAAAACCATTACCCTGTCGCCGCACACGCAGCGCAGCTATCCGGAATTACAAAAGCGGCTAAATGGCTGGCTGTCAACGGCGTTAAGCGTGGCCAGGATCCTGACAGTGTGCGTTGCGGTCATGCTGCTACTCAACGCCTGGGGGCTGTTCGACTTCTGGAACTGGCTGCATTACGGCGCCGGCGAAAAAACGGTGGATATCCTGATCCGTATCGCGCTGATTTTATTCTTCTCCGCCATCGGCTGGACGATCCTCGCCAGCCTGATTGAAAATCGTCTGGCTTCCGATATTCATGGTCGCCCGTTACCCAGCGCGCGTACTCGCACCCTGTTGACGCTGTTTCGCAACGCACTGGCGGTGATCATCAGCACGATCACTATCATGATTGTGCTGTCCGAAATTGGCGTCAATATCGCCCCTTTACTGGCCGGGGCCGGAGCGTTGGGGCTGGCTATCTCTTTCGGCTCACAAACACTGGTAAAAGATATTATTACCGGGATTTTTATTCAGTTCGAAAATGGCATGAACACCGGCGATCTGGTGACCATCGGTCCACTCACCGGTACGGTAGAACGGATGTCCATCCGCTCAGTGGGCGTGCGTCAGGACACCGGGGCGTACCATATCATCCCGTGGTCATCGATAACGACCTTCGCCAATTTTGTGCGTGGCATTGGATCGGTCGTCGCCAATTACGATGTAGACCGCCATGAGGATGCGGATAAAGCGAATCAGGCATTGAAAGACGCGGTTGCTGCGGTGATGGAAAAAGAAGATATCCGCGGGCTTATCATTGGCGAGCCGTCGTTTGCCGGGATTGTGGGGTTAACCAATACGGCCTTCACGCTGCGGGTTTCGTTTACCACCCTGCCGCTGAAGCAGTGGACGGTACGTTTTGCGCTCGACAGCCAGGTGAAAAAATACTTCGATCTGGCCAACGTACGCGCGCCGGTACAGACGTATCAGGTCTTGCCTGCACCGGTGCATGGCCCAACCCCTGCGGCAAGCGAACCGCTGCCGCCAGCCGAGCCCACGCTTTAACGTTGACGCGCCATAAAACGGCGGCGCTGATCGTTATCCATAAAGGTCCAGGCAATAAAGCGGCTCTGCTTTTGTCCCTGGGCCATCTCTTTTTTAACCACTTTCACCGCGCCAGCATCGGTTAACGCATGGTACAACGGAGGCAGATTCTCCCCCCGTGATACCAGCGTGGTGAACCACATCACCTGACGACCAAAGGCCTGGCTTTCGGCGATCATTTTCTTGATGAACGCCACTTCCCCCCCTTCACACCACAGCTCCTGCTGCTGTCCGCCAAAGTTCAGCGCATCATCTTTGTCCTGGCCCAGATTGCGGCGTTTGCGCTCGCTTCCTGCGCGGGCTGAGGCCGCAGAATCATGGAATGGCGGGTTACACAATGTGGCTTCATACTGCTCATTTTTGTGAATGATACCGTTGAAGATTGCCGAAGCATCTTTCTGACGACGCAGACGAATAGCACGGGTTAACCCCGGATTGCCGTTTATGATCGCCTGAGCGCTGCTAAACGCTTCGCTACTGCTCTCACTGCCCGTGAATCGCCAGCCGTATTCATGCACGCCGATCAGCGGATAAATACAGTTTGCCCCTACGCCTATATCCAGGATGCTCGCATTTGCAGGGATGGTTCCGGTGGTTTCACCCAACAGGTCGGCCAGATGGTGAATGTAGTCCGCACGACCCGGAACCGGTGGGCAAAGAAAACCTTCCGGGATATCCCAGTTTGCCACCGCATAATAATGCGCCAGCAGTGCTTTATTGAGCGCCTTCACTGCCTGCGGATTTGCGAAATCAACACTCTGCTCGCCGCCGGGCGTGAGGGTGAGAAATTGCGTCAGCTCGGGGGTAACCTGGCATAACGTCGCAAGATCATAACGGCCATTGTGGCGGTTGCGTGGATGTAATCCCGGTTTCTGGGGGGGCATAGCATTCTCCTTTTAACAGCGGCGTAAGATACCCGCATAACGCCACGGGGTAAACATACACAGCAGGGAAATTTCATTTTTTATACGAATTGCATCGTTCAAAAAATAGCCTGTTGTTGGTCGATTTTTTGCGGCAAATGCCCTGCAATGACGACCTAAACTTATCAGGCACGATCTGTTGTTTCTCAGAGGATATCATCATGAAGAAATGCCTCACATTCCTTGCCGCTACCATACTTACCGGCATGACATTTGCGACTTTTGCTGCCCAGCCCAATGCCAGTCCTGCCAACGGTCCACTACAAGCCTCCGGTACGATTTCCGTGAGCGGAGCATCAAGCCTGGATGACCTCGAAGGTAAGCTGGCAGAAAAAGCCAAAGAGCAAGGCGCGAAAGGTTTTGTGGTTAATTCCGCTGGCGGTAAAAATCAGATGTACGGTACAGCAACTATTTATAAGTAACTCTCACTCAGCTCAACTGCATTCGCCCTGAATGCAGTTTGCTGTCCTTTCTTTCTGAAACCCCCTGCATGAACTGTAACCGCCATGTTGGAATTTTGAATTCAATGTAAATAAATGTATTTATTTTTGAAGTAATGAATGCTAAAACGTCGCACTTATTGATAATGCTTATCAAAATTATTATCAATTACGCATTTCATTCAGGCGAGGCCTGCAGGGTATAACGTCCACAGAGATGTCCCTTCGTTTGAGTGAAACCTTCTACTCAAAAATAATAAGTCATTCATTAACATGGATAAAAATCGCAACTTGCCGTCCAGTAGTTTTCATTCACTGACTTTTTTTGCCGGTCTGTGCATTGGCCTGTCTCCGGTAGCCCAGGCTGTAGCCGCAGGCGATCAGGATAAAAAACAAGAAGACACTCTGGTCGTTGAAGCGGCCAAACCTTCGCTGTACGCCCCAACACAGTCTGCCGACCCTAAATTCTCCCGACCGGTAGCGGATACCACTCGCACCATGACGGTCATTTCTGAGCAGGTTATTAAGGATCAGGGAGCAACCAATCTTACTGATGCGTTGAAAAACGTGCCGGGTGTTGGCGCATTTTTTGCGGGTGAAAATGGTAACTCCACCACCGGCGATGCGGTGTATATGCGAGGTGCTGACACCTCAAACAGCATTTATATCGACGGTATTCGTGATATTGGTAGCGTCACGCGTGACACCTTCAATACGGAACAGGTTGAAGTGATTAAAGGCCCTTCCGGTACCGACTATGGTCGCAGTGCCCCCACTGGCTCCATCAATATGATCAGCAAGCAGCCGCGCACCGACTCAGGTATTGATGCCTCAGCCAGCGTCGGTAGCGCCTGGTTTCGCCGGGGAACGCTGGATATCAATCAGGTCATCGGTGACACCACCGCAGTACGCTTAAACCTGATGGGTGAAAAAACACATGATGCCGGTCGCGACAACGTGCAGAATGAACGTTACGGCGTGGCCCCCTCTCTCGCTTTTGGCTTAGGTACCGAGAACCGACTGTATCTGAACTATCTACACGTTACTCAACACAACACACCGGATGGCGGTGTCCCCACCATCGGCCTGCCGGGTTACTCCGCGCCTTCCGCAGGTACTTCTGCACTGAATCATTCAGGAAAAGTGGATACGCATAATTTCTACGGTACAAACTCGGATTACGACGATTCGACGACCGATACCGCGACGATGCGTTTTGAACATGACCTGAACGACAGCACCACGATTCGCAACACCACCCGCTGGTCGCGTATTAAGCAGGATTATCTGATGACGGCGGTAATGGGCGGTGCGTCAAACATCACCCAACCCACCAGCAGCGTTGACACCTGGAACTGGTCGCGTGTCGCGAATACCAAAGATGTCAGCAACAAAATCCTCACCAACCAGACCAACCTGACCTCAAAGTTTTACACGGGATCCATCGGTCATGACATCAGCACCGGTGTGGAGCTGACGCGCGAAACGCAAACCAACTATGGCGTAGTCCCGATCACCCCGCCGCCGGTCAATATTTACTCACCGAACAGCAACGTGAACATTGGTGGATTATCCCGTAATGGCGCCAACGCCAACGGCCAGACCGATACCTTCGGTATTTACGCCTTCGATACTCTGCAAATTACGCGTGATATTGAACTGAACGGTGGTATTCGTCTGGATAATTATCGTACCGAGTATGACAGCGCCACCGCGTGCGGTGCTTCTGGCCGTGGTGCAGTTGCATGTCCGACAGGCGTCGCCAAAGGTTCTCCGGTTACGACCGTGGATACTGCCAAATCAGGCAATCTGGTGAACTGGAAAGCGGGCGCGCTGTATCACCTGACCGATAACGGCAATGTCTACATTAACTATGCCGTTTCTCAGCAACCGCCGGGCGGCAGTAACTTTGCCCTTGCACAGGGCGGAAGCGGTAACAGCGCCAACCGGACCGATTTTAAACCGCAGAAAGCGAAAACCAGCGAGCTCGGCACCAAATGGGAGGTGCTGGATAAGCGCCTGCTGTTAACCGCCGCGATTTTCCGTACGGATATTGAAAATGAAGTAGAGCAGAACGACGACGGAACATATTCCCAGTACGGGGAGAAACGCGTTGAAGGCTACGAACTCTCTGTAGCTGGCAACATCACTCCCGCATGGCAGGTTATTGGGGGATACACCCAGCAACGCGCCACGATCCACAGCGGCAAAAACGTTGCTCAGGATGGTTCTTCTTCCCTGCCCTATACGCCGGAACATGCCTTCACGCTGTGGAGCCAGTATCAGGCTACCGATGATATTTCCGTTGGCGCGGGCGCACGTTACGTGGGCAGTATGCATCGCGGCTCGGACGGCGCCGTGGGTACGCCATCTTATACTGAAAGCTACTGGGTTGCGGATGCCAAGTTAGGCTATCGCGTAAACCGCAATCTCGATTTCCAGCTGAACGTCTATAACCTGTTCGACACCGATTATGTATCCTCCATTAACAAGAGTGGATACCGTTACCATCCGGGCGAGCCAAGAACTTTCCTGCTCACCGCCAATATGCATTTCTGATCCATCTCGTGGGGCGTA
>NZ_SZWR01000001.1:54030-60550 GCF_005280875.1 Citrobacter sp. wls827
CACATTCCCGGCGTTCTGTCGGCGCAGGATGTCGCCTGGTTTCGCGAACAACTGGACGCTGCCGACTGGGTTGATGGCCGCGCAACCACCGGCACTCAGGGCGCGCAGGTAAAAAACAACCAGCAGGTGGATACGCAAAGTGAGCGTTACGGCATTTTGCAACAGGCGGTACAAACCGCGGTGAATAACAGCCCGCTTTTCTTCGCCGCAGCATTACCGAAAACGCTCTCCACACCGCTGTTTAATCGCTACCAGAACAACGAAACCTACGGTTTTCACGTTGATGGCGCGGTGCGTAGTCACCCGGAAAACGGCTGGATGCGCACAGACCTTTCCGCCACCTTATTCCTCAGTAATCCCGACGATTATGCGGGAGGAGAGCTGCTGGTCAATGACACCTACGGCCAGCATGCGGTGAAACTTCCGGCAGGCGATCTGGTGCTTTACCCTTCCAGCAGCCTACATTGCGTCACGCCAGTAACCCATGGCGTTCGTGTGGCATCCTTTATGTGGGTACAATCGATGATCCGTGATGACAAAAATCGCGCCATGCTTTTTGAACTGGATAAAAACATTCAGTCCCTGAAGGCACGTCATGGGGAAAATAGCGAGATCCTGTCATTACTCAATCTCTACCATAACCTGCTGCGCGAATGGTCTGAAATCTGATACCGCTGATGCGTGGTCGTTTTTCGCCCATCACATCCGCTATACTTATTCTGTAGACATCAACAGGAGGTACATATGGCATCCGGATGGGCAAATGACGACGCTGTTAACGAACAGATCAACAATACGATTGAAGATGCTGTTGCCCGCGCCCGCGGTGAGTTACCGACGGGGGAAAGTCTGCATGAATGTGAAGAATGTGGCAATCCTATCCCGCAGGCGCGCCGTGAAGCGGTACCTGGCGTGCGTTTGTGCATCTCCTGCCAGCAGGATAAAGATTCACATAACTCTGCATTTTCAGGATATAATCGCAGAGGTTCGAAAGACAGCCAGCTACGTTGACTCATCTTTACCAAAAGTTTCAGCGCATACGATTTCCTTTACGAGCACGCTTTTTCACTCGCGGTGTAGCAAAATGTGCCGTTGTCACTTTCTCTGTAAAGCGCTATGACAAGAACTGTAAATCCCTCTTCTGAATTTATTAATATTCAATAAGTTATTTGTCATTCAATTTTTTTGATTGATGTCGTCAATTCTATTCGATTTTCTCTCACCGAAAAAAACGTGATACTTCTCACATCGACAGAACAACGTCTGCTGAACAGAACATCGACTAACCGAATAAACCTGCGAGAGAAAAATCATGAAAAACATTAAATTTGCTGTTGCTGCTATCGCCCTATCTACCCTGTCATTTGGTGTTTTCGCTGCTGAGCCGGTTACCTCCACTCAGGCGCAAAGCATGAATAAAATGGGTGTGGTATCTGCTGATGGCGCCACCACGCTGGACGGCCTGGAAGCAAAACTGGCTGAAAAAGCAGCTGCTGCTGGTGCAAGTGGTTACAGCATCACCTCCGCTGTCGGCAACGACAAAATGAGCGGCACCGCGGTTATCTACAAATAACCAACAGAATTCCTGTACGACCCAATGCTCCAACCCTCATTGACCCTGTTTGTTACCCTTTGTTTGCCCGTCCGCCACTGGACGGGCTTTTTTTATCTAACGTTCAAGCCGTTGGCGAAACGCCTGCAATACCGCATCCGGCATACCGATTTGCTGTGCCGCCTCACATATCGCTTGCCAACTTCCGGCATCAAGCGGGATACCCTGCGCCAGCCGCTCTTCACGGGTATTCACTTCCCACTCACCCGGTAACAGGATAGGCGTATCCTCAGCATGCGGCGACGCTTTGACCCATTCAGCAAATGCCGAAACCTGATTGTCACAGTCCGGGGCACCGAATAGTGTTGGGTTAATGATGATCGTGGTCATGCAGTTAATAATGGCGTCTGCGCTGTTCTGCAAACTGGCTTCGTGGGTCGTTTTACCGCCAGAAAGCGCACCGCCCATGATTTCACACATTGCCGCCAGCGCGTAGCCTTTATGCTGGGCAAAGGTGAGCAGCGAGCCCAATGGCGATTCCTGCATAACGGCAGGATCGGTAGTAGGAGCCCCCTGAGCATCAATCAGACAGCCCGGCGCAACCGGCTCACCTTTGTGCCACGCCACGCGCGTTTTGCCAAAAGCGATGGCGCTGGTCGCATAGTCCAGCAGCAACGGGAAATCATTTTTACGTGGAAACACAACGCAGAAAGGGTTGGTGCCAAAACGGCTATCACGACCATGGAACGGGGCAACCATCGGGATCCCCACCACATTCACAAAGTGTATAGAGACAAAGCCCGCCGCCGCACACTGCTCCGCCCAGTAGCCAATGCGCCCAATGTGGTGAGAATTATGCAGTGCTACCGCAGCAATTCCATACTGCTGTGCTTTCTCAATCCCCAGCGCGATAGCTTCATGCGCAGCTACCTGACCAAATGCGCAATCCCCATCCAGCGTAACCACTGCGCCCGCATCTTTGACCACTTTGGCATGACGATTGATCTGCAGATGTCCCTGCGAGAATGAGCGAATGTAGCTTGGGATCATCCCGATACCGTGTGAATCATGCCCGGCGAGATTTGAGGCTATCAGATGATCGGCCACCAACTGCGCCTCCTGCTCGTCACTCCCCATCTGTCGGAAAACGGCCTGAATAAACGCATGTAGCGTTGGCGCGTGAAAGCGATGTCCACTGTCCATTGTTATCTCCTGTTGTGTTGCGTGTTTGTTGTGTTTCTTATTTTTCAACAAACTATGCTGCGCTACGGTCGCCAGGAGGTCAATAATCGTGCAGAAATTTCACGTTGCAGAGGGTGCAGGACAGGAACGACTGACGGGCCAGATGACAGGCCCGTCGGGATGAAGAAAGGGTCAGAAGCTTTGATCGACGCGAGCAAGCCCGTCTGCCAGCGTGGCGGATTCTCCGGTGGCCACCAGACAGCAGGCCATCTGAATTTTCAATGAGGCCGGTATCGGCTCGCTTCCGGCCAGACAGCGTTCTATCCAGCGGGCAGTGGTTTCCGGATCTTTTGCTACCGGCAGTGGGACTGGCTCGTCAGGCATCTCACTCTGGCGGTCCTGTAGAACGCGCACTCCCGTCGGGTCTATCAGGCTTATCTGCGGACAGCGCTGCGGGTTGGCGTACACCTCGCCTTCGGTACCGTGCATCAGCAGACCACGGCCGCCGATGTCGCCAAAAAATTTCGCCACTCGCGAGACATATTCAGGATGAGAAACACTGGCAAGACGCAGCGCGGCATCTTCTGCAAACGGCGTGGCCAACTTCGCCAGCGTATGTGCACTGTTGCGCACCCCCATTCTCCAGCGCATCGCCAGTTGCTTATCCAGAGGCGGACACAGTGCGCGCACCGGAATAAATACCGGTTCATGACCATCCAGTTTTGCCTGTGCCTGGCCAGCATGCAGCGTGGGCATGATCCCCATCAGCTCAAAAATAGTTTCTGTCAGCACGCGGGTAGGATCCTCGCTGACGCCGTGCACCACCACCGGGAAGCCCAGCTTATGCAATAAGATAGCCAGCAGCGGCGTCAGATTGGCCTGCTTGCGCGCGCCATTGTAGCTGGGAATGACAATGGGCATGGGTTTGGCAACCGGCGGCGTCAGGCGAATGGTGTGGTTTTGCATCGCTTCGTAAAAGCCCAGCATTTCCGCTTCTCCCTCGCCTTTAATGCGCAACGCAATCAGCACGCCGCCCATTTCAAGATCCGGTACATCGCCATTCAGCATATGGGTATACAGTCCGCGAGCAGTATCCTGGTCCAGGTCACGCGCGTGATTTTTACCTCGCCCAATCTCTTTGATGATTTTGCGGTAATCCATCGATAACTCCTTTCCTGTTGCTCGCATCGTTAACGCCGACGGCGGCGCGTGGGTTTCGTTTTTTCTTTTGGTTTTACTATAACGTCTGGCACAGCAGGCTGCTCTATCGGAAAAATGGGTAACGCATTCAGTAAACGCTTGCCATAGTTTTTGGTCAACAACCGCTTATCGTAGATCACAACTTCACCCCAGCAGCCATGGCTACGAATGAGTCGCCCCACCTGCTGGATCAAATTGAACGACGCTGCTGGTAAGCTTTGCACCTCAAAAGGGTAGCGGTTCAGGCTTTTCAGCCACTCGCCCTCAGTGACCACTACCGGACTATCGATGGGCGGAAACGCGATTTTGTGAATATGTACCTGGGTCAGCAATTCGCCTTTCAAATCCAGACCTTCGGCAAAAGATTGCAGTCCAACCAGTACACTGCGTTCACCGTTTTCCACCCGCTTTCGGTGTAACTCCACCAGACGATAGCGCGGCTGGTCGCCCTGTACCAGCAGCAGCAAGCGCAGATCGGTAACGTGCTCAAGAAAACGCTGCATCGCCCGTCCGCTGGCAAAAAGCACCAACATGCCCTGATGCTTTTTACTTTCCAGTTGCTCGCGGAAATAGGCGGCCATTTCCGCGATATGCTGCTCTTCGTTATCAATTAACGGTTCGTAGCGCATCTGCGGAATGACGATTTTGCCCTGTTCAACGTGGTTAAACGGTGAGTCCAGTGCAACAAAGCGATCTCCCGCTTTTTCTTTCAGACCGCTCATCTCCTGCAGACGCGAGAAGCTATTGAGAGAACGCAGCGTGGCAGAGGTGACAATAATATGCGGTACGCTACGCCACAGCAGTCTTTCGAGCTGATCGCTCACGCGGATCCCCACGCAGTGAAACCAGACGTGGATCTGTCCGTCACGCACCTCGCGCGTCGCCCATTTACTCACCGGCGCGCCTGACGACTGTGCCAGCGACGCCAGACGCCACAATTTGCTTTGCGCCTCGAACATGCCCAATGCCCGGTTCATCTGCAAAATAACCCGATGCAGACGCACAATATCGTGGGTACCGGTTTTTTCACTGAGATCGTTGAGGAACAGTTCTGCCAGGCCGCGCAGCATTTCCGTCAGTTTCGCCAGCCGCTGGCAGATCTCCATCACTTCACCAGGCAGTTCTCCCATTGCAAAGCGGTGTTCCGCTTCCTGGGTAGCGGGCATATAGAGATTGAGGATGTTATTAAGTGAAGCAATCAGTTCATACAGCTCTTCACAGTGACCGTTCAACCGCTCGGCATTCGCCAGCGGCGGCGTGGTTTTCGGGCGGAACTGCTCCATGCAGGTCGCCACTAATTTGCAGAACAGATCCAACTGAAGTCGATACCATGGGGCGCTGATTTCTGCACTCATCTCCAGCGCATCGCGGGCGACGTCCGGCAAATGGTGACCTTCATCAAGGACCAGCAACAGGTTTTTCGGCTCCGGCAAAACGGCTTCGCTTTCCATTGCCGCCATCACCAGCGCATGATTAGCCACCACCACTTCGGCTTCCTGAATCTCGCGGCGGGCGACAAAAAAAGGGCATTCACGATAGTAGTGACAGTTGCGATTCAGACAGCTGGCTTTATCGGTGCTCAGACGCTGCCAGAGTCCGTCGTCAATGGCGATATCGGTGTGATCGCGCAGCCCGTCCCACTTATAGCTGTCGAGATCGCCTTTCAACCTGGCACAGCGCTTTTGTTCTTCCTGATTATTTGGCGTCAGGTCATCGTCGAGAAAGGCCAGCAGATCCTGTTGATTGGGTTCGGTACTGGCCAGCGCGGCCAAATTGCGCGGGCAGACATAACGACCACGACCAAAAGCAGCGGTAAAACGCAGATCGGGGATGATTTTACGCAGCAACGGCAGGTCTTTGCTGTAGATCTGATCCTGCAACGCAACGTTAGCGGTACTGACCACCAGCGTTTTCTGTTCTTCACGCGCGATGGCAATACCGGGAATCAGATACGACAGGGTTTTCCCCACTCCGGTCGGCGCTTCAATCGCCAGATGCCGTCCTTCTTCACCTGCCAGCGTTTTCGCGACGTCAGCAATCATCTGCCGCTGCGGCGCACGGGGGATAAAATCGGGGATCTGTTCCTGAAGCGCCTTATACCAGGCGGCGATTTGCGCTTTTAACGCAGCCGTAAGTGCCATGAGAAAACCTGAAATACTGTATAAACAGCCACTATTGTGGCACTTTCTGGGACGTGTCGCAAAAAGAAAAGCCCGACCTTTCGGCCGGGCTCGCAATTACTGTGCGGAAGATGGTTTGCGCGGACGGCGCGGCGGACGAGGCTTATCGCCTGCCGGTTTGCCTTCGCCGCTACGCGGTTTCGCTTTTGGCGCACCGCCATCCTGACGACGCGGCTGCTGGCCACGCCCTGCTCCGCCCTGCCCGCGACCACCACCGCCGCCACGCTGCTGGCGACCGTTCTGGATCGGCTCAGCTTTAATGGAGGGATCCGGCTCATAGCCTGGCGTTGCAATACGCGGGATCTCTTTTTTCAGCAGCTTCTCGATGTCACGCAACAACTTGTGTTCATCGACGCACACCAGAGACAACGCTTCGCCGGTAGCGGCGGCACGCCCGGTACGGCCA
>NZ_SZWR01000001.1:60607-62683 GCF_005280875.1 Citrobacter sp. wls827
TAATCTTCCGGGACGTTTGGCAGCTCGTAGTTCACCACGTGTGGCAACTCTTCGATATCGAGGCCACGCGCGGCAATATCGGTCGCCACCAGCACGCGAATATCCCCGGATTTAAAATCGGCCAGCGCACGGGTACGCGCTCCCTGAGATTTGTTACCGTGGATTGCCGCGCTGCGGATGCCGTCTTTATTCAACTGTTCAGCCAGATGGTTCGCACCGTGTTTGGTACGGGTAAACACCAGCACCTGCTGCCAGTTGCCCTGACCAATCATCTGTGACAGCAGCTCACGTTTACGTTTTTTATCCACGAAATGAACGTGCTGAGTCACCTGCTCTGAGGCGGTATTACGGCGCGCCACTTCGATTTCCAGCGGATTGTGCAGCAGCTTTTCGGCCAGCGACTTAATATCGTCAGAGAACGTTGCTGAGAACAGCAGGTTCTGGCGTTTTGCCGGCAGCTTCGCCAGAACGCGACGAATGTCGTGAATAAAGCCCATATCCAGCATGCGGTCAGCTTCATCGAGTACCAGGATCTCAACCTGATCCAGTTTCACCGCATTCTGGTGTTCCAGATCGAGCAAACGACCAGGCGTGGCAATCAGCACATCTACGCCGCCGCGCAGTTTCATCATCTGCGGGTTAATACTGACGCCGCCGAAGACCACCAGCGAGCGGATGTTCAGATACTTACTGTAATCACGTACGTTTTCGCCAATTTGAGCAGCCAGTTCGCGGGTTGGCGTGAGGATCAGCGCACGCACCGGGCGACGGCTTTTACCATGCGGCTGATGGGTAATCAGGTGCTGCAACAGCGGCAGGGTAAAACCTGCCGTTTTCCCCGTACCGGTCTGGGCGCTGGCCATCAGATCGCGGCCTTCCAGCACGGCAGGGATCGCCTGTTGCTGAATAGGGGTAGGTTCACGGTAACCCTGTTCGGCAACGGCACGTAAAATTTCAGGGTTTAAACCAAGGGAATCAAAAGACATAACAACTCCGAACCGCCCTGACCGTTACCGGTGTCGTTTTCAGGGAGATACATACAATAGAGATGACAAAAACCACAATGTCATGAAGGGGCGGAGTGTAGCAGTTTTTGTGATGTGCCGCATAAATTATCCCTGCGAGGGAAATAACGGTCCGGACTGGACAAGGCTGCATATCAGTCATAATCTTAATCAATCGATTGATTAAGATCAGGTCATGCTATGAATACACCCACCATGACAACCAAAGGTGAACAGGCGAAGAACCAACTCATTGCCGCCGCATTGGCACAATTCGGCGAGTATGGTCTGCACGCCACCACGCGCGATATCGCCGCGCAGGCCGGGCAAAATATAGCGGCTATCACCTACTATTTTGGCTCAAAAGAGGATTTATATCTCGCCTGCGCCCAGTGGATTGCCGATTTTATCGGCTCACAGTTTCGTCCGCACGCTGAAGAGGCCGAGCGTTTATTCGCTCAGCCAGAACCGGATCGTGGCGCGATGCGCGAATTAATCCTGCGCGCCTGCAAAAATATGATCATGTTGCTCACCCAGGACGACACCGTAAACCTGAGCAAATTTATTTCGCGGGAACAGCTTTCCCCCACCGCGGCTTATCAACTGGTGCACGACCAGGTTATCAATCCGCTGCATACACACTTAACGCGCCTGATTGCCGCCTATACCGGCGGCGATGCCAACGATACCCAAATGATTCTGCATACCCACGCCATCCTCGGCGAGGTGCTGGCCTTTCGTCTGGGGAAAGAAACCATTCTGTTGCGTACGGGTTGGTCACAATTTGATGAAGATAAAACCGCGCTGATTGATCAAACGATCACCTGTCACATCGATCTTATTCTGCAAGGCTTAACGCAAAGGAGTCTGGAGTCATGAAAAAACCTGTCGTTCTCGGGCTGGTTATCGCGGCCCTCGTTGCCGTGATTGCCGGTGGAACGTGGTGGTATCAAAGTCGGCAAGATAATGGCCTGACGCTGTACGGCAATGTCGATATCCGTAGCGTCAACCTGAGTTTTCGCGTTGGCGGCAGGCTGGCCTCGCTGGCGGTTGATGAAGGCGATGCGATTAC
>NZ_SZWR01000001.1:62728-67445 GCF_005280875.1 Citrobacter sp. wls827
CCGGTCAGGTGCTGGGCGAACTGGACCGCGCACCGTATGAAAACGCATTGATGCAGGCCAAAGCCAATGTTGCCGCTGCCCAGGCGCAATACGATCTGATGCTGGCCGGGTATCGCGCTGAAGAGATCGCCCAGGCGGCAGCGGCCGTCAAACAGGCACAGGCTGCCTATGATTACGCACAGAACTTTTATAATCGACAGGTTGGATTGTGGAAAAGCCGCACCATCTCCGCTAACGACCTGGAAAACGCCCGTTCATCACGTGACCAGGCGCAAGCCTCGTTGAAATCCGCACAGGACAAACTCAGCCAATATCGCAGCGGTAATCGTGTGCAGGACATCGAACAGGCGAAAGCCACGCTCGAACAGGCTCAGGCTGAGCTGGCACAGGCTGAGCTTAATTTACACGACACCACGCTGACCTCTCCATCTGACGGTACGCTGCTTACCCGTGCAGTCGAACCCGGCAGTATGCTAAGCGCAGGCGGTACGGTACTGACGCTGTCACTCACGCGTCCGGTTTGGGTTCGCGCCTACGTAGATGAGCGGAATCTGAGCCAGGCACAGCCGGGACGTGAGATCCTGCTCTACACCGATGGCCGTCCGGACAAACCGTATCACGGTAAAATCGGCTTCGTGTCGCCTACTGCCGAGTTTACGCCGAAAACAGTTGAAACCCCTGACCTGCGCACCGACCTGGTTTATCGCCTGCGTATTGTGGTGACCGACGCGGACGATGCGCTGCGCCAGGGAATGCCGGTAACGATCAAATTCAGTGACGAGGCACGGCATGAATGATGCCGTTATTACGCTCAAAGGGCTGACAAAAAACTTTGCCGGAATGGAAAAACCGGCCGTTGCCCCGCTCGACTGCACCGTGCATGCAGGCTACGTGACCGGACTTGTCGGGCCGGACGGCGCGGGGAAAACCACGTTGATGCGCATGCTGGCGGGATTGTTAAAACCCGATGCCGGAAGTGCTGCGGTGATTGGCTTTGACCCTATCAAGGACGACAGCGCGCTGCATGCGGTACTGGGCTATATGCCGCAGAAATTTGGCCTGTATGAAGATTTAACCGTCATGGAGAACCTCAATCTCTATGCTGATTTGCGTAGCGTCACCGGCGAAGCGCGAGAAAAAACCTTTGCCCGCCTGCTGGAATTTACCTCGCTGGGGCCATTTACCGGACGACTGGCGGGCAAACTTTCCGGTGGGATGAAACAGAAGCTCGGGCTGGCCTGTACGCTGGTCGGCGAACCCAAAGTATTGTTGCTGGATGAACCGGGTGTCGGTGTGGACCCCATCTCCCGTCGTGAACTGTGGCAAATGGTTCATGAGCTGGCCGGGGATGGCATGTTGATCCTCTGGAGCACCTCGTATCTGGATGAAGCAGAGCAGTGCCGCGATGTACTGCTGATGAACGAAGGCGAACTGTTGTATCAGGGTGAACCGACGCGACTGACGCAAACCATGGCGGGCCGCAGTTTCCTGATGAGCAGTCCGCAGGAAAATAACCGTCGATTGCTGCAGCGGGCATTAAAACTACCGCAGGTCAGCGACGGGATGATTCAGGGGAAATCGGTACGCTTAATCCTGAAAAAAGCAGCCACTGCGGACGATATTCGTCGGGCAGACGGCATGCCGGAGATTAACATCAGCGAAACGACTCCCCGCTTCGAGGATGCCTTTATCGATTTACTCGGCGGAGCCGGGACATCGGAATCGCCACTGGGCGCTATCCTGCATACCGTGGAAGGCACGCCTGGCGAAACGGTGATCGAAGCCAAAGCGCTGACCAAGAAGTTTGGCGATTTTGCCGCGACCGACCACGTAGACTTTTCCGTACAACGTGGTGAGATTTTTGGCCTGCTAGGGCCCAACGGTGCCGGTAAATCCACCACCTTTAAAATGATGTGCGGCCTGCTGGTTCCCACCTCCGGCAAAGCGCTGGTGCTGGACATGGATCTGAAAGTCAGCTCCGGCAAAGCACGCCAGCATCTGGGCTATATGGCGCAAAAATTCTCCCTGTACGGCAACCTGACCGTTGAGCAGAACCTGCGCTTTTTCTCCGGCGTCTACGGTCTGCGTGGCCGTGCGCAGAAAGACAAAATTGATCGTATGAGCGAGGCATTCGGTTTGAAAAGCATCGCGTCTCACGCCACCGACGATCTGCCGCTGGGCTTTAAGCAGCGCCTGGCACTGGCCTGCTCGCTGATGCATGAACCCGATATCCTGTTCCTCGATGAACCCACTTCCGGAGTCGATCCCCTCACCCGTCGGGAGTTCTGGCTGCATATCAACAGCATGGTGGAAAAAGGCGTCACGGTGATGGTGACCACCCACTTTATGGATGAGGCGGAATACTGTGACCGTATCGGGCTGGTGTATCGCGGCAAACTGATTGCCAGCGGCACGCCTGATGACCTGAAAGCACAAGCAGCCGATAGCGACACGCCGGACCCAACGATGGAACAGGCGTTTATCACGCTAATCAATGACTGGGATAAGGAGCACGCGCATGAGTAATTCCGCCCTCTCCTGGCGTCGCGTACGCGCGCTGTGCGTGAAAGAAACCCGCCAGATCGTCCGCGATCCCAGCAGTTGGCTGATTGCCGTCGTGATCCCGCTGCTGCTGCTGTTTATCTTCGGCTACGGGATCAACCTCGACTCCAGCAAGCTGCGGGTAGGGATTTTGCTCGAACAGCAAAGCGAGGAGGCGCTGGATTTTACCCATACCATGACCGGCTCGCCGTATATTGACGCTACCATCAGCGATAACCGTCAGGAATTGATTGAGAAAATGCAGGCCGGGCGCATTCGCGGGCTGGTGGTGATCCCGGTGGATTTTGCCCAGCAGATGGCGCGACCCAACGACGTGGCGCCGCTCCAGGTGATCACCGACGGCAGCGAACCGAATACCGCCAACTTTGTACAGGGTTATGTCGAAGGTATCTGGCAGATCTGGCAACAACAGCGGGCGGAAGACCGGGGAGAATCATTCAAGCCCTTGATCGACGTGCAGACCCGCTACTGGTTTAACCCGGCAGCCATCAGCCAGCACTTTATTATTCCCGGAGCGGTGACCATCATAATGACGGTGATTGGCGCGATCCTCACCTCATTAGTGGTGGCGCGCGAATGGGAACGCGGAACCATGGAGGCGCTGCTGTCTACCGAAGTCACCCGCGTCGAGCTGCTGCTGTGCAAACTGATCCCCTATTATTTCCTCGGCATGCTGGCGATGCTGCTGTGCATGCTGGTGTCGGTATTTATTCTTGGCGTGCCCTATCGCGGCTCGCTGCTGATCCTGTTTTTCATTACCAGCCTGTTTCTGCTGAGTACGCTCGGCATGGGCCTGTTGATTTCGACTATCACCCGCAACCAGTTTAACGCCGCGCAGGTCGCGCTGAACGCCGCTTTCCTGCCCTCGATTATGCTGTCAGGTTTTATCTTCCAGATAGACAGCATGCCCGCGATTATCCGGGCGGTAACCTACATTATTCCGGCGCGTTATTTCGTCAGCACCCTGCAAAGCCTGTTTCTGGCGGGAAATATTCCAGTGGTGCTAATTATCAACGTGCTGTTTTTAATCGCTTCGGCGGTAATGTTTATTGGCCTGACGTGGCTGAAAACCAAACGTCGGCTGGATTAAGGGGACGGGCATGTTTCATCGCTTATGGACGTTAATTCGTAAAGAGCTGCAATCGCTGCTACGCGAACCGCAAACGCGAGCCATTCTGATTTTACCGGTGCTGATTCAGGTGATCCTGTTCCCGTTTGCGGCAACGCTGGAAGTGACCAACGCCACTATCGCTATCTATAACGAAGACAACGGTAAACATTCGGTGGAGTTAACCCAACGCTTCGCCCGCGCCAGCGCCTTTACCCATATTCTGCTGCTAAAAAGTCCCCAGGAAATCCAACCCACCATCGACACGCAAAAAGCACTGCTACTGGTGCGCTTCCCGGCAGACTTCTCGCGTAATCTGGATACTTTCCAGCAGGCACCCATGCAGCTAATTCTCGATGGGCGCAACTCCAACAGCGCGCAGATTGCCGCAAATTATCTGCAGCAAATCGTTAAGACGTATCAGCAGGAGTTGATGGACGGCAAGCCGAAACCAAACAACAGCGAGCTGGTCGTGCGTAACTGGTACAACCCGAATCTGGATTACAAATGGTTCGTGGTTCCGTCGCTGATCGCCATGATCACCACTATCGGCGTAATGATCGTCACCTCGCTCTCGGTTGCTCGCGAGCGCGAGCAAGGCACGCTGGATCAACTGCTGGTTTCCCCGCTTACCACCTGGCAGATTTTCATCGGTAAAGCGGTGCCGGCACTGATTGTTGCCACCTTTCAGGCCACCATCGTACTGGCAATCGGCATCTGGGCCTATCACATCCCGTTTGCCGGTTCACTGGGGCTGTTCTACTTCACGATGGTGATTTACGGACTGTCGCTGGTGGGATTTGGCTTGCTGATTTCGTCACTGTGCGCGACACAGCAGCAGGCATTTATCGGCGTCTTTGTCTTTATGATGCCGGCGATTTTGCTGTCCGGATATGTCTCTCCGGTCGAAAATATGCCTGTGTGGTTGCAGAATCTGACATGGATAAACCCGATCCGTCACTTTACGGACATCACAAAACAGATTTACCTGAAGGATGCGAGTCTGCAGATTGTCTGGGGAAGTTTGTGGCCGCTATTGGTGATAGC
>NZ_SZWR01000001.1:67514-102361 GCF_005280875.1 Citrobacter sp. wls827
GATGTTTAGACGCAAAGTGATGTAACTTTTTGTCTTTCGCCAACAGCGAGACCACTGCGGGTCCGGCAAGGATCGCCAGCCCCGCCAGCGCCAGTAACACGTTGTTTTGCAGCACACGCGACAGTAACCACAGTACGATCATTGCCGCACCGAAATACCACGTGGTCGTCAGCTCTTCCAGCACGTCAGCCACATCACGCCAGCGCTGTTCATGGTGACGTTGCAATGCCAGCATTAAGATAACCGTTACGCCATACACGACGCATAATCCCAGGCCGACGTGCACCAGCTTGCCGCTCATCCAGCCCATTACCAGCAACGCCACTACCAGTAAATGCAACACAATCTGCCAGCAACTTAGACCCGTTGCGACACGAACACGTTGTTGCCACCTCATGGCTTTTCTCCTGAAGGATTTTTAACTAATTATTCAGAGTACCGGACTTTACGGAAAATTCCGCAACACCGCATCTTTTTGTGACGGCGACTACACTATTTATTTCGCCACAGAATTCGCGATACGGTCAAACCCCCCATCCCGAAGGATGATGGAGAGAGTCAGGAAAGTGACGCCAACGGGAGAATCATGAGCGAATCAGCAGACCGATTTTCATTCAATGTGCTCACCATTAACACTCACAAGGGTTTCACCGCCTTTAACAGACGCTTTATTTTGCCCGAGCTGCGGGATGCCGTCAGGGCAGTTGGCGCAGATATTGTGTGCCTGCAGGAAGTGCTGGGCGCTCACGACGTACACTCACTGCAGATAGAAAACTGGCCGGATACCAGCCATTACGAGTTTCTGGCCGACACCATGTGGCGCGATTTCGCCTACGGGCGCAATGCCGTGTATTCACAGGGGCATCACGGCAACGCCGTGCTATCGCGCTACCCCATTGAGCATTATGAAAACCGTGATGTATCCGTTGGCACGAGTGAAAAACGCGGTGTGCTTTACTGTCGCATTGTGCCGCCGATGCTTTCCCGCCCGATTCATGTGATGTGCGTCCACCTCGGTTTGCGTGAAGCCCATCGCCAGGCACAGCTCAGCATGCTGGCAAATTGGGTCAATGCCCTGCCCAACGCGGATCCCGTGGTGGTTGCTGGCGATTTTAACGACTGGCGACAACAGGCAAATTATCCGTTGAAGAGCCAGGCCGGCCTTGACGAGATTTTTACCCGCGCTCACGGTCGCCCGGCGCGAACATTTCCGGTGCAGTTTCCCCTGCTGCGTCTGGACAGGATCTATGTGAAAAACGCGAATGCCAGTACCCCAACGACGCTGGCGCTGCGTCACTGGCGACATTTGTCCGATCATGCCCCTCTGAGTGCGGAGATTCGTGTATGAAAACTGGCTGGCGTGAAGGCAATCAAATTCAGCTACTGGAAAATGGCGATCAGTACTATCCCGCCGTATTTCACGCGATTGAGCACGCGGAGCAAAAAATCATTCTGGAGACCTTTATCTGGTTTGAAGATGCGGTCGGGAAACAGCTACATGCCGCACTGCTCGCTGCCGCACACCGCGGGATCGCCGCAGAGGTGTTGCTGGACGGCTACGGCTCACCGGATCTAAGCGACAGCTTTGTCGAAGAGTTAACCGCGGCGGGTATTGTTTTCCGTTATTACGATCCGCGCCCACGCCTGTTCGGGATGCGCACCAATCTGTTTCGCCGGATGCATCGCAAAATTGTGGTCATTGACGATCGCATCGCCTTCGTCGGCGGTATTAATTACTCCGCCGAACACATGTCTGACTACGGGCCGGAAGCCAAGCAAGATTACGCTGTGCGTGTTGAAGGTCCGATTGTGGTTGATATTCTGACATTCGTGCTGGAAAACCTGCCGGGACAAAGCGCCGTACGCCGCTGGTGGCGACGGCATCACCGGGCAGTCGAAAATCATCGCCCCGGTGAAGCGCAGGCGCTGTTCGTCTGGCGTGATAACGAGGAACATCGCGATGATATTGAACGCCATTATTTGAAAATGCTCGCGCAGGCAAAGCGGGAAGTGATTATTGCCAATGCCTATTTCTTCCCCGGTTATCGTCTGTTGCATGCCCTGCGTAAAGCAGCACGACGCGGCGTACGGGTAAAACTCATTGTTCAGGGCGAGCCTGATATACCCATTGTGAAAGTGGGCGCCCGGCTGCTGTATAACTATCTGGTCAAAGGGGGCGTCCACGTCTACGAATATCACCGCAAGCCGCTGCATGGCAAAGTGGCGCTGATGGACGATCACTGGGCTACCGTCGGGTCCAGCAATCTTGACCCGCTCAGTCTGTCGCTAAATCTGGAAGCCAATCTCATTATTCATGACCGTGCTTTCAATCAGATCCTGCGCGACAACCTGAATCCCATTATTGCGCAGGACTGCCAGCGAGTTGATGAATCAATGTTACCCAGACGCACCTGGTGGAACCTGACCAAAAGCGTATTAGCATTTCACTTTTTACGCCACTTCCCGGCACTGGTCGGTTGGCTACCGGCACACACTCCGCGCCTGACTGAAGTGGAGCCGCCAGCACAACCCGCGATCGAAACACAAGATCGCATTCAAACCGAGGATGCAGGAGGAAAAACCTGATAGCGAAGTTGGGCGAAAAAGCGCGGGTAAAAAACGAGGAAGCGATGGCTAAATCACCGTGACTGTAGTGCCGGATGCGGCTTAACGCCTTATCCGGCCTACTTTCGATACCAAGCGGTAGGCCGGATAAGCGTGGCGCCATCCGGCAACAGAGAATTAACGACGATTACCGAAAATACGCAGCAGCATCAGGAACAGGTTGATGAAGTCCAGATACAGCGTTAAGGCCCCAAGAATGGCGTATTTACGCAAGTTGGAACTGTCGCGTAGGTCAATTTGCTCACCGATATTTTTCAGCTTTTGCGTGTCATAGGCGGTCAGGCCGACAAACACAATCACCCCAATGTAGGTCACCGCCCACATCAGCGCTTCGCTCTTCAGCCAGAAGTTAACCAACGAGGCCAGAACGATACCAATTAACGCCATAAACAGCATGTTGCCAAAGCCGCTGAGATCGCGTTTGGTGGTGTAGCCGTACAAACTCATGATACCGAACATCCCGCCGGTGACCACAAAGGTACTGGCGATAGACGAATAGGTATAGACAATGAAAATGCTTGATAGCGTCAGACCGGTTAACGCCGAGTAGAGCATAAACAGCGTCGTTGCCATTCCAGCACTGAGCTTTTGCACCATGCCGGACAGGACAAATACCAGCGCCAGCTGTGCAATGATCAGCCCAAAGAAGGTAATTTTGCTGGAAAAGACAAACATCATCACCGCAGGCGTATTCGCCGCGTACCATGCAATAAACGCCGTCAGTAACAACCCACAGGTCATCCAGCCGTAGACCTGCGCCATGTAGGTTTGCAGGCCGGAACGGGCCTGCACAATAGAATCGGATCGTGGGAATCGGTCCATGACAATCTCCTGAGTCAGTATGTGCCTAAACCAATTGTACTCTACCAGCGTTTTGCTGCTTGCTTATCGCTGTCGCGGGCGTCGACCCAACGTTCACCTTCTGGCGTGGCTTCGCGTTTCCAGAACGGCGCACGCGTTTTCAGGTAATCCATAATGAATTGCCCGGCATCAAACGCGCTACTACGATGTGCACTGGTCACACCGACAAAAACAATTTCATCGCCCGGCCACAGTTCGCCAATACGATGGATCACCGTTACCCGGCCCAGCGGCCAGCGCGAACGCGCTTCGTCGACGATTTCCGCCAGCGCTTTTTCGGTCATTCCCGGATAGTGTTCCAGCGTTAACGCCTTAACGCTGTCACCGAGATTGTGATTGCGCACTTTACCGGTGAAAGTGACTACCGCGCCGTCTTCATCGCGCTCTGCCAGCCAGGGATACTCATCCCCGACGCGAAACGGCGCATGGCCAACAACAATTCGCGTTTCAGCCATTTTAGCCTCCGGTTACCGGCGGGAAGAAAGCGACTTCATCACCCGCGTTAAGAGGATGATCAAAACTGACCAGCGTCTGGTTTACCGCCGCCAGCAGCTTGCCGTCTTCCAGCGCCAACGCCCAGCGATCGCTTTTTGCCGCAAGATGCTTGCGCAGCGCTTCTACCGTTGCAAACTCGGCGGCAACTTCTAACGCATCGGTGTTCACCAGTTCGCGTACCTGAGCAAAGAAGAGAACCTTAATCATGCGCATCTACCTTAAAATCTCCGGACTTGCCGCCGCTTTTTGCCAGCAGACGCACCGGACCAATCACCATATCCTTTTGCACTGCTTTGCACATATCGTAGATGGTCAACGCCGCCACGGAGGCTGCTGTTAACGCTTCCATTTCAACGCCGGTTTTACCGGTCAGGCGACACAGCGTTTCAATGCGTACGCGATTGTGCTCCGGCTCGGCGTGAAGATTGACTTCGACCTTGCTCAGCATCAGCGGATGGCACAGCGGGATAAGATCCCAGGTACGTTTGGCGGCCTGAATACCCGCAATACGCGCCGTGGCGAAAACATCACCTTTATGATGACTACCATCGATAATCATCGCCAGCGTTTCGCTACGCATGGTCACGAATGCTTCAGCACGCGCCTCGCGTACGGTTTCCGCCTTGGCGGAGACATCCACCATGTGCGCTTCGCCAGCGGCGTTAATATGAGTCAGTTGCGACATACTTATTTCTTCAAATGTGGGTGGAAATTACACGGACGCGTACGGGCATCAAGCTGCGGCGCAATGATATTCTCCCAGGCGGTACGACACGCTTTGGTCGACCCCGGCATGGCGAAAATCAGCGTTTTATTGGCCACCCCGGCAACCGCTCGAGACTGCAGCGTCGCGGTACCAATCTCTTCAAACGACAGCATACGGAAGACTTCGCCAAACCCTTCAACTTCTCTGTCAAACAGCGGCAGCAGCGCTTCCGGTGCCTGGTCCCCTTCGGTTAACCCAGTGCCGCCAGTAATGAGCACCACTTGCACATCGTCACTGGCAATCCAGGCTGAAACCTGAGCGCGAATCGCATAGCGGTTCTCTTTGACAATCGCCTTATCAACAATCTGATGACCCGCTTCTTGCGCCGAGTCGCGCAGATAATGGCCGGAGGTGTCATCTTCTTCGCCACGACGGTTGGAAACAGTAAGAATAGCAATGCGTGTCGGGATAAATTCAGCGCTTACCTGACTCATGAGAAACTCCTTTTAGCGATCAGCCGCCAATGTAAGATAAGTTTTGCGTAATACCGGTATTGTTCTGATGCAGGAAATGGGTCTGCTTTTTCTCCAGCAACGCGGCAGAGATACGTTCTTCAAGCGCAGCCTGCTGGGCGTCGTCGGTCAGCAAATCACGCAAGTTCACCCCGCCTTCACCAAATAAACACAGATGAAGTTTGCCGACGGATGAAACACGCAGGCGATTGCAGGTGGCGCAGAAGTCTTTCTCATAAGGCATGATCAGACCAATTTCACCGGCATAGTCAGGATGACAGAAAACCTGAGCCGGACCGTCGCTGCGCTGGCGTAACTGGTGGATCCAGCCGCGCTTAAGCAGTTCATCGCGCAGTACCTGCCCGGAGATATGGTGTTTGCGGAAGAGAGAGCTGCCCTCACCCGTTTCCATCAGTTCAATAAAACGTAGCTGAATCGGCCGTGGTTGAACCCAGGCGAGGAAGGTGTCCAGTTGATGATGGTTTACGTCGCGCATCAGCACGGTGTTGACTTTCACTTTTTCAAAACCGGCATCGAAGGCGGCGTCAATCCCCGCCATCACCTGCTGAAACTTATCCTGCCCGGTAATGGCGTGAAACTGACGGGCATCCAGGCTGTCGACGCTGACGTTGAGCGCGGTCAGTCCGGCATCGCGCCAGGCAGCAGCATCGCGCGCCAGACGATAACCATTGGTGGTTACCGCAATCTGACGGATGGCGTCGTTTTCACGTACGGCAGCAATAATGTCGGTAAAATCGCGACGCAGTGACGGTTCGCCACCTGTCAGACGCACTTTTTCCGTTCCCAGGCTGGCGAACGCACGCGTGACGCGGCGAATTTCATCAACGGTCAGAAAGCCGTTATTAGTCACACCACCTGGCTTATAGCCATCTGGCAGACAGTAAGTGCAACGAAAGTTACACACATCGGTAATCGACAAACGCAAGTAGTAAAACTTACGCGCGAATGCATCGGTAAGTTGAGAGCCCATGTACACCTTTCCAAATACGGGAGGCGAAGTCATTTCTTCCTGCGCCCTGGTGACAATCGTATTCACGTATCGTCACGGCCAAAGCACCGTATCATTTGACCCAGGTGCAGAGGCTAGAGTGTTTATACTCGTCATGCTTCGAGTACATTGTGGTTATGCCGATACTAGCGTGTAAATGACACTTTTGCCATGTACACTTTCGCTGTATAAATATGTATATAGCGGCATGATCGTGCAATTTCGCTACAGAATAAGCAAAAACCATCGTTTTGCATTGATATACATCATCTTGCTATCAGGTGGATGTCGTCAGAAAGGGGTAGATCGCAGAAAATTATTTTCTGCAGATGGCGACTGGATAATTGCTGAAAACACGCTATTTACGTTACTGTAACGCCGATCAATTGATATCAGGAATAACTATGCGCACTCGTACGCTGGCAGATCTGGATCGCGTTGTCGCTCTCGGCGGAGGGCATGGATTAGGACGCGTTCTGTCGTCACTTTCTTCTTTAGGTTCACGCCTGACGGGCATCGTCACGACCACCGATAACGGCGGTTCCACGGGGCGAATTCGCCGTTCAGAAGGCGGTATTGCCTGGGGAGACATGCGGAACTGCCTCAACCAGTTAATTACCCAACCAAGCGTCGCATCGGCGATGTTTGAGTATCGTTTTGGCGGTAATGGCGAACTTTCCGGCCATAACCTCGGAAATCTGATGTTAAAGGCGCTCGATCACCTCAGCGTGCGGCCTCTGGAAGCCATCAATTTAATTCGTAGCCTGCTAAAAGTTGATGCACATTTAATTCCCATGTCAGAACTACCGGTGGACCTGATGGCGCTCGACGATCAGGGACATGAAGTGTATGGCGAAGTAAATATCGACCAGCTCACTACCCTGCCGCAAGAATTAATGCTCTCACCTAAAGTTCCCGCCACGCGAGAGGCGATTGAAACCATCGCGGAAGCGGACCTGATCCTGATAGGACCGGGGAGTTTTTATACCAGCCTGATGCCGCTATTGCTGCTTGACGAAATGGCGCAGGCATTGCGTCGCACACCGGCACCAATGGTTTATATCGGCAATCTGGGACGCGAACTCAGCCTGCCTGCCGCCAGCCTGACGCTTGCCGATAAGCTGGCCATCATTGAGCAATATGTTGGTAAGAAGGTGATTGATGCGGTGATTGTCGGACCAAAAGTCGATGTTTCGGCCATGACCGACCGCATTGTGATTCAGGATGAACTGGAGGCCAGCGATATTCCCTACCGTCATGACCGTCAACTGCTGCATAGCGCGCTGGAGAAAGCGGTGCAGGCGTTAGGTTGAACGTATTTGCCTGATGCGCTGCGCTTATCAGGCCTACAAACACGATCTACCCTGTAGGCCGGATAAAGGGTTTACCCCGCCATCCGGCTACGCGTTAAGACGCCGCGATAAACAGCTCGCGCAGTTGATGCAACTGGTCGCGGATCGTCGCGGCCTCTTCGAACTCAAGGTTCTGGGCATGCTGCATCATCTGACCTTCTAACTCGTGAATCTTCTGCTGCAGCGCTTTCGGCGTCATGTCCAGCTCAACAACCTCGGATTTCGCCCCGGCACGCGACTTCCCTTTACCTTTCGCTTTGGTCTTCGCAATATTCTGACCCAGCGCCAGAATATCGACCACTTTCTTGTTCAGCCCCTGTGGCGTAATACCGTGCTCTTCGTTATACAGTTGCTGTTTCTCGCGACGACGTTCGGTTTCACCAATGGCCTTCGCCATCGATGCGGTAATTTTATCGCCGTAGAGAATCGCTTTACCGTTGATGTTACGCGCCGCTCGACCTATGGTCTGGATAAGCGATCGTTCCGAACGCAGGAACCCTTCTTTGTCCGCATCCAGAATCGCCACCAGAGAGACCTCAGGCATGTCCAGGCCTTCTCGCAACAGGTTGATACCAACCAGCACGTCAAACTCGCCCAGACGCAAATCACGAATGATTTCCATACGTTCCACGGTATCGATGTCGGAGTGCAGATAGCGCACCCGCTCGCCGTGTTCTTCGAGGTATTCGGTGAGGTCTTCCGCCATGCGTTTGGTGAGCGTTGTGACCAACACACGTTCGTTAATCGCCGCACGGGTGCGGATCTCCGACAGCAGGTCATCAACCTGTGTCGCCACCGGACGCACTTCAATGACCGGATCCAGCAGGCCGGTCGGTCGTACCACCTGATCGACAACTTCATCACCGGATTTCTCCAGCTCATAGTTGCCCGGCGTCGCTGAGACGTAGATGGTTTGTGGGGCCAACGCCTCAAATTCTTCAAATTTGAGCGGGCGGTTATCCAGCGCCGACGGCAGACGGAATCCGTATTCGACCAGGGTCTCTTTACGTGCCCGGTCGCCACGGTACATGCCACCAATTTGCGGAATCGTAACGTGGGATTCATCCACCACCAGCAGGCCATCGGCAGGCAGGTAATCAAACAGCGTCGGCGGCGGCTCGCCAGGGCCGCGCCCGGACAGATAGCGGGAGTAGTTTTCAATCCCCGAGCAGTAACCCAGCTCGTTCATCATTTCCAGATCGAACTGCGTACGCTGGCTTAAACGCTGTTCTTCTACCAGTTTGTTGTTCGCCAGCAGGACTTTACGCCGCTCCGCCAGCTCGACTTTAATTTCTTCCATTGCCTGCACGATACGTTCGCGCGGTGTCACGTAGTGGGTTTTCGGGTAAATGGTGAAGCGCGAAATAGTGGATTCAACCTGCCCGGTTAGCGGGTCGAACAGCGACAAGCGCTCAACTTCTTCATCAAACAGTTCAACACGCAGCGCGATATCGTCAGATTCGGCCGGAAAGATGTCGATCACCTCACCACGCACGCGGAACGTCCCGCGCTGGAATACCTGATCGTTACGCGTGTATTGCAGTTCAGCAAGCCGGCGCAGGATCGCGCGCTGGTCGATAATCATCCCCACCGTCAGATGCAACATCATCTTCAGATACAGATCCGGATCGCCCAGACCATAGATCGCGGAAACAGAGGCCACCACCACCACATCCCGCCGTTCAAGCAGGGCTTTGGTCGCCGACAAACGCATCTGTTCAATGTGTTCGTTTACCGACGCATCTTTCTCGATAAAAGTATCAGAGCTCGGGACATAAGCCTCCGGCTGATAATAGTCGTAGTAGGAGACGAAATATTCCACTGCGTTATCCGGGAAGAACTCTTTCATCTCGCCGTACAACTGGGCTGCGAGGGTTTTGTTAGGGGCCAGCACCATCGTCGGACGCTGTAAATCCGCAATCACGTTGGCAATAGTGAATGTCTTCCCCGACCCCGTCACCCCGAGCAGCGTCTGATGCGCCAGACCATCCTCCAGCCCTTCTTCCAGGCGACGAATCGCCTCAGGCTGATCGCCAGAGGGTTTAAAAGCGGAATTCAGTTTGAACGGTTTACTCATGAGCAGCTACCTGAAGCAATGGGCGGGCAGGTGTGTAATTTTACTCGCAGCAGTATATTTTGCCAGTAAAATATACTGGATGAAAAAACAGTAACGCACCAGAATATTTCTGTTACGCCATCAGAATGCCCGTCAGAGCAGGCTAAAATTTTGGCACTGGCGAGATAAAACACCAGTAAAAATGTGTTATCCCCAAACCAATGACTTTTTTAACATTTGTCAAGACGGCAGATGAAAGTTTTATGGCAACGCATGACACTTCCGCGACAGCCATTGCTTTTATCTAACATTCTGTATTTCAATAACTATTCTCTCGAGCCGTCTTTCGCATCAATTTAGTCGCAGGCCGCGTCTTCTCTCGCTTACATTGTGTTTTCTAACTCTAATACACAAGGTTATCCACAGGAATAGTGGATAACTGCCTCCAGCCCGTGCTGACTGCCGCCTGGCAAAAACACCGACTTGCTCTTTTCGGGTGGGATAAAAAAAAATTATCGCCATTTTTTTATATTTATCAGCCAACGGAGCCCTGGAGGCTGTCGAGATCTTGCTCGCATTTTCACCATTTACCTGCCTGCACCATCCCGACGCGACCAGGCACTGGCAATGTGCGCAAAATTAACCCGGATCGTTAAAAACCAGACATCGCTGCCGATGGATCACGCTATCCCGCTGTTTTTCGCGCATTTCCCATTTGTGGCAAGAGATTTGCAATTTTCTTCTGCTCCCCGGCCTGTCGGGCGGATAACTTCATGATGGAGAAAACCTATGTTGAGTCTTCGCGCAGTGAATCACTATTACGGTAACCAGCACACGCTATGGGATGTGGATCTCGACCTGCAGCCCGGCAAATGTACCGGTGTGCTGGGACTTCCGGGGATGGGGAAAACGACGCTGGCCAATTGCATCATCGGCAATTTGCCTATCGAAAGCGGTACGATGGTCTGGCATCAGGCAGGCGCGCCACCGCGCGATCTGAGTCCGATCCCGGCGGCAAATCGCATTGCGCTGGGTATTAACTCCGTTTCACAACAGAGACGGATTTTTTCGCAACTGACGGTCGAGGAAAATCTGCATATTGCGCGCCAGGCGGTTGAAGAAAGCGAAACGATGAACAGCAGCGATATATACAGCCTCTTCCCACAGTTGTACAGTCTGCGTCAGACCAAAGGGGTTGCCTTATCAGAGGATAATCAGCACCAGCTCGCACTCGCCAGCGCGCTGGTTACACGCCCACGCCTGCTAATCCTCGATGAGCCTACGCGAGGAACGGGCCAGGCGTATATCCACAAGCTGGGGAACCTGATTGTGAGGCTAAGCCAGGAGTTGGGCATCGCCATAATGCTCGCAGAGCAAAGCCTGCCGTTTATTCGTCGGGTCGCTGATTGCTATTGCCTGTTACATCGCGGACGCAATGTGGCCCAGGGACAACTGGCGCAGCTCAGCGACCCGTTTCTTAACGACTGGATGGCGCCAGAGGCAAAACGCTAAGGTCGAGATAGTGCCCTGTCGTTGCGCGTTCTGGCTCGTCCTCCAGCCATGGGATTTCCCCCAGCAGCGGAGCCGGAATCGCGCGTTTCAGCGTTGCCATATATTCAGCATGGCGTTTCCCTGGCGGAGTCACATCATTGGCGACCCACCCCGCCAGCGTCAACCCAGCCTGTTGTACCGCTTGCGCAGTCAGAATGGCATGGTTGATGCAGCCAAGCTTGACGCCAACCACCATAATCACCGGCAGTTGTTCTGTTTGTACCCAGTCAGAAAAACTCAGCGTGGGTGAAAGCGGCGTAAACCAACCGCCAGCGCCTTCCACCAGCACCCAGTCAGCCTGTTCTTCCAGCTTACGTAACCCCGCAGACATCACTGAGGCCTGAATAGGGCGACCTTCGTCAGCGCTGATGATATGCGGTGACGTGGGTTCGGCAAAGGTATAGGGATTGATTGCCGTATAGTGCACTGCCACAGCGCTGTTGCGCTGTAATGCCAGAGCATCGCTATTACGCAGACCCTCAGCCGTTATTTCACTACCGGACGCCACGGGCTTATAGCCGACCGTTCGATAACCCAATTGCCCCGCGGCCTGCAGGAGCGCACAGCTGGCAATTGTTTTACCAACCTCAGTGTCCGTCCCGGTGACAAAATACGTTCTGGTCACGTTGAATTACTCCTAAAAAAAGTTGATACGTCAGCGGGTATTTTCCCTGTACAGAGGGCCAGGCTAACTGTAACTGCTGCAGCTGTGAACGGGTCAGTACGCGCTGTTCGCGTCCATCATGGAGATGCGTCGCACCGATCCCTTTGAGCGAGCGCATGGCGCTCAACGCATCGTCAAACCACAGTGTCACCGGATGAAGCTGATACTCGACGTCCCAGCCATGCAGAGCCTTTTCAAGTTGCTCCACGGGCAAGAAACGGTTGGTGTGCTCCCGGTCATCTACCGCTTGCCACGCCCGGCGTAATTCCGGCATCGAGCCGTGTGCCAGGGTACTAAACGCCACCGTGCCTCCGGGGCGCACAACCCGGCAAAGCTCACTTAACGCGCCGTGTAAATCGCTGCACCACTGCACCGCCAGATTGCTCCAGGCCAGGTCAAAAGTGGCAGAGTTTTGAGGGATGGCTTCAATATCCGCCAGCAGATAGTGGTGGGCGGCATTTTGCCGCTGTGCCTCTGCCAGCATTTGTTCAGAAAGATCCAGTGCGCTGACTTCGCTTCCCTGCTCACGCCAGTAGCGACTCATGCGCCCTGGGCCGCACCCCGCATCCAGTACCCGTGCATAATCCCGTTCACCAAGCAGCGCCAGCAAGGCGTCGGCGCTTTGGCACTGTAGCCCGGCATGTTGTTCATAGTGGGAAGCGGCGCGTCCAAATGCAGCAGCAATGGCCTGCTTATTGACCTGCGCCATGCAGCACCTCCAGCAAGAGGTCGATATCCTGGCATTCATGCGCCTGCGTCAGCGTCAGCCGTAATCTGGCGGTGCCGACCGGTACCGTAGGAGGCCGGATGGCGGTCACCCAACAACCTTGGGCGCGTAAAACCTCCGCCAGTTGCAGTGCTTTATGGTTATCGCCCACGATCAATGGCTGGATGGCACTGTCTGAGTTTGCCAGCGTGAAATCCGCAATATCCAGGCCAGCACGAAAACGTTGGATCAGCATGGCCAGTTTTTCCCGGCGTTCATCGCCCTCACGGCTGCGGATCACCGCCAGCGCGGCGCGTAAGGCCTGCGCCTGCGCCGGAGGCATGCTGGTGCTGTAAATCAGGTGACGGGCAAACTGCAGCAGATAATCGGCCACGCTGTCTGAACACAGGATTGCCGCGCCGCTGACGCCAAATCCTTTCCCGAAGGTCACCACTAACAGCTCAGGTTTCACCTGCTGTCGGAAGCATGAGCCGCGCCCTTCCTCACCGCTAACGCCTATACCGTGGGCATCATCCACCAGCAACCACGCATTCTGGCGTTGCGCCTCAGCGTGAATTTCCGCCAGCGGTGCGCTGTCGCCATCCATGCTGAACACGCCTTCGGTCACCACCAACTGCTGCCCCGGACAGGGGGCAGACAGCAGACGAGCCAAATGTTGCGGGTCGTTATGGGTAAAACGGCGTAACACGGCGGGACTCAGACTGGCCGCTTCCAGCAACGACGCATGGCTGAGGCGGTCGGCGACAATCCGGTCATCTTTTCCCATCAACGCTGTGATCACCGCCTGGTTGGCGGCGAAACCGGAAATGAACAGCAATGCTCGTGAATAACCCAGCCATTGCGCCAGTTCGTCTTCCAGCGCCTGATGCGCGATGGAATAGCCGCTAACATGGCCTGAACCCCCGCTGCCGACGCCAAAACGTTCAGCCCCCTGCTGCCAGGCACAGACTATCTGTGGATGGTGACTCAACCCCAGATAATCGTTACTGGAAAAATTCAGATACTGACGCCCCTCGGCCAACAACCAGCGCCCTGCCCCCTGTGTCACCGCATAGCGGCGACGCAGAGCATCAGCAGAACGACGCAAAGTGAGCGCATCGTCAATTTTTTGCTGCCAGGTCATACGGTTGCCGCGTTGTAGTAGTCGTCTGTATCCGGGGTGCGCAACGTCTGCTCCAGACGTTGCTGCTGTTCGTTATCACCCGCCAGTACCGCCGTTTGCTGCGGATTCAGACCGAGTTTGCGGAATAAAAGCAGATCTTTGTCTTCGTTCGGGTTGGGTGTAGTGAGCAGTTTGCAGCCGTAGAAAATCGAGTTGGCCCCGGCCATAAAACACATTGCCTGGGTCTGTTCGTTCATCTGCTCGCGCCCGGCAGAAAGACGCACGTACGAGGTCGGCATCATGATGCGCGCGACAGCGATAGTACGAATAAAATCAAACGCATCCACATCGTCGTTATCGGCCAGCGGCGTGCCCTTTACTTTCACCAGCATGTTAATGGGGACGCTTTCCGGCGGTGTGGGTAGGTTCGCCAGTTGCAGCAATAAACCGGCACGATCGGTAACCGTTTCCCCTAACCCCACGATACCGCCAGAGCAGACTTTAATCCCCGCCTCACGCACTTTATCCAGCGTATCAAGTCGCTCCTGGTACGAACGGGTGGTGATGATATTACCGTAGAACTCCGGCGAGGTATCGAGGTTGTGGTTGTAGTAGTCCAGACCCGCATTGGCCAGGCGCTGGGCCTGAGATTCGTCCAGCGTGCCCAGCGTCATACAGGCTTCCAGCCCCAGTTCTTTCACGCCCTGAACCATTTGTTCCAGGTACGGCATATCGCGTTCGTGCGGGTTCTTCCACGCCGCGCCCATGCAAAACCGCGTTGAACCGGCTTGTTTCGCCTTACGTGCAGAGTCCAGAACCTGTTCAACTTCCATCAAACGTTCCGTTTCCAGTCCGGTTTTATAGCGGGAACTTTGCGGGCAGTATTTGCAGTCCTCCGGACAGGCACCGGTCTTAATCGACAGCAGCGTACTGACCTGAACCTGCCGCGGATCGAAATGCTGACGATGAACCTGCTGCGCTTCAAACAACAGATCCAATAGCGGTTTTTCAAATAATTCGGTGACTTGCGACATTGTCCAGCGAGAAGAATGAGCCATATTGGTATACGTTTCGTTGTTAGTTTGGTGTAGACTCGTAAACCTAAATCTTTTTAATTTGGTTTACAAGTCGATTATGACAACGGACGATCTTGCGTTTGACCAACGCCATATCTGGCACCCTTACACCTCCATGACCTCCCCGCTACCGGTTTATCCGGTGGCCAGTGCCGAAGGTTGTGAACTGATATTAGCCAACGGTGAGCGGCTGATTGACGGTATGTCATCCTGGTGGGCGGCAATCCACGGTTACAATCACCCGCAGCTGAATGCCGCGATGAAAACGCAGATTGATGCCATGTCGCACGTGATGTTTGGCGGCATTACCCATGCCCCGGCTATTGCGCTGTGTCGCCAGTTGGTGGCGATGACGCCCGAGGCGCTGGAGTGCGTTTTTCTCGCGGATTCTGGTTCGGTCGCCGTGGAAGTTGCGATGAAAATGGCGCTGCAATACTGGCAGGCCAAAGGTGAATCCCGTCAGCGTTTCCTGACGTTTCGTAACGGTTATCACGGCGATACTTTCGGCGCAATGTCGGTCTGCGATCCCGACAACTCGATGCACAGTCTGTGGAAGGGTTATCTGCCGGAGAACCTGTTTGCGCCCGCCCCGCAAAGCCGCATGGGCGGCGAGTGGGACGAACTGGATATGGTACCGTTCGCCCGCCTGATGGCCGCACATCGCCACGAAATTGCGGCGGTGATCCTTGAACCAATCGTACAAGGCGCTGGCGGCATGCGCATGTACCATCCTGAGTGGTTAAAGCGCATCCGTAAGATGTGTGACCGTGAAGGTATCCTGTTGATTGCCGATGAAATCGCCACCGGATTTGGTCGCACCGGCAAAATGTTTGCCTGTGAACACGCCGATATCACCCCGGATATTTTGTGCCTTGGCAAAGCGTTAACCGGCGGGACAATGACCCTTTCCGCGACTCTGACCACCCGCCAGGTCGCGGAAACCATCAGCAACGGTGAAGCCGGATGTTTTATGCACGGCCCGACTTTCATGGGCAATCCACTGGCCTGCGCCGTCGCCTCCGCCAGCCTGTCGTTACTCGAAACCGGCGAGTGGCGCTCGCAGGTAGCGAACATAGAAGCGCAACTGCGGGCAGAGCTCGCCCCGGCGGCTGATTCCCGTTGGGTCGCCGACGTGCGCGTGCTTGGTGCCATCGGCGTCATCGAAACCACGCATCCGGTGAATATGGCCGCTTTACAGAAGTTCTTTGTCGAACAGGGCGTGTGGGTAAGACCGTTTGGTAAGCTCATTTATCTGATGCCGCCGTACATCATCAAGCCCGAACAACTGTGTCGTCTGACCCAAGCCGTCAACGAGGCTGTGCGCAATGCAACATTTTTTAGCGATTAACCAGCGGTAAGCTCTACGGTTTCTGGCTACACTTTTTGGCTAACGAGAGGAGTCAGCATGAAACTAATCAGTAACGATCTGCGCGATGGCGAAAAGCTTCCTCATCGCCACGTCTTTAACGGCATGGGATATGACGGGGATAATATTTCCCCGCATCTGGCATGGGATGATGTGCCCGCCGGGACTAAAAGCTTTGTCGTGACCTGTTACGATCCTGATGCGCCAACCGGCTCCGGCTGGTGGCACTGGGTGGTGGTAAATCTGCCTGCAGATACCCGGGTTTTACCACAAGGTTACGGCTCGGGGCTGGTTGCGCTACCGGATGGCGTGATTCAGACCCGTACGGATTTTGGTAAAGCCGGTTATGGTGGCGCTGCGCCGCCGAAAGGGGAAACCCATCGCTATATCTTTACGGTTCATGCGCTGGATGTGGAGCGTATTGATGTCGATGAGGACGCCAGCGGCGCGATGGTTGGATTTAACGTCCATTTCCACTCGCTCGCCAGCGCCTCAATTACGGCGATGTTTAGCTAACCTCCGTGCCGGATGGCAACGCTAACGCGTTTTATCCGGCCTACGAGCTGGTTTGTAGGCCGGATAAGCGCCAGCGCCATCCGGCATTTTTACAGAAACTCCGGAACTAAATGCAGCAACGCGCCCTGCGCTAACAGTTCGGTCGCGCACTCGATATCCGGGGCAAAAAAACGGTCCTGTGTATAGTGGGCAACCTGCTCACGTAGCGTCTGGCGCGCCTGCTCCAGCAGCGGGCTTGAGGTTAACCCTTCACGCAGGTCAATCCCCTGACACGCCGCCAGCCACTCTACGGCAATCACGCCGCGCGTATTCGCCGCCATCTCCCACAGTCTGCGGCCCGCCGCTGGCGCCATTGAGACATGATCTTCCTGGTTGGCGGAGGTTGGCAGGCTGTCCACGCTATGCGGATGCGCCAGCGCTTTGTTCTCGCTCGCCAGCGCGGCAGCCGTGACTTGAGCAATCATAAAGCCGGAGTTCACCCCACCGTTTTTCACCAAAAACGGCGGCAGTTGCGACATGTGTTTATCCATCATCAGCGCAATACGTCGCTCCGATAACGAGCCGATTTCGGCAATCGCCAGCGCCAGATTATCTGCCGCCATCGCCACCGGTTCAGCATGGAAGTTACCGCCGGAAATGACATCCCCCTCTTCGGCAAATACCAGCGGGTTGTCGGAAACCGCGTTGGCTTCGACCAGCAGAACATCCATTGCCTGGCGCATTTGCGTCAGACACGCCCCCATCACCTGCGGCTGACAGCGCAGAGAATACGGATCCTGCACTTTCTCACAGTTATGATGCGACTGCGAAAGCGCGCTGGTGTCGGTCAATACGTGACGATACAGCGTCGCGGCATCAATCTGCCCACGCTGTCCTCGTGCGGCATGAATACGGGCATCAAACGGACGACGAGAGCCCAGCACGGCTTCGGTGGTCAGCGCCCCGCAAACCGTTGCAGACGCAAACAGCTCCTGAGCTTCAATTAATCCGCGCAGCGCAAAGGCGGTGGACGCCTGAGTTCCGTTGAGCAGCGCCAGCCCTTCTTTCGCCTCCAGCGTAATCGGCTCCAGCCCGGCCTTTTTCAGCGCTTCGGTCGCCGGGAGCCATTCCCCCTGCCAGCGCGCCTTCCCTTCTCCGAGCAGCGTCAAAGACATATGCGCCAGCGGCGCCAGGTCACCCGATGCCCCCACTGAGCCTTTCGCCGGGATCAGTGGATACACCTCGGCATTCACCAGCGCAATCAGCGCTTCAATCACGCTCAGGCGAATACCGGAAAAACCGCGCGCCAGGCTGTTGATTTTCAGCACCATAATCAGACGCACCATCGCGTCGTCCAGCGCCTCGCCGACACCTGCCGCATGGGAAAGCACCAGCGAGCGCTGCAAATTTTGCAAATCTTCCGTGGCGATACGGGTCTGGGCCAGCAGGCCAAAGCCGGTATTAATGCCATACGCCGTACGGCCTTCAGCGACAATATTATTGACGCAGGCGACGCTGGCGTTGATAGCATCAATCGCGGCAGCATCGAGGCTCAGTTTGACCGGCTGCTGCCAGATGTCGCGTAGTTGCACAAAGCTCAGATGACCCGGTGTTAATGTCATGGTGTTCATATCAGCGTTTCTCCTGCGTCGCAGCAATCATCGGCAAATTCAGCCCTTCTTCGACGGCGCATTCCACCGCAATGTCATATCCGGCGTCGGCGTGGCGCATCACCCCGGTCGCCGGATCGTTATGTAAGACCCGGGCGATACGCGCCGCGGCTTCATCGGTGCCATCGCAAACAATCACCATCCCGGCATGCTGAGAGAAGCCCATACCGACCCCGCCACCGTGATGCAGCGACACCCAGGTCGCGCCGCTGGCGGTGTTAAGCAGCGCGTTCAGCAGCGGCCAGTCGGATACGGCGTCTGAACCGTCGCGCATGGCCTCGGTTTCGCGGTTCGGGCTGGCAACAGAACCGGAGTCCAGATGGTCACGGCCAATAACAATCGGCGCGGATACTTCACCGCTGCGCACCATTTCATTAAACGCCAGCCCCAGCTTTTGCCGCCATTCCAGCCCGACCCAGCAGATACGCGCCGGTAAACCCTGGAAATTAATCCGCTCACGCGCCATATCCAGCCAGTGGTGCAGATGCTTATCGTCAGCCACGATCTCTTTCACTTTGGCATCGGTTTTATAAATATCCTGCGGATCGCCGGAAAGCGCCACCCAACGGAACGGGCCAATGCCGCGACAGAACAACGGTCGAATGTAAGCAGGTACGAAGCCGGGGAAATCAAAAGCGTTTTCCACGCCCATCTCTTTAGCCATCTGGCGAATGTTATTACCGTAATCAAACGTCGGCACGCCCATTTGGCTAAACGCCAGCATCGCCTCAACGTGCGTTGCCATTGAACATTTCGCCGCCTGCACCGTGCCCTGCGGATCGGACACCGCTTTTGCCTGATACTCATCCCAGCTCCAGCCGGACGGCAGATAACCGTGCAGCGGATCGTGGGCGCTGGTCTGGTCGGTGACCATGTCCGGGCGCACGCCGCGCTTAACCAGTTCCGGCACAACGTCAGCAGCGTTCGCGCATAGCGCAATGGAGACCGCTTTACCTTCACGGGTGTATTTGTCGATACGCGCCAGCGCATCGTCCAGTGAGGTGGCCTGCTCATCCACATAACGGGTACGCAGACGGAAATCGATCCGGCTTTGCTGGCATTCAATGTTCAGCGAACACGCCCCCGCAAGCGTAGCGGCTAACGGCTGCGCCCCGCCCATACCGCCCAGCCCGGCGGTCAGAACCCAGCGTCCGCTCAGGTTACCCTGATAATGCTGACGCCCGGCCTCAACGAAGGTTTCATAAGTGCCCTGTACGATGCCCTGACTGCCGATGTAGATCCAGCTCCCGGCGGTCATCTGGCCATACATCGCCAGCCCTTTGGCATCCAGTTCATTAAAGTGTTCCCAGGTAGCCCAGTGCGGCACCAGGTTGGAGTTGGCAATCAGCACGCGCGGTGCGTTGTCGTGAGTTTTAAATACGCCTACCGGTTTTCCGGACTGGACCAGCAGCGTCTCATCGGTCTCCAGTTTGGTCAGCGCGTTGACGATGGCGTCATAGCATTCCCAGTCCCGTGCGGCGCGGCCAATCCCGCCGTAAACCACCAGCTCATGCGGATTTTCCGCCACATCGGGATCCAGATTATTCATTAACATGCGCAGCGGCGCTTCGGTCAGCCAGCTTTTGGCCGTTAAGGTGGTGCCGCGTGGGGCACGAATATCCTGCTGACGATATTTGCTATGGGACATGACAGAAAACTCCTCGCGAACGTCGGATAGATAAGTAACATATACTTGTCTATACAAGTCACCGCAAGGATGATTTTAACAATTAAGATACATTTTTATTATATTGCGTCAGCAATCACGGTTTTCATGTCCTGTATCAGGACATAAACCGCCCTTGCAGGCGATAGCGGGAACCCGGGAACAGCAAACGGGCATGAGAGACAATAGAAGACGCAGACCAGGTCTTGCGGCGGATCAGCAGGCAGGGATCGTGTTCTTTGATATTCAGCAGCGCGCACTCTTCAGCGCTGGCACGTACCGCTTCAACAATATGCTCACCTTCCGTTAAAGGGGCTATCAGCGACAGGTAAGCGTGCGGCGTAGTCTGGCTGTAATCCTGCGCCAGGTACTCCGGCACAATTTCGGCATTCACGCAGCGATCTTCAATCTGTACCGGCAGATCGTTCTCGTAGTGCACCATGACAGAGTGAAAAATAGAGGTGCCTTCTTTGACGTTTAATACCAAAGCCTGCTGCGCGTTTGCCCGGGTTCTTTCCAGCGTCAGCACTTCGCACCGGTGCTGATGCTGACGGGCGTTGATTTCATCCGCGATGCTGCGAATTTCAAACAGCGCGGACTGACCTTTTGGCTCGGCGACAAACGTCCCCACGCCCTGCAAACGCACCAGTAAACCTTCATCCGTTAACTCACGCAGCGCCCGGTTGATGGTCATGCGGCTAAAACCATACTGCGCCACCAGCTCTGCCTCAGACGGAATGCGATCGTGAGGTTGCCAGATACCGCTGGCAATTTTTTCGCTGATCTCCTGTTTGACCTTTTCGTAAAAAGGAGCCGGAGCAGAACGGGATGGGAGCATGCGTGAGCCTTCCTTAAGCTGAAAATGTGAGTGGGTACAGTTTACAGGCATTACCCGAACCTGATAAGCGCTACGCCATCAGGTATGTCAGTGCCACCAGTGGGCGATTTGCCAGCCTAATCGCGCCGCAACCCGCGCAGCCCTGCCATCATCATCAAAACGCGGGTTAAACTCAACCATATCTACCGCCTGGAGTTTACCGCTGCGACAAAGAGGTTCAATCAGCCCCAACAACGTCGCCAGCGGTACACCCAACGCGGCAGGCGCGGATACGGCGGGCATTTCCCACACCGGCAACACGTCGAGGTCGATTGTCAGATAGATGACATCCATGTTTGCAACAAATTGCGCCAGCTGCGCCTGCGCCGTATCACAGTGCAGATCTTCGACCACGGTAACCCCCAGCCGTTGCGCTTCATCCCACAGCGCCTGGGTATTCGCTGCCCGACTGACGCCAACGCAGGCGTAATGAAATTCACGCTGCTGTTGCTCACAGAGGTGCGCCAGTTGACGAAACGGCGTACCGGAAGTGGGTTGTTCGGCGTAGCGTAGGTCCAGGTGCGCATCGAGGTTAACAATCCCCACTTTTGCCTGCGGGAAGGCATCCAACACCCCTGCACCATGGGCAAATGCCGTTTCATGTCCCCCGCCCAACACGAAGGTGCGCATCTCCGCCTGCAGGCAACGCTGCACCGCTGTACGCAGCGCCTGCTGAGCACCTTCAAGGTCGGGAGCCTGGGCCACAATATTGCCCAGATCCACCAGTCGATGATGCCCATCGTGACTGGCTAAATTGGCCAGTGCTTTACGCAGCGCGTCCGGCGCTCCGGCGGCTCCCGTGCGTCCCTGATTACGTTTAACGCCTTCGTCGCAGGCAAACCCGAGCAGTGCTATCTGCTCAGCGTGCATTTCCGGGGAAAACGCCGGGCTCAGCATGATAGTCTGAAACAGACGCAGCGCATTCGGCGATTCGGCCCGGTCATCACGTCCCTGCCAGAGCGCAGGAGAAGCGGGTTGCCAGTTGGTCATGATGGTTGCCCTTTAAATACACGTTGATAGATTGGGTTGCGACCAGGTTCATAGAGAATTTCGACCGGGAGTTCGGCATCCCACACCACAAAGTCGGCCACAAACCCGGCTTTCAGTTGACCGTGAGTGGCATGACGCCCCAGCGCGCGGGCAGCATGACGGGTTACCCCCGCCCATGCCTCTTCCGGCGTTAAGCCAAACTGTACACAGGCCATATTCATCGCCCAGTGCAGGCTAATAAACGGGCTGGTGCCGGGGTTGTAGTCGGTCGCCACCGCCATCGGAACCTGATACTGACGTAATAACTCGACTGGCGGACGCTGCTGCTCTTTGAGGAAATAAAAAGCGCCGGGCAATAGCACACCGACCGTACCGCTTTGGCTCATCGCCGCCACGCCCGCTTCATCCAGATATTCAATGTGATCGGCGGATAAGCCGTGATAGCGGCTTACCAACTGTGCGCCGCCAAGCAATGACAGTTGTTCGACATGACCTTTAACCGGGATACCCAGCGCCTGCGCAGCCTGAAACACCCGCTCACTCTGCGCCAACGAAAAACCAACGCTTTCACAGAACAGATCAACGGTCTCAAACAGACCTTGTTCCCACAGCTGCGGCAAAATGGTCTCGCACACCAGCGTAATATAGCCGTCAGGATCATCACGGAATTCCGCTGGCGTCGCATGCGCGGCCAACAGCGTCGGGCTGATTTCAACGATATTCTCTGCCGCCAGCGCTGCCACCACGCGCAATATTTTCTCTTCTGTCGGCAAATCCAGACCGTAGCCGGATTTTATTTCCAGCAGCGTAACACCTTCTTTGATCAGCTGTTCCATCCGCTGATGGGCTACCTGTAAGAGTTGTTCATCGGAGGCGCTGCGCGTCGCCGACACGGTGGCATTAATCCCCCCACCCTGAGCGCTTATCTGCTGGTAGGAGACACCATTTAGCCGCTGCTCCCATTCACCTGCGCGGTTTCCGCCAAAGACGAGATGCGTATGGCAATCAATCAGGCCAGGCGTAATCAGCCTGCCCTGCATATCAAAAGTATTGTCATGTGTGAGATATAACGATGATTCCGGGACGATATCGCGAATCTTGCCCTGGCGGACGATCAGCGCGTGACCATCCACCAGCCCATACGGGGTATCACGTTCAGGATCCATGGTCGCCAGGCGGACATTACGCCAGATAGCATCATCAGGGAAAAATTGCTGCATTCGACTCACCACTTGTCATAGGTTGTATAGACATTTATTTTGCATCCTGTGGATGTTGTCAACCTGAAGGACCAAAATTGTTATCTAATTGTGATATAAGGACTCTCTACACCCGAGATTGCTGCTATAAAAAACAACTTTTTACCTTTTCACCTTCCCGTTTCGCTCAACTTAGTATAAAAAAGCAGGCTTCAATGGATAACTTTCAAAGCCCGGAGCAACCTGTGAACATTTCATCAGTTTCCCGTCTGGCGCTGGCTATGGCTTTTGGCGTGACGCTGACCGCCTGTAGCTCTACACCGCCCGATCAAATTCCTTCCGATCAGACCGCGCCAGGAACGTCTATGCGCCCAATTCTGTCGGCCAATGAAGCGAAAAATTTCGTCGCTGCGCACTATTTTTCCGCACTGACGCCAAACACTGCGCCGTGGAGCCCCTCTTCTATTACTTTGCCCGCGCAGCCTGACTTTGTCGTTGGCCCGGCAGGCACCCAGGGCGTGACGCATACCAGCATTCAGGCCGCGGTTGATGCGGCAATCATTAAACGTACCAACAAACGTCAGTACATCGCGATTATGCCAGGTGAATATCAGGGCACGGTCTACATCCCGGCAGCAACGGGAAGCCTGACGCTGTACGGTATGGGCGAAAAACCGCTGGATGTGAAAATTGGCCAGGCTATTGATGGCGAAATGAGCACCGCGGACTGGCGTCGTACGGTGAACCCAGGCGGTAAATATATGCCGGGTAAACCTGCGTGGTATATGTATGATAATTGCCAGAACAAGCGCGGCACCAACATCGGCGTGATGTGTTCTGCTGTCATCTGGTCACAGAATAACGGCCTGCAATTGCAGAACCTGACCATCGAAAATAACCTCGGTGACAGCGTTGATGCGGGTAATCACCCGGCCGTTGCGCTGCGTACCGATGGCGATAAAGTGCAGATCGACAAGGTTAACATTCTGGGACGTCAGAACACCTTCTTCGTGACCAACAGCGGCGTACAAAACCGTCTGGAAAGCGATCGTCAACCGCGTACTCTGGTAACCAACAGCTACATTGAAGGCGATGTGGATATTGTTTCTGGTCGCGGCGCGGTGGTGTTCGATAACACCGATTTCCGCGTAGTGAACTCCCGCACCCAGCAGGAAGCGTACGTGTTTGCACCGGCTACCCTGTCCAACATCTACTACGGTTTCCTCGCCACCAATAGCCGCTTTACTGCAGCAGGCGATGGCGTCGCGCAGTTGGGCCGCTCGCTGGATATCGATTCCAACACTAACGGTCAGGTCGTTATCCGTGACAGCGTGATTAACGAAGGCTTTAACATGGCAAAACCATGGGCTGACAGCGTTATCGCAAAACGCCCGTTTGCCGGGAACACTGGTGCGGAAGATGATAAAGGTGAAATTCAGCGCAACCTGAACGACACCAACTTCAACCGCATGTGGGAATACAACAACCGCGGTATTGGTAGCAAAGTGGTCGCAGAACCGAAGCAGTAACAGCGAAAAGGGATGGCTTACTGCCATCCCTGAACATGCCTCTCTACTTATTGCACCAACACTGCCCGGTTGCTGTAAAGGCGGTTGAGTTCTTTTCTGCTGAGTCCGCGTTCTGAAGCCTTGCTTTGAGGTAAATCATCTGCGGGCTGTACAGCGACAGTTTCTTTTGTTTTTGTTCTGGATTCTTTATATTCTTTCACAAGACTGAACAGTTTTTCAGAATGCGTTTTAAGGTCTCCATTCTGCATCTGTTTAATTTCAACTTCATCATGAGCATTAAAAAATGCCGTAACAAACCTATCGAAATTGTCTTCCAGATGTACTTTTGTCATGGCATTGAGATCGTCACCCTTCATTGCAGCATCATTATTCATTGCAATTTGATTTAACATTGCTGCCGCAGAATGAAAAAGACAGTTACCATCACCGTTTACCTGAACAGGTTTCATTGATGATGGGCTAAAGCCATCATAATGTCCGTTTTTTAAAAATACGTAAATATCCTTGTTAGTTTCCAACTCTGACCCAATATTTAATCCTCTACTTACAAATCCCGAGTTAAAGTTAACACGACCAAGAAGTCCATTACCATGTCCATCGTTCAAAACATGGAGACGAATGCCTTGACTTGCCAAATATGAATAAAGAGCTAAAACAGCTATTTCGCCATCAATTTGTGAATGGAATTTCTTGAAATCAATCGCATCGAGAATTTTCGTCTTTAAATCTGACATTTCACTTGTAATATCTACAACATCTTTAACTTGCTGAGGTTGGTTAACAGTATCTGCTGAGGTCAAAGTTCTATTTTGAGATTCAATATTTACAGTATCTCGATCACTTACTACTACACGTTCATTTTTTTGAGTCGCCGCCTCCTGAGCCACATCAGTGATACTATTTTCATTATTACCTTTATCTGAAGACATTAATGCGATATCAGGCTTAATATTTTTTTCTACTTTAGAAGCAGTTTGCAATTTATTAGCAGAACTTTCCGTTGATGGCAGTGTTGCGGACAACTCCCTTAATATAGCATCCAGATCAGGTGCCTCTTGCTTTTTCGGTACATTTGGATTAGGGGTATCATCCAAATTCAACATTAGATTGAGTAAATCTGCATCTTGCGCTACACCAGTGGATATAGAATCTGAAGCCATAACCTGAGGAATATACTCCCCATTTTCAATTAGTCCTTCGCTATGGCTGTAAACTTTCGAAACAATCGCATTATCGCCATTAATAACAGCCGTTTGCAAAAAACCATCCTTAGTCATGCGAAAGGCGGTCCCTTCAGGCATGCGCAAAATAACTTTATTCAAATGCCCCAGGTTTATTATTTTTTCTTTTAAGGCATCCAGACTTTGCTTCTTGTTTAAGTACTCCTTATACTCAGAACTGTTTTCATCAATTGGCCTTCTGACATCTACTTGATTTACAATAGTCGCTAGATCTGGAGAAAAAATCATACCCTCTACTTTATCTTTGATGAATTCTGAAGAAATAGAACCTTGTGCTATATCTCTGTTTTTACCGCCTTTCACATGCAACTCATGACTAATAACATTAAAAAGATCAATTTCTTTTCTATGTACTTCATTTACTCCATTTTTTCTAGTGACCAGTTGAGCCGAACCATCACTATGCATGATGATGTTGATAGCTTTGGGATTAACATTAAAGTTTTTAACATCCAGGATATTAATATCCTGGCCAAAAGCACCTTTCACATAGAATTTAAGAGCCTGTATAGTCACTTCATCTTTTATATCTGGAGTGATGATAGCTCTCGTAGCATGATCAATCATTTTTTCAACAAACAATATGTTATTGGATTTATATTGATCATCCTTGTTTTTTTCTGAAGGTACAACTCGCCAGGTAGACATATCAATCACAGGCTGAATATCTCCATTCAGGTCATACTGAATAATGACATCCTTACCTTCTTTTTTATAAGCAAGGCTTAGTCCCAGTCCCGTATCGTTGGCTGAAATATCATACAACCCTTTATTTGCACCCGCATCAATATAAATTTTTTTAATTTTCTCCCAATTTTTTTCGTACGCCTTACCGTTATTTCTGTGTCTATAAGATTCCCGAAGTAACGCCACATCTTTGTGATCCAACCGGGCGTAAGAAGGGCCGCTTTCATCCTGATTAGCGATTGCACTGGTACGCAAAAAAGCGGCTTCTGGGGCCGTATTTGCACTCATTAATTTCTTTAACTGCTCTACCAATTCATTAAATTGCGTTGCTAATGTCTGAGCATGATTCAATAATTGTGATTTATTTACACTATCACTATTATTAATTTGTGCTAACCGTTCCTGGGCTTGTACAATCACCCGCTCAGATTCTTTCCCAACATCCTGTGGACGTTGCTCATCCGTTTCAAGGTTATTTACCAGCGTATTTAATTGCCCTACCAATTCATTAAGTTGCGTTGCTAATGTCTGAGCATAATTCAATAATTTTGATTTATTTCCACTATCACTATTGTTAATTTGTGCTAACCGTTCCCGGGCTTGTGCAATCACCCGCTCAGGTTCTGTCCCAACATCCTGTGGACGTTGCTCACCCGTTTCGAGGTTATTTACCACCGTGTTTAATTGTTCAGCCAAAGACTGGGTCATCAATAGAGCATTCGGTATATTGTCTTCTTTAAGACAATTCACCACTGTTTTTATCTGGATTGCCAGTTCCTGTGCAATCTGTATAGTTTCAAGCACATTCTGTTGCCTACTCGGTTGTTCAGCATGACCCCTTACCGCTACAAATTTTTCTTTAATTTCTTCCGGTCGTTTTGGTATTATCATGTTTAACGCATTCTGCGTTACAGGACGTAAATTACTTTCCAGTTTATTTATCCCTACTTTTTCTAAATGCGAAAGATAATAACTGAGCTGACTAGTCATTTTTTTAGCTTCATAGGAATAAAGTTTAGCCAGGAATTTATCATTATCCGAAGCGGTTCCAGATTTGATCTTGTCCTGACAAGCCTCGTACATAAGGCTAAATAGCTCAATATAATAGCTAAAGTAAAACATTTTATCTTGTGCGCTGCTATGGGCTATCATCTGATCGATACTTTTGCGATATCCTTTTACCATAGTATCTCTTATTTTTTTACCGTGATACACAGATAAATTATCGAAATAGCTGCGAGTAGTACTAACATTTCTAACGTTTTCATTTATGCCAATAAATCGGATAGTAGCTTCACTTCCTCTATTGCAATGATTAACGGCAATCTCTAAACTCTCTCTTATCCTGGATAACTCTTTTAATTTATGCCGAATATCCTTTATCTCTTTACGCATTGATGACTTCCCGGCAGCCTCAAGCTTTATTTTATTAGACAGTAAGCCATTAATTTCCTGTTTTACTTGCTCGAGGTCTTTTGCGTATGAATGCGTTTTTTCCACTTCTAAAATCAATGGGTTATGGCTTAATAAATCAGCATAGTGATTTATAATTTCATTTTCATTTCCTGGACCAACCTTAAAAAGGCAATTGGTTATCATATCTTCGCATTTGGCTACATCTGTTTTATTCTCTCTAATAATGCGCAGCAGTGAAGATAATTCCTCACCTGCCTTGTGTCCAAGAGGGTCATTAGTGGTAAATATTTTATTTTTCTGTTTTTCCATTGAAAGTATATTTTTGCGATCTTTTGCTATTTCTTCAATAATGGGGAGATATTTACGTAACATCGTTGGCGAGAAACGCCTGAGGCTCACACCATCCTTTACGCACTGAATAATAACCGTTATTTCAGCCTGCTCAGATGTGGATAGCGCTTGCAAAGCATGCTTTGCATGCCGCCCATACAAATTTCTAAGTTTACGTAAAGATCCTCTTGTTTTGTCCTCCGAGCGAATTTTTACGAACGTCCTCTCAGAGTGCAATAAAGGTATGAGATGCCTTTTGAAAACACCTTCTATGTAATGCCCCTCATTATTTGTCCATCCAGAGTTTAAAACATACATTCTGGCTTCATCATTCATATTCCCTTTGCGATCAATATGGACCATATTGTTGACATCTGTATCTGCCAGTATATGAACGATACTATCTCGTAGCGTTCTTACGGCAACCGCGCCGTATTGTCTTTCCGTTTCAAAATAAATAGTAATAATGTTCTCCCGTACACTGCGAAAAGCGGCTTGAGCGGCATCATTTTTACTCTGGGCTTTATCTGCGTCTTTTCTTGCCTTTATTGCATAGGCCTTTTCTTTGTCAGTAGCATCACTCTTTTTAGCCGCACCTTCAGCCTTGACTGCCATTTTTTCGGCCTTCTGAAGGTTATGGGCAGCATGATCAGCACTTTCCTTTCTTTTGTTTAACCTATTTTCAATGTCATTTAAAGAAAGTGAATTCATATTTCTACTGTCAAATCTATTGTATTTATCAATATTCGTAGGGAAATCACGATCGGTATTCAGCGTTCGCCGACCAATAATATCATTGAGTGGTATTATCGTTTCCTGTTTTACCTCCGCTAGATTTCCACGCCCCCCCTGACTCTCATCGATAAATAAAATAATCTCACCACCCTTAGCCATTGTTCCCTCATACTTATTGGCATTAGTGGATTTTTCAGGGGTAGTAGCCAGAATATGGTTCCATGGAATAAATTTCTTCTCACCTTTTGGAGAAGAGGGGAATGTAATTCCGTTAACATCTACTGTATAAGTGTCTTTTTTATACCTTGCTTCTGAAAGAATAGTGATAATCTCTTTTTTCGTCAATGTTCTGGCTATAACGTCTTCCTTGCCTCGTTTAGCTATGCAAAACTCAACCTGACCAATTGAATCAAAAGAGGGCTTAACTATTACATTTTGGCCATTAACAGACATTTGTACCTCACATCCAGCGTATAACGGAAGAATGCGATTACCACGAGTGTTTATAACTCCATTATTATTTTTAATTTCATTAATAAATTCTTTGTTAGTTTTATTTTCTAATTTTGCATGTTCAATTTTTCCTTTGTTACTTTGATGACGTTGAACCTGAATCGATTTATGATGATGTTTGTGATGGACATTCGCTTTATCTAATTCATGGGAGTTATTAATTTTGCAGATCCCATCAGATACATTTATCTTTTTATCTGACTGTTTTACTGACTGGAGATTATCAGCAAGATGCCTCCTTCTCTCCACTGGCGGTCTTTTTTTTACAATGTTTTTATCTGCTAATTTATCACAAATAGATCTACTTGCAACACTGAAACTTAAATCAGACATATATATACCCCATATAGGAAAGAAAATATTTTTCACATTGAGAGAATTAATAATTAACACCGCTAATATTATAAAAACAAATAACAATTACATTCGCGAAATTAATGTAAAAATAACTCTGCGGGGTTATTAATACTATAAAAGCACATTAAAAGATTATAAAAAATGCTCCAATTTTTGGTAGAAAAGCATTTTTTTCGAAAGCAGGCGCTGGTATTCAGCGCTGAAGAAAAAGAGGTACAGGCCGTCAGCAGAAACGCGAGTACAACTGACTATAGAATGGGATCAAACAGACAGAAACAGCAAAAGCATTCGCAATCAATCTTACAGATAGCGACGCCCGCTAACGGGCGCCGCTGTTGTTAGTACGCGTTAATCACCACCCACATCGGACCTTGCCCTACCGCGTAGCGACCTTTCTCCGTCAACAGGCCTTGTTCACCTGCAATCTCATACACCGCGATATGGTGCGATTTTTGCCCGGCGGCGATCAGGTATTTCCCACTGTGGTCGATATTAAAACCGCGCGGCTGGGTTTCGGTCGGCTGGAAGCCTTCTTTCGTCAGCACACTCCCATCTTCTGAGACGCTAAACACCGTAATCAGGCTGGCGGTACGGTCACAGGCATACAGATGACGACCATCTGGCGTAATATGGATATCTGCCGCCCAGCGGGTATCAGAGAAATCAGCAGGCATCATATCCAGCGTCTGCACACACTCAATTTTGCCATACGGATCTTTCAGTTCCCAGACGTCAACGGAGCTGTTCAACTCATTCACGCAGTAGGCATATTGCTGATTCGGATGGAATGCCATATGGCGCGGGCCTGCGCCTTCAACGGTAGTCACTTCCGCCGGCTCCTGCGCGACCAGATGACCATCATCGCTGACGGTGAACAGGCAGATACGATCCTGTTTCAACGCCGGAACCCATAGGGTACGGTTATCCGGTGAGATGTTGGCCGAGTGGCAGCCGTCCAGACCTTCAACCACGTCTACCAGCTCTACCGGCAGACCATCATCCAGACGGGTAACGCTCACGCTGCCCGCGTTATAAGAGCCAACAAACACAAAACGCCCCTGATGATCGGTAGAAATATGCGTCGGGCTCCCCGGCAGCGCAGACTCTGCCGCGAAAGTCAGCGCACCGTCATCAGGCGCAATACGGTAAGCCAGCACGCGAAACTCCGGGCGCACGCCAACATAGAGGTAGCGCTTATCCGGGCTGACGACCATCGGCTGTACCTGACCCGGCACATCAACCACCTGCGTCAGCGTCAGAGACCCCTCGTGATTCAGGCTCCAGACGTGAATTTGCTGACTCTCAGGGCTGGCGGTATAAACGGTTTGCTTCATGAAAACTCCTTTGCTTTTGGCAGGTGGCTGCAATTGCCTGACACACGCCTAAGGTAGACGCTTTTAACGGTGAATGCTTAATTAAGGCTCAGAATTTTGTCCGGCTCCCGTCTCGGTGTACCATTCCAGCAGACAAAATTCTCAACCTTAATCTGGAAAAACCTATGACCGCACGCGTGATTGCCCTGGATTTAGACGGTACCCTGTTGACCCCGAAGAAAACCTTGCTGCCCTCCTCTCTCGAAGCGCTCTCGCGCGCCAGAGAAGCAGGCTACCAACTTATCATTGTCACGGGTCGCCATCACGTTGCTATTCATCCTTTTTATCAGGCACTGGCGCTGGATACACCTGCAATTTGCTGCAACGGTACCTACTTGTATGATTATCAGGCGAAAAAGGTGCTGGAATCCGATCCCCTCCCGGTTAACCAGGCGTTGCAACTGATCGATATGCTGAATGAACATCAGATCCATGGGCTGATGTATGTGGATGAAGCCATGCTGTATGAGCGCCCAACCGGGCATGTGGTGCGTACCGCTAACTGGGCGCAAACCCTGCCGCCGGAACAGCGCCCGACCTTCACCCAGGTACCTTCACTGGCGCAGGCGGCGCATGACGTCAACGCCGTGTGGAAATTTGCCCTGACTGACGAAGATATTCCAAAGCTGCAGCAGTTTGGTAAACATGTTGAACAGCAACTGGGGCTGGAGTGTGAGTGGTCCTGGCATGATCAGGTTGACGTGGCCCGTAAAGGCAACAGCAAAGGACGACGCCTTGCCCAGTGGATTGAAGCCCAGGGCGGATCAATGGAAAACGTGATCGCCTTTGGCGATAACTTCAACGATATCAGTATGCTGGAAGCCGCAGGTACCGGCGTGGCGATGGGCAATGCCGATGATGCAGTCAAAGCCCGCGCCAACATCGTGATTGGTGACAACACCACCGACAGCATCGCGAAATTTATCTATTCCCACCTGTTGTAATCAGGCAGTAATCGACACGCTCTTAATTTGCGCATACAGCCACAGGCCAGGCTTGATACCCAGTTCATCCCTGGCCCATGGGCTAATTCTCGCCCACAGCGTTTTCCCGCCGACCTCAAGCTGTACTTCCACCTGACCGTTATCGTCATAGCACTGCGCGACTTTCGCCCGCAGCACGTTACGAATACTGGTCTGCTGCGGCGGTTGGAGCACCAGTGAAACATCTGATGCCTGAATACGAATACGCAGCGCGGTTTGCAGTGGTTGATCCAGCTTATTGACCCACAGATGCTGATCGCCGAGCGCCAGCGCGGTCATCGCATAGTGCGGATGATGTTCCAGTACGCTGACTTTCAGAATGCTGCTTTGCTGTTCCTTCGGCAGCCAGGGGTGCATCACGCTGCTGCCCCAGACGTCCTCCAGCGAACCAAACGCTTTCACCTGCCCGTTTTCCAGCACCATCACTTTGTCCGCCAGGTGCAAAATTTCATCGAGCGAGTGACTGACATACAGCATCGGAATATTAATTTCACGCGCCAGGCGTTGCAGGTAAGGCAGCAGTTCGCGCTTACGCGGAATGTCCAGCGAGGCGAGCGGCTCATCAAGCAACAGCAACTCCGGTGCAGTAAGCAGCGCCCGACCGATGGCGACACGCTGCTTTTCACCACCAGAAAGGCCGCCGGGTAGACGGTCGAGCAAAGGCTCAATACCCAACAGCGCCACCAGCTTATCAAACTGTCCGGCCATGCTTTTCGCCATACCGTAACGCAGATTGCCGCGTACTTTATAATGCGGGAACAGACGCGCGTCCTGAAAAACATAGCCCACCCGGCGTTTTTCAGGCGTCAGGCAGATACCGTTTTCAACGTCATTCAGTACCCGACCGTTGAGCACAATGCGCCCGGACTGTGGTTGGGTCAGACCACTGATAGCATTAATCAGCGACGTTTTGCCCGCACCGGAGACACCAAAAATAGCGGTAATACCGCTGGCTGGCAGCGTTTCGTTGAGCGTCAGGCAGTGGGTTCCCAGCGTCTGGGAGAAATTAAGTTCCAGCATGATTATCGCCCCGTCCGTTCACGGCTAATTCGCGCCAGCCACTCAGAAATGAGCAGCGAAATCAGCGCCAGTACGATAGAAATAATGCATAACCTTGCCGCCGCGCTTTCGCCACCAGGCGTCTGGATGAGGGTGTACATCGCCGAAGGAATGGTGCGCGTTTCGCCTGGGATATTAGAAACAAAAGTAATGGTTGCGCCAAATTCCCCGAGTGAACGCGCGAACGCCAGCACCGTACCGACAATAATACCGGGCAGCATCAGCGGTAAGGTAATGGTCATGAATACGCGCCAACGCCCGGCTCCCAGCGTGCGGGCCGCCTGCTCCAGCTTGACGTCAACACCTTCCAGCGCCAGACGAATAGCCCGCACCATAAGAGGAAAAGACATCACCGCCGCGGCCAGTACCGCACCGCGCCAGCTAAAGGCAAAGGTGATGCCAAACCAGTCATACAGCCATTCGCCAATGAATCCGCGCCGCCCCATAGCCACCAGCAACAGGTACCCCACCACAACCGGAGGCAGTACCAGCGGCAAGTGCAGTACGCTGTCGAGCAACGCTTTGCCCGGGAACTTACAGCGTACCAGTAGCCAGGCAAAGAAGATCCCAAACGGCAGGCTAAACAACACGGCCAGGGAAGAAACTTTCAGGCTCAGTAAGACGGCCTGCCATTCAGGATCGGTCAGTATCATTACTTGGTCGTAAATCCATAACGTTTGAAGATTTCAGAAGCCTGCGGTCCTTTCAGGTAATCATAGAACGCGCTGACCGTTGCGTTGGAGTGGCCATCAACAACCGCGATAGGGTATTCCACTTTTTTATGTGAGTCTTCCGGGAAGGTCGCCACAACTTTTACGCCTTTGCTGGCGACGGCATCAGAACCATAGACAATGCCCAGCGGGGCTTCGTTGCGTTCAACCAGCGCCAATGCGCCACGTACATCTTCAGCCGGAGCCAGTTTCGGTGCCAGGGTATCCCATGCTCCCAGTTTTTGCAGCGCCTCTTTGGCATAAATGCCCGCCGGAACATGCTCCGGATCGCCAACGGCCAGACGTCCACCGTTCAACAAACTGGTCCAGTTGGTTTTGCTGTCGATAGTGAAGTCTTTCTGTGCACTGGCTTTCGGCGCGACAACGACCAGGCTGTTACCGAGCAGCGTTTTGCGCGTTGCGGTATCGATAGACTTTTTGTCTACCGCGTAATCCATCCACTTTTGATCGGCAGAAATAAACAGATCGGCCGGTGCGCCTGCTTCAATCTGGCGCGCCAGCGTGGAAGAAGAAGCAAAAGAAGAAACGACATCAACGTTCTTCTCTTTTTTATATTCTGCGGCAATATCCTGCATCGCGTTCGTTAACGACGCCGCTGCAAACACTGTGATTTTACCTTCATCCGCCAGTGCATGTCCGGCAACAGAAAGAGAAAGTGTTGCCCCTGCAAACAAGCGTAACCATGTACGTGCCATCTGTAACTCCTTTGAGTTTCGTTATGTAGGCGCAAATATAACGAGTAAATCAGGATTTTCCCAGCGGTTATTACTACCAATTAGAGGTTACACAAAGAAAATATCGGCAGGGAAAGCAGGATCTTGAGGAACTAACGCAGTTGGATAATGAGCAATAAAAAACGCCCGGCTAAGCGGGCGTTCGGGGAATCAATGGTTC
>NZ_SZWR01000001.1:102401-111043 GCF_005280875.1 Citrobacter sp. wls827
GTCTGGATTGGTCTTTCTGACCGATACCGGAAAAAATGTTGAACACTTCACCCAGTCCGTAAATCAGTCCCAGAATGATGGCCATTACCACAGGTACCATGATTACGGCGAATACCAGACTTTTCAATAACTCTAACATGGTCAACTCCAGATATAGTCCTTAGCTGTATTCTAACCACATAACACAGAAAAGCACTCCCCTTTTGTGCGGTCGGCTTTGCTCAGGCGCGGTTTTCCGTCACAATACCCTTTTTTGCCAGGAGCTTGTTATGCAGGCCGAAATCCTACTTACACTGAAACTTCAGCAAAAACTGTTTGCCGATCCCCGCCGCATTTCTCTGCTTAAGCACATTGCGCTTTCCGGCTCCATCAGTCAGGGCGCGAAGGATGCAGGTATCAGTTATAAAAGCGCCTGGGACGCGATTAACGAAATGAACCAGCTTAGTGAGCAGACACTGGTAGAGCGCGCCACCGGAGGCAAAGGCGGCGGCGGTGCAGTGTTAACCCGCTACGGCCAGCGCCTGATTCAGTTGTACGACCTGCTGGCGCAAATTCAGCAAAAAGCCTTCGATGTCCTCAGCGATGACGATGCGGTTCCACTTAATAGTCTGCTGGCGGCCATCTCTCGTTTTTCACTGCAAACCAGCGCTCGTAACCAGTGGTTTGGCACAATAACCGCGCGCGACCACGACCAGGTTCAGCAGCATGTTGACGTCCTGCTGGCTGATGGCGCAACCCGGCTGAAAGTCGCGATTACCGCGCAGAGCGGTGAACGTCTGGGGCTTGATGAAGGCAAGGAAGTCTTGATCCTGTTGAAAGCGCCGTGGGTCGGAATTACCCAGGATGACGCTATCGCTCAGGCCGCCGATAACCAATTGCAAGGCACCATCAGCCATATCGAACGCGGCGCGGAACAGTGCGAGGTATTGATGACGCTACCAGACGGTCAGACGCTGTGTGCGACCATTCCGACAGAAAATACCGCGACGCTGCACGAAGGCGCGAATGTCACGGCCTATTTCAACGCAGACAGAGTGATTATCGCAACGCTGTGCTGAGTGATTGACATCGGCCTGAAGAACACGTATCCCTGTTATTAATCGCTGCAGATAATGGGATACAAAATGTCATCATTGCAAATTTCGCAAGGCACGTTTCGTCTGAGTGATACCAAAACGCTTCAGTTGAATTCGTTGACGTTAAACGCGGGTGATAGCTGGGCGTTTGTGGGGTCTAACGGCAGCGGAAAATCCGCACTGGCGCGTGCGCTCGCCGGAGAATTACCGTTACTAAAAGGCGAACGCCACAGCCAGTTCACGCGTATAACCCGTCTCTCCTTTGAGCAACTACAAAAGCTGGTCAGCGACGAATGGCAGCGTAACAACACCGATCTTCTGAGCCCAGGCGAAGACGATACCGGGCGTACTACTGCGGAAATTATTCAGGATGAGGTCAGCGATCCTGCTCGCTGTGCCGCCCTGGCACAGCAGTTTGGTATTACCTCACTGCTCAGCAGACGTTTCAAATACCTTTCCACCGGCGAAACGCGGAAAACTCTGCTCTGTCAGGCACTGATGTCTGAACCCGATTTGCTGATCCTTGATGAACCGTTTGACGGACTGGATGTGGCTTCACGTTGCCAGTTGGCAGAGCTGCTCGCAGCGTTACATGAGGCCGGTTTTACGTTAGTGCTGGTGTTAAACCGCTTCGATGAAATTCCCGAGTTCGTGCAGTTTGCCGGCGTGCTGGCCGATTGCACATTGACAGAAACTGGTGAAAAAACGGGTCTTCTGCAACAAGCGTTAATCGCCCAACTTGCCCATAGTGAACGACTTGATGGTATTACCCTGCCCGAACCGGATGAGCCTTCCGTACGTCGCATATTGTCTGAGAACGAACCGCGGATTATGCTCAACGACGGGGTCGTTTCCTATAATGATCGCCCGATTCTTCATCATCTGAGCTGGCGGGTAAACCCAGGGGAACACTGGCAGATTGTCGGTCCAAACGGTGCGGGAAAATCAACGCTGCTCAGTTTAATCACCGGCGATCATCCGCAGGGCTATAGTAATGATTTGACGCTGTTTGGCCGTCGTCGGGGTAGCGGTGAAACTATCTGGGATATCAAAAAACACATCGGTTACGTCAGCAGCAGCCTGCATCTGGATTACCGGGTAAGCACTACGGTGCGCAACGTCATTCTCTCAGGCTACTTCGATTCCATCGGTATTTATCAGGCCGTATCAGACAGACAACACAAGCTGGTACAACAGTGGCTGGATATTCTGGGAATGGATAAACGCACTGCAGACACCCCTTTCCACAGCCTTTCCTGGGGACAACAGCGGCTGGCGCTGATTGTGCGCGCGCTGGTTAAACACCCTACGCTATTGATCCTTGATGAACCCTTGCAGGGCCTGGACCCGCTAAACCGCCAATTGATCCGCCGCTTCGTTGATGTTCTGATCGGTGAAGGTGAAACCCAACTGCTGTTTGTTTCCCACCATGCTGAAGATGCACCCGCCTGCATTACCCACCGACTGGAGTTTGTGCCCGAAGGCGATATCTACGCCTATCAACAAACATCACTGCGTTAATTTTCATGCCTGGGCGCGCTAATGCGCCCTTTTTTAAGCCTGATTTTTCAGATAAAAGCTGCAATCATTGAATAACACAATGATTTAAAATCAAAAAATGCAATTCAGACGTTGAGAACCGGCATGTGTAAACGATTCCACTAATTTATTCCATGTCACACTTTTCACAACTTTGTTATGCTATCTTCATTACATGATATAGGCATAACGGAGCGAATTATGAGAGTATTGGTTACAGGTGGTAGCGGTTACATTGGAAGCCACACTTGTGTGCAGTTGCTTAAGAATGGCCACGACGTCGTGATCCTTGATAACCTCTGCAACAGTAAGCGCAGCGTACTGCCCGTTATTGAGCGTTTAGGTGGAAAACATCCGACATTCGTCGAAGGTGATATCCGTAACGAAGCGCTGATCACCGAAATCCTCCACGATCATGCCATCGATACGGTCATCCACTTTGCCGGTCTGAAGGCCGTCGGCGAATCCGTTGCTAAACCGCTGGAGTACTATGACAACAACGTCAACGGCACTCTGCGTCTGGTCAATGCGATGCGCGCCGCGAACGTGAAAAACTTCATATTCAGCTCCTCCGCCACAGTCTATGGCGATCAGCCGCAAATTCCTTACGTTGAAAGCTTCCCGACCGGTACACCACAAAGTCCGTACGGCAAAAGTAAGCTGATGGTGGAACAGATCCTGACCGATCTGCAAAAAGCACAACCTGAGTGGAGCATCGCGTTGTTACGCTATTTCAATCCGGTTGGCGCACATCCGTCAGGAGACATGGGCGAAGACCCGCAGGGCATCCCTAACAATCTGATGCCTTACATCGCGCAGGTTGCCGTGGGCCGCCGTGAGTCTCTGGCCATATTTGGTAATGACTACCCGACCGAAGACGGTACCGGCGTTCGCGATTACATCCACGTGATGGATCTTGCCGACGGTCACGTTGTCGCAATGGAAAAACTGGCGGGCAAACAGGGTGTGCATATTTACAACCTTGGCGCTGGCGTTGGTAGTAGTGTACTGGATGTGGTCAACGCCTTCAGCAAAGCCTGCGGTAAGCCAGTGAACTACCATTTTGCTCCGCGCCGCGACGGCGATCTGCCTGCCTACTGGGCCGATGCCAGCAAAGCAGACCGCGAACTTAACTGGCGCGTGACGCGTACACTGGATGAAATGGCACAAGATACCTGGCACTGGCAATCACGCCATCCACAGGGATATTCGGATTAAGGACCAATCATGACGCAATTCAATCCTGTCGATCATCCACATCGCCGTTTTAACCCGCTCACCGGGCAGTGGATCCTCGTTTCACCGCATCGCGCCAAACGCCCATGGCAAGGGGCGCAGGAAACTCCGTCTAAGCAGGTACTGCCCGCGCATGATCCGGACTGCTTCCTGTGCGCGGGCAATACGCGCGTTACCGGCGACAAAAACCCGGATTACACCGGGACCTATGTCTTCACTAATGACTTTGCCGCGCTGATGTCTGATACCCCGGACGCGCCGGACAGTCACGATCCGTTGATGCATTGCCAGAGCGCACGCGGTACCAGCCGCGTGATCTGCTTCTCGCCCGATCACAGTAAAACGCTGCCAGAGCTCAGCGTCCCTGCGCTGACAGAAATTGTACAGACGTGGCAGGAACAAACCGCAGAGTTAGGCAAAACCTATCCCTGGGTGCAGGTATTTGAAAATAAAGGCGCGGCGATGGGCTGCTCGAACCCGCACCCCCACGGACAAATTTGGGCCAACAGTTTCCTGCCCAACGAAGCCGAACGTGAAGATCGCCTACAGAAAGCGTACTTCACTGAACAGGGCACGCCAATGCTCGTTGATTACGTCCAGCGAGAACTGGCGGACGGCAGCCGTACGGTCGTAGAAACCGAGCACTGGCTGGCGGTTGTCCCTTACTGGGCTGCATGGCCGTTCGAAACGCTGCTGCTGCCGAAAGCGCATGTCCTGCGTATTACCGATTTGACCGACGAACAGCGTGCTGACCTGGCGCTGGCGTTGAAAAAACTGACCAGTCGTTATGACAACCTGTTCCAGTGCTCTTTCCCCTACTCTATGGGCTGGCACGGCGCGCCGTTTAACGGCGAAGAGAATGACCACTGGCAGTTGCACGCACACTTTTACCCGCCGCTGCTGCGTTCCGCGACCGTACGTAAGTTTATGGTTGGTTACGAAATGCTGGCGGAAACCCAGCGTGACCTGACGGCAGAACAAGCGGCTGAGCGACTGCGTGCGGTCAGCGACATCCATTTTCGCGAATCCGGAGTTTAAATAATGAGTCTGAAAGAAAAAACACAATCTCTGTTTGCAGAAACGTTTGGCTACCCTGCCACCCATACCATTCAGGCTCCGGGTCGCGTAAACCTGATAGGCGAACACACCGATTATAACGACGGCTTCGTTCTTCCCTGCGCCATCGACTATCAAACCGTCATCAGTTGTGCGCCGCGCGACGATAGAAAAGTTCGCGTGATCGCCGCTGATTACGACAATCAGATTGATGAGTTCTCACTCGATGCGCCGATTATCGCCCACGATAGCCAGCAATGGTCGAACTACGTGCGTGGCGTGGTGAAGCATCTACAAAAACGCAGCAATGCCTTTGGCGGCGCAGATCTGGTGATCAGCGGTAATGTCCCGCAAGGCGCGGGTCTAAGCTCTTCCGCCTCGCTGGAAGTGGCTGTGGGCACCGTGTTCCAGCAGCTCTATCACCTGCCGCTCGACGGCGCGCAGATCGCCCTGAACGGCCAGGAAGCGGAAAACCAGTTTGTCGGCTGTAACTGCGGCATTATGGACCAGCTCATCTCCGCGCTGGGCAAGAAAGATCATGCGCTGCTGATCGACTGCCGTACGCTGGGCACCAAAGCCGTTTCCATGCCGGAAGGTGTGGCGGTGGTGATCATCAACAGTAACTTTAAACGTACGCTGGTTGGCAGTGAGTACAACACCCGTCGCGAACAGTGTGAAACCGGCGCGCGTTTCTTCCAACAGCCAGCGCTGCGTGATGTCAGCCTTGAAGCGTTTAACGCCGTCGCCCACGAGCTGGATCCGATTGTCGCCAAACGCGTTCGCCACGTCATCACGGAAAATGCGCGTACCGTTGAAGCAGCACAGGCGCTGGAAAAAGGCGATCTGCTACGCATGGGCCAACTGATGGCGGAATCTCACGCTTCAATGCGCGATGACTTTGAAATTACCGTGCCGCAAATTGATACGCTGGTAGAGATTGTCAAAGCGACCATCGGCGATAAAGGCGGTGTACGCATGACCGGTGGCGGCTTCGGCGGCTGCATCGTGGCGCTGATCCCACAAGATTTGGTGCCTGCCGTGAAGCAGGCTGTCGCCGGGCAGTACGAAGCAAAAACCGGTATCAAAGAAACATTCTACGTCTGCAAACCCTCACAAGGAGCCGGACAATGTTAAACGAAATCCCCGTGCAGGCTCCGGACGGTCAGCCGTTTCGCCTGCTCACCCTGCGCAATGACGCTGGGATGGTGGTCACGCTGATGGACTGGGGCGCAACCCTGCTGTCTGCCCGTATTCCGCTCAGCGATGGTAGCGTGCGCGAAGCATTACTCGGTTGCGCCAGCCCGGAACAATACCCACAACAGGCCGCATTTTTGGGGGCCTCGATTGGCCGCTACGCTAACCGTATCGCCAACAGCCGTTATACTTTTGCCGATGAAACCGTTGAATTAATACCAAGCCAGGGCGACAACCAGCTGCACGGCGGGCCGGACGGTTTCGACAAACGTCGCTGGCAGATAGTCAATCAGAATGACCGTCAGGTGCTGTTCGCCTTAACGTCTGACGATGGCGATCAGGGCTTTCCGGGTCACCTCTGCGCCACCGCGCAATATCGCCTGACCGATGATAACCGTATTTCGATTACCTATCGTGCGACAGTGGATAAACCCTGTCCGGTGAATCTGACGAATCACGTTTATTTCAACCTCGACGGCGACAAAACGGATGTCCGCCAGCACAAGCTGCAGATTCTGGCCGATACGTACCTGCCGGTTGATGAAATGGGTATCCCGCATGACGGACTGAAACCCGTGGCGGGCACCTCGTTCGATTTCCGTGCACCTAAACGCATCGACAGCGAGTTTCTGACCGATGACGATCAGCGCAAGGTGAAAGGTTACGATCACGCTTTCTTGTTACAGACGCAAGGCGATGCCCGCAAACCGGTCGCCATGGTCTGGTCCCAGGATGAAAAACTGCAAATGGAGGTCTACACCTCTGCCCCGGCGTTGCAGTTCTATTCCGGTAACTTCCTCGGCGGCACACCATCCCGTGGGCCTGACGCCTACGAAGACTGGCAGGGACTGGCGCTGGAAAGTGAGTTTCTGCCTGACAGCCCAAATCATCCGGAATGGCCGCAGCCAGACTGCTTCCTGCGACCGGGCGAAGAATACGCCAGCGTGACGGAATACCGGTTTATTCCTGCCTGATAGTTAACCGTGACGAGTCGATACCCGGCTCGTCATTTATCCCCACGCGAGATCCGCTCAAAACCACCCCACTCAAAGACAAAATCGCAACCTTGAGTTCACAAGAACCTTACACTGTGCCGCTATTTTCGCTATGGTTATGCGTAAGCATTGCCGCTGACACTTTACGGCAATATAATGAGAATTATTATCATTCAATATGATTTATAGGAGTGAGTGTATGGCTATAACTAAGCTGGTTCTGGTACGTCATGGTGAAAGTCAGTGGAACAACGAAAACCGCTTTACCGGTTGGTATGATGTTGACCTGTCTGAAAAAGGCGTGGGCGAAGCAAAAGCGGCAGGTAAACTGCTGAAAGAGGAAGGCTACAGCTTCGATTTTGCTTATACCTCTGTGCTGAAACGTGCCATCCACACCCTGTGGAATGTCCTGGACGAACTGGATCAGGCCTGGCTGCCGGTTGAGAAATCCTGGAAACTAAACGAACGTCATTACGGCGCACTGCAGGGGCTGAACAAAGCCGAAACTGCTGAAAAATACGGTGACGAGCAGGTTAAGCAATGGCGTCGTGGCTTTGCGGTCACCCCACCGGAACTGACTAAAGATGACGAGCGCTATCCGGGTCACGATCCGCGTTATGCCAAACTGACCGACAAAGAACTTCCGGTCACCGAAAGCCTGGCACTGACTATCGATCGCGTTATCCCTTACTGGAATGAAACCATTCTGCCGCGCATGAAAAGCGGTGAGCGCGTCATTATTGCCGCTCACGGCAACTCCCTGCGTGCGCTGGTGAAATACCTGGATAACATGGGCGAAGATGAGATCCTCGAACTGAACATCCCGACCGGTGTACCGCTGGTGTATGAGTTCGACGAAAACTTCAAGCCGATCAAACATTACTATCTGGGTAACGCTGACGAGATCGCAGCAAAAGCTGCAGCGGTAGCCAACCAGGGTAAAGCGAAGTAATTTCATCAGGCCTACAAGCTTGCTTGTAGGCCTGATTACTCTGTTTTTTATGTCACTTTACCAGCTGTAACGGACGTCCAGGCTACCGTTGAGATCGCCATAATCATTACGTCCCTTTTGCCCAGCAACCTGACCCGTGATGCTCCACTGGCTATTCAGATTCGCCTGAATACCTACTTTCACCTCGGCGCGATCTGCCGGAAGATCCTGCTTCACCTGCGCGCCATCAAACGAAACGGCAACATCATCGCTGGTGTGTAACCAGTTCACCTCCGCAAACGGCTGGATAACCGACGTGGTATTCTTGTGCAGCTTGCCATCTACCCGCAGTCCGAGGCGCGTGGTCCAGCTGTCACCGTTTTGTCCGTCAATACGCGTTCCATTCTGCACAACCGCGTCCGCTTTATATTGTTGCCATGTCACCTGAGCCTGTGGCGTCAGGCTGACAGTGTTCAGGTTTTCAAGTCCGATGTCATACCGATAGCCCGTTTCCAGAGAAACAGCGCTGGCTGTCGAATCATAATCTTTTGAACCCACGTCGCCGTTATTTACGCTGTTATTGTAGAGGCCGTACTGGTACCAGCTATCCACATA
>NZ_SZWR01000001.1:111053-117742 GCF_005280875.1 Citrobacter sp. wls827
ATGGTCCTTCGCATCCGCAAACCAGGTGGCATAAGCCCCAAGATTGTAACCGGCTACGTTACCACTGGCAGAAAACTGGCTCCCATCCGCCCCTCGGTTACCGGTGCTGTCCGTATCGGCGTTGATATAGCTCACCATCAGCCCTGCTTTCAGGCTCTGCACGCTATCATCCCAGCTCAGTATATCGCCGCCAATCTGGAGCTGAGAATAGTTGCTGTCAATATCCACATGACCGTTTGCAGCCTGTGATGATGCATCACCTGCTTTAAAGCGCATCCACATACTGCCGTCATCGGTACGTAACTGGCTGCCTTCGCGGTCATAAAGGGTCTGCATTTGCAGATTACGCGCCATCCACTGGTTGCCGAGATAGGCGCCGATATCAGCGCGATACTGAGGGTCCACAGGGACGGCATTGCCACCGTCATCCGGATTAACCGGAGTGACATCGCCACCGTCGTCAGGATTAACCGGGGTAACGGTCTGCGAGCGCAAATACCAGTCACCACCGTCCTGATACAAGCGGTATTCATACAATCCGACCTGAACCTGGTTGCCCTGGGTGAAGACGCCGTCAGACTGACCGCCGACATCTATCACCTCGATCCCCTGCGTGGTGAGGGCTCCGTCCCCGGCAGTATTAGTAACAAAGACAGTGGTCGTGCCTGCGGTATCGCCGGAAATGAGGAGCTTATCCGTCGGGGAGGCATCATCCCCCAGCTGTGTATTAAGGGATAGCGTGCCATTATTACCGGTGTAATTGCCGTTAATGGTGAGGGTGTGACCGGTCTCATTGCTCTGACTGATGGCGATGTTGCCAGCATTCGAGACATCATCATTGATAACGCCGGTACCGCCGAGGGTTGCCCCAGCAGCGACGCTGACAGAGCCGGAAGGTAGGTAGCCCATTAACTGCGAAGATGAGCCAGATACTGTGGGGACGCCGATAACGGCAGAATCAGCGAGCCAGAGGGTGCCTTCGTCGACAAGCGTGTCACCAGCGTAAGTGTTGTTACCGGTAAGCAGCAACGTACCCTGCCCGGTTTTTTGCAGGGACCCAATGCCCTGAATGCTGTTGCTCTCGGTACGGGAGGCTCCCGCGTCGAGGTCATAATCCAGGATCCCACTGTTGGTGATAACACCGGTCACGGCATTAACGGTGGCGCCGGTTTTAATCAGGGTAGTACCTTCAAGGATGGCATAATCTGATTCCAGCCAGAGTGAGCCGCCGCTGTTGACGGTAGTGTTGCTGGCGAAACTGGCTGTTTCTCTGCCGTCCACGTGTGTTCTAAGTACCAGCGCCCCCCCCTGATTTACAGTCGTGTTTTTAACGATACCATAGACTTCCTGCACACCCTTGTTATTGATGGTCGCGCCGCTGGATAACCCAGAAACGCGTTCCTTTCCACCAGCATTGATGACGGAATCCACTGCGGTTCCGTACACATCGTTTCTTGCTCCCGAATTGATGGTAGTGTGTTCTGCTGTACCATAGACATCCTGTTGGCCTTTTCCGCTCAGCACGGCATTCACGGAGGTGCCATTCTCCTGAATCTGGAGAATGCCTCCCGTTACCTGCGCATCCTGAGACAGTCCACCGTCCATGACATACTGCAGCCCGCCTTCTATCGTCGTATTGAAGGCGCTGCCGTAGACCATCTGATGGTCATTTGTGGCATTCAGGGTCTCTCCACTAACGGACTCACCGGCCGCAACAGTCGGGGTATAATCCGCCATCGCCGGACCAGAGAGTAACCCCAGCAGCGTGGCGATGCCTGCCGCCCTGGCCTGGTTTTTTATCTGACTGTCACCCTGTGCAAATTCAGAAGCCACGACATACATATTACGCGCGGTATTCCAGACGATGTTAAAGCTTTTATTCATATTCATCCCTTTATATTTATATTAAATCCTGGGAATATGATAACCCTGGATTTAATATATTTATTACAGGAATGATAAAATTAGGAATATATTTATATTCACCTTAGAAATATATTGAGTATATAAAATAAAATGAGCTTATTAATATTAATTAAAAAAACCGGCCTGATTCGCCGGTTTTAATAAGGAAGGAAGATAACTTTAACCGCGACGCGCCTTGACCGCATCCGCCAGCTGGCGCAGCACTGCATCGGTGTCTTCCCAACCAATGCAGGCATCAGTAATGCTTTTGCCGTAGGTCAGCGGCTCACCGCTATCCGGGTTCTGATTACCCTCGACCAGATGGCTTTCGATCATCACGCCAATAATCGCTTTTTCGCCGCCAGCGACTTGTCCACAAACGTCTTTCGCAACATCCATCTGCTTTTTGAACTGCTTGCTGGAGTTGGCATGGCTAAAGTCGATCATCACTTGCGCAGAGAGTCCTGCTTTAATCAGACCTTCTTTTACGTCTGCGACGTGCTGAGCACTGTAATTTGGCTCTTTGCCGCCGCGCAGAATAATATGGCAATCGCCATTACCGCTGGTATTCACGATCGCCGAATGACCCCATTTGGTCACGGACAGGAAGCAGTGTGGCGCTCCTGCGGCGTTGATTGCATCAATCGCGACTTTGATCGTGCCATCGGTACCGTTTTTAAAACCAACCGGGCAAGACAGACCCGATGCCAGCTCGCGGTGTACCTGGGACTCAGTGGTACGCGCCCCGATCGCGCCCCAACTCATCAGGTCGGCGAGGTATTGCGGCGTGATCATGTCGAGGAATTCACCCGCAGCCGGCAATCCGCTGTCGTTGATATCCAGTAGCAATTTACGTGCAATGCGCAGCCCATCGTTGATCTGGAAACTGTTGTCCATGTGCGGATCGTTGATCAGCCCCTTCCAGCCGACGGTGGTACGCGGCTTTTCAAAATAGACGCGCATGACGATTTCAAGCTCGCCTTTTAACTCTTCGCGCAGCGCCAGCAGGCGAGCGGCGTACTCTTTGGCGGCTACCGGATCATGAATAGAGCACGGCCCAATCACCACTAACAGGCGATCGTCGCTCCCTTTCAGAATTTTATGAATCGCCTTACGGGCATGAGCCACCGTGTTTGCGGCATTTTCAGTAGCGGGGAATTTTTCCAGCAGTGCGACTGGCGGTAATAACTCGTTGATCTCTTTGATGCGTAAATCGTCGTTCTGATAATTCATGATTATTCCAGCGTTGCCATACTTATATAAATGAATGCAATCCCTCCAATCTATATCTTCAGTCATTAAGTGTAAACGGGGTTTTACAGTACGAACCGTGTTATCCCGGGATTACGCAAAAAAACGCAAGAATGTAGCGAATAATCAGATCCAAACCGCAAATTCCAACTGTAATTGCGGATTTTATTATTATTTTCAAAATTCTGTGCTGGCTATCGATGCACATTGTGGATTTTTACCCACTGTACTGTAAGGCAATGCCCAATATTTACGTGGCTGATAACGGGAGAATAGAAGCTCTCCTTTTTAATTTTATCCCCCCAAAAACGGTATGATGTCATACAGTAAAGGTGAGAATAACAAAGGGATGGCACAATGGCGCACTCACATACTCATACTTCCCCTGACCAGCCAAAGGATAATAACGCCCGTCGACTGCTGTTCGCCTTCTGCATTACAGCGGGGTTCATGCTGGTTGAAGTGGTGGGAGGGATACTCTCCGGCTCGCTGGCCTTGCTGGCCGACGCCGGGCATATGCTTACGGATGCAGCAGCACTGCTTTTCGCGCTGCTGGCCGTCCGGTTTTCCCACCGACCGCCCACAATACGACACACCTTCGGCTGGCTGAGGCTCACGACGCTGGCCGCGTTTGTTAATGCCATCGCATTGGTCGTTATCACCATTTTAATCGTCTGGGAGGCGATTGAGCGCTTCCAGACACCTCGTCCTGTGGCGGGCGGCATGATGATGGTTATCGCTGTCGCGGGTTTACTGGCCAATGTGCTTGCTTTTTGGGTTTTACATCGCGGCAGTGAAGAGAAAAACCTCAACGTCCGCGCCGCAGCGTTGCATGTAATGGGGGATTTACTCGGCTCGGTCGGGGCGATCATCGCTGCGCTGATTATTATCTGGACGGGCTGGACCCCTGCGGACCCTATTCTCTCTATTCTGGTTTCCGTACTGGTGCTGCGCAGTGCCTGGCGATTGTTAAAAGATAGCGTCAATGAATTGCTGGAGGGCGCACCTCATGCGCTGGATATCGCCGCCCTACAGCGACATCTCAGCCGGGATATTCCCGAAGTTCGCAATGTGCACCATGTCCACGTCTGGATGGTGGGTGAAAAGCCGGTCATGACGCTGCATGTGCAGGTGATCCCGCCGCACGATCATGATGCCCTGCTGGAGCGTATTCAGCATTTCCTTATCCATCACTACCAGATTGAACACGCGACGATCCAGATGGAGTATCAGCCATGCAATGGGCCGGACTGCCACCTGTATCAGGGCGTGTCCGGCCATTCACATCATCACCATTAATGAGACAGCGCGTGGGAACCTCGTTCACGCGCGCTGTTAATCCACATCCTGCTCCCGTTGAGGGCGATAACCGTCAGGATCATGTATTCCAGAGACATGGCATACACCCCTTGCAGGGCAAAGATCACCACGCTGATTACGTTGATGATTACCCACAGCAGCCAGTTTTCAACGTATTTGCGCGTCATCAGGATCATCGCCACAATCGATAGCACCATCATGCAGGAATCCCAGAACGGGAACGCATCGGGTTGCAGTTCAGGCACAGCAACCTGTAACCCCAATGCCTGCATTATGTTGACCGCAATGCGAGTCAGGAACGCAAACACCGGATCGATATAGACCGACATCAGGCCGATCGCTACCACGCAGGCCGCCAGCCAGCCCAGCGCTTTTGGTAACGGTAGCCAGCGAATTTTAAGTTCCGCTTCATGCTGGCTGGTTTGCCGGGACCAGGCGTACCAGCCGTAGATGTTGGCGGCAAAGAAAAAGACTTGCAGCAACAGGCTGGCATAAAGCTGGATCTGAAAGAAGATAATCGCAAACAGCGTGACGTTTATCAGGCCGAAGAAGTAATTGCTTATTTTCTCAAGGCTCGCCAGGCCAATACACAGCAACCCGGCGATCGTCCCCACAGCTTCGATCCACGACAGATCGTAACCACCCGCGCCAATCGGAATATGTACCAGGATGTTCTGCGTGCTAAAAAAGTCCATCTTTTCCCCCAGAGCAAAAAAAATTAATTAAGCTCGAAGTGTAGCCGCAAATTCCAACATGCGGTTTAACGGCAACAACGCCCCTTCTCGCAGCGCAGCATCAACATGTATCTCATGATCCGCTCCGCCTTGTTCCAGGCCCTCAGCAATCGCCTTGAGGCCGTTCATCGCCATCCACGGACAATGCGCACAGCTGCGACAGGTTGCCCCCTCACCGGCCGTCGGCGCTTCAAGCAATTCTTTATCCGGAACGGCCTGCTGCATTTTGTAAAAAATGCCCCGGTCAGTCGCCACAATCAGCTGCTTATGCGGTAACGATTTAGCTGCGGTGATGAGCTGGCTGGTTGAGCCAACCGCATCGGCCATATCAACGATAGACTGAGGGGACTCTGGGTGCACCAACACCGCAGCATCAGGGTAAAGCGCTTTCATACGCGATAAAGCCTGGGTTTTAAATTCGTCGTGAACAATACAGGCTCCCTGCCAACAGAGCACATCTGCGCCGGTCTGTTTTTGCACGTAGTTGCCCAGATGTCTGTCCGGGGCCCAGATGATTTTTTCACCTAAACTATCAAGATGCTCAATAAGTTCCACTGCGATACTGGACGTGACTACCCAATCCGCACGTGCTTTTACGGCGGCTGAGGTATTGGCATAGACCACCACGGTGCGGTCCGGATGCGCGTCGCAAAATGCGCTGAACGCATCAATCGGACAGCCCAGATCTAATGAACATTCCGCCTGTAAGGTCGGCATCAGGATAGTCTTTTCCGGGCTGAGAATTTTGGCGGTTTCTCCCATAAACCTTACGCCCGCAACCAGCAGCGTAGAGGCAGAATGTTTTGCACCAAACCGCGCCATCTCCAGCGAATCTGAGATACAGCCACCAGTCTCTTCAGCCAACTGCTGAATTTCAGGGTCGGTGTAATAGTGCGCGACCATGACGGCATCACGCTCTTTCAGCAGACGTTTAATTTTCTCTCGATAAAATTGCTTTTCATCCGCACTCAGCAGCGCTGGCTTCGGCGGAAACGGATAAATTGCTGCTTCTGGATCAAACATCACGCTCATCTTGCTTTCTCGTTTTACTGGCTTAACGAAATAACCGATTAAAAGCGTGACGCACGCCATATTCGGTTAGAATTGTTTTGTATGCTAAACAAGATAGCGGATTGGTGTAGAAAAGTCACAAGAATTGCGTGTGATGCATGCCGAATGGCGACTGACGTCTTATCCGGCCTACATGAGTCGTGTCGTCTGTAGGGCTGATAAGCGAAACACATCAGGCAAGCAGGTTCGAATCAAAAATCCTGCGCATAGCAAAAAGGCGCCTTTAGGGCGCCTTTTTACACTGGTGGGGCGTGCAGGATTCGAACCTGCGACCAATTGATTAAAAGTCAACTGCTCTACCAACTGAGCTAACGCCCCATTTGGGTGTTGCCTGAAAATTTTTTACTCGGAACCACCAAAATAGTGGTGGGGCGTGCAGGATTCGAACCTGCGACCAATTGATTAAAA
>NZ_SZWR01000001.1:117892-139422 GCF_005280875.1 Citrobacter sp. wls827
GATACTACGCTGGATACTACTTACTAACTGAGTTAGTGGTGGGTCGTGCAGGATGACTCGACTTCGTCTCACCCTACGGGCCGTTGCTTACGCAACGTTATCCTTCACGTTTTACAATCGCGTTCCACCTTAGCGATTGGTGGGTCGTGCAGGATTCGAACCTGCGACCAATTGATTAAAAGTCAACTGCTCTACCAACTGAGCTAACGACCCACTTTTGCGCTGCTTTTGGTTTGTTTGATATCCCTTGGCAACGGCGGCATATATTACTGATTTCAGATTTTAGCGCAACAAAAATTTCGATGTAAATTACTCAACTGCTTAGGAATCACACGACGCGACCAGAAATAACACGATTTCTGGTCGCATGGTGTGCATTACATCGCGCCAAGGCGTTTTTGCGCTTGTTTCGCGCCATCAGTACCAGGGTATTTAGTGATAACCTGCTGATAAACCGCTTTCGCTTTTGCTGTGTCACCCTTGTCCTGCATGATGACGCCGACTTTGTACATCGCGTCTGCAGCCTTCGGTGATTTCGGGAAGTTTTTAACTACGGATGCAAAATAGAACGCTGCATCATCTTTTTTACCCTTGTTGTAATTCAACTGACCGAGCCAGTAATTCGCATTGGGCAGGTAAGTAGAATCCGGGTACTTTTTGATGAAGTTCTGAAATGCAACGATCGCATCATCCTGACGGGATTTATCCTGCACCAGGGCGATTGCCGCATTGTAATCAGTATTCGCATCGCCAGTTTGCGCCGGTGCGCCTGACGAAGCTGCAGCACCCGCATCGGGTGCCGGGGTTGCCGCCCCACTCTGATCGCCAGCCGCAGATTGCGCCGCAGGCGCGCTACCGCTGCCAAGATTATTCATCTGCAGCAATATCTGTTTTTGGCGTTCAACAACCTGATTCAGCTGATACTGACTTTCCTGAATTTGACCACGCAGGGCATCAATATCGGACTGATTATCGGAGAGTTGTTGCTGGAGTTGGGTTAAAAGCTGACTGTGAGCGTTAGAAATACGCTCGAGTTGAGTGACGCGGTCTTCGACCGAGCCAGAGCCGACACTACTGATTGGCGCCTGAGCAAAAGCGGCCCAGGGGGCCGCTATGCCAACCAGTAACGACAGACTCAACAGGTGATGTCTGAAGTTACTGCTCATGCAATTCTCTTAGTAAACCAGTACGGCGCGACGGTTTTTGGCGTAAGCCGCTTCGTCATGACCCAGTACTGCAGGTTTTTCTTTACCGTAAGAAACGATGGAGATCTGGTCAGCAGAAACGCCTTTACCCTGCAGGTACATCTTAACGGCGTTAGCACGACGTTCACCCAGGGAGATGTTGTACTCAGGCGTACCACGTTCGTCCGCATGACCTTCTACGGTGACTTTGTAAGACGGGTTGCTACGCAGGAAGTTAGCGTGCGCATCCAGCATTGCAGCGAAGTCAGAACGGATATCGTACTTATCCAGATCGAAATAAACGATGTTGTTCTGCTGCAGCTGTTGCATCTGCAGACGCGCTTGCTCTTCGGAGGACATGTTGCCGCTACCGTTTGCATCCATACCAGTGCCGGCACCCAGCATGCCTTCGCTGCCGTCATTGCTGGCGTTCTTGTTAGAAGAACATGCCGCAATAGCCATAACAGGCAGAGCAATCATCAGCCCTTTCAGCACTTTGTTCAGTTGCATTTCAATGATTCCTTTATTAATCAATTATTTATTATCACAGATACGGCGACCAGGCAGGGAATTTAACCTGACCATCAGTTGCCGGAAGACGCGCTTTGAAACGCCCATCTGTAGAAACCAAATTCAGCACGGATCCCATCCCCTGAGAAGAGCTGTAGATTACCATAGTGCCGTTAGGTGCCAGACTTGGCGTTTCGTCCAGGAACGTTGACGACAGAACTTGTACGCCACCCGCTACCAGATCTTGTTTGGCAATGTGCTGCTGACCATTAGCCGAGCTTACCATTACCATAAACTTACCGTCGCTGCTGACATCAGCATCCTGGTTTTGTGAACCTTCCCAGGTAATACGCTGCGGAGCACCGCCGTTGACGTTAACTTTATACACCTGCGGACGACCGGCCTGGTCAGACGTAAAGGCCAGGTTTTGGCTGTCCGGGAACCAGGTAGGTTCCGTGTTGTTGCTACGACCATCAGTGACCTGACGGATCTGACCGGAACCGATGTCCATAACGTACAGATTCAGGCTACCGGTTTTAGACAGGGCAAATGCCAGTTTGCTGCCATCCGGAGAAAACGCAGGTGCACCGTTGTGACGCGGGAACGAGGCAACCTGACGCACTGCGCCGTTGGACAACGTCTGAATAACCAGCGCTGAACGACCGCTTTCGAAGGTAACGTAGGCCAGTTTAGAACCGTCCGGAGACCACGCCGGAGACATCAGCGGCTGCGGAGAGCGGTGAACGACAAACTGGTTGTAACCATCGTAGTCAGACACACGTAATTCGTACGGGAACTGACCACCGTTCGTCTGAACAACATACGCGATACGAGTACGGAATGCGCCCTTAATACCAGTCAGTTTTTCAAAAACTTCGTCACTTGCGGTATGGCCCGCATAACGCAGCCACTGCTTGTTCACTTTATATGTGTTCTGTGCCAGTACGGTACCTGGTGCGCCACCGGTATCAACCAGTTGATATGCAACGCTATAGGAACCATCCGGGTTTGGCGTAACCTGGCCAACCACTACGGCATCAATACCCAGGGCAGACCATGCAGCAGGCTGAACTTCAGCCGCAGTCCCCGGCTGCTGCGGCAGGCGAGAACGGTCTAATGGGTTAAATTTACCGCTGTTACGCAGGTCAGCACCTACGATACCACCGATATCTTCAGGTGCAGCGCCCGGCCCTGCCCACTGGAACGGGACAACACCAATCGGGCGTGCCGAGTCCACCCCTTGGGTGATCTCGATACGTACTTCTGCATGCAGCACTGCTGCCCACAGCATCAGAAAACCAAATGCTACTCGTAATGCCTGCTTCATCATATCTCCCTTATCTGGACGGAACGCCCACGATAATTTAGCAGAATGTTAACAAACTCAAATACACAAAACTACCAGAACTCTGTCTCAACCTTAGACTGTTTCCCCCGATTCCTCAGGGGTCGTTATTACAGTTTAAAGTCCAGTTTGGCATCTTTTACTTTTTCATAAACAGCCTGGCTAGGCGGCTTAGGAATTCTGGCTGTTTTCGCAGCCGTCAGCGCAGCCTGGCACAATGCCGGATCCCCGCCCTCTTCGGTCACATCCAGTAGCAGACCATCAGGCGCTAACTTGATATGTAATACGCAGGATTTACCCGCATACAAATCGGCGCCATACAGACGACTCTGAATCGCATTACGAATTTGAGATGCGTAAGCACTGATATCAGCGCCAGATGCACCGCCATTTGCACCACTTGTACCACTATCTTTCGCCGGTTGGCCGTTTCCTTTCGCTCCACCGCCCGATTTCGGTGCATTCTTACCGGAGCTTAAGTCACCTAATAAGTCGTCAACACCCGAAGCGGCAGCGGCTTTTTCGGCAGCGGCTTTTTTCGCAGCAGCGGCTTTATCTGCCGCAGCTTTCTTATCGGCAGCAGCTTTCTCGGCTGCAGCCTTTTTATCTGCTGCAGCTTTTTCAGCAGCAGCTTTCTTGTCAGCGGCAGCCTTTTCAGCAGCGGCAGCTTTCGCGGCGGCGGCTTTTTCTGCTTTCTCAGCGGCAGCTTTCTCGGCTGCTGCTTGCTTAGCGGCTTCAGCTTGAGCTTTCTTCGCAGCGTCCGCGGCTGCCTTAGCAGCTTGTGCTTCGGCAACCTTCTTAGCATCGGCAGCCGCTTTTGCAGCTTCCGCCTCAGCTTTCTTCTGTGCATCAGCAGCGGCTTTCTTCGCGGCATCTGCCGCTTGTTTCGCCTGAGCATCTGCTTTAGCTTTCGCATCTGCAGCAGCCTTCGCCGCAGCCTCTTCAGCCTGCTTTTGTTGCTCCTGTGCTTTCGCCGCAGCGGCTTCAGCCTGTTTCTGCTGTTCCGCCTGCTCGCGTACTTTTTCCTGCGCCGCTAAACGTTCTTTTTCCAGCTGTTTCAGACGCTCTTGCTCTGCCGCCTGCTTCTCACGAAGCTCCTCGGCCTGCTGCTGCGCCTGTTTCTCACGCTGTTCTTCTGCACGTTTCGCACTTGCCTGCTGTTGCTGCTGCCTGTCGTACTGTTGAACAACAGCACCAGGATCGACCATAACGGCGTCGATGGACGAACCGCCACCGCCGCCGGCTGAAGCATCAATGTGCTCATCGAACGAACTCCAGATCAGCGCTGCAAATAAAATGACATGCAGCACCGCTGAAATAATTATCGCCCTTTTGAGCTTGTCGTTTTGTTCGGTTGCCTTTGACACTCTCGGTTCCCAAAAAACTGTTCGCCTGTTACGCGCTATCTTTCAAGCCAGCAATACGCAGTCATCAGATTGGCTGCGTCATCAAGCCAACCGATTTAACGCCTGCACTGTGTAACAAGTTCAGCGCTTTAATTATTTCATCATAAGGCACGTCTTTCGCACCACCGATTAAAAATACCGTTTTCGGATTGGTCTGCAGGCGGCTCTTCGCTTCCGCGATAACCTGCTCCGGCGGCAGCTGATCCATCCTGTCTTTTTCAACCACCACGCTGTATTGCCCAACACCGGAAACTTCAATAATGACCGGTGGCTCGTCGTTACTGCTGACGGCTTGCGATTCGGTCGCATCCGGCAGGTCGACTTCCACACTCTGCGTAATGATCGGCGCGGTTGCCATAAAGATCAGCAACAGCACCAGCAGTACGTCGAGCAACGGTACAATATTGATTTCAGACTTAAGTTCGCGACGACCTCGTCCACGCGTTCTGGCCATGGTTTACCCCTTGTTGCTCTCGCTAACGGTAAACGCCTGGCGGTGCAGAATCGCGGTGAACTCTTCCATAAAGTTGTCGTAATTCAGTTCCAGCTTGTTCACGCGCTGATTCAGTCGGTTGTAAGCCATAACCGCCGGGATTGCCGCAAACAGGCCGATGGCCGTTGCAATCAACGCTTCCGCGATACCCGGTGCAACCATTTGCAGCGTCGCCTGTTTTACCGCGCCCAGCGCGATAAATGCGTGCATGATCCCCCAAACGGTACCAAACAGACCGATATACGGGCTGATGGAGCCGACAGTGCCGAGGAATGGAATATGCGTTTCCAGCGTTTCCAGTTCACGGTTCATCGAGATACGCATCGCACGGGATGCCCCCTCAACGACCGCTTCCGGCGCATGACTATTCGCCCTATGCAGACGCGCAAATTCTTTGAATCCGCTGTAGAAAATTTGCTCTGAACCCGCCAGATTATCACGACGCCCCTGGCTTTCCTGGTACAGGCGCGACAATTCAATGCCGGACCAGAACTTGTCTTCAAACGCTTCGGCTTCACGTGAAGCAGCATTAAGAATACGGGTCCGCTGGATAATAATGGCCCAGGATGCGATTGAGAAACCAATCAAAATCAACATGATAAGTTTAACCAGAAGGCTTGCCTTCAGGAACAAATCAAGGATATTCATGTCAGTCACTGCTTAAACTCCGCGACAATAGACTTGGGAAGCGCACGAGGCTTCATTTTGAGTGGATCAACGCAAACAATCAGAACTTCGGCTTCATTCAGCACGACGTTCTCTGCGTTGACAATGCGTTGCGTGAAAACCAATGAGGTGCCACGCATTGACGTAATTTCGGTTTGGACTTCGAGCATATCGTCAAGCCGGGCAGGCGCAAAATACTCCAGGGTCATCTTGCGCACCACAAAGGCTACACGTTCGGCCAACAGAACCTGCTGACTAAAGTGATGATGACGCAGCATCTCTGTGCGTGCTCTTTCATAAAAAGCGACGTAGCTGGCGTGATAAACCACCCCACCGGCATCGGTGTCTTCATAATAGACACGAACCGGCCATCGAAAAATATACTTATTCATTCTTACTGCCTCTTTGTTGGCTTCGCCCACTCACACCGGTCGCTTAACGTTGTAAGCGCCTGGTGACTCGCGTTCTTGCCGCCGCGATGCATCAAGAATGTCGTTGTATATCGCGCTGTCTTCACTTTACATCCCGGTAATGCAATTAGGTTAGTGCTTTCAAACTTCGCTACTATACGCGCGGGAATGGTGCTTTGGAATGGGGGAAAGTAAACGGAGAGTAAAAAATTATGGGCTTATGCAAGCCCATAAATATTTAAGGATGTTTCTTATTCAAAAGAAGAAGAAAATCAGACCAACAACGAGGACGATATCTGCGATCAGCGGGCAGAAGATGCCCTGCCAGTGTACGGCGCGAGGACGAAAGCCAACGCCGTGAATGATGCCTGCGCAGACCGCCCACATCAGCAGAAAACCATGCCAGATTTCAAGCGTACTGGTTTTGGCTGCGAAACGTGACGGATCCCAGAATATGCAGCCGGCCAACACGATTGCCAGCACAAAGGAAAGCGCCCGCAAGGGGCGCTTGTCCATCGCGTTGTATACCATCGCGATAATGTTGATCATCAACTGTCTTCTTGTCCGGCCTTGCCTGATTCAACGTGCTCAAGCGCCAGCGCTGTGATTATCCCAAATGCACAGGCAAGAAGCGTTCCCAAAATCCATGCGAAATACCACATTTTAAGCTCCTTACTTAGTACAGAGAGTGGGTGTTGCTTTCAATATCTTCTTTAGTGATGCGACCAAACATCTTCCAGTAACACCAGCCGGTGTACAGCAGAATGATCGGTACGAACACACAAGCTACATACGTCATCAGATTCAGCGTCAGCTGACTGGACGTTGCATCCCACATGGTCAGACTCGCATTCATCATGGTGCTGGATGGCATCACAAACGGGAACATCGCGATACCGGCAGTCAGGATGATGCAGGCTAACGTCAGTGAGGAGAAGATGAACGCCCAGGCCCCTTTCTCCATACGGGAAGTCAGAATAGTCAGCAGCGGCAGAACCACGCCCAACGCCGGAACCAGCCACAGAATAGGTGCATTGTTAAAGTTCACCATCCATGCGCCCGCTTCACGCGCCACTTCTTTGGTCATCGGGTTAGAGGCGGCGTGGTGATCCAGTGCGGAAGTCACAACATAACCATCAATACCGTAAATAACCCAAACGCCGGCCAGTGCGAAGCAAACCAGAGTCACCAGCGCCGCAACCTGTGAGGTGGTACGTGCACGCAGATGTAGTTCGCCTACGGTACGCATCTGCAGATAGGTTGCGCCCTGAGTGATGATCATCCCTACGCTCACAACCCCTGCCAGCAGACCAAACGGATTCAGCAACTGGAAGAAGTTACCGGTGTAGTACAAGCGCATGTACTCATCCATGTGGAACGGAACACCTTGCAGCAGGTTGCCAAACGCAACACCGATAACCAGCGGCGGCACGAAGCTACCGATGAAGATGCCCCAGTCCCACATGTTGCGCCAGCGCATGTCTTCGATCTTGGAGCGGTAATCAAAACCGACCGGACGGAAGAACAAAGACGCCAGTACCAGGATCATCGCCACATAGAAACCGGAGAACGCAGCGGCATACACCATCGGCCAGGCAGCGAACAGTGCGCCACCCGCGGTGATGAGCCAAACCTGGTTACCGTCCCAGTGCGGGGCGATGGAGTTGATCATAATTCGACGCTCGGTATCATTACGACCGAGGAAACGGGTGAGCATGCCCACCCCCATGTCGAAGCCATCAGTGACCGCGAAACCAATCAGCAGAATGCCAACCAGCAGCCACCAGATAAAACGCAATACTTCATAATCGATCATTTGACGACTCCTGTCTTAGCGTGCCGGCTGAGAAGTCACAGTGGACTGCTCGTAGTGATAACGACCGGTTTTCAGGCTACTCGGCCCAAGGCGTGCGAACTTGAACATCAGATACAGTTCAGCCACCAGGAACAGGGTATACAGGCCGCAAATCAACAGCATCGAGAAGATGAGGTCGCCAGCGGTCAACGAAGAGTTCGCTACGGCTGTTGGTAACACTTCACCAATCGCCCACGGTTGACGACCGTACTCTGCGACAAACCAACCGGATTCAATCGCAATCCACGGCAGCGGAATCGCATACAGCGCGGTGCGCAGCAGCCATTTTTTCTCGCCGATACGATTACGAATCACGGTCCAGAAGGACACAGCAATGATAGCCAGCATCAGGATGCCGCACGCCACCATAATACGGAATGCGAAGTACAGCGGTGCAACACGAGGGATAGAGTCTTTCGTGGCTTGCTGAATTTGCGCTTCGGTCGCGTCGGTGACGTTGTCCGTGTAGCGTTTCAGCAGCAGACCATAGCCCAGATCTTTCTTCATGCTGTTGAACTGGTCGCGAACAGCCTGATCGGTAGAACCTGCACGCAGTTCTTCCAGCAGTTGATACGCTTTCATCCCGTTACGGATACGCTCTTCGTGCTGCACCATCAGATCTTTCAGACCAATGACCGGTGTATCAACGGAGCGGGTAGCGATGATGCCCAGGGCATAAGGAATTTGAATCGCAAAATGGTTTTCCTGCGCATCCTGGTCCGGAATACCGAACAGCGTAAAGGATGCCGGTGCAGGTTGGGTTTCCCACTCGGCTTCAATAGCAGCAAGTTTGGTTTTCTGCACGTCGCCCATTTCGTAACCGGATTCATCACCCAGAACGATAACAGACAGAATGGCAGCCATACCAAAGCTGGCAGCGATAGCAAAAGAACGTTTAGCAAACGCGAAGTCACGGCCGCGCAGCATATAGTAGGAGCTGATACCCAGAACGAACATCGCGCCACAAACATAACCAGAAGCCACAGTGTGAACAAATTTCACCTGAGCAACCGGGTTGAGCACCAGTTCAGAGAAGCTCAGCATCTCCATACGCATGGTTTCAAAGTTGAAATCCGCAGCGATTGGGTTTTGCATCCAGCCGTTCGCAACCAGAATCCACAGTGCGGACAGGTTTGAACCTAAGGCCACCAGCCAGGTGACGCACATATGCTGGACTTTACCCAAACGGTCCCAGCCGAAGAAGAACAGACCTACAAAGGTGGATTCGAGGAAGAAGGCCATCAAACCTTCAATCGCCAGCGGCGCACCGAAAATATCCCCTACATAGTGGGAATAGTAAGACCAGTTAGTCCCGAACTGGAACTCCATGGTCAGACCGGTTGCCACACCCAGAGCGAAGTTGATACCAAACAACTTGCCCCAGAACTTGGTCATATCTTTATAAATCTGTTTGCCGGAAAGGACGTAGACCGTTTCCATGATGGCCAACAAGAACGCCATACCGAGCGTCAGTGGCACAAACAGGAAGTGGTACATCGCGGTCAAGGCAAACTGTAAGCGCGACAGTTCGACTATATCTAACATCATGACTCCTTGCTCATCGCATGAAGACTCCGAGAGTGAACCCCGTTAGAAAGGGTCACACGCATGCCCCAATACAAATTTATTTGCTTCCTTCCCCCGCTGCTCTTTCTTCTCATTTGAAGAAAGGACAATGATGAAAGGTTACAAACATGTTAATAAAACACTCAAATTGATCCCGCAATTATATTACGCCGTAAAATCCTTACAATAAACAGGTTTTTATCGAGGTAAATTTGCATTTTTCGATAGTGATCAATTTATAGCTAATTTATCACTTTCAGACCAATTTGATCTGCAGCAATTTAACCTCATTTGGTGATGTTTACCAAGTTTTAAACATTGATTTAAATCAATTTTCAATTTAAATGTTAATAGTGTTTATCGCTAGCGTGACTAGTGAACGCCATGTTAACGATATGTTTTTCAATGAGTAATTGCCGTTACTACAAATGATAGGATATTTATTTAAATCTACACGATCTTTTAACCAGTCTGGGGGACAAAATTATGGACAGATAAAGAGTCACTATTGCTGGGTAGCTCACAGTTTTTTGTTTAGCAAGTCCTGTAATCATTATTTAATACAAATCATTCATTTTAATTTTACTTATAATTAACACCACAATGTAACTATCTCAACTGGAAGCGAAGCGGCAAGCATTGACCGACGCCCTGAGGTTTGGCGATCTCCCTGCAGAGACCCGCCGTTTCGCTTAAATCATCACTGTAAGTTATCACTCCCACCACAACATCGCTTCTATGCCAAAGAATATATATATTCCGAACAATTCATTATCATTTTTATCTTAAATTTAACAAAAAAAATTTACGACATATAAGATTAATAAATAAAAAACCGTTATGCCGTTCACAAGTTATTTAGCGAATACCATTTTCGAAATTATTAAAAACACCCCTGACAAAGCCTGCGCCACAAAATAAGATTTCGATCACAAACATGGCAAGTGGTTTATTAGGTAATTCGCTAATAAATAAAATAACCAATGGAAATTAATTTATAACACATTGATTTAAATGAATTTTTATGAAGACAAAATATAACAATCATTTTGCGCAGGATATTTTGAAAATAGATCAATTGCTTCCTTTTCCGCTTCCACAGAAACTCCAACCCTATTAAAAGGTTGTCAAAACCCATGCTCTAAATATTAGAAAACAATTTTCACTTATTGACCATCAGCCCTACAGAGGATTACCCATGAAGAAATCTACACTTGTTATTGGCGTCATCGGTGCTGACTGCCATGCAGTAGGCAATAAAGTTCTGGATCGCGTTTTTACTGCTCATGATTTTCACGTAATCAACCTCGGGGTGATGGTGAGCCAGGATGAATATATTGATGCCGCGATTGAAACAGGCGCTGATGCCATCGTGGTGTCTTCCATCTACGGCCACGGCGACATTGACTGCCTCGGCTTGCGTGAGCGCTGTATTGAACGTGGCCTCGGCGACATCCTGTTGTACGTCGGCGGCAACCTGGTCGTCGGAAAACATGACTTCGCCGATGTCGAAGTGAAATTTAAAGAGATGGGGTTTAACCGCGTCTTCGCACCGAGCCACGACCTGGAAGATGTCTGTGCGCTTATCACTAATGATATTCACCAACACAATGGCCTCGAGCAGCGTTGCCTGGAAGAGGCCATCTGATGCAAACAGTTTCTGTCGATATCGGCTCGACATGGACCAAGGCAGCCCTCTTCGCCCATGAATGTGAGGAATTAACCCTGGTAAACCATGTCCTGACCCCAACCACCACACATCATCTGGCAGACGGTTTTTTTGCCAGCCTGAATCAGGTGCTGAACGTTGCCGATGCTCGCCCGTTACTGAAAAGTGGTGAAGTGCAGTTGAAATACTCCTCCTCGGCCAAAGGTGGACTCGCCGTGGCAGCAATGGGGCTGGTGCCTTCCATTACGCTGGAATCGGCAAAAGTTACCGCCCATTCGGCAGGAGCGAAAATCGCGCAATATTATTCGTACAAACTGAACCGTCATGACATCCAGGAACTGGAATCTGCACCGCCAGATATTCTGTTGTTTACCGGCGGTACAGACGGCGGCGAAGAAAGCTACGGCCTGGCGAATGCGCACGCGCTGGCAGGTTCAAAGCTTGATTGCGCCATTATCTACGCCGGAAACCGGGACATTCAGGACGAAATACAAACGATTCTGGGACACAAAGATCTGACCACGGTAGACAACATTCTGCCGGATCTCGATCACCCGAATCCGTTTGCCGCGCGCCAGGCGATTTGCGATGTGTTCTTGTCACGCATTGTCAAAGGTAAAGGTCTGGACGTCATTGTTGGCGAAACAGGCGAAGAGCCAATGCCGACGCCATGGACGGTCTATGAGTTAGTCAAAGCCATTAGCGATTACGACAACGCATGGAAGGAGTTCATGCTGATTGATATGGGTGGCGCCACCACGGATGTCTATTCAGCCAGCGCGAATACCCTCTCCCCCGATACTGTCCTGCATGGTGTCCCTGAACCGTTCGTCAAACGTACCGTTGAAGGTGATTTGGGCATGCGCGTTTCCGCCGTCGTGGTGGGAGAAAGCACGCAGGATATGGTGAAAGTTGTTTTCGCCCAACAACCACAACGTGAGGAAGCGTTTTATCGCTACCTACGCCATCTGGTTGGGCAGCCGGACTATCTGCCGGTCAACGAGGAAGAGAAATATTTCGACACTTTGTTAGCCGGTTTGTGCGTGGGCTATGCCACTGAGCGCCACGCGGGCACTAAGAAGCAGGTTTGCACCTGCGTCGGTAACGTGGATTTACAGATGGGTCGCGATCTCACCACCGTACGCAAAGTCGTCGGTTCAGGGGGATGGCTCTCTCGCGCCAGCCAGTTCGATATCCATAACTGGCTTAAATACCGGGAGCTGGACGACCAGGGTAAAAGAATTCTGTTACCGAATCAGTTTGAGTATTACCGCGATTCAAATGGCCTGCTCCCGCTACTGGCAAACGTCGCCAGGCTGTACCCGCAAGCCGCTGCTCGCACCAGCATTCAGTGTTTAACCCTACAAAACTAAAGGCAGCTACGAATGGAACTTCGAAATAAAAAATTGACCCACGACGAATTCATGACCGAAAGGCACCAGGTGTTGCAAACCTGGGAAACCGGCAAAGACGTTGAGAAATTCGAAGATGGCGTGAAGTACCAGCAATCAATTCCAGATTCAAAACGCTTCTCCCTCGCGCTGTTGAAGGCCGATCAAGAAGGTAAAACACTGAGCCAGCCGCGTGCAGGCGTCGCACTCATGGATGAACATATTGAGCTGCTTAAAACATTGCAGGAAGAATGTGACCTCCTGCCAAGTACCATCGATGCCTATACCCGTCTGAACCGCTATGAAGAAGCAGCTGTCGGGATCCAAAAATCTATCGAGGCGGGCACCTCCAAACTGAATGGTTTACCCGTCGTCAATCATGGGGTTGCTGCCTGCCGCCGTATGACTGAGTCGCTGGAAAAACCAATCCAGGTCCGCCACGGAACGCCGGATGCGCGCCTGCTGGCTGAAATCGCCATGGCCAGTGGCTTTACCAGCTACGAAGGTGGCGGTATCTCCTACAACATCCCTTACGCCAAACGCGTCACCCTGGAAAAATCCATTCGCGACTGGCAGTACTGCGACCGTCTGATGGGTCTGTACGAAGAGAACGGCATTCGCATCAACCGTGAGCCGTTTGGCCCGCTGACCGGTACCCTGATCCCGCCGTTTATGTCCCACTCGGTGGCGATTATTGAAGGTCTGCTGGCGCTGGAACAAGGCGTGAAATCCATTACCGTCGGCTACGGCCAGGTCGGTAGCCTGACGCAGGATATCGCCGCCATTCAGGCGCTGCGTGAACTGTCCCACGAATACTTCCATAACCACGGCTTCGACGATTACGAACTGAGTACCGTTTTCCACCAGTGGATGGGCGGATTCCCGGAAGATGAAGCGAAAGCCTTCTCCGTTATCGCCTGGGGTGCGGCGGTTGCCGGTATGTCCGGTGCCACGAAAGTCATTACCAAAAGCCCGCACGAAGCATTCGGTATCCCAACGGCTGCAGCCAACGCCCAGGGTCTGAAAGCGTCACGCCAGATGCTCAACATGGTCAGCGACCAGAAATTCCCGCAATGCGCTGCCGTCGAGCAGGAAGTCGAACTGATTAAGAGTGAAGTCCGCGCAGTACTGAAAAAAGTCTTCGAACTGGGTAATGGCGACATTGCGCGCGGTACAGTGCTGGCCTTTGAAGCTGGCGTACTGGATGTGCCGTTCGCACCTGCCGCCTGCAATGCGGGCAAAATTCTGCCGGTGCGCGATAACACAGGCGCCATCCGTATTCTCGAAGCCGGTGCGGTTCCGCTGCCGAAAGATATTCTCGCCCTGCACCACGACTATGTCGCAGAGCGCGCACATTTTGAAGGCCGCAAGCCTTCTTTCCAGATGGTCATTGATGACATCAACGCCGTATCCCACAGTAAATTAATAGGAAGACCATAATGAAAATCAAAAAGGCCCTTTTCACCGCTGGCTACTCCTCATTTTATTTTGACGATCAGCAGGCCATCAAAAATGGCGCCGGTCATGACGGGTTTATCTATACCGGCGATCCGGTAACACCTGGATTTACCTCTGTTCGTCAGGCGGGTGAATGCGTTTCCGTGCAACTGATTCTGGAAAATGGCGCGGTAGCGGTGGGCGATTGCGCAGCGGTGCAATATTCAGGTGCAGGTGGCCGTGATCCGCTATTCCTGGCAGAAAATTTCATTCCGTTCCTCAACGATCACATCAAACCGCTGCTGGAAGGCCGTGACGTTGATGCGTTCCTGCCAAACGCCCGTTTCTTTGATCAACTGCGTATTGACGGTCATCTGCTGCATACCGCCGTTCGCTATGGTCTGTCTCAGGCGCTGCTCGACGCGGCAGCGCTGGCTACCGGTCGTCTGAAAACTGAAGTGGTTTGCGATGAATGGCAACTGCCGTGCGTGCCGGAAGCCATTCCATTATTTGGTCAGAGCGGCGACGACCGTTATATCGCCGTTGACAAAATGATCCTCAAAGGGGTGGACGTCCTGCCGCATGCGCTGATCAACAACGTGGAAGAGAAACTGGGCTTTAAAGGCGAAAAACTGCGTGAGTATGTACGTTGGTTGTCCGACCGCATTTTAAGCCTGCGCACCAGCGAACGTTATCACCCAACGCTGCATATTGATGTGTACGGCACGATCGGTCTGATCTTCGATATGGATCCCGTGCGCTGCGCCGAATACATCGCCAGCCTGGAAGCCGAAGCACAGGGCCTGCCGCTGTATATCGAAGGGCCAGTAGATGCGGGTAACAAGCCGGATCAGATCCGCATGTTGACTGCCATCACCAAAGAACTGACCCGTCTGGGTTCCGGCGTGAAAATTGTCGCCGACGAATGGTGTAACACCTATCAGGATATCGTGGACTTTACCGATGCGGGCAGCTGCCACATGGTACAGATCAAAACCCCTGATCTTGGCGGTATTCACAACATCGTTGATGCGGTGCTGTATTGCAACAAACACGCCATGGAAGCTTATCAGGGCGGTACTTGTAACGAAACCGAGATCAGTGCCCGCACCTGCGTACACGTGGCGCTTGCCGCGCGTCCGATGCGTATGCTGGTTAAACCGGGTATGGGTTTCGATGAAGGTCTCAACATCGTGTTTAACGAGATGAATCGCACCATCGCGTTGTTGCAAACTAAGGATTAAGAGATGGCACGCACATTTAAGATCTTATCGCCGACGGCTATCCTGGGTTATGGCTTCCCGGAAGAAAGTTTTCGTAAAGCCATGGAAGAGTCACCGGATCTTATTGCTGTTGACGCAGGTTCCTCCGATCCTGGCCCCCACTACCTGGGGGCAGGTAAACCCTTTACCGACAGGGCCGGGGTAAAACGCGATCTGCGCTATATGATCGTGGCGGGCGTTAAGAACAACATCCCGGTCGTGATCGGTACCGCCGGTGGTTCTGGTGCCGCTCCGCATCTGGAGTGGTGTCGCCAGATAATCCATGAGATTGCCCAGGAAGAAAAACTGTCCTTCTCAATGGCGCTGATCCCGTCTGATGTAGACAAAGAAATCGTTCATCAGGCGCTGGATAACGGCAAAATCACCGCGCTCGATTTTGTGCCTGAACTGACTCACGAGGCGATTGAAGAGAGTACCTACATCGTCGCGCAGATGGGTGTCGAACCTTTCCAGCGTGCGCTGAAAGCGGGGGCACAGGTTGTTCTGGGCGGACGCGCTTACGATCCAGCCTGCTTCGCGGCGCTGCCGATTATGCAAGGCTTTGATGAAGGTCTGGCGCTGCACTGCGGTAAGATCCTTGAGTGTGCTGCCATTGCAGCAACCCCCGGCTCCGGCTCCGATTGTGCGATGGGCATTATCGACGACAACGGCTTTACGCTGAAGGCGTTCAATCCCAAGCGTAAGTTCACTGAAACGTCTGCTGCGGCGCACACCCTGTATGAGAAGTCCGATCCGTACTTCCTGCCGGGACCGGGCGGTGTGCTGAACCTGAAAGCGTGCACCTTTACCCAGGTTAACGAGGGCGAAGTGTATGTCAGCGGTTCACGTCATGAAGAAACACCGTATGCGTTGAAACTGGAAGGCGCGCGTCAGGTTGGCTTCCGCTGCCTGACCATCGCCGGAACGCGCGACCCGATTATGATTGCCGGAATTGACACCATTCTCGAAGAGGTACAGGCAAGCGTAGCACGTAACCTCTCCCTGAATGACGACAGCATCCGCATGACGTTCCACCTGTACGGGAAGAACGGCGTGATGGGCAACCATGAGCCGATGAAAACCGCGGGTCATGAACTGGGGATTTTACTGGACGTCGTTGCGCCGACGCAGGATATCGCCAACAGCGTTTGCTCGCTGGTGCGCTCTACCCTGTTGCACTACGGCTATGAAAATCGTATTGCCACGGCGGGCAACCTCGCTTTCCCATTCTCGCCATCTGATATTCAGAGTGGGCCGGTGTATGAGTTCTCGATCTATCACCTGATTGAAGCCAGCGATGCACTGCGGTTTGATTTCCACATTGAGCAGGTGACGCCAGAAGGAGTTCAGGCATGAAACACTCAATTTGTTCACTGGCGCAGGTCATTCGCTCAAAAAATGCCGGACCGTACGAACTGGTTTTAGATATTTTGTTTAAAACCCGGGAAGACTATCAGCGCGTAAAACGCTCAGAGCAATTAACTCCGCAACTTATTGCTGGGTTATATAATGTCGAACCTGACTTTATTCACAATATTGTGTGGTTCGATCCGGCAAATGCCGTAAAAATTGTCATGCCGCGCGATATTATTTCCGGCAATGTCGGTGACAATGATGTTTATGGCGCGCAGCAACACGCACCATTATTAAGTATTGAATTCGATCTGTAACAAAAAAACACAATAACAGCCATTGGAGCACAGAGTTCAGCTGTATCACAGTGCTTCGAATATTCATGCGGTTGGTCACAACAGGCGTGCGCCTGAGCTGCTGTCCAGGCTCAGGCACACGCCACCCTACATTATTCCAATTACCAGCCTTTATCCGATGGAGTACACATGAAGAAAATAAGTTTAACCAAGATGATCATATTAGGCCTGATACTCGGCATGATTGCCGGGGTGGCCATTAATAATATGGCCGCGGCTGAAACAGCAAAATCATATGCACAGGATATTTCCATTTTCACCACTATATTCCTACGTATGGTGAAGATGATTATTGCGCCATTGGTTATTTCAACTCTGGTTGTCGGTATTGCCAAGATGGGCGATGCCAAAACGCTGGGGCGTATATTTTCTAAAACCTTTTTCCTGTTTATTTGTGCCTCACTGCTGTCGATCGCCTTGGGTCTGGTTATCGTTAATATCTTCCAGCCGGGCGCAGGTATCAATTTTGTTGCTCATGACGCAGGCGCTGTTGCCGCTGTTAAGTCTGAACCCTTCACGCTGAAAGTCTTTATCTCACATGCCGTACCAACCAGTATCGTTGACGCGATGGCGCGTAACGAAATCCTGCAGATCGTGGTGTTCTCCATTTTCCTCGGTTGCAGCCTGGCCGCAATCGGTGAAAAAGCCGAGCCTATCGTTAAGGTTCTGGATTCGCTGGTACACGTGATGCTGAAGCTGACAGGCTACGTCATGCTGTTTGCGCCACTGACCGTTTTTGCCGCTATTTCAGGTTTGATTGCCGAACGTGGTCTGGGTGTAATGGTCAGCGCCGGGATCTTCATGGGTGAATTCTACCTGACGCTGGGTATGCTGTGGGCAATTCTGATTGGCCTGTCAACCATGATAGTCGGGCCTTGCATCGCGCGTTTGACCAAATCAATCTTCGAGCCTGCACTGCTGGCCTTTACGACCTCCAGTTCTGAAGCAGCCTTCCCGGGCACGCTGGATAAGCTGGAAAAATTCGGCGTATCGTCAAAAATTGCCAGCTTCGTTCTGCCGATCGGTTACTCCTTTAACCTCGTAGGCTCCATGGCCTATTGCTCCTTTGCCACCGTCTTTATTGCCCAGGCGTGCAACATTGAGTTGAGCATGGGCGAGCAAATTACCATGCTGTTAATTCTGATGCTGACCTCTAAAGGGATGGCGGGTGTACCGCGTGCCTCGATGGTCGTTATCGCCGCTACCCTGAACCAGTTCAACATTCCGGAGGCGGGTTTGATCCTGCTGATGGGCGTCGATCCGTTCCTCGATATGGGTCGTTCCGCCACCAACGTCATGAGTAATGCCATGGGCGCTGCCATTGTAGGTCGCTGGGAAGGTGAACACTTTGGTTCAGGCTGCCGCGGAACAGCGCCAGTCAAAACACCGGAGCAAGACCGCCCTGTCACCGAAACAGAAGTCGCGTTGTCCTGATACCTCGTTATTGCCGGATGGCGCTTGCGCTTATCCGGCCTACATAACGTTTAATTATCCGTAGGCCGGATCAGGCGGTACGCCGCCATCCGGCGCATGATAAGTACCCCAACAGGAAAGCACCATGACTAAAACTCTGCTCGGCGTGAGTCTCTTTTCTTTCAGCGTCTTGTTTAGCGCTACCTCATTCGCGCAAACCGCGCCGGACTACGCCAGACTGATAGAACAGGCGCATCAAAAGTACAAAAGTAACAATGATGGAAAAGTCGCCGACTACATCCCTGCCCTGGCGAGCTACAGCCCAAATAATTTTGCCATCACTATTGCTACGGTGGACGGAAAAATCTACCAGGTTGGCGATGTTAACAAACCCTTTCCCATGGAATCGCTGAGTAAAGTCTTCACCATGGCGCTCGCCATGGAACAGCACGGTCCTCAGGTAGTGCTGGATAAACTCGGGGCCAATGCCACTGGCATGCCATTTAATTCCGGTTTAGCCGTTGAACTGACCAAAGGCGCGCCGGAAAACCCGCTGGTAAACGCCGGAGCCATGAGCACCGTTAGTCTGATTGAAGCCAAAGACAAAACCGATCGCTGGAACAAAATCCTCGACAACCTGAACGTCTGGGCCGATGCCACGCTCACGGTTAATGAGCCGGTTTACAAATCTGAGATGGAGACCAACCAGCACAATCAGGCGCTGGCGAAGCTGATGGAATCCTATAACAGCTTCTATGGCAACACCGATGACGCCGTCGAAATTTATACCCGTCAGTGCTCGGTGGATATCACCGTTGAGCAACTGGCCAAAATGGGTGCCGTACTGGCGAACAAAGGGAAATCGCCGTTCAACGGCAAGCAGTTGCTGAATGAAAAATATGTTCCGCAAGTGCTGGCGGAAATGGCGATTGCCGGACTGTACGACGGCAGCGGTAAATGGCTGTACACCGTTGGCATTCCGGCGAAAAGCGGAGTCGGCGGCGGCATGGTTGCCGTCGTCCCAGGCGAATATGCGATTGCGGTCTATTCTCCGCCGCTTGATGAAGCCGGAAACAGCGTTCGTGCCCAGAAAACTATCGAATATGTCGCCGAAGCGACAAAAGCCAACGTCTTTTTAGCCAAATAACTTTACGCCGGATGGCACATTGCTTATCCGGCAAACAATACGAAGAGGTGAGAAGTAAACATGTCTAAACCATTTGTCTGGCAGGAACTCTTTGTTCAGAGTAAAGATAATACCGAGTATGAATTACTGAGTAACCAGCACGTAACGGTAACGGAGTTAGACGGAGAGGAAGTGATTAAGGTGGCGCCTGAAGCGTTAACCTTATTAGCACAGCAGGCATTTTATGAGGCTTCATTTTTTCTGCGCGCCGGACATTTGAAACAGATAGCCAGCATTTTACACGACCCGCAGGCCAGCGGTAACGATAAGTACGTCGCATTACAACTGCTGCGCAACGCTGAGGTTTCGGCCAAAGGCGTCCTGCCTAACTGTCAGGACACCGGGACGGCAACCATTGTGGCCTGCAAAGGACAGCATGTCTGGACAGGCGGCGATGACGCCAAAGCCTTAAGCAAAGGCGTGTATACCACCTTCACCGAAAACAATCTGCGTTACTCGCAAAATGCCCCGCTGGACATGTATACCGAGGTCAATACACAGACAAACCTGCCGGCGCAAATCGACATCAGCGCCACGCCGGGTAATGAGTATAAATTCCTGTTCGTCAACAAAGGCGGTGGTTCTGCCAATAAGGCGGCGCTATTCCAGGAAACCAAATCCATTCTGCAGCCGGAAAAGCTCACAGCCTTCCTGATCGAAAAAATGAAATCGCTGGGTACCGCCGCTTGCCCGCCGTACCACATCGCTTTCGTGGTTGGGGGCTTGTCCGCCGATCAGGCGCTGAAGACAGCCAAACTGGCATCAACCAAATATTACGATAACCTGCCCACCAGCGGGAACGAGCTGGGTCAGGCGTTCCGCGATACAGCACTGGAAACCGAACTGCTCAATGCCAGCCGCGAGTTTGGCATCGGCGCGCAGTTTGGCGGCAAATACTTTGCCCACGATATTCGCGTAATTCGCTTACCGCGCCACGGCGGCTCCTGCCCTATCGCCATGGCCCTCTCCTGTTCTGCCGACCGCAACATCAAAGCCAAAATTAACAAACACGGTATCTGGCTGGAGAAACTCGAGCATAACCCGGGCAAATTTATCCCTGATTCACAGCGGGTGGAAAATGGCGCCCAGACAGTTCAACTGGATCTGAACCGTCCGCTGCGCGAAATCCTGCATGACCTTTCCGCCCTGCCCATCGGGACTCGTTTGTCGTTAAGCGGCCCAATTGTTGTTGCCCGAGATATCGCCCACGCAAACATCAAAGCGCGCCTGGATAACGGCGAACCGATGCCGGAATACATGAAAAAACATATCGTTTATTACGCCGGCCCCGCCAAAACCCCCGAAAACCAGGCCTGCGGTTCAATGGGGCCGACAACCGGCGGACGCATGGATGGGTACGTCGATGCTTTCCAGGCACAAGGCGGAAGTCTCATTATGCTCACCAAGGGTAACCGCAGTCAGCAGGTCACTGATGCCTGTCACAAACACGGTGGATTTAGCCTCGGCAGCATTGGCGGCGCAGCGGCTCTGCTGGCCCAGCAGTATGTGAAGAGCCTGCAGTGCCTTGAGTATCCCGAACTGGGCATGGAAGCGGTGTGGATGATGGAAGTTAAAAATATGCCTGCGTTCGTATTAGTAGATGACAAAGGCAATAACTTCTTCAGTCAGTTTGAGCAGCAGCATCGCTGCGCAACCTGCCCGGCAGGACATTAAGGAGCTATCATGGAAGCGCGAGCCAACAATGACCGACATCGCCAGCGTCAGCAGAAGCTGAAAGTGCAGGTTGATACCCGCGTGGCGGCGGCAACGGAGAAGAAAGGGATTCTGATTGTCTTCACCGGCAATGGTAAAGGAAAATCTACCGCAGCCTTCGGCACGGCGACACGCGCGGTTGGTCACGGAAAAACCGTTGGCGTCGCGCAGTTTATTAAAGGCCAGTGGGATAATGGCGAGTACAACACACTGCACCCTCTCGGCGTGGAGTTTCATATTATGGGTACCGGTTTTACCTGGGAAACCCAGAACCGGGAAGCCGATATCGAGGCGGCCACCGCAGTGTGGCAGGAA
>NZ_SZWR01000001.1:139472-145138 GCF_005280875.1 Citrobacter sp. wls827
CGCATGCTGGCTGATGCGCATTACGATCTGGTCGTACTGGACGAACTCACCTATATGTTGGCTTATCACTATCTGGATACGCAGGAGGTAATCAGCGCCATCGAAAATCGCCCTGCCGACCAGAGCGTGATCGTCACCGGGCGCGGTTGCCATGCGCTGTTACTTGAACTTGCTGATACGGTCAGCGAGCTTCGCCCGGTTAAACACGCTTTTGATAGCGGCATTCAGGCACAGCCAGGAATCGACTGGTAATCGCTCTTTTGCCGGGTAAGGCGTTTACGCCGCATCCGGCGATTTACCCAAAACCGATACGCTTATCGGGCCTATGGTGAACACCGAAACCTGTAGGCCTGATAAGGCGCAAGCCGCCATCAGGCAGCCGACATCACGGATTTATTTAGCAACCAGTTGCGGAAGATCTCCAAATGAAGGGACTCTGATTTCTCCTCCCGCCACGTCATGATAAATCGATTCCCGGTACGCATTGGAACATCGCAAGGAATCACCATATCCCCACTATCCAGATCGTGCTGAATGGCAAAACGGGGTAGCAATGCGACGCCAAGGTTGGAACGTACTGCCGCAATCAGCATCGACAACAGATCAAATCGCGGACCTTTATTCACCAGCGGACTGCTGACATCGGACAGCGCAAACCATTCCTGCCAGCCTTTGATGCGGGTACTTTGATGCAACAGCGGGTATTCGTTCAGCAGTTCATCGACGGACAGCTTCCGGTCCGGTTCAGCAAGCAAGCAACGGCTGCACACTGGCAGAATTTCCTCTTCGAACAGGTACTCGACCCCCGACCACGGCGAGTAAAAATCTTCCCGCATGATCGCTGCGTCATATTCCCGGTTAAGAAAATCACCAATATTCGCCAGAGAATGAATATTAACGATAATATCAGGATTGAGTTTATTGAACTCACGCAGGTTTGGGATCAGCCAGTGCGTACTGAACGTCGGGTTAACCGCCAGTTCGATCACTTGTACGGTCGGCTGCCATGTCATGATCGTCGTCGTATCTCGTTCAAGCTTGTTCAGTGTTTCTTTAACAATAGTTAAATAGTGTTTGCCTGCCGCATTTAAAAAAATGCGCTTTTTGGCATGATTAAATAGCGCTGTATTAAGAAAATCCTCTAGCGCATTCACCTGGCGGAAAACAGCACTTTGTGTTAAAGCCAGCTCTTCAGCTGCCCGGGTATAACTTTCGTGACGCGCAACCACTTCAAAAGTTACCAGCAACTCCGTTTTGGGTATTTTTCCTCTCATAACCTCTTCCATATGCAGCGTACAAAAATAGTTTAATTTATAAAAAATAATTCATATCACCCGAATAAACATCGAGTGTTATATTTTATTTCAGGCATTGATGTCATTGATCCAATCCATGATTTGTTCATACTGATGGCGGATAAATATTAACCAATAATACTCAAGCACAACAATAAACACAATTTAATTAAGGTTAAATTCAGACACATAGCGCCAATAAGTTCTTAATAATTTTTCAAGTCATCTTGTTTATTGTGGAAAAAACTTTGCGAGATTAATCAATATTATCCTTGTGATAATTTAGGAAAATTCAGCGTTATAACTTACAGGCAAACGACTGCTTTTAATCATTCTCCGGAGTGGTTCTGCCTTTTTTTGTTAGACGTGATAAAGGACACAATGTGAAAACTTTCGGAAAGGTCTGGCTCGTTGGCGCAGGTCCCGGTGATATTTCATTACTCACCCTCAAAGCAGTGATGTGCATTAAACAAGCAGATGTCATTATTTACGACAGGTTGGTCAATCCTAAGATTCTGGAATGGGCATCCGCTGACTGTGAGCTTATCAATGTCGGTAAGAATCCGGGATTTCATTGTGTGCCACAGGATGAAATCAACGCGCTTCTCGTTCAGTATGCCCAGACGCATCACAATATCGTGCGCTTAAAAGGGGGCGATCCCTACGTATTTGGTCGTGGGGCCGAAGAAGTTGAAGGGCTTATTGAGCCGGGGATCCCTTTTGAAGTCGTCCCCGGTATCAGTTCAACCATTGGGGGATTAACCTGTGCCGGGATCCCGGTAACACATCGCGATTACGCCTCTGGTTTTCACGTGGTGACCGGTCATACACGCGAAGGCAACCAGCAGCAGGACTGGCGCCAGCTGGCGAAACTTAACGGTACGTTGGTTATCGTCATGGGTATTGCGAATCTGGCGTTTATTTGTGAAGAACTGTTGATGGGTGGGAAACCGGCGGAGACGCCCGCGGCCATCATCATGTCCGCGACCCGGGAGAATCAGCGCCGGCTGACCTGTACCCTCGGCTCGTTACTGAGCAATGCGCAGGAAGCCAACATTACGCCGCCTGCACTGATCGTCATTGGCGATGTCGTCACGCTGAGCGATCGTCTGTCTTTTATTCCTGCCGCTATCGACCTCCCTGAACATCTTTACTGCGAGAGTCTGGCGTGACGAAAAGACTGGGGTGATGTTTGATGCGCCGCCCGGAAAACGCGACAAAAATAGCTGGTTTGTGCGTACTGAAGTTTCCGGGCGATACTGTCTATTGAATGAACCGGATCGTGTAATAACTCCCCCGCCTTTTGCATTTTTTTCTGACTCACCCAGGTTTTAAAGTTAACGCCCTGGCGCTTCTTAAAAAATCGGCTGAAATAATTTGCACTTAAACAGACATGTGCCGCCACAGACTCCAGAGATAAGTCACTATACAGGTTATCATCAATATAACGCAGTGCCGCCAGTAGTTTTTTCTCATGACGAGAAAGCTCCGTTAAATAGTGCCGGACGTTACTTGTCGGTTTATCGAATACCACTTCAGATTGTTTTTTTTGCACCTCAAAATTGTTAACAATAAAATGCAATAAATTAGCCGATGCCACCAACGTATTATTATCAACCGCAACAAGCTGATCCCACTCAGCTTTTATTTGAGGATCACACATCCATCGTGATTCATCTTCAACAATGATGGTTTTATATTCCTGGTACTTAGCCCGAACCTGACCACAGATAATAAAACCATGCAGATTCTCCTCATAAATTAATGGTATGGAGAACAGACTTAGCCCTGCATGGCAGCAGAATATTCTGGGCTTACACTGTTTCAGTGCCTCAAAAACACACTGTTTATCGCACGTTTGGCAACCAACACTGTAGCGTTTATTCGCTCTCATCAGCTTACAGAATGAATTAAAATTATGGCAATCAGAGAGAGCTCTGCCTGTAACATCAACGACTACCGTTGCTAACCCCGTCGCATTGGAGAAGACTTCTGCTATAGAGAAAAAACATGGTAAGTAATCATCCTGAATTTTCAGCGACACGCCATCCTCCAACCTTAATATGATTAAAGGCGGTAATATGCAAAATCCAGGCAAAAGAAAGAATGATGCTCGCCGCAAAAAATAATCTCATTTGTGAAGATGATTGTGATCAAATTGCATGATGCGGGATGACAGAAAATAAAAAAGGCCATCATCAGATGGCCAACCATGTCGAAATTAGACCAGCCCTTGACCATGCAGAAAGTCAGGGCTGTATTTTTATGGCTTACTTAATAACGGTTTTCAGTGCTTCGCCGATATCGGCCAGGCTGCGAACGGTTTTCACGCCTGCAGCTTCAAGAGCCGCGAATTTCTCATCCGCGGTCCCTTTACCGCCGGCGATGATGGCACCAGCGTGACCCATACGCTTACCTTTCGGCGCGGTGACGCCCGCGATGTAGCCAACCACCGGCTTGGTCACGTGATCTTTAATGTACGCAGCAGCTTCTTCTTCCGCGCTACCGCCGATCTCACCGATCATGACGATCGCTTCAGTCTGCGGATCTTCCTGGAACAGCTTCAGGATGTCGATGAAGTTAGAGCCCGGGATCGGGTCGCCGCCGATGCCTACACAGGTAGACTGGCCGAAACCGTAGTCGGTAGTCTGCTTAACTGCTTCATAGGTCAGGGTACCGGAACGGGAAACGATGCCCACTTTGCCCGGCTTGTGAATGTGGCCCGGCATGATGCCGATTTTACATTCGCCCGGGGTGATAACGCCTGGGCAGTTCGGGCCGATCATGCGCACGCCAGCTTCATCCAGCTTCACTTTCACGGTCAGCATATCCAGGGTCGGGATGCCTTCGGTGATGGTGATAATCAGTTTGATACCAGCATCGATTGCTTCCAGAATGGAATCTTTGCAGAACGGTGCCGGAACGTAGATAACGGTGGCGGTTGCGCCCGTCGCTTCTACAGCTTCACGCACGGTGTTGAACACCGGCAGGCCCAGGTGCGTGGTGCCACCTTTACCTGGCGTTACGCCGCCAACCATCTGCGTACCGTAAGCAATCGCTTGTTCGGAGTGGAATGTCCCCTGGCTACCGGTGAAGCCCTGGCAGATAACCTTGGTATCTTTATTAATTAAAACTGACATTATTTCCCCTCCACTGCGGCAACAACCTGCTGAGCTGCATCCGTCAGACTTTTCGCTGCAATAATATTCAGGCCGCTATCAGCCAGTTTTTTCGCGCCGAGTTCAGCGTTGTTACCTTCCAGACGCACCACGACCGGAACGTTTACACCTACTTCTGCTACCGCGCCGATGATACCGTCAGCGATCAGGTCGCAACGTACGATACCGCCGAAGATGTTAACCAGTACTGCTTTAACATTGTCATCAGAGAGGATAATTTTGAACGCTTCGGTTACACGCTCTTTGGTCGCACCGCCGCCCACGTCAAGGAAGTTAGCCGGTTCGCCACCGTGCAGCTTAACGATGTCCATGGTGCCCATTGCCAGGCCCGCACCGTTAACCATACAACCGATGTTACCGTCCAGTGCGACGTAGTTCAGTTCCCACTGTGCAGCCTGCGCTTCACGCGGATCTTCCTGAGACTGGTCGCGCATTTCGCGCAGGTCAGCCTGGCGGAACAGCGCGTTGCCGTCAGCGCCCAGTTTGCCGTCGAGGCAGATCAGGTCACCCTGTTTGGTGACAACCAGCGGGTTGATTTCGATCAGCGCCAGGTCGCGCTCCAGGAAGATAGTCGCCAGACCCATGAAGATCTTGGTGAACTGCTGAACCTGTTTACCTTCCAGACCCAGTTTGAACGCCAACTCACGTCCCTGGTAAGGCATTGGGCCTGCCAGCGGATCGAGTGCCACTTTGTGGATCAGATGCGGGGTCTCTTCCGCTACTTTTTCGATTTCCACGCCGCCTTCGGTAGAGGCCATGAAGACCACGCGACGGGAGCTACGGTCAACAACTGCGCCGAGGTAAAGTTCTTTACCGATGTCGGTCGCTGCTTCAACCAGAATCTGATTTACCGGTTGACCATGGGCGTCTGTCTGGTAAGTAACCAGACGTTTACCCAGCCAGTGTTCAGCAAAAGCGCGAATGTCTTCTTTGCTGTTCACAACCTTCACACCGCCCGCTTTACCGCGGCCACCAGCGTGAACCTGACATTTCACTACCCACGGGCCAGCGCCGATTTTTGAAGCGGCTTCTTCTGCTTCACGCGGAGTAGTACAGGCATAACCCACCGGTGCCGGTAAGCCATAGCGGGCAAAAAGTTGTTTTGCCTGATATTCATGTAAGTTCATGTGTTCTGTCCATCCTTCAGGTAATCGTTATCTTTTACCCGTAGGTCTGATAAGCATCCAGACCT
>NZ_SZWR01000001.1:145193-145829 GCF_005280875.1 Citrobacter sp. wls827
ACTCTTATTAACTACACGTCCAGCAGCAGACGCGTTGGATCTTCCAGCAACTCTTTAATGGTTACCAGGAAGCCTACTGACTCACGACCATCGATCAGACGGTGGTCATAAGACAGCGCCAGATACATCATCGGTAGGATTTCAACCTTGCCGTCTACCGCCATCGGCCTGTCTTTGATGGCATGCATACCCAGGATGGCGCTCTGCGGTGGGTTGATGATCGGCGTGGACATCAGGGAACCGAACACACCACCGTTAGTGATGGTGAAGTTACCGCCCGTCAGATCTTCAACCGTCAGCTTGCCGTCGCGACCTTTGACTGCCAGTTCTTTAATATTTTTCTCGATGTCTGCCATACCCAGCAGATCCACATCGCGCAGGACCGGCGTTACCAGACCACGTGGCGTGGAGACCGCCATGCTGACATCAAAGTAGTTGTGATAAACCACGTCATCGCCGTCGATGGACGCGTTCACTTCCGGATAGCGTTTCAGCGCTTCAACAACCGCTTTCACGTAGAAAGACATAAAGCCCAGACGGATACCGTGACGTTTCTCGAACGCGTCACCGTACTGCTTACGCAGATCCATGATTGGCTTCATGTTGACCTCGTTAAACGTGGTCAACATGGCGGTG
>NZ_SZWR01000001.1:145879-170486 GCF_005280875.1 Citrobacter sp. wls827
CGCTTCCAGCAGACGCTCAGCTACGCGTTTGCGCAGACGGGTCATCGGAACACGTTTTTCACCACGCGCGCCCAGTTGAGCCTGTGGCGCAGGCGCAGCGGCCGGCGCTTTGGCTTCGGCTTTCGCCGCCGGAGCTTTCGCCAGATGTTTTTCAACATCTTCACGCGTGATACGACCGCCGACGCCAGTGCCGTTGATAGCGCTGGCTTCGAGGTTATGCTCACCCAGCAGGCGACGGATCGCCGGACTCAGGGCATCGTTGTTCTGCTCAGCAAGAGACGCCTGCTGGCGCTGTGCCGGAGTAGAATCTTTTTCTTCAGACTTAGCGCTGGTTTCTTTACCAGTGCTGTTGCCTTCACGCAGGCGACCAAGGATCTGGCGCGAAGTGACGGTTGTCCCTTCATCTTCCAGAACCGCATCAAGAATACCGTCCGCTGATGCCGGTACTTCCAGTACCACTTTGTCAGTTTCGATTTCTACCAGTACTTCATCACGACGTACTGCATCGCCCGGTTTTTTGTGCCAGGTTGCAACCGTTGCATCCGCTACGGATTCAGGCAGGTCGGGAACAAGAATATCTACGCTACTCATTATTTATCCTTTATTTAATCGACGTTCAGCGCGTCATTAACCAGATCTTGTTGCTGCTTCTGGTGAACGGACATATATCCTACTGCCGGAGAGGCAGAGGCCGGGCGACCTGCATAACGCAGAGCTGACCCAAATGGAATTACTTCACGGAAATGATGCTGGCTGCAGTACCATGCGCCCTGGTTGAGCGGCTCTTCCTGGCACCAGACAAAATCATGTACATGAGCAAACGGTTTCAGCGCTTCCTGCACCGCTTTATGCGGGAACGGATAGAGCTGTTCGATGCGCACAATGGCAACATCTTTTTGGCCATTCTTGCGGCGTTGCTCCAGCAGGTCGTAATAAACCTTACCAGAACACATCACGACACGCTTCACGCCTTTCGGATCAAGTTCATCGACTTCGCCAATGGCTGGCAGGAAGGTGCCATTTGCCAGTTCGTCCAGCGTAGACACTGCCAGCGGATGACGCAGCAGCGACTTCGGTGACATCACCACCAGCGGACGACGCATCCCACGCAGCGCCTGACGACGCAGCATGTGGTAGACCTGTGCCGGGGTAGACGGGACACAAACCTGCATGTTTTGCTCAGCGCAAAGTTGCAGATAACGTTCCAGACGCGCGGAGGAGTGCTCCGGACCCTGGCCTTCGTAGCCGTGCGGCAGCAGCATAACCAGACCGCACATACGGCCCCACTTCTGCTCGCCGGAAGAGATGAACTGGTCGATAACCACCTGCGCACCGTTGGCAAAGTCGCCGAACTGCGCTTCCCAGATGGTCAGCGTGCGTGGCTCTGCCGTGGCATAACCATACTCGAACGCCAGTACCGCTTCTTCAGACAGCACGGAGTCCCATACGCGGAACGTGCCCTGACCGTTATGCACATGCTGCAGCGGCGTGTAAGTTGAACCGTTCGCCTGGTTATGAATCACCGCGTGGCGGTGGAAGAAGGTTCCGCGACCGGAGTCTTCACCCGACAAACGTACCGGAATGCCTTCGTCAACCAGCGTGGCATAAGCCAGATTCTCTGCGCCACCCCAGTCGAACAGCTTCTCGCCTGCGGCCATGGCCTGACGGTCACCGTAAATTTTGGCGACGCGCGACTGCATTTCAACGGCTTCAGGCACGGTGCTGATGCGTTTTGCCAGCTCCTGCAGACGCTTCATCTCAACTTTGTTCGGGTAGTTTTCATCCCACTCGTGGTTGAGGTAAGGCGACCAGGTGAAGGAGTGCATGTTCATTGGACGCCACTCTTTCACTACGCATTCGCCAGCATCCAGTGCGTCACGATACAGATTGACCATTTCGGTCGCATCTTCCAGCGTGGCGACTTTGTCCGCTTCCAGCTTGTCAGCGTAGATTTTACGCGGGGTCGGATGCTTTTTGATTTTTTGATACATCAGCGGCTGAGTTGCGCTCGGCTCGTCGGCTTCGTTGTGGCCGTGACGGCGGTAGCACACCAGATCGATGAACACATCGCGTTTGAAGGTGTTACGGAAATCCAGCGCCAGACGCGTCACGAAAGCGACCGCTTCCGGGTCATCCGCATTAACGTGGAAAATCGGCGCCTGAACCATCTTACCGATGTCGGTGCAGTACGGGGTAGAACGCGCATCCAGCGGGTTAGACGTGGTGAAGCCCACCTGGTTGTTGATGACGATACGCACGGTACCGCCCACTTCATAACCACGCGCTTTCGACATGTTCAGGGTTTCCTGAACCACGCCCTGCCCGGTTACCGCCGCATCACCGTGAATGGTAATTGGCAGCACTTTATTGCTGCTTGGCTCGTCCAGACGATCCAGACGTGCACGCACGGAACCGATAACCACTGGGCTAACGATTTCCAGGTGCGACGGGTTAAACGCCAGCGCCAGGTGCACCAGACCGCCTTCGGTTTCGATATCCGACGAGAAGCCCATGTGGTACTTCACGTCACCGGTGCCGAGGTGTTCTTTATGTTTGCCCGCAAATTCGTCGAACAGTTCCTGCGGGCGTTTGCCCAGTACGTTAACCAGAACGTTCAGACGACCACGGTGCGCCATACCCAGCACCACTTCACGGGTACCGCTGTTACCGGCGTGGCGGATCATCTCTTTGAGCATTGGGATTAACGCATCTCCACCTTCCAGCGAGAAGCGTTTTGCGCCCGGGAACTTCGCACCCAGGTAGCGTTCCAGACCTTCCGCTGCCGTCAGTTCGCTGAGGAAGCGTTTCTTCTCTTCACTACTGAACGCGGCACGGCCAGACTCAATACGCTGTTGAAGCCAGCGTTTTTCTTCGGTGCTGGTGATGTGCATATACTCGGCGCCAATCGGGCCGCAGTAGGTTTGTTTCAGCGCGACCACCAGGTCACTCAGCTTCATCGTGTCTTTGCCGCCGGCAAAAGAACCTACGTTAAAGCTTTCCTGGAAATCCGCATCGGTCAGATCGTGGAAGGACGGATCCAGATCTGCCACATTTTCTTGCTGCCACAGTCCCAGCGGATCGAGATTCGCATGCTGATGACCGCGGAAACGGTAGGCGTTAATGAGCTGCAGGACTTTAACCTGCTTCACATTGGCATCAGGGTCGGAAATAGAAGAAGAGTAACGTGGGGTAATCAACGCCTGCCGACGGAAATAATCACGTGTTTTTGAGTGGAGTTGATCCGGTTTGACTCCGGTACCAGGTAACTGCTGGAACGTCGAACGCCAGTTAGCATCTACCGAGTCAGGGTCGGTTAAGAAGTCTTCATAGAGCTGTTCTATCCAGCTCTGGTTAGAACCAGAGAGGTAAGAAGAGTCCAACCAGGCTTTCAAAGCGCTGTTCTGCATCGTGATCCCTTAAGCATCTTTTCTGCTTATTTAATACTCTAAATAGATCACGTTTCAGGAAGGCGGCAAGCTTGCGAATCCCTGGGAGCTTACATCCAGTAAGTGACCGGGGTGAGCAAGCGCAGCCAACGCACATGCAACGTGATCTATGACGAGTATTTCGCCGTGGATACTACCACGCACACCGATGTGCGTGCCGGGGTTCACTTGTTGCGGACTGTCGTGTTTTCTGCGTCCGCTAAGGAACCTTTAAAAACTGTCTAATAATCGTCGCTGTTCAGGCTACGATTATTGCTATCAATGTGGCAGTTTTTAGAGGTTTCCTGCACTACCGGGGAATCACTTCCCCGGCAACAACAACTATTTATGCACTACGTTTGAGCAGCATCGACTTAATATGGCCGATGGCGCGCGTCGGGTTCAGCCCTTTAGGACATACGCTGACGCAGTTCATGATGCTATGGCAGCGGAATACGCTGAAAGCGTCACTTAAACCTTCCAGGCGGCTGTCGGTCTCGGTATCGCGGCTATCAATTAAGAAGCGATACGCGGCCAGCAGGCCTGCCGGGCCAATAAACTTGTCCGGATTCCACCAGAATGACGGGCAAGACGTTGAGCAGCATGCACACAAAATACATTCATACAGCCCATCGAGCTTCTCACGCTGCTCAGGCATTTGTAAATGCTCACGAGCCGGCGGATTTTTCCCATTATTCAACAAGTAAGGTTTAATCTTCTCATACTGTGCGTAGAATTGCCCCATGTCTACCACCAAATCGCGCACAACCGGTAAGCCCGGCAGCGGGCGAATGACAATTTTCTTGCCCGGCTGATTCAGCGCAGAAATAGGTGTGATACAGGCCAGTCCATTTTTACCGTTCATGTTCAGACCGTCGGAGCCGCAGACCCCTTCACGGCATGAACGACGAAACGACAGCGATGGATCTTTTTCTTTCAGCTGCATCAACGCATCCAGCAGCATCATGTCGCGCCCTTCTTCCGCCTCCAGGGTGTAATCCTGCATGTGCGGAGCGTCGTCAACATCCGGGTTATAGCGATAAACTGAAAACTCGAGTTTCATTGTCCTGTCTCCGCATTAATAAGTACGAATCTTCGGCGGGAATGCCGAGCGCAGCTTCGGTTCCATATTGACCTGACGTCGTGTCATGGATTCCGATTCTGGCAGGTACAGGGAATGGCACAGCCAGTTTTCATCATCACGTTCCGGGAAGTCGAAGCGGCTATGCGCGCCACGGCTTTCAGTACGGAAGTTTGCAGATACTGCGGTGGCGTACGCGGTCTCCATCAGGTTGTCCAGCTCCAGGCACTCAACGCGCTGGGTGTTGAACTCGCTGGAGGTATCGTCCAGACGGGCATTTTTCAGACGCTCGCGAATCGCTTTCAGCTCTTCCAGACCTTTCGCCATCGCATCGCCTTCGCGGAATACCGAGAAGTTGTGCTGCATACATTCCTGCAGCGCTTTGCGAATGGCCACCGGGTCTTCACCGTTGCGGTTACCGTTCCAGCGGTTCAGACGCGCCAGAGAAGCATCGATTTCATCTTCGGTCGCATCCAGCAGGTCACCCTGCTCGGCGATAGATTCTTGCAGATGCAGACCCACCGCACGACCAAACACCACCAGGTCCAGCAGCGAGTTGCCGCCCAGGCGGTTGGCGCCGTGAACGGATACGCAGGCAATTTCACCTACTGCGAACAGCCCAGGGATCACCACATCTTCGCCCTGCTCGTTTACGGTCAACGCCTGGCCGGTGACTTTGGTCGGAATACCGCCCATCATATAGTGGCAGGTTGGGATAACCGGGATCGGCTCTTTCACCGGATCAACGTGAGCGAAGGTGCGAGACAGTTCGAGAATGCCCGGCAGACGGGATTCCAGTACTTCTTTACCCAGGTGGTCGAGTTTCAGCTTGGCGTGCGGACCCCATGGGCCGTCGCAACCGCGACCTTCACGGATTTCGATCATGATGGAACGCGCCACCACGTCACGACCCGCCAGGTCTTTCGCGTTCGGCGCATAACGCTCCATAAAGCGCTCGCCGTGTTTGTTCAGCAGGTAGCCACCTTCACCACGGCAACCCTCTGTTACCAGAACACCCGCACCGGCGATACCGGTTGGGTGGAACTGCCACATTTCCATATCCTGCACCGGCACACCAGCGCGGATAGCCATACCCACGCCGTCACCGGTGTTGATGTGGGCATTAGTAGTGGACTGATAAATACGGCCAGCACCGCCGGTCGCCAGCACGGTGGCGCGGGCTTTGAAGTAAACCACTTCACCGGTTTCTATACACAGCGCGGTACAACCGACAATCGCGCCATCAGCATTTTTTACCAGATCCAGCGCATACCACTCGGAGAAGATGGTGGTGTGGTTTTTCAGGTTCTGCTGGTACAGCGTGTGCAACAGCGCATGACCGGTACGGTCTGCCGCCGCTGCGGTACGTGCCGCCTGCTCACCGCCGAAGTTCTTCGACTGGCCGCCAAACGGACGTTGATAAATGGTGCCATTATCGAGGCGAGAGAACGGCAGCCCCATGTGATCCAGCTCCAGAATCGCTTCCGGACCGGTTTTACACATATATTCAATAGCGTCCTGGTCACCAATGTAGTCCGACCCTTTGACAGTGTCGTACATGTGCCATTCCCAGTTATCTTCATGGGTATTACCGAGCGCCACGGTGATGCCACCCTGCGCAGATACGGTATGGGAACGGGTTGGGAACACTTTGGAGAGCAGTGCACAGGTCTGACCGCTCTGGGAAATTTGCAGCGCCGCGCGCATACCTGCGCCGCCGGCACCAATCACAACAGCATCAAATTCTCTGACTGGCAGTTTCATTACACACCCCACACCACAACAAATCCATAAATGACGTAAACCACCAGCGCAACGACGATAGCCAGTTGCAGAATCAGGCGCACAGCCAGAGGTTTAACGTAGTCGGTCAACACCTGCCACATGCCGATCCAGGCATGGATCAAGATGGAGAAAAGTGCCAGCAGGGTGAAGACTTTGGTGAATGCCGATGAGAAGAAACCGGTCCAGATTTCAAACGTCAGCTCGCCGCTGGTGGCGAAGAAGCCGACCATATAGATGATGTATAACGTCAGAACGATAGCGGTAGCACGAACCAGAATGAAGTCATGTACGCCATTGCGTCCTAATGCGGAGGCGTTGCTTACCATACGAGGACTCCTGCGAGAAGTGAAAGCACGACAATAATAACGAAACAAATTTTGGCGGAGCGTGTCCCTGCTTCGAGGGTTTCTTCGATATAGCCAAAATCCATTAACAGATGGCGAATGCCCATAACGGCGTGATAGGCCAGCGCAATCAGGATCCCCCACAGAATTAACTCCACAAAGAAGTTATTCATAATGGATGACGCGGTGAGGAAACCTTCAGGGGAGGAAAGGCTGGTACCCAATAACCACAACAGAATCCCGACCGCCACGAAGGTGATCACTCCGGATACGCGATGGAGAATGGACGCTATCGCCGTGATTGGGAACCGGATCGTTTGTAGATCCAGATTGACAGGTCTTTGTTTTTTCACATTTCTTATCATGAATAACGCCCACATGCTGTTCTTATTATTCCCTTTGGACTTCGGGTACAGAAGATGAAGACACCTGTAGCCTGAAAGACGACGGGATTTCCTTCCTCCGGTCTGCGTGCGGGTCAGACAGCGTCCTTACTATAACTACGCGTCATATAAAACACTGCTTCCAGATGCTAAAACGACACGTTACAACGCTGGTTGGCTCGGGATTGCAGGGTATTCCGGAGACCTGGCGGCAGTATAGGACGTTCACAAAATCATTACAATTAACCTACATATAGTTTGTCGGGTTTTATCCCGAACAGTGACATAGGTCACGATAACAACATTATTTTAATTTTTAATCATCTGATTTGACAATCATTAAACAAAGTTGTTACAAACGACACCAGAAAAAGCATATAATGCGTAAAAGTTATGGGGTCACTCTTTCACCGGAGATTTAGTTATGCAACAGTGTGGAAGTATTGACCAATACCGTCAGGACAGTTATTAGTGATAGACAGGTTTAATAATTCGGATTGCTAAGTTCTTGATTTGCAGTTTATTCGCCATGAAAAGACCGTTTTACCTGCAAGCGCCCATAGCTCTGTACCCAGGTCATCCCCTCTTTCGCAGAGCGGCGAGCCAAATAACAAACTGGTAACGGTTCATTGATGTACGAAGGCAAATGTGAGTTCCGGCAGTCTTAAGCAATAAGGCGCTAAGGAGACCGTAAATGGCTGATACTAAAGCAAAAATCACTCTAAATGGTGACGCTGCTATTGAACTGGATGTGCTGAAAGGTACGCTCGGTCAAGATGTTATTGATATTCGTAGTCTCGGTTCAAAAGGGATGTTCACTTTTGACCCAGGTTTCACCTCTACCGCATCCTGCGAATCCAAAATTACGTTCATCGATGGTGACGAAGGTATTTTGCTGCATCGCGGCTTCCCGATTGACCAGTTGGCGACCGAGTCCAACTATCTGGAAGTGTGTTATATCCTGCTATACGGTGAAAAACCGTCACAGGAAGAGTACGACGAGTTCAAAACCACGGTCACTCGCCATACCATGATCCACGAGCAGATCACTCGTCTGTTCCACGGTTTCCGCCGCGACTCTCACCCGATGGCCGTTATGTGCGGTGTAACCGGGGCGCTGGCTGCGTTCTACCACGATTCGCTGGATGTGAATAATCCGCGTCACCGCGAAATCGCCGCTTTCCGTCTGCTGTCCAAAATGCCGACCATGGCCGCGATGTGCTACAAATACTCCATCGGACAGCCGTTCGTATACCCGCGTAACGACCTCTCCTACGCCGGTAACTTCCTGAACATGATGTTCTCCACGCCGTGCGAAAAATACGAAGTGAATCCGATTCTGGAACGCGCCATGGACCGTATCCTGATCCTGCACGCCGACCACGAACAGAACGCCTCAACGTCTACCGTACGTACCGCGGGTTCTTCTGGCGCTAACCCGTTTGCCTGCATCGCTGCCGGTATTGCTTCCCTGTGGGGACCGGCGCACGGCGGCGCAAACGAAGCTGCGCTGAAAATGCTGGAAGAAATCAGCTCCGTTAAACACATTCCGGAATTTGTTCGCCGCGCGAAAGACAAGAATGATTCTTTCCGCCTGATGGGCTTTGGTCACCGTGTTTATAAAAACTATGACCCGCGCGCTACCGTCATGCGTGAAACCTGTCACGAAGTGCTGAAAGAGCTGGGCACCAAAGACGATCTGCTGGAAGTGGCCATGGAGCTTGAGCACATTGCGCTCAACGACCCGTACTTCATCGAGAAGAAACTCTACCCGAACGTCGACTTCTACTCCGGCATCATCCTGAAAGCGATGGGCATTCCGTCTTCTATGTTCACCGTTATCTTCGCCATGGCGCGCACCGTTGGCTGGATTGCGCACTGGAACGAAATGCACACCGATGGCATGAAGATCGCGCGTCCACGTCAGCTGTACACCGGCTACGACAAGCGTGATTTTAAGTCTGATATTAAGCGTTAATTGTTCAGGCCACCGGGTAATTCCGGTGGCTTTTTTCAGATCCTGCTCGAATTATCGCATTCATCTCATCAATATTATTTTCATCAGCTAATTCGTCCCATAATATATTTCAGACATGCGCCCCCTTTTATATAGCATTAATCGCCAATGCATTATTTGATTTTTAAATTTATTAGCTATTTAATCCGGTCTTATACCCCCCCCTTGGATTAAATGGTATGAGCGACCTTATTTACCTGAAAATTACTGGTGAACACCAAGGAAATATTTCTTCCGACTGTGGTACTTACGCATCTGTAGGAAATCGCTGGCAGGAAAACCATCCTGATGAGATTTTTGCTTTTTCACTTTCGAATGGATTAGTTAATACTGATTCTGGTATTAATGCCCAGCTACTGAACTTCACAAAATTAATTGATAAAAGCACACCATTATTGATTAATGCCATCAATAATAACGAACATTTGTTTATTGAAATTGATTTATGGCGAATAAACAGATTTGGAAAATGGGAACGCTATTATTATATTCAATTGAGAAATGCTTTGGTAAAAAGCATTCAAACATATGTGATCCTAAACAAGCTGGATACCGAAGAAATTACGGTATCGTATGACTATATTCTTTGCAAACACCTGATTGCCAACACTGAGTTTGACTACCTGGCGTTTCCTGCTGAGTACAACCGTTTGTTTATACCACCCCGCCCTCAGCCGGTCAGTACGATAAAACCCATAGTGAAACGCCCTTCTCCCCCTGCACCACACATTCCAGCAGTTACGCCGGTCTATGCCAAATCCTGTCTGAAAGAAAAAGGCTGTACAGACGCAGGGAGCCGTGAAGAATCGGCTGAAAACTTCGGACAGATGGCGGTTTTCGCACAATCTTCCGTCGATGATTGTTGCGGATATGCACAGCCCGCAGAAGCCTCGGCTGCGCTGCCTATCCTGGGTGGGCTGACGCAGGTGTGGGGCGAGTGGTCACTCGGTGGCATACTCAGCGCCGCACGAGGCGTTCCTTATATCGGCGCGTTGGCTTCCGCGCTGTATATTCCGTCTGCGGGTACGGACAGTGCACGCGTTCCCGGACGCGATGAGTTCTGGTATGAAGAAGAACTACGGAAAAAGGCGCTGGTAGGTGGCACTGCCACCACCCGGGTTCGTTTTTTCTGGGGAACCGACATTCACGGTAAGTCGCAAATATACGGCGTGCATACCGGCGAAGGTACTCCGTACGAAAACGTGCGCGTTGCGAATATGCTGTGGAATGTTGAACATCATCGCTATGAATTTACGCCTGCCCACAATGTAGACGGGCCTTTAATCACCTGGACGCCGGAAAATCCTGCGACCGGCGATTTACCCACACATACGGGTAGCAATGTTCCACCGCTTGATCAGCCAACCATCCTGGTGACACCAATCCCGGATGGCAAAAACGAATACACCACGCCACCGTTCCTTGTGCCGGATGTCGCCGATTTTAACGATTATATTCTAATTTTTCCGGCCGATTCAGGCATTCAGCCGATATATGTATACCTGAAAACAGCCCGGGACGACCCCGGTACAGCAACCGGCCACGGTGAAATTTTATCCGGAAATGGTCGTTGGCTTGAGGCCGCCAGTTCAGGGCTGGGAGCGCCGATACCTGCACAGGTGGCGGATAAGCTGCGAGGAAGAACATTTCGCAACTTTGACCATTTCAGAGAAGAATTCTGGCTTGCGGTGTCAGAATGCCCTGAGCTTATGAAGGATTTTAAACCATCTAACCAAACCCTGATAAGAATGGGGTTGGCACCATATCCTATTCCTTCAGAGCAGGTAGGCGGCAGAACGACTTTTGAACTTCATCACGTAGAAGAAATCCAGCATGGCGGAGAAGTTTTTAATATGGATAATATAAACATTACTACTCCTCGCTTACATATAGGAATACATAAAAATGCTAATAGATAATGAAAAAACCATAAGCGATTACACTGAGTCAGAGTTCATTGCTCTGCTATCTAACTTTTTTGAGAATAAACATGGGCTAAATGCCAAGGATTTTGGTAAATTTATCGATGATCTACAACTACATGTAGTTAAAGTCACCCAGCACCCACTTGGTAATGGACTGATTTTTAATACACCAGATGAGATTGAATGTTCACCCTTGGGAATATTCAAGGAAATAAAAAAATGGAGAGCATCTCATGGCTTAGAGTTATTTAAAGATTCTAAATAAGCTCTGCAAAGAAATTTATTAAAACAGTGAATATATGAATCATCTTAAGCAAAAACTCGAAGACTACACCGAAGCTGAATTCATATGAATTCTCCACAAACCCACGCTACCTGGGAAAAATAGACCGTGAATATTACATCGACTCATTAGTCGATCATTTCGATAAAATAGTGGATCATCCGGAAGGTAATGGATTGATTTTTTACCCGCCAGATGACAGAGAAGACAGCCCGCAAGGCGTCATTGATGAAATCAAAAGATGGCGTAAGTCCCAGGGACTCCCACTATTTAAGGATTCTGACAATGCCTCTGCCTGAACGAATGAGACCAGTTAAGGTCAGTAGTCGCAAGATCAAGGAACTGTCACAAAAAGCCACACAGATACTTGCAAGAATTGATAAAGGCGCAAAGGAAGAAGACTCTGCGCTAAGGAGCATGATTGATGAATGGAACAGTCAGGTCGTTTCTCCCCGAACATTTTCTGATTTCAGAGACTTTTCCTCCTGGACTAGCGCCGTAGAGTTTACTCGTATAGCGTTTACCAGAGCACAATGGTATGCCGATTTTACATGGGACGAACTGATTCAAACCATTCGTACTGTGTGCGATCCCAAGTGCAAGGAATCCGAACAAGATCATGCCCTTTCATTACTCGAGAAAAATTTTGACGGTAATCCATCCGATCTTATTTTTTGGCCGAATGAATGGTTCCAGAATCCTGATATGCTACATGTTGAGTTAACTACTGAGGAAATCGCAGGGTATTTAGTGGCCCGATCCAGTAGATATTTAGATGATGCACCAAAAATGGAGCTAAAATACTCAATTCCTCTAGCCAATTCTTAAAAAAGGTGAATCTATCTTCATTTTATCCTGCACTCGTTATGCCAACCTCTAATGTTCTTAAGGTCTGCCGTTCGATCCTGTGGCAGACCGCCAATATACCTGACTCCGTCACTGGTTAGTCCGTTTTTATTGATACTTGATATTTTTTTCAGCGGACTTTTTCTCTATGCTGTATCAACACGTTAAACGCAGCATTTAACTCAGGAGCATGGGATGCCTGTTTTACAGTGGAGCCTGTTGTTTCTGCTATCGCTCCTTCTTTCCCTGTTCTTCCTGTTGATACATCTCCCAGGCGCATTGCTGCTCGGTTCGATGATCGTCGGTATCATTTTCAGTATGCGCGGGATCTCCCTGCACCCTCCCCGCTGCACATTTCTTGCCGCGCAGGCCGTTCTCGGCTGTATGATTGCGCAAAACCTCACAGGATCTATTTTAACCACGCTTGCGGCACACTGGCCGATGGTAATTGTCATCCTGCTGGTAACCCTCATTAGCAGCGCGGTAATCGGCTGGCTGCTGGTTCGCTACAGCAATCTACCAGGGAACACCGGCGCGTGGGGTTCATCACCTGGTGGGGCAGCCGCGATGGTTGCGATGGCGCAGGATTATGGCGCTGACATCCGCCTGGTTGCCTTTATGCAGTATCTGCGGGTACTGTTGGTGGTCGGCGCTGCCGCGCTGGTAACCCGATTTGTCATGGGCGATCAGGCACAAACGGTAGGTCAGCAAATCGTCTGGTTTCCACCGCTGAGTATTAATCTGTTGAGCACCATCTTGCTGGCCGCAGTTGCCGGTATAGCCGGGCGCTTACTGCGTATTCCCTCTGGCGTCATGCTCCTGCCGATGCTGGCGGGCGCACTGCTGAACGCAGGTGGTGTGATGGTAATTGAACTGCCGGAATGGCTACTGGCGATAGCGTATATGGCCATCGGCTGGCAAATCGGCCTGGGTTTTGACAAGCAGATCTTTTTAATGGCGCTGCGCCCTTTGCCGCAGATCCTGTTGTCCATTTTTTCACTGATGGCGATCTGCGCCGCTATGGCCTGGGGTCTGGCGCATTACATGCAAATCGATTTTCTCACCGCCTATCTGGCGACCAGCCCAGGTGGCGTGGATTCCGTCGCGGTAATTGCCGCAGGCAGCCACGCCGATATGGCGCTAATCATGGCAATGCAAACCCTGCGGCTGTTCAGTATCTTATTGACCGGTCCGGCGGTGGCGCGGTTTATCTCAGCGCATGCTCCAAGACAGCCTACCTAATGCTGGCAGCCCGGACACCAGTAAAACGGTCGCGAGGAAAGTGTCGTTTTCTCGATGATCCCACCACAGCGCTCACAGGCTTCTCCGTCCCGGTGAAAAACCTTAAAGCGAAACAGCGCCCCGTGATGCTTGTTCTCATCCGCCAGCCCACGGGTGTTGTAGGACAGACGAGGAATATCAAGCAGCGCATGCGCCAGTGCATCCAACTGTTCATCGCTAATCTGTGACGCTTTATGTTGCCCGGTCAACCCCACCTGCCAGAGAATTTCTACCCGCAGATAGTTACCTAATCCCGCGAGAAATGCCTGATCCAACAACAGACCGGAAAACTGGCGATTACGAAAACGGGATGAAAGCAGACGTGCTTTAACGTCATCGGGCGTTAAACGTACATCCAGTACGTCAGGCCCAACCCGCTGCAGGAACGGATGGGTGGTAAGCTGCTCTGGCGTCAGCATCTCGATATCAGACGCGCTATACAGCAGGATAGTTTTATCCTCTGTTTGCAGCCTGACGCGCAGCACCCGCGTGGTTTGCGGAATGTTGCCGGTATCGACCACTCGCCACACGCCGTAAAGCTGATTGTGGCTGTACAGCGTCAGGCCATTGGAAAAATGGGTCAGCAAGGCTTTACCCCGCGTTTCAAGCTGGGTAACACTCTGCCCGATGAGTTGGGATTGATACGGTTTTAACTGCTCAAAAGCAAACCAGACATCCGTCAGGGGTTTGCCTTTGACTGCCGCCTCCAGGTTATCCGCCGCGCGGCGGATCTCCGGGCCTTCAGGCATAATACTGTCCTTTGTTAGTGTGTTGCACCGCCCGTCACCGCAATATCGCTGTCCACCTGCAATGCAGTGTCAATGGCAATTTCCAGCGCCCGGCGCACCGTTTCGCTCGCCATACTTGGCGCTCCGGGGTGCGCGGCGGCCTGTTGTGGCAGATAAGGAATATGGATAAAACCGCCCTTCACCGCCGGGGCGTCGCGTAGTTTATGCAGCAGGCCATACATCACGTGGTTACACACGAAAGTGCCAGCGGTCTGGGAAACCGAGGCCGGAATTCCCGCGTTGCGCATCGCCATCACCATCGCTTTGATCGGCAGCGTGCTAAACCATGCTGCCGGGCCCTCGGCGACAATCGGCACATCTACCGGTTGTTGACCTTGATTGTCCGCGATACGCGCATCGTCCACGTTGATCGCCACACGCTCAACGGTAATATCGGTACGACCTCCTGCCTGCCCCACCGCCAGCACCAACGACGGTGACAGCGCGTCAATCGCGGCATTAAGTACGGCCAGAGACTCGCCAAACACACACGGTAGCTGACGCGCAACGACGCGGCACCCGGCGATGATAGCATTGTCGAGCCCGGAGACCACTTCCCAGGAAGGGTTAACTGACTCGCCGCCAAAGGGTTCAAATCCGGTGATTAAGACTGTTTTCATCCTTCCTCCTTACAGGAACATCAGGAAATACATCAGGAACACGTTAACCAGCAACAGCAGTATCCCGGTTGGCACCTGCGCCTTAATTACCGCGTTTTTGTCCGGCAGCTCCAGTAGCGCAGCAGGGACAATGTTAAAGTTCGCCGCCATCGGTGTCATCAATGTCCCGCAATAACCGGAAAACATGCCAATAGCCGCCATCACCGCGGGATTACCACCATGCTGCAACACAAGAATTGGAATACCGATCCCGGCGGTCACAATCGGGAAAGCAGCAAATGCGTTCCCCATGACCATCGTCAACAGCGCCATACCGATGGTGTACACCGCCACGGCGATAAAGCGGCTATCTACCGCGAGGTATTCCTGGGTCAGATACGATATACCACTGCCCACCCCTGCAGCCGTAAACAGCAGCCCGAGCGTCGCCAGAATTTGCGGCAGGATGAACGCCCAGCCGATGGAGTCCAGCAGACGACGGGCTTCCTGAATGGGCTGATGGACGCGCTCATGGGTCATTTTTATCGCCATTGCCAGACCAATCAGCGAACCTGCGGTCATCGAAAAGAGCGTGACCAGTGTGGCGTGATTCCCTGGCCCAAACAGCGCATCCTGCAAGCCCGGAATATGATTAAACATCAGTACACCGATAACGGTCACCACCGGAATAGCCAGCGCCGGGAAAAACAGGCGATTACCCAGCCGACTGGCGCTTTCTTCACGCTGTTGTTGTGTACGCTGATGGTAGCTGCCCAGCTTCACGCCGCCAAACCCGGCAATCAGCGCCAGGACGACCACCGCAATGCCGACCGCAATATGTACCGTACGTTTGTCGCCAAACAGCGAGTACGTCCAGTCGCCAAGCAGGAACAGCACACCATACAGTCCCCAAAACAGCCCCGTGCTCAGACGGCGTGGGTTCGCTTTGTCCTGCCATGACATCACCGCCACAATCAACAGTACCGCACCCGCCAGCCAGTAGAGATAGCTTTGCTGAAAATTCATTGCGCTGCTCCTTTCGCTGCCGCATTGGCTTTCGCCACCTCACGCTGCAGATAGTTATCCAGACGCCACAAGCGCGTACCGTGGATCAAGAAGGCGCAAATTGCCGTTGGGATCCCCCACAAAGCAATATGCAGTGGCTCGGTCTGGATCCCACCGGACTCCAGCATAAAGTTGTGCATGAAAATGATTGCCCCAAAGGCAACGAAGATGTCTTCACCGAAAAACAGACCAACGTTGTCAGTCGCCGCAGACATTGCACGCAGGCGATAACGCACGGCCCCCGGCAATTCCCCGTGGTTTTTCTCCGCTGCCCCTTCAGCCATCGGGGCTAATAACGGACGTACCATCTGAGGATGCCCACCCAGGCTGGTCAAGCCCAGCGCGGCGGTCGCTTCACGAATAAACAGATAGACAATGAGCAGACGACCACTGGTGGCGCTGCGGATTTTCGCGATCCACGCCTGGGCACGCTCTTTCAGACCGTGACGTTCCAGCAGACCAATGACTGCCAGCGGAATCAGCAGTATAAACGGCAGGTTGCGGGTGTTGAGAAAGCCTTCACCCAGCTTTTCGAGAATAGTGGCGATTGGCATATGCGCTGCCAGCCCGGTGACGATCCCGGCAACGATAACCACCAATACCGGGTTAAAACGTAAAAGAAATCCGACCACGATGACGGCGATACCCGCCAATGGCCAGAGAGAAATAGCCTCTCCCATAATTAAATCCTTTATGTTGTTGTGTAATATCTTATTGTTTTGTATGAATAAACTTACGCGCTAATTTGAATATTGCAGGCATTAAAGGCGCTGCGCAAACGACGGGCAAAAGCGAGTGCGTGCTCACCATCCCCGTGAATGCATACCGTCTGCGCGGTTACGCTTGCCCATGTTCCACTGTGACTTTTTACTCTCCCGGACTGCACCATTTCTAACGTTTGCGCCAGCGCCTGCTCTTCGTCTTCGATCAGTGCACCTGGCTGACTACGCGGAACCAGACTACCATCAGCCTGATACCCCCGATCTGCAAAAACCTCCTGACGCGTCACCAGGCCATAATGTTCTCCGGCACGGATCAACTCACTTCCCGCCAGCCCTACCAGTATCAATGACGGATCGCAGGCATAAACCGCTCTGGCTATCGCATCGGCCAGCACAGGATCTTTTGCGGCCTGGTTATAAAGCATGCCGTGCGGTTTGACATGACGCATCACGCCGCCCTCAGCGCGCGTGATGGTCGCCAGCGCACCAATTTGATACAGCGTTTGCGCATAAACCGTTTCCACAGGCAGGGTCATGGCGCTACGACCAAAATTTTCCCGATCCGGAAAGCTCGGATGCGCGCCTATTGCCACGCCATTTTTTAGCGCTTCGCGCACGCTTAAGAGCATGGTCTGCGCATCACCGGCGTGAAACCCACAGGCAATATTGGCCGATGACACCAGTTGGAGCAGCATCGCGTCGTTCGCACAGCCTTCGCCGAGATCTGCATTCAAATCAATTTTCATCGTTAAGTCGCCATGCTAATTGTTCCAGATAGCGCTGCTGATCGTGACGCGCCTTCAACGCCTCTTCCAGCGAGCACTGAACAAAGTGAATCGGTTGTCCAAGAGGGATCTGCGCAAGGTGATACATATCCGCCTCGATGATACAGGCGATACGCGGATATCCGCCCGTGGTCTGGGCATCGTTCATCAGTACAATTGGCTGCCCGTTATGCGGGACCTGTACCACGCCTGGGAGCAAACCGTGTGACAACATCTCGCGGTCTGTCGCGCGTGTCAGTGGCTGCCCCTGCAGGCGATACCCCATACGGTTACTCTGTGGGCTCAGTCGCCACGGCGATCGCCAGAACGATGCCTGCGATGCCTCGTCAAATTCCTGATATTCAGGTCCGGGCAGCGCACGAATGTGGTTGCCCCACATCAACTGTTTTACCCCTTGTGGGCCATTGAATTGTCGTGTTGAAACGCCAATCGCCAACTTATCGCCATCACGTAACAAACGTCCTTCAAACCCGCCAATACCAACTTTCAAATCGGTACTGCGCGATCCCATAACGTCGGGAACATCAATACCGCCCGCCACCGCCAGGTAGCTGCGCATACCATGATGCGGGTGTTTTAATGCCAGGCGTTGTCCGGCTTTAACCGGCAACCGCCAACCGCTCCATACCGGAGTACGATCCAAATGCGCTTCGCATCCCGCGCCGGTCAAGGCAAACCAACCATCCGCGTCAAACTCCACCACCAGCTGACCCAACGTGACTTCCAGCGCAGCAGCATTCGCATCATTTCCTACCAGCAGATTAGCGACGTTCAATGCCGGTTTGTCCAACGCACCGCAGTGACTTATCCCTGACTGACGAAAGCCATGACGCCCCCCATCCTGTACGGAGGTGTACAGGCCAGCACGAATGATGTTTAACATACGCCCTCCTTCTGCGGGACAAAACGTACAGTATCTCCAGCCCGTAACAGGATCGGCTCCTCGCGCTGCGGATCAAAAAGCTTAACGGCGGTACGTCCTATCAGTTGCCACCCGCCGGGCGTTGCAATCGGGTAGATACCGGTTTGTGACCCGCCGATCCCCACCGCCCCTGCCGGAACAAGTAAGCGCGGTTCGGCTCGTCTTGGTGTATGCAATGGTTCCGGTAAGCTCCCAAGATAGGGAAATCCCGGCTGAAACCCTAAAAACCAGACTACATAATCAACTGACGCATGCAATTCAACGACCTGCTTGTCGCTCAAACCACTGTGCCGGGCGACTTCGGCCAGATCGGGCCCGTATTCGCCACCATAGATAACGGGGATTTCGACAAAGCGCGAATCCGGCTCCATCGCCTCGCTCTCTTCCCACCAACGTTGCAGGCGTTCAATGGCATCCAGCGCCAGCGTCTGCGGGGAATTCAGGATCACCGTGATATTGTTCATTCCCGGAATGGCTTCAAGTACATTCGGAGCATCAGCCAGACGCTGGGCCAGACGCCAGATGCGTTTCTGAGTTGCCAGCGTAATCGGCGGTTCCAGCTCCAGAACCACCGCGGTTTCACCTAACAGATAACAACGCGCTCGCTGCACTTTCGTCCCTCTTTATCAGGCTGGGTTAGGGATGTCGACGAACGTCACATCCAGATCGGTATTTTCATTCAGCCATTCGCTCAATGCACGAATACCGCCGCGTTCGGTAGCATGGTGACCGGCAGCATAGAAATGCAGTCCCTGCTCGCGGGCAGAGTGAATGGTTTGTTCAGAAACTTCCCCGGTAATAAAAGCATCAACACCAAAGCGGGCTGCGGTATCAATGAAACTTTGACCGCCCCCCGTACACCAGGCAACACGCTGAACGTTTTCAGGCCCGGTATCACCGCACCATAACGGTTTACGTCCCAGACGCGCTTCAATCCAGGATGCCAGTTCCAGCCCAGGAACCGGCATAGAGAGTTCCCCCCACGGTACCAGAGGCTCTATCTCCCCCATCACCGTGATCCCCAATAGCGCGGCCAGCTGTGCGTTATTCCCCAGTTCGGGGTGGGCATCCAACGGCAGATGCCAGCCATACAGGTTGATGTCATTTTCCAGTAGCGTTTTCAGACGCCGGCGCTTCATGCCACGAATAACCGGAGATTCGCCTTTCCAGAAATAACCATGATGAACGATGACCGCATCGGCCCCAAGGCGAACAGCCTCATCCAGTAATGCCTGGCTTGCGGTTACGCCGGTCACGATTTTTTGCACCGTTTCTTTGCCCTCAACCTGCAAACCATTCGGTGCATAGTCGCTTATGGCTGCGCTGTTCAGCTTGTCGTTAATCAGTTGTTCCAGCTCGGTGTTTTTCATCATCGTCCTCGTTGTCATAAATTCTGCCTGCCCAATCAGCAACACAGCTTCAGTTAAAATAGCGTCCTCATCTCCGTTCGTCGATAGCCATTTCGCTGACACATCAAGAAACAATCACGCGGCCTGTAAACGTAAATTGCTTACCACCATGAGATTTTATTCATGTATATTTATGCAATCAGACAGCATATTGCAAAAATAATCAGATCTGTATCAAAGTTACAACTTTAAGGAAACACACTCACACGGCACGTTCCTCCCGTCGTGAGGCATTTACTTCGAGAAAATAATGAATAAACAAGCATCTCAGCCGCGCGCGATTTATTACGTTGTCGCGCTGCAAATTTGGGAATACTTCAGTTTTTATGGCATGCGTGCACTGCTGATCCTGTATCTCACTAACCAGCTTAAGTACAACGATAATCATGCGTATGAACTGTTCAGTGCTTACTGTTCGCTGGTGTATGTCACGCCTATTCTCGGGGGATACCTGGCGGATAAAGTGCTCGGTAACCGCATGGCGGTAATGATTGGCGCATTTTTGATGGCAGTGGGACATCTGGTCCTGGGCGCCAGTGAAATGGCTCCGGCGTTTCTCTATTTATCTCTGGCCATTATTGTCTGTGGCTACGGTTTGTTTAAATCCAACATCAGTTGCCTGCTGGGTGAATTGTATAAACCAGAAGATCCGCGCCGTGACGGCGGGTTCTCTCTGCTCTATGCCGCCGGTAACATTGGTTCAATTATTGCCCCTATCGCCTGCGGCTATGTGCAGGAAGAGTACAGTTGGGCAATGGGCTTTGCGCTGGCCGCTATCGGTATGCTGGCCGGGCTGGTCATTTTCTTATGCGGGAATCGTCATTTCGCTCACACCACCGGCGTCAACAAAACCGTGCTGTGTGCCAAATCGCTCATTCTGCCGAACTGGGCCTGGCTGCTGGTTCTGCTGGTCGCCGCACCGCTTTTAATTACCGTCCTGTTCTGGAAAGAGTGGTCCGTGTACGCGCTGATTGTCGCCACCGTCATTGGTTTGGCTGTTCTGGCAAAAATTTACCGTCAGGCGCAAACGCAGAAACAGCGTAAAGAGCTGGGGCTTATCGTCACGCTGACCTTCTTCAGCTTGTTGTTCTGGGCCTTTGCACAGCAGGGTGGTAGCTCCATCAGCTTGTATATCGACCGTTTTGTTAATCGCGACGTGATGGGATATTCAGTCCCTACTGCCATGTTTCAGTCGGTAAACGCCTTCGCCGTTATGTTGTGCGGTATCGTGCTGGCCTGGGTGGTCAAAGAAAGCGTGAGTGGCAATCGTACCGTTCGTATCTGGGGTAAGTTTGCTCTCGGTCTGGGGTTAATGAGTGCGGGTTTCTGTATTCTGACCTTAAGCGCCCGTTGGTCCGCAGCTTACGGCCACTCTTCCATGCCGCTGATGGTATTGGGGCTGGCGGTCATGGGCTTTGCCGAACTGTTTATCGACCCTGTCGCCATGTCACAAATTACACGCATTGAGATCCCAGGGGTAACCGGCGTATTAACCGGCATCTATATGCTGCTTTCCGGGGCCATTGCCAACTACCTGGCGGGTGTGATTGCCGACCAGACATCACAGGGCGCGTTTGATGCTTCCGGTGCTATCAACTATTCCATCAACGCCTATATTGATGTCTTTAGCGAAATTACCTGGGGCGCGCTGGCCTGTGTGGCGTTGGTGCTGATGATTTGGCTGTACCAGTCGCTTAAGTTCAGAAACCGTCCGCTGGCGGTAGAATCCTGAGTGTAAGGGCCCGATGATGTAATACTATTCGGGCCTGTTTTTTCGGGTAATTACGCATAACTTGCAGCGAGTTCCTCTTCAGTAAGCCCCGTCACTAGTAGTACCATTGCGCGATCTATTCCCTGCTCCAGCATAGTTTGCGCTATACGTAATGCAGCTTCTCGCTTTCCTACTTCTTTGCCTTGTTGTAGCCCTTGTTGTAGCCCTTGTTGTAAACCTTCCTGTAATCCATCTAACCGTAACCGCTCCGCAATAGTCATCAGCCTCTCCTTATGTTGGGGGATCCGTTGTGCCATCTCTTGCATAAACTCATTAAAGCGAGATTCATCGCCGGATCGTAGGATGTAATTAAACATCGCCTGCAGTTGCGTGTCATTAGCGCATCCGGTAAGTAGTAGCGTGGTCAGTTGCTCTACCAGCCCCATCAAATCCCGCTGACGGATATGTTTTTGCATTAATTCCAGCAGCGCCATTCGCCTGTGAGCCATGATCTCATCATCGGGTACCACCGTTATGTCTACCAACGGAAATGCGCTGGAATAAAGCTGTCTTGCCGCCACGGGGTCGGCAAAGGCATCCAGCCAGCACAATGAGTACGGATAGGGGCTTCGGCAGCCATGATAAAACAGCATCGGTATCACCAGCGGCAGTTCCTTGTGCCCTGCGTCCAGATGGCGCTGCATCGCCGCTAGCGCATAACGCAACAGACGAAAAGCCATATGTGGCTCGGCTGAACTTTGATGCTCTATCACCACATAGACATAACCGTCACCGTTGCGTGTGTGCAAAGACCAGAGCACGTCGGAGTAGCGCGAACGTAAATCCGCTTCAATAAAGCTTTCTGACTCCAGTTGCAGCGAATTCAAATCGCAAAGCATCCGCAGTTCAGCTGGCAGGTGAATGTCGAGAAAATCTCGTGCAGTTTCGGGATGATGTAAAAACGTTTTAAACACCGCATCATGCGGGGTGGAGGTCGTTGGCGTTGTCATTAATTTCCGTCATTTTCATTCAGATGACGGAAATTTACTGCTGAGAGAAAACTTGTGCAGCAGGGTATTCACGGTACTGAGCGCACGCTTCAGCGCTAAAATCGCCCGACTGCAACATGTTCATTCTGTTGGAAGGTATTACGCAAAATCCACCATGCCTTTACCCTTTACGCGCCGCCTCATATGCCGACAGCGTCGCCAGCCTTGCCTGCTTATGATCGACAATCGGACGAGGATAGTTGAGTGTCACCTGCATTTTCTCCGCCCACGGCCACGGTTCGTGAATGGCTTTTCCCGGTACATCGCGTAATTCCGGTACCCATTGGCGGATAAAATCACCGTCACGGTCGAATTTCTCCCCCTGCGTGGTGGGGTTAAAAATACGGAAATACGGCGCAGCATCCGTTCCGGTAGAAGCAGCCCACTGCCAGCCACCATTATTCGCCGCCAGATCACCGTCGATCAGTTGTGACATAAAATACTGCTCGCCTTTTCGCCAGTCGATCAGCAGGTCTTTCACCAAAAAGCTAGCCGCGATCATGCGTAAACGATTATGCATCCACCCTGTGCCGTTAAGCTGGCGCATCGCCGCATCTACGATTGGATACCCTGTATTTCCCGTCTGCCATGCCTGAAGATGCGTCACGCTATTTTGCCATTGCACACGATCAGTCCAGCGAATAAAGGGCTGATGCCGACACAGTGCAGGATAGTACGTCAGTAGATGGCGGTAAAATTCGCGCCAGATGAGCTCGTTTAGCCAAACGCTCCCGGCGCCTCCCTCTAGCGCCTGCGGTTGCTCGACTAACAAACGGTGCAGACACTGGCGCGGTGATAACCCACCGGTGGCAAGGCTTGCCGACAACCGGCTGGTGCCTTCATTTGCCGGGAAATCACGTTGTTGCTCATATTCTGCCGCGCCCTGCTGGCAAAACTGACGTAATTGCGCGATAACCGATTTTTCTTCTACCGGGAAAAGCGCCACATCAAAATCCTGCTGTGGATAATTGAGCGTAATTGGCGTTGATGGGGGGGGAATTGCGCCGCTTTCGCGGGCTTTTGGTGCCGCAACACACTCCGGGATACTGTCTTTTAACCGCTTCAGCCAGGCATTTTTAAACGGTGTAAAGACTTTATACATCTCATGATTCCCGGTCATTACCGCGCCCGGTGCCAGGATTACGCTATCGTCAAAACCCTCACAGACCACCTGCGATAATGATTTTTCAACCTGAGCATCGCGCTGGCGTTCGTTGATTTCGTACTGATAGTTATAAAACAGTCGGCTAACGTCATGCTGTGCGCAGACATTTTTGACTATCTCTACGCTGGCTGTGAAATCCCCGACGTCATAAACCAGCAGCGGGATGCCTTTTTCTGCCAGCGCCGTTTGCAGCGCATTCAACTGCTTGCCGACAAACGCCGCCTGACGCGGTGACATATCATGCGCTTTCCACTGTGCGGGCGTGGCAATATATAACGCCAATACCCGTGCCGAACGATCCCGACATGCCGCTGCCAGCGCAAGATTGTCATGCAAACGTAAATCTCGCCGAAACCAGACCAGATGAGTGGTCATAAAACTCCCAAATAAAAATTAAGCTTTGCCGTGTAAACGCAGAATCGCAGGCCAGAGTTCAAAGTAACGTTGCCCGGACAACCAGCTGTTCGGGTGCTCCGTCATATAGTGTTGGAGGAGCATCAATGGCGCAAGCAGCGGCTGCATCTCACGTCGATAGTTATCGATTATTGAGGTCAGTTCCTGACGTTGACGAAGATTGAGCTGGTTACGGAAATAGCCCTGCACATGCATCAGGACATTGGTATGGTTGCGTCGGGTCGCGTTATTAAACAACAGATGAATCAACCGTAAACGGTACTCCGTATAAAAAGCATCGAGGCTTGCCCATTCGTGGATTGCGGCAACAAAAGGGCCGAGCTCACGATACTCCGGTTGGGAGTGTGCCAGTAACACCAGCTTGTAACGGGTGTGAAAATCAATCAATGCGCCACGTGATAATCCGCTCTGGCGCAGTCGGTGCAATTCATGCAAGGCATAAATACGTACCAGCGTATTCTCGTCAAACAGAAATTTATCGTTCGCTTCTGTGGTCAGACAGGCGCGGACACCAACAGGAACTCTCTTGCTCATCGCCACTCCTTATCCGTTACACAGGTAAGTGTAGACTGCGACGTATAAAAAAACCGCCACATTGCTGTTGGCGG
>NZ_SZWR01000001.1:170551-191717 GCF_005280875.1 Citrobacter sp. wls827
TTAGTAGAAATCGCAGGTGGCTTTTTCAGCCTGCTCCATCCACACCGGCTTATCACTGGTTTTCGACCAGACGCGATGCAGGTAGCTGTAAAAACGGGCACGGTCTTTCCAGAACAGCATGACCGGCAGCGCCAGAACACCAGCCAGTACGGCAAAGGTACGGCGCAAGAAAACAATGTGTGCTGGATATTCTTTATAAAAGTCCATAATCCTCTCCCATATATCTGTTCGGTGAATCGCACCGGAAAATAAACTTGGTTAACTGATGAAAATAATACCGCCTTGTGTGTAATTTTGCTACTCATCCGACCACTTATTTTTATCTATTGATGCTCCGTTTAACGTAAATTCGTAATTAAGTTACATAAAGGTTAAATTAATACTAATCATTAGTTAAATAATGGTCTTTGCCATTTTTATACTTTTTTTACACCCCGCCCGCAGATTTTTGCGAAATCTTTGCAACCAAAAACCTACGCTCTGGTTATCACATTTATGCCACTGGAGGTGCACTGTGAGTGCAGGCGTGATAACCGGCATTGTGCTGGTCTTTTTGTTACTGGGTTATCTGGTGTATGCCTTGATTAATGCGGAGGCGTTCTGATGGCAGCGCAAGGATTTTTACTCATCGCCAGTTTCCTGCTGGTGCTGTTTGTTCTCGCCAGGCCGCTGGGCTTTGGGCTGGCGCGTCTTATCAACAACACATCCTTACCCGGCCTTGCCGGCGTTGAGCGTGTGCTGTGGCGTGGGCTGGGTATTTCGCAGCAGGAAATGACCTGGCTGCACTATTTGCTGGCGATCCTCGCACTTAATATCCTCGGCCTGCTGATACTGTTTGCGATGTTAATGGCGCAAAACCTGCTGCCGCTGAATCCACAACAGTTACCGGGGCTATCGTGGGATCTCGCGCTCAATACCGCTGTTAGTTTTGTGACCAACACCAACTGGCAGTCCTATGCGGGTGAAACCACTTTAAGCTACTTCAGCCAGATGGCCGGCCTGACCGTGCAGAATTTCCTGTCTGCGGCGACCGGTATTGCGGTGATCTTTGCCCTGGCTCGCGCCTTTACGCGCCAGAGTATGAACACGCTGGGCAACGCCTGGGTGGATCTGGTCCGCATTACGCTGTGGATATTGCTGCCGATTTCTCTGCTCATCGCGCTGTTTTTCATCCAACAAGGTGCGCTGCAAAACCTGCTGCCTTATCAGGCGATCACCACGCTCGAAGGGACAAAACAACTGCTACCGATGGGACCTGTCGCCTCACAAGAAGCCATTAAGATGCTCGGTACCAACGGCGGCGGCTTTTTTAATGCCAATTCCTCACATCCTTTTGAAAACCCAACCGCACTGACCAACCTGGTCCAGATGCTGGCAATCTTCTTAATTCCCACGGCGCTGTGTTTCGCCTTCGGCGACGTCGTGGGCGATCGCCGACAGGGACGCACCCTGCTGTGGGCTATGTCGCTTATTTTTGTTGTTTGCGTAGCGGTTGTAATGTGGGCCGAAGTGCAGGGTAACCCGCATCTGATGGCGTTTGGCGCAGACAGCAATATCAACATGGAAGGTAAAGAGAGCCGCTTTGGCGTGCTGGTCAGTAGTCTGTTTGCAGTCGTCACGACAGCCGCATCCTGTGGCGCAGTCATTGCTATGCACGACTCCTTCACTGCGCTGGGCGGCATGGTACCGATGTGGTTGATGCAGATTGGCGAAGTGGTCTTCGGCGGCGTGGGTTCAGGTCTGTACGGCATGCTGCTGTTCGTGCTGCTGGCGGTATTTATCGCCGGGTTAATGATTGGCCGCACACCAGAGTATCTGGGTAAAAAAATCGATGTCCGCGAAATGAAAATGACCGCGCTGGCGATTCTGGTTACCCCCGCGCTGGTTCTGCTTGGGACAGCGATAGCCATGATGAGCGATGCCGGGCGTAGCGCCATGCTCAATCCCGGGCCACATGGTTTTAGCGAAGTGCTGTATGCCGTGTCGTCCGCCTCGAACAACAATGGTAGTGCCTTCGCCGGGTTAAGCGCCAACAGCCCGTTCTGGAACTGCCTGCTGGCCTTATGCATGTTCTTCGGCCGCTTCGGCGTCATTATCCCGGTGATGGCGATTGCCGGTTCACTTGTTGGTAAAAAGAGCCAGCCAGCAAGTCCCGGCACGCTACCTACCCACGGTGCGCTGTTTGTTGGGTTGTTGATCGGTACCGTGTTGCTGGTTGGCGCCCTCACCTTTGTTCCTGCGCTGGCGCTTGGCCCGGTAGCAGAATACCTCTCTTTACGTTGAGTGATGCGGAGCACATGACTATGAGTCGCAAGCAACTGGCGCTGTTCGAACCTTCTCTGGTCGCACAAGCGCTGATGGACGCCGTGAAAAAATTAAGTCCACATACTCAGTGGCGTAACCCGGTGATGTTTATCGTCTGGCTGGGCAGCCTGCTGACCACCCTGTTAACGGTGGCGATGGCGACAGGCCATATGTCAGGTAATCCTTGGTTTACCGGCGCGATAAGCCTCTGGCTATGGGTGACTGTTCTGTTCGCTAACTTTGCGGAAGCGCTGGCTGAAGGGCGTAGTAAAGCGCAGGCCAACAGCCTGAAAGGGGTTAAAAAAACCGCCTTTGCCCGCAAACTTCGTGAACCGAAATATGGTGCGCAAATGGATCACGTGCCAGCCGAAGAGTTACGTAAAGGGGATATCGTGCTGGTGGAAGCTGGCGATATTATCCCGTGTGACGGCGAAGTTATCGAAGGCGGCGCCTCGGTGGATGAAAGCGCCATTACCGGTGAGTCCGCGCCTGTAATCCGTGAATCCGGCGGCGATTTTGCCTCCGTCACTGGCGGGACACGCATTCTCTCGGACTGGCTGGTGATCGCGTGTAGCGTCAACCCCGGAGAAACATTCCTCGACCGAATGATTGCCATGGTTGAAGGCGCACAGCGGCGTAAAACGCCCAACGAAATCGCGCTGACGATCCTGCTGATTGCCCTGACTATCGTCTTTCTGCTGGCAACCGCCACGTTGTGGCCGTTCTCTGCCTGGGGCGGCAGTGCGGTCAGCATCACGGTGCTGGTTGCCCTGTTGGTCTGTCTGATCCCCACCACGATCGGTGGTCTGCTCTCCGCGATTGGCGTCGCCGGGATGAGCCGCATGCTGGGTGCGAACGTTATCGCCACCAGCGGACGTGCGGTAGAAGCGGCTGGTGATGTGGACGTACTGCTGTTGGATAAAACCGGCACCATCACGCTGGGTAACCGTCAGGCTTCTGATTTTCTGCCCGCCCAGGGCGTGGACGAAAAAACGCTGGCCGATGCCGCGCAGCTTTCATCACTGGCCGATGAAACACCGGAAGGTCGCAGCATCGTTGTCCTGGCTAAACAGCGCTTTAACCTGCGTATTCGTGACGTACAGTCGCTCCATGCCACCTTTGTGCCGTTTACCGCTCAGAGTCGGATGAGCGGTATCAACATCGACAACCGGATGATCCGCAAAGGCTCGGTTGATGCCATTCGTCGTCACGTCGAAGCTAACGGTGGCCACTTCCCTGCCGATGTGGAGCAGAAGGTCGAAAACGTTGCTCGCCTTGGCGCAACGCCGCTGGTGGTGGCCGAAGGCTCCCACGTACTGGGTGTGATTGCCCTGAAAGATATCGTAAAAGGTGGGATTAAAGAACGGTTTGCCCAACTGCGCAAAATGGGCATCAAAACAGTGATGATCACCGGCGATAACCGCCTGACTGCTGCAGCAATCGCCGCAGAGGCCGGTGTGGATGACTTCTTAGCCGAAGCCACACCGGAAGCCAAGCTGGCGCTAATTCGTCAGTATCAGGCAGAAGGTCGTCTGGTGGCGATGACCGGAGACGGAACTAACGACGCTCCAGCCCTTGCGCAGGCCGATGTTGCCGTTGCCATGAACTCCGGAACCCAGGCAGCGAAAGAAGCGGGCAATATGGTGGATCTCGACTCCAACCCCACCAAACTGATTGAAGTGGTGCACATTGGTAAACAGATGCTGATGACGCGTGGGTCGCTGACCACCTTTAGTATCGCCAACGACGTTGCGAAATATTTCGCCATCATCCCGGCTGCGTTCGCCGCAACTTACCCGCAGCTTAACGCACTGAACGTCATGCGACTGCATTCGCCGGATTCGGCGATCCTCAGCGCCGTCATCTTCAATGCGCTGGTCATCGTCTTCCTGATCCCACTGGCGCTGAAAGGCGTGAGCTATAAGCCGTTATCCGCTTCCGCGATGCTGCGCCGCAATTTGTGGATCTATGGTCTGGGTGGCCTGGTTGTACCGTTTATCGGTATCAAAGTAATTGATTTACTGCTGACCCTGCTGGGTCTGGTGTGAGGTTTCAGATGAGTGGATTACGTCCTGCATTATCAACATTGCTTTTCCTGATGCTTATCACCGGCGGTGTTTATCCGCTGCTGACCACCGCGCTGGGGCAGTGGTGGTTCCCCCACCAGGCTAACGGGTCGCTTCTGCGTGAGGGTCAGATAATTCGCGGTTCTGCACTGATCGGGCAAAATTTTACCGCCGCGGGTTATTTTCATGGACGCCCCTCAGCCACAGCGGAAATGCCCTATAATCCAATGGCTTCAGGCGGCAGTAATCTGGCAGCCAGCAACCCGGAACTGGATAAACAGCTGCAAAGCCGGATTGCCGCGCTGCGTGCCGCCAACCCGCAGGCAAATCCTGCCGTTCCGGTTGAACTGGTAACAGCTTCCGCCAGCGGGCTGGATAACAACCTGACGCCAGCTGCGGTGGCCTGGCAAATCCCGCGCGTGGCGCAAGCCCGCAACCTCAGCGTTGAAGAAGTCACGCGCCTGGTTGCACAATACACGCAAAAGCCGTTGGTCAGTTTTATCGGCCAGCCGGTAGTTAACCTGGTAGAACTTAATTTAGCGCTGGATAAGCACTGAGAAAAAGGACATGCATAGCGAACCCCTACGTCCTAACCCCGATCGCCTGCTGGAGCAGACCACCGCGCCGCACCGGGGAAAACTGAAAATTTTCTTCGGCGCCTGTGCGGGCGTGGGGAAAACCTGGGCCATGCTGGCGGAGGCCCAGCGACTGCGGTCGCAGGGGTTGGATGTGCTGATTGGCGTGGTGGAAACCCACGGGCGCAAGGAGACCGCCGCACTGCTTGACGGTCTCACCGTGCTGCCGTTGAAACGTCAGGCACACCGTGGGCGGCATATCAGCGAGTTCGATCTTGATGCCGCCCTCGCCCGCCGCCCGGCGCTGATTTTGATGGACGAACTGGCGCACAGCAATGCGCCAGGCTCACGCCACCCCCGCCGCTGGCAAGACATTGAAGAGCTGCTGGAAGCCGGTATTGACGTTTTTACTACCGTCAACGTGCAGCATCTGGAAAGCCTCAATGATGTGGTCAGCGGCGTCACCGGCATTCAGGTGCGCGAAACCGTTCCTGACCCGTTTTTCGATGCCGCTGACGACGTGGTACTGGTCGATCTCCCCCCCGACGATTTGCGTCAGCGCCTGAACGAAGGCAAGGTCTATATTGCCGGTCAGGCAGAGCGTGCAATCGAGCATTTCTTCCGCAAAGGTAATTTGATAGCGCTGCGCGAACTGGCGCTGCGACGCACCGCCGATCGGGTGGACGATCAGATGCGTGCCTGGCGGGGGCGTCCGGGAGAAGAAAAAGTCTGGCATACCCGCGATGCCATTTTACTGTGTATTGGACACAACACCGGCAGCGAGAAACTGGTGCGAGCGGCTGCACGCCTGGCGGCGCGTCTGGGTAGCGTCTGGCATGCGGTATATGTTGAAACACCTGCGCTACACCGGCTACCCGAAAAACGGCGGCGGGCAATCTTAAGCGCGCTGCGACTGGCACAGGAACTGGGGGCTGAAACGGCCACTCTCTCCGACCCTGCCGAAGATAAAGCGGTGATCCGCTATGCCCGTGAGCATAATCTGGGGAAAATTGTCCTCGGGCGTCCAACTACGCGTCGCTGGTGGCGCAGCGACTCCTTTGCTGACAAGCTGGCCCATCGCGCACCGGATCTCGATCTGATGATTGTAGCCCTCGATGAGCCCCCTGCACGCCCTGTGCTGCAAACCGCAGATAACCGCACCTTTAAGGATAAATGGCGGGTACAAATCCAGGGTTGTGTGGTCGCTGCTGCATTGTGTGCTGTTACTACATTGATTGCCATGCAGTGGTTGGTTGCATTTGACGCAGCCAACCTGGTGATGCTCTATCTACTGGGCGTGGTGGTGATCGCCCTGTTCTACGGGCGCTGGCCGTCGGTGGTGGCGACGTTTATCAACGTCGCCAGCTTTGATCTCTTCTTTATTGCGCCACGCGGCACGCTTGCCGTTTCCGACGTCCAGTACCTGCTTACCTTTGCCGTCATGCTAACGGTAGGTCTGGTTATTGGTAATCTGACCGCCGGGGTGCGTTATCAGGCCCGGGTTGCACGTTATCGTGAACAGCGTACGCGTCATTTGTATGAGATGTCGAAAGCACTGGCTGTAGGGCGCAGCCAACAGGATATCGCCGCCACCAGCGAACAGTTTATCGCTTCAACGTTTCAGGCCCGCAGCCAGGTTTTACTGCCCGGCGAGAACGGTAAGCTGGCCCCTCTCACCCATCAACAGGGCATGACGCCTTGGGATGACGCTATTGCCCAATGGAGCTTTGATAAAGGGCAACCCGCCGGCGCAGGCACTGACACCTTACCCGGCGTGCCGTATCAAATTTTACCGTTAAAAAGCGCCGACAAAACGCATGGGCTGCTGGTCGTGGAACCAGGAAATTTACGCCAGTTGATGATCCCCGAACAGCAACGCCTGCTGGAAACCTTCACTTTACTGGTCGCCAGTGCGCTGGAACGCCTGACGCTAACCGCCAGCGAAGAGCAGGCCCGATTTGCCAGCGAGCGCGAAAGTATTCGCAACGCCCTGCTCGCTGCTCTGTCCCACGATTTGCGCACGCCATTGACGGTGTTGTTCGGCCAGGCAGAAATCTTAACGCTGGATCTGGCAAGCGAAGGATCGCCGCACGCACGTCAGGCCAGCGAAATTCGCCAGCACGTCCTGAACACGACCCGACTGGTGAATAACCTGCTGGATATGGCGCGAATTCAGTCTGGCGGCTTTAATCTTAAGAAGGAGTGGTTAACGCTGGAAGAGGTGGTCGGCAGCGCCCTGCAGATGCTGGAGCCAGGTCTCTCTGCCCCGATAAATCTGTCGTTACCAGAACCGTTGACATTGATTCACGTCGATGGCCCGCTCTTTGAACGGGTGCTGATTAATCTGCTGGAAAATGCCGTCAAATACGCGGGCCCACAGGCGCAGATCGGTATTGATGCCAGCGTTGATGGCGAACACCTGCAACTGGACGTCTGGGATAATGGGCCGGGTGTTCCATCGGGTATGGAACAGCGCGTTTTTGACAAATTTTCTCGGGGAAATAAAGAGTCATCGGTGCCAGGCGTTGGGCTGGGGCTGGCAATTTGTCAGGCCATTGTAGACGTGCATGGCGGGACTATTTCTGTCCACAATCGCGCGCAGGGAGGAGCATGTTTTCGTGTTACACTGCCCCAGGAAATTCCCCCTGAACTTGAAGATTTTCATGAGGATATGTGACGAACGTACTGATTGTTGAAGATGAACAGGCCATTCGCCGCTTTCTACGCACCGCGCTGGAGGCCGATGGGCTACGTGTATTTGAAGCAGAAACGCTGCAACGTGGTCTGCTGGAAGCCGCCACGCGAAAACCCGATCTCATCATTCTCGATCTCGGCCTGCCGGATGGCGACGGCATTGATTTTATTCGCGACCTGCGTCAATGGAGCGCGATCCCGGTGATTGTGCTTTCAGCCCGCAGTGAGGAAAGCGATAAAATCGCCGCGCTGGATGCCGGAGCCGATGACTATCTCAGCAAACCTTTTGGTATTGGCGAGCTGCAGGCGCGATTGCGTGTGGCATTGCGTCGCCACGCCAGCGGGACGTCTCCCGAACCGGTCGTGCATTTTTCTAATGTTAAAGTGGATATCGCCGCCCGCCTCGTACACCGGGGTGACGAAGAAATTCATTTGACGCCGATTGAGTTTCGCCTGTTAGCGGTATTGCTGAATAACGCCGGGAAGGTGCTGACGCAACGTCAGTTATTGAATCAGGTTTGGGGACCAAACGCCGTCGAACACAGTCACTATCTGCGTATTTATATGGGACACCTGCGCCAGAAGCTGGAACTGGACCCGGCCCGCCCGCGTCATTTTCTCACCGAAACCGGAATTGGCTATCGGTTTATGCCGTGAATATGCACTGAATAAAAAAGCCGGATCAGCTGATACGCTATCCGGCTTTTTCATCATTCATACCGGATGACGACGCTAGCGTCTTATCCGGCAGGTGATTTATGCGTTTTTCAACACTTCGCTGACAATCTCGACCGCTTCTTTCTCGATCTGCTTGCGGTGTTCCTCACCGAGGAAGCTTTCGCAGTAGATCTTGTAAGCATCTTCGGTACCAGAAGGACGCGCAGCAAACCAGCCGTTATCGGTCATCACCTTCAGGCCGCCAATCGATGCGCCGTTGCCTGGCGCTGCCGTCAGACGCGCAGTGATCGGGTCGCCCGCCAGCGTGCTGGCGCTCACCATTTCCGGAGACAGCTTAGACAACGCCGCTTTCTGCGCGGAGGTGGCCCCAGCCTGAATTCGGTTATAGCTCGGTGCGCCAAAGCGCGCCGCCAGTTCGTTGTAATGCTCTTGCGGGTTCTTGCCTGTCACTGCCGTAATTTCCGCTGCCAGCAGGCACATGATGATGCCATCTTTGTCGGTTGACCACGGTGTACCGTCGAAACGCAGGAAAGATGCCCCCGCGCTCTCTTCACCACCAAAGCCAAAGCTGCCGTCAAACAGACCGTCAACAAACCATTTAAAGCCAACCGGCACTTCGACCAGTTTACGCCCTAACTCATTCACTACACGGTCAATCATCGCCGATGACACCAGCGTCTTACCGACGGCAACGTCTTTGCCCCACTGCGGACGATGCTGGAACAGGTAGTTGATCGCTACCGCCAGATAGTGGTTCGGATTCATCAGCCCTGCCGGGGTGACGATACCGTGACGGTCGTAGTCCGGGTCATTGGCAAATGCCAAATCGAATTTGTCACGCAGCGCCAGCAGACCGGCCATCGCGCACTCGGAGGAACAGTCCATACGAATGACGCCGTCTTTATCGAGATGCATAAAGCGGAAAGTCTGGTCGACCTGATCGTTAACGAGGGTCAGATTCAGGTTGTAGTGCTGAGCGATACGTTTCCAGTATTCGATACCGGAACCACCCAGTGGATCAACGCCCAGCGTCAGACCCGCTTTCTGGATTGCCGCCATATCGACGATATCTGCCAGCCCTTCCACGAAGGGTTGAACCAGGTCTTGTTCTTTAACATGACCGGACGCCAGCGCAGCATCCAGCGGAATACGCTTCACGCCTTTCAGACCATCAGCCAACAGTGCATTAGCCCTGTCTTCTACGACTTTGGTGACGTTGGTATCTGCCGGGCCACCGTTTGGCGGGTTGTATTTAATTCCGCCGTCTTCTGGTGGGTTATGGGACGGCGTGATCACAATGCCGTCAGCCAGCGGACCGCCTTTTTTATTGTGGACCAGGATAGCATTCGACACGGCAGGGGTGGGCGTAAAGCCGTTGTTTTCCTGCACAATGACATCAACACCGTTCGCTGCCAGCACTTCCAGCACAGAGATGAAAGCCGGTTCAGACAACGCGTGGGTATCCTTGCCCACATAGCACGGGCCTGTAATCCCGTTTTTCGCACGTTCTTCGGCAATCGCCTGAGCGATAGCCAGAATATGCGGCTCATTAAAACTATGACGACCCGCACTACCGCGATGTCCGGACGTACCGAACTTAACGGCGTGCTCAGCGTTCCCTGCTGTTGGTTTCAGTACATAGTACTGTGCCGTCAGTTGGGCGACGTTAATCAAATCACTCTGTTGCGCAGGTTGACCTGCACGGTTGTGGATTGCCATTGCCTGGTCCTTCTAATGCAAGGATTAAATTGTTCCGCAAACCTTTTCAATCAACTCCGCGGGGAATTGCATTGACTGCATGATGTGTTCAACCATGCTGCATTTACGGCCGGTATTGGTATTGGTGATCACCCAATATGGCGTGCCTGGCACGTGTTTCGGTTTGGTTTGATTACCATTTTTCAGCAACGTCTGTTCATCCGCTGCAAAATAAACGCGCGTACGTCCGTGCAACGATTCCGTTGCTTCGGCGAACGCGTTGTTATCCAGTGAGTAAAGTGTAGACAGCACCAGCATAAAGCGATTCACTGCTTTTTTCTGTTCCGCATATTCATCGGAAAGCAGCAGTTCACGCATGGCGCGCACTTTGTCTTTCGTAGGGTTGACCGGCTTGGCTTCCACGACAGGTTGTACCGCGCGGACTTCTTTTACTACCGGAGTGACAGGCTGTGATGCGGCGGAAAACTTCAACATACGCCGTAAAATGTCGGATGCGCTCTCGCCAATATGCTTGGTGTGGCTGGCAATATAGCTATAGAGTTCATCATCAACTTCAATCGTTTTCATCTTAATCCAGTGCAATGTTTGGCTGAATACAAGTTGTCAGGACTTTACACGCTGTAGTGTAGAGGCAAATCCTAACAGCGGATAGCGTCAAGCCTGGTGACCAGCAAAACTCGGAGTAACCGTAGTTGTTGCAGCCATGTGGCAGAATGGTCAACATGATACCCTAACCCGTCAGTGTGAAAAAAAGAACTTTGCCATGAAATTGAATATCCGAGCGCAATCTGCGCAAAACCCGCACAATAATTCTCCCATCGTCCTGGTTCACGGCCTGTTTGGCAGTCTGGATAACCTCGGGATCCTGGCACGCGATCTCGTGGCCGATCACGACATCATCCAGGTTGATATGCGAAATCATGGTCTCTCCCCTCGTTCACCTGAGATGAATTATCCGGCCATGGCGCAAGATCTGCTGGATACGCTGGACGCCAGGCAGATTGAAAAAGCGATCTTTATTGGCCACTCGATGGGCGGTAAAGCCGTTATGGCGCTGACTGCGCTGGCTCCTGAACGTGTCGAACGGCTGGTCGCCATCGACATTGCTCCCGTTGACTACCATGTTCGCCGCCACGATGAGATTTTTGCGGCAATCAATGCCGTAACCGATGCACAAGCGTCCTCACGCCAGCAGGCGGCGAGCGTTATGCGTCAGCACCTGCAAGAGGAAGGTGTTATCCAGTTTCTGCTGAAATCCTTTGTTGACGGCGAGTGGCGCTTTAACGTTCCCGTATTGTGGGATCAATATCCTCATATCGTCGGTTGGGAGACCATTCCGGCGTGGGAACACCCGGCGCTGTTTATCCCCGGCGGTAATTCACCTTATGTGACCGAAGCGTATCGCGAACAGCTGCTGGCGCAATTCCCGCAGGCCCGCGCACACGTTATTGCCGGCGCAGGCCATTGGGTACATGCGGAAAAACCCGATGCGGTGCTGCGCGCCATCCGTCGTTATCTGAGCGAGCAGGTTAACTGATTAAAAACTCAGCGTCCGCGCGTGATTACGCGCGTGGGCGTTGGCGCGCCTCCCCTGCTGATGTATTATGGCGCGCTATCCATCCGGGCGGACGCCTGGCTGATTGTTTCCCCGAAGTCACCAAGATCATGGCCAAAGAACAAACGGACCGTACGACATTAGATCTGTTCGCGCAGGAGCGTCGCCCGGGACGACCCAAAACTAATCCGCTCTCGCGTGATGAACAGTTACGTATTAACAAACGTAATCAGCTTAAACGCGACAAAGTTCGCGGGCTTAAGCGTGTCGAACTGAAACTGAACGCCGATGCCGTTGACGCTCTGAACGAGCTGGCCGAGGCACGCAACATGAGTCGCAGTGAACTCATCGAAGAGATGCTGATGAACCAACTCACCGCATTGCGCGGTCAGGCTTAGTCTGAATTTCTGCTCTAAATCATAAATCGTGTAGCACAGAGTGCAGTCCTGCGTGTTTGCTGTTTCCGCATGCCTGACTGTTCTGCTATGATTGCCCTTATCCGTGGGCAATGCGCCACCACCATTTCAATAAGTTTCAAGAGGTTATTTTACTCATGGCAATCACTGGCATCTTTTTCGGCAGCGACACCGGTAATACCGAAAATATCGCAAAAATGATTCAAAAACAGCTTGGTAAAGACGTTGCCGATGTACATGACATTGCAAAAAGCAGCAAAGAAGACCTGGAAGGGTATGACATTCTGCTGCTCGGCATCCCAACCTGGTACTACGGTGAAGCGCAGTGCGACTGGGACGACTTCTTCCCTACTCTCGAAGACATTGATTTTAACGGTAAACTGGTGGCATTGTTCGGCTGTGGCGACCAGGAAGATTACGCAGAATATTTCTGTGATGCGTTAGGCACCATCCGTGACATCATTGAGCCGCGCGGCGCCACCATCGTCGGCCACTGGCCAACGGCGGGTTACCATTTTGAAGCGTCTAAAGGTCTGGCAGATGACGACCACTTTGTCGGTCTGGCTATCGATGAAGATCGCCAGCCGGAACTGACCGCTGAACGCGTAGAAAAATGGGTTAAGCAGATCTCTGAAGAGCTGCACCTCGACGAAATCATCAATGCCTGATTTCGTGCGGCGTAGATATTCATCTGCGCCGCATCAATAGATAGAACCAATCAAAATAATTGCTACAAATTTGTAACTTTTTCGCCTGACCCTGTACAATGGCTGGATGCCAATCGGGTATTGCACAGTGTGTTTGTTGGTGATACCACGTTTTGATTAACAATATTTGCCAGAGACTTGCAGTTTTCATTTAGGCATGGCAGTTCTATAATGATACGCATTATCTCAAGTGCAATTTCTGTCACTTCTGTTAATGAAGTGAACCGTTTAGCTACAGGACAGATTCCGCATGACTGACAACAATACCGCATTAAAGAAGGCTGGCCTGAAAGTAACGCTTCCTCGTTTAAAGATTCTGGAAGTTCTTCAGGAACCGGATAACCATCACGTCAGTGCGGAAGACTTATACAAACGCCTGATCGACATGGGTGAAGAAATTGGTCTGGCGACCGTGTATCGCGTGCTGAACCAGTTTGATGATGCCGGTATCGTGACCCGCCATAATTTTGAAGGTGGTAAATCCGTCTTCGAACTGACTCAACAGCATCATCACGATCACCTGATTTGCCTTGACTGCGGCAAAGTGGTCGAGTTCAGCGATGACTCCATCGAAGCGCGTCAACGTGAGATTGCGGCTAAACATGGCATTCGTTTAACTAACCATAGCCTCTATCTGTACGGTCACTGCGCTGAAGGCGATTGCCGCGAAGATGAGCACGCGCACGACGGCAAGTAATGTAATGCTCTCTGAAAAGCCAACCATCCGGTTGGCTTTTTTTATGCGCGTTATCAGCGTGTTTCCCCTTCCCTCCACTCTTGTGTTGCTTTAATGTAAAAATCAATTGTCCCTTCCGGAGAGTCGAAATGGAACTTCGCCAGCTACGTTATTTTGTGCGCATTGTAGAAACCGGCAGCATGGGTAGCGCGGCGCTCGACCTCAGTATCGGTGTTTCGGCGCTCAGCCAGCAAATGACCCGCCTGGAAAACGAACTCGCCATACGTCTGCTGCAACGTACCTCGCGTGGCGTGACGCCCACCAGCGCTGGACTGGCATTTTACGCCCAGGCACAGCTGGCGCTCCGTCACGCAGACGATGCGATCCTCGCCGCACGGGAGGCCAGACTTTCCGGGCACGTCAGCGTCGGCATGGCCCCCAGTACTGCTTCCGTTCTTGGGATGCCTTTCATCAACGCCATGCGGGAAAGCTATAGTGATGTCCGCCTGCATGTGGTGGAAAGCCTCTCTGGTAACCTGGAACGAATGATTAATACCCGCCAGATTGATCTGGCGGTGGTATTTCAAAAAGAAAAGATCCTGCGCTGGAGCGCCAGACCGATTCTCGAAGAACGGCTATTTTTAATTGGTACTCATGCCCTACTGGCTGATATTACCGATGACAATATTGCTCCAGCCCAATTGGCACGTATTCCATTGATAATGCCAAGCCCAGGACATGGTCTGCGCGGCAGACTGGATGCTATCAGCCAGGAGCATGCGCTGAACATTGAGATCGCGACAGAAATTGACGGCCTGACGCTACTGATGCACGCCGTTCGCAGCGGAATCGGTGCAACACTTCAGCCCGGTGCGGCAATTTCCCATCTCGATAAAGAGACATTAAGAGTGATTGGCATCCATAATCCCATACTTAGCCGCCCCAACTTTTTGGTCAGCCTTTCTGACGATGAACTCACCCCAGCAGGTCTCGCTGCCCGTGTGGTACTAGCCAAAGTGATGCATCAACTGGTGGAATCTGGACACTGGCCAGGTGCGATCCTTTACAATAATTAAAGGGCTGTTTAGCATCACGTCATAGCGTCCACACAACTTACTCGTATACATTTTAATTACAAACTTAACAATTGGTTAAGTGGTAATGGAGTATGCGATGGTTGATGTTCTGGTGATTGGCGGCGGCAATGCTGCACTATGTGCCGCCTTAACCGCCCGGGAGCAAGGCGCTTCGGTACTGTTGCTTGAGGCAGCCCCGCGTGAATGGCGCGGAGGAAACTCCCAACACACGCGTAATTTACGCTGTATGCATGATGCGCCACAGGATGTACTGGTGGAGAGCTATCCAGAAGAGGAGTATTGGCAAGATCTGCAGCGCGTAACGGAAGGAAATACCAACGAAGCCCTGGCACGTCTGGTGATCCGTACCTCATCACAGTGTCGCGACTGGATGCGCCAGCACGGCGTCAATTTTCAACCTCCACTCTCTGGCGCTCTACACGTGGCGCGAACCAATGCCTTTTTTATGGGCGGCGGGAAAGCCCTGGTGAATGCCTATTATCGCAGCGCAGAAAAGTTAGGCGTACAAATCCGCTATAACACCCCGGTGCAGGCGCTTGAACTGCACAACGGCGAGTTCGTGGCGGCGCTGGCTGGTGCAGAGCGCATTCCGGCAAAGACCTGCGTGCTTGCCGCTGGCGGGTTTGAATCTAACCGCGAATGGCTGCGAGAAGCCTGGGGTGAGAACGCCCGCGGTGAATGGCCTGCGGATAACTTCCTCATTCGCGGCACGCGCTTTAATCAGGGCGTACTGCTCAAATTTATGATCGATGCCGGCGCGGACATCATCGGCGCCCCCTCCCAGTCACACTGCGTGGCGATTGATGCCCGGGCCCCCTTATATGACGGCGGGATTTGCACCCGCGTGGACTGTGTTTCGCTTGGCATCGTAGTGAACCGCGATGCAGAACGATTTTATGATGAAGGCGAGGATTTCTGGCCCAAACGTTATGCCATCTGGGGACGTCTGGTCGCCCACCAGCCCGGGCAAATTGGTTACTCCATTATCGACAGTAAAGCCATCGGTCACTTCATGCCCCCGGTTTTTCCTGGCGCACAGGCCACTACGTTAGCAGAGCTGGCACGTCAGTTAGGACTGGATACTGAGCGCTTTACCCATACTGTCATGCAGTACAACAGCGCCTGCCTGCCAGGCCACTTTGACCACACCACTCTGGATAACTGTGCAACACAAAATCTGACACCGGCAAAAACACATTGGGCGCGACCACTGGATACGCCACCCTACTATGGCTATGCCTTACGTCCGGGGATCACCTTCACCTACCTGGGGTTAAAGGTGAATGAACACGCCGCAGTGCATTTTGCCGGGCGTCCAAGTCGCAATCTGTTCGTCGCCGGGGAGATGATGGCGGGCAACGTGCTGGGAAAAGGCTACACCGCAGGTGTAGGCATGTCGATTGGGACCACCTTTGGCCGTATTGCCGGAAAAGAAGCCGCTCTGGCAGCACGTGAGGAGGCACATCATGAAACCGCTTGAGAAATTAATTATCGAAGCGAAAATGCTTACCGAGCCGGAAGCTGAAGTTGAACGAGTTATGCAAGTCTGCAATGCCTGCCGCTATTGCGAGGGTTTTTGCGCCGTGTTCCCGGCGATGACTCAGCGTCTGGAATTCGGTAAAGCGGATATCAACTATCTGGCCAACTTGTGCCATAACTGCGGCGCCTGCCTGCACGCGTGTCAATACGCACCGCCCCATGAATTTGCTATCAATGTACCGAAAGCAATGGCAGAAGTAAGGCTGGAAACCTATCAGCACTACGCGCAACCCGCCGCCTTTGGCGCGCTTTATCGTCGCGCAGGCGTCACCGTGACGCTGTCGCTGGTTTTCGGTCTGATCCTGTTTTTACTCCTCGCTATAGGTTTAACAGGCACGTTACTCCATCCCCCGCTGGCCGGAGATTTCTACCAAATTTTCCCGCATAACCTGCTGGCATGGATGTTTGGTTCAGTCTTTATTCTGGCGATGGGTCTGCTGATGGCGGGCGTTATCCGCTTCTGGCGGGAGATTTCTCCGGGGATGCCGCGTTCCTCTGACATTGCTGAAGCCTCTCATAATGCGCTGACGCTGAAATATCTCGATGGCGGGCACGGCAAAGGGTGTAACGAAGCAGATGATGCCTTCACCCTGATGCGCCGCCGTTTCCATCACTTCACCTTCTACGGTTTTCTGCTCTGCTTTGCCGCCACCGTGGTGGCAACGGGCTATCACTACTTTGCCGACATAGAAGCGCCCTATCCGTTCCTCAGCGTTCCGGTCATGCTGGGCACATTAGGCGGCATTGGCCTGGTTGTCGGCCCAGCGGGTTTGTTATGGCTGAACCTTAAGCGCTCACCGCTACATGGCGACGCACGGCAAAAACCGATGGATCGCGGTTTTATCCTGTTGCTGCTACTGACGAGTCTGACGGGCTTAGCGTTGTTGGCAGGCAGAGATACCTCAGGGATGGCTATTTTGCTTGCTATTCATCTTGGTGTCGTGATGGCGCTATTTCTGACCATCCCATACGGAAAATTTGCCCACGGATTTTACCGTTGTGCGGCATTACTCAAGTGGGCAATTGAGAAACGACGCTAAAATGCAAACGGGCGAAGAAATCTCTCCGCCCGTTCTTGTTCATACCACGTTTTATTTCGCCGTATTATTACTGCGAATTTCCTGCCAGACCTTATCACAATCGGCCTTAACGGATTGATCGTTACCCGTACGCGTTGCCTGGATACACTGCTGGTAATCCAGTACGCGCACGCTTTCTTCATTCGCAAACTGCTGGTGCTGTTTTTCTTTCTTCAGCACATTCAACACACTTTGGCAGGCTTCGATTTTCTCCGGCGAACCCTGCGCGGTATTGATACACGCGCTATAGGCTTCCTTAAGACGGCTATCTTCTTTCGGCGCGGGTGATTGCGCGCAGGCAACCAGCCCTGATGCCATGACGGCGATGAGTATCAGCTTTTTCATAACACATTCCTCAACAAAACGGCAGGCTTGCGGCCTGCCTCTGTCGGCATTAGAAGATGGTGAACGGAGCAATAACGATGAATTTCACGTCACGCTCATCCTGGAAGATGTTACCGTAACCACCGCCCCAGCTCGGAATATCTGAATGGTTGTCGTACTGGGTGAAGTGCAGTTTAAACATAGTGCCCTTCGCACGGCCATCCTGCAGGGTATAGACCGCATCCAGGCTGTAAGACGACTCTTCAATAGTACGATTTTTGTCGTAGTACGCATCCGGGTTGAGCTGCCAGGTAGCCGGTTTAGCATCCCACGCGTAAACGTATGATGCACCCACAGCCCAGCCAGGCAGGTTCCAGTTTTTCAGGTCATACATCGCGCCGAAGAACACGGCCTTTTCACCGTTGGCGTTGAAGTCAGAGCGGTTATCCCACCAAACGTCCAGACGACCGTTTGAAGACGCATAGGTCGGGGTCATACGCTGCAGGAAGTAGCCCTGCTGCCCGTCAGCTTTAACCCAGGTCCCTTCCAGTCGCAGATCAACGACTTCTGCCACTTTGTAGCCGAAGGTCAGTGCCTGCAGCCAGGCCGTGCCATCATAAATGTCGTTAACTGTGCGGTCATCAACCTTATCGCGGGCACCGTAGAACTGGTAGCTGGTGGTAAACGGGTTACCGCCTAAATCAAATTTGTAGCTGGCTTTGGCGAAATACTGATCGACGTAGCCTTCAGACTGACCGAATGCTGCTTCCAACAGCAGGTTATTTTTGAAGTCATACTTTGCGCCGATTGAATGGAGGTAATCAACTTTGGTCTTTTTATCGGCCTGATAGAATTTATCGACTTCGGTATGCCACGGTGCTTTATATTCGTTGGCCCACATATAGGAGAAGCTCAGCGCACCCGCATCGCCATAATCGAAGTTGGCACCGGCTTCAGCACCCTGATAGGTACCAGGCATAAAGCTCCAGTGTGGTGCCAGCAGAGTTTGCCCGGTTGGCTGAATATAACCAGCGCGCGCCCAGGTTGGGCCAAATTTGAATTTGGCTGCCGCTTTATATAGGCTAATCCCGCTCTTATCGCCTGAGTAATCTTCGTCATAGCCTTTATTTTTTGAAGAGAATGCGATTTCGTTTGGATGGCCGCTTTCGCTACTTTCGTTCATTTCAATAGCAGTGAATGCTGCGATATCAATACCAAACATATCGGCCGCATAACCGGACTGGAAGTCGAGGTTAGCGTTCCAGGTGGAGTGAGAAAGGTTGGTTTTGTATTTGTCGTGGTCGGTCACATCTTTACGGTCACGTTCACGCTGCCAGTAATAGATGCCGCCAGTTAAGGTAGAGTCATCAATAAAACCTTCGGCGTGAACCTGGGGAGCGACAACAAAACCCGACATTGCTGTGATACCGGCGATAGCCAGCGCCAGCGTACTACGTTTGCCACTAAACGTACGCATATGTTAATCCTCTTTGACATAAAAATGCTGCCGATAAAAGCGGACAGCGAAAAAGCAAAAATTAAAAAAGTAGCGCTGAGAAAACCTCATTGACTACAATGAATAGACTATTTTTCGCGACGCGAATTATCAATCTCTTTTTGTAACCAGTATGTAAGAACATGAGCAACCGCACATATTTCATTGCTTTCTGTTACATTTTCATTGGGAGTTAAAAAAGCGTTGAAAAATTGAAAAAAGGCTTGTTTTCCATAAAGATGAAATCGGTTTCAGTCCAGAGTGGCTGATAAAACAAGGTTTTTGTTAGAAAAATATAAACGGCAAAAACCATTCCTGAATAACAATTATTTCGCTGCGCAAATAGAGTCTGCTAACCATTTTCAGGCGAAAAAAAAACGCCGCAGAGTGCGGCGTTTGAAAAGATGATGCGTAACGACGGTTTATTCGCCTACTTTAGCCCATGTATCGCGCAGACCCACGGTGCGGTTAAACACCAATTTGTCAGCTGTTGCGTAGCGGCTGTCGAGGCAGAAATACCCTTCACGCTCGAACTGGAACGCTTTACCAGCAACAGCGGCCTGTAGCGAAGGCTCACCGTAACCCTGCTTAATAACCAGCGATTCCGGGTTAATAACGGACAGGAAGTCTTCCGCTGCCCCCGGGTTTGGCACGCTAAACAGACGGTCGTAAAGACGGATTTCAATCGGTAGCGCATGGGACGCGCTCACCCAGTGAATAACGCCTTTAACTTTACGACCATCGGCCGGATCTTTGCTCAGGGTGTCAGCATCGTAGGTGCAGAAAATGGTGGTGATCTTCCCTTCTGCATCTTTCTCGACACGCTCAGCTTTGATCACGTAAGCATTACGCAGACGGACTTCTTTACCCATCACCAGACGCTTGTACTGCTTGTTCGCTTCTTCGCGGAAATCGGCCCTGTCGATCCAGATTTCACCGCTGAACGGCACTTCACGGCTGCCCATTTCCGGCTTGCTCGGATGGTTAGGCATGGTGACCAGTTCGCTTTCGCCCTGCGGGTAGTTTTCGATAACCAGTTTCACCGGATCGATAACCGCCATCGCGCGCGGGGCGTTTTCGTTCAGATCTTCGCGGATACAGGATTCCAGAGAAGCGATCTCAATAGTGTTGTCCTGCTTGGTCACGCCAATGCGTTTGCAGAACTCACGGATCGCGGCAGCGGTGTAACCGCGACGACGCAGGCCAGAGATCGTCGGCATACGCGGATCGTCCCAGCCTTCAACGTGCTTGTCGGTCACAAGCAGGTTCAGCTTGCGCTTGGACATCACGGTGTATTCCAGATTCAGGCGCGAGAATTCGTACTGACGCGGATGAACCGGAATGGTGATGTTGTCCAGCACCCAGTCGTACAGACGACGGTTATCCTGGAACTCCAGCGTACACAGTGAATGCGTGATGCCTTCCAGCGCATCGCTGATGCAGTGGGTAAAGTCGTACATCGGGTAGATGCACCACTTATTGCCGGTCTGGTGGTGTTCAGCGAACTTAATACGGTACAGCACCGGATCGCGCATCACGATAAACGGCGAAGCCATATCGATTTTCGCACGCAGGCAGGCTTTACCTTCTTCAAAACCACCGGTACGCATTTTTTCAAACAGCGCGAGGTTTTCTTCAACGCTACGATCGCGGTACGGGCTGTTTTTGCCCGGCTGAGTCAACGTGCCACGGTATTCGCGAATTTCTTCCGCTGACAGTTCGTCAACGTACGCCAGGCCTTTATTAATAAGCTCTACCGCATAGGCGTGAAGCTGATCGAAGTAATCCGAAGAGTAGCGAATGTCGCCAGTCCAGTGGAAACCTAACCATTCAACGTCGTTTTTAATCGATTCAACGTACTCGATATCTTCTTTAACCGGGTTCGTATCATCAAAACGCAGGTTGCACTGGCCCTGGTAATCTTGCGCAATGCCAAAGTTCAGACAAATGGATTTCGCGTGGCCAATGTGCAGATAGCCATTTGGCTCCGGCGGAAAACGTGTATGGATAGTGGTGTGCTTACCACTGGCCAGATCTTCATCGATGATCTGACGAATAAAGTTACTCGGGCGGGCTTCAGCCTCACTCATCGTGGATTCCTCAAAGCGTAAACAACGTATAACGGAACATGATCTTATAAGCGACGTCAGGAGACAACTATTAGTTGCACAAAAAAGGTGTTTCAACAGGATATATGAGGGTATTTGCTGCAAAAAAAAGCGGCGGAGGAATCTCCCCCGCC
>NZ_SZWR01000001.1:191764-198275 GCF_005280875.1 Citrobacter sp. wls827
AGGCACTTAACTCACTTTACTCAGGAGCAGTTATTTACCTTTAATCTCATACAGCGGTGTCTGACCGGCAACCACATGACCTTCGGCTTTAATGACCAGCGCACCGAAATCATCGCTGTTGCTGCACACAACCGGGCTAATCATGGAACGTGCGTTGGCGTTCAGATATTCCAGATCCATTTCCAGAATCGGTTGACCTGCTGCAACAACCGCACCTTCTTCAACCAGACGTTTAAAGCCTTTACCTTCCAGCGCCACGGTATCGATACCCATATGGACCACGATTTCCGCGCCTTTTTCCGTTTCCAGACAGAACGCATGGTTGGTGTTGAAGATTTTCACAATAGTACCCGCTGCCGGAGAAACCACGATTTTATCCGTTGGTTTTACCGCCACGCCGTCACCCACTGCTTTGCTGGCGAAGGCTTCATCAGGCACCTGCTCCAGTGCAACCACATCACCGGTAATCGGAGAAACCAGCGCTTCAATGGTGACCGCATTCGCGACAGCCTGCGGTTTTGCAATCGGGGCAGCCGCTGTCGGGGCATTGTCAGTAGACGCTGCCGCAACCGGGCCGCGAGCCACAACTTTCTTCATTTCGTCGCCGATAGATTCAGCTTTCGCACCCACGATAACCTGAATAGTTTGTTTGTTCAGCTTAACCACACCCGATGCGCCTAAGCGTTTGCACATCGCATCATTGACGCGGGCAGAATCGCCAACGGTCAGACGCAGACGGGTGATACAGGCATCAATCGCTTTCAGGTTATCCGTACCGCCAACCGCAGCAATGTAGTTGGTTGCCAGTTGAGCTAAACCTTCTTCGGTATTGCTGTTTGCTTCGTCAGTAACAATCTCGTCTTCTTTATCTTCGCGGCCCGGCGTTTTCAGGTTAAACAAACGAATAACCGCGCTGAACAGGACGAAGTAGATAACGAAGAATACCAGACCCATGGCGACCAGCATCCAGACGTTCTTACTTGCAGCCGGCAGGTTGTACATCAACACGTAGTCGATAGCACCTGCGGAGAAAGAGAAGCCCGCATGGATCCCCAACAGCGTCGCAACGAACAGGCTGATACCCGTCAGAACGGCGTGCAGGAGGTACAGCAACGGAGCCAGGAACATAAACAGGAATTCCAGCGGCTCGGTAACACCGGTCAGGAATGCGGTGATAGCAACGGACAGCAGCATACCGCCGACCATCGGACGACGCGCTTTCGGCGCGGCGAAGTACATCGCCAGAGCCGCACCCGGCAGACCAAACATCATGATCGGGAAGAAGCCAGACATGAACATACCCGCAGTGCCGTCACCCGCGTAGAAGCGGTTGATATCACCGTGGAATACGGTACCTGCAGCGTTAGTGAATTCGCCAATCTGGAACCAGGCGATGGTGTTCAGCACCTGATGCAGACCGGTTGGGATCAGCAGACGGTTGATGAAGCCAAAAATACCAGAACCCAGCGCGCCAGCGCCCACGATCCACTCACCACCCGCATGGATGGCATTCTGCACCGGCGGCCACACGTAGCCGAAGATAGCAGCCAGTATCAAACAGAAGAAGCCAGTGGCGATGGGTACAAAACGTTTGCCGCCGAAGAAGCTCAGGAAATCAGGCAGTTTGATGCCAGACCAACGGTTATACACAGCACCGCCGACCAGACCGGTGATGATACCCGCCAGCACGCCCATGTTGATCGCCGGGTTAATGGTAACCATTGCTTTGGTCAATATGAAATAACCAACCGCACCTGCCAGCGCTGCCGCACCCGCGCTGTCTTTAGACCAGCTGGAAGCCACACCGATAGCAAAAATTAACGCGAGGTTATCAAAGATAGCTCCACCCGCTTGCGCGATGAAGGGTACGTTCAGTAAATCTGGTTGGCCGAATCGCAGCAACAGTGCCGCGACTGGCAGCACCGCGATGGGGAGCTGTAACGCCCTACCCAGCCGCTGGAAAAAACCTAAAATATTCATTTTATTCCCCCTACGAGACCCCGATTAGGCTCCTTTGAAGCCATATTTTTATTGTGCGACCATTCCTAACTGCAACAGCAAGAGATTTTGGGACAACAACATTAACCATTCATCTACATTCAGAGTGTGTGAAAAATTAATTCGTATCGCAAATTAAAAGCGTGTTTTTTGTGATTCCAATCACCAAATATCGTTATTAACCCTCCCTTACACTGGCTAACTACGAAAACTTATTTTATCATTCAAAAAATCGAAACGGATTGATCCTTACCGATGCAAAACCAGGTTACGCTTAATACTGTACAGAGACTCAATCCGCCAACTGCTTACATTTACTTTTGAGGTGAAGAATGAGACTGATCCCCCTGAATACCGCTGAACAAGTCGGCAAATGGGCTGCTCGCCATATCGTTAACCGCATTAACGCGTTCAAACCAACGGCAGATCGTCCGTTCGTTCTGGGCCTGCCGACTGGCGGCACTCCGCTGACTGCCTATAAAGCATTAGTCGAAATGCACAAAGCGGGCCAGGTGAGCTTCAAACATGTTGTCACTTTCAACATGGACGAATACGTTGGCCTGCCGAAGGAACATCCGGAAAGCTATCACAGCTTTATGCACCGTAACTTCTTTGATCATGTTGATATTCCAGCAGAAAACATCAACCTCCTCAATGGTAACGCGCCGGATATTGATGCAGAATGCCGTCAGTATGAAGAGAAAATCCGTTCTTACGGTAAAATCCATCTGTTTATGGGCGGTGTAGGCAACGATGGTCACATCGCGTTCAACGAACCGGCTTCCTCTTTGGCTTCCCGTACCCGTATCAAAACGTTGACCCACGACACCCGCGTAGCAAACTCACGCTTCTTTGACGGCGACGTAAGCCAGGTGCCTAAATATGCACTGACCGTAGGCGTGGGCACCCTGTTGGATGCTGAAGAAGTAATGATCCTGGTGCTGGGTCACCAGAAAGCGCAGGCGCTGCAGGCGGCTGTTGAAGGCAACGTTAACCATATGTGGACCATCAGCTGTCTGCAGCTTCATCCGAAAGCAGTTGTGGTCTGCGATGAACCTTCCACTATGGAACTGAAAGTGAAGACGCTGAAATACTTTAACGAGTTAGAAGCGGAAAATATTAAAGGTCTGTAATGATGTCTCCGCCCTGTCGAAAACGTGCAGGGCGGCATTTTTTTGAAATCGGGGGTCGGAATGTATGCTTTAACCCAGGGCCGGATTTTTACCGGTCACGAAATTCTTGATGACCATGCGATTGTTGTCGCCAATGGCCTGATCGATAGCGTTTGCCCACTGTCTGAATTGCCGTCAGGGATTGAACAGCGCTCGCTGAATGGAGCCATTGTCTCCCCCGGTTTTATTGATGTGCAGTTAAACGGCTGTGGCGGTGTACAGTTTAACGATACGGCAGAAGCCGTTACCGTTGAGACGCTGGAAATCATGCAAAAAGCCAATGAAAAATCTGGCTGCACCAACTATCTGCCAACGCTAATCACCACCAGCGATGACCTGATGAAGCAGGGCGTTCGCGTCATGCGTGAATACCTCGCTAAGCATCCAAATCAAGCATTAGGGCTACACCTTGAAGGTCCGTGGCTGAACCTGGTGAAAAAAGGTACGCATAATCCGGGATTTGTGCGTCAACCGGACGCTGCACTTGTCGATTTCCTGTGCGATAATGCGGATGTCATCACCAAAGTGACGCTGGCGCCTGAAATGGTTCCTGTCGAAGTGATCACCCAACTGGTGAATGCCGGTATCGTGGTGTCTGCGGGCCACTCTAACGCGACGCTGAAGGAAGCAAAAATCGGTTTCCGTGCAGGCATTTCCTTTGCAACACATCTGTTCAACGCGATGCCTTATATTACCGGTCGCGAACCAGGTCTGGCAGGCGCGATTCTGGATGAGGCAGATATTTATTGCGGTATCATCGCCGATGGCATGCATGTTGACTATGCCAACATCCGCAATGCTAAACGCCTGAAAGGCGACAAGCTGTGCCTGGTCACCGACGCGACCGCGCCGGCGGGGGCAAACATTGAGCAGTTCATTTTCGCTGGTAAAACAATATACTACCGCAATGGACTGTGTGTTGATGAGAACGGCACGCTGAGCGGTTCATCATTAACCATGATCGAAGGTGTACGCAATCTGGTTGAACATTGCGGTATCGCACTGGACGAAGTCCTGCGCATGGCAACGCTCTACCCTGCTCGCGCCATTGGCGTCGACAAACAACTCGGCAGCATCGCGCCAGGCAAAGTAGCCAACCTGACCGCGTTCACGCACGACTTTAAAATTATCAAGACCATCGTTAATGGCAACGAGGTCGTTACTGAGTAAGAGAAAGAATGACACCAGGCGGACAAGCTCAAATAGGTAATGTTGATCTCGTAAAACAGCTTAACAGCGCGGCGGTTTATCGCCTGATTGACCAGCATGGGCCAATCTCGCGAATTCAGATTGCCGAGCAAAGCCAGCTTGCCCCCGCCAGCGTAACCAAAATTACGCGTCAACTGATCGAACGCGGGCTGATCAAAGAAGTCGATCAGCAGGCCTCCACCGGGGGCCGCCGCGCTATCTCTATCGTCACCGAAACCCGCAATTTCCACGCAATTGGCGTACGACTGGGCCGTCACGATACGACGCTGACGCTCTATGATATGAGCAGCAAAGTGGTTGCTGAAGAGCACTACCCTCTCCCGGAGCGCACCCAGGAAACGCTGGAGCACGCGCTGCTCAACACCATTGCCACCTTTATTGACAGTTGCCAGCGGAAAATCCGTGAGCTGATTGCAATCTCCGTTATCCTGCCAGGCCTTGTCGATCCTGAAAGCGGCGTCATCCGCTATATGCCACACATTCAGGTCGAAAACTGGGGGCTGGTCGAAGCGCTCGAAAAACGCTTCAAAGTCACCTGCTTTGTTGGTCACGATATTCGCAGCCTGGCGCTGGCTGAGCACTATTTCGGGGCAAGTCAGGATTGCGAAGACTCTATTTTGGTGCGTGTTCACCGCGGAACCGGCGCAGGGATTATCTCCAATGGCCGCATTTTTATCGGTCGCAATGGCAACGTGGGTGAGATTGGTCATATTCAGGTAGAACCGCTGGGTGAGCGCTGTCACTGCGGTAATTTCGGCTGTCTGGAAACCATTGCGGCCAATGCTTCTATCGAACACCGCGTACAAAACTTGCTAAAACAAGGCTATCCAAGCCGGCTCACGCTGGATGATTGCAGTATCAAAGCTATCTGTAAGGCAGCCAACAAAGGTGACAATCTGGCAGCAGAAGTTATCGAGCACGTTGGTCGACACCTGGGTAAAACCATCGCGATTGCAATTAACCTGTTTAACCCGCAAAAAGTCGTCATTGCCGGTGAGATTACCGAAGCAGATAAAGTCCTGCTTCCGGCAATAGAAAGCTGCATTAATAATCAGGCACTGAAGGCGTTTCGCCACAATTTGCCGGTGGTACGTTCCACGCTGGATCACCGTTCAGCGATTGGTGCATTTGCGCTGGTGAAACGCGCAATGCTCAACGGGACATTGCTGCAGCGTTTGCTGGAAAGCTAATACACGTCATCCTTCAAGCTGCATCTGCGAACCCCGGTCACTTATTTCAGTAAGCTCCAGGAGTTCGCAGACTTGCCGCCTTGATGCAACTCGAATGATGTAGTGTATTTTGTGTATAGTAATGCCTTCTTTTTTTAATGTCGGATTGTCCATGACCATTAAGAATGTAATTTGTGATATCGACGGCGTGCTGATGCACGACAATGTTGCTGTACCGGGTGCGGCAGAATTTCTGACTGGGATCCTGGAAAAAGGTCTGCCGTTAGTCCTGCTGACTAACTACCCTTCGCAGACCGGGCAAGATCTGGCAAACCGCTTCGCCACCGCAGGTGTGAATGTCCCTGATAGCGTCTTTTATACTTCCGCGATGGCTACCGCTGATTTTCTTCGTCGCCAGGAAGGAAAAAAGGCCTATGTGGTAGGTGAAGGCGCGTTAATTCACGAACTGTATAAAGCTGGATTTACCATTACCGACGTGAACCCCGATTTTGTGATTGTTGGCGAGACGCGTTCCTATAACTGGGACATGATGCATAAAGCGGCGTATTTTGTCGCCAACGGCGCTCGTTTTATCGCCACTAACCCGGATACCCATGGTCGCGGATTTTACCCGGCCTGTGGTGCGCTCTGCGCCGGTATTGAGAAGATCTCCGGCCGTAAACCGTTTTATGTCGGCAAACCCAGCCCGTGGATTATTCGCGCGGCACTCAACAAAATGCAGGCGCACTCAGAAGAAACTGTCATTGTTGGCGACAACCTGCGCACCGATATTCTGGCAGGTTTCCAGGCGGGTCTGGAAACTATCCTGGTACTGTCTGGCGTATCCAAACTTGACGATATTGACAACATGCCATTCAGACCAAGCTGGATCTATCCCTCCGTTGCCGAGATTGACGTCATTTAATCCGTAGGCCGGATAAGACGCCCCCGCGTCGCCATCCG
>NZ_SZWR01000001.1:198353-200510 GCF_005280875.1 Citrobacter sp. wls827
GCCTTATCCAGCCTACAGAATCTTATCCATTCAATAAAATCACCATTTCATTGCTGATTCATCAATAACAATGTTCATTACATAATCTTTTTTCACCAATCCACAATGACCATTGCATTTTTTATTTTCTGACCCGCAATTCGCTTGCGCCCTCTCCCGCTTTGCGGCATTTTCTTTATCAAGCAAACATAAAAAGCATCACGCAACAGGTTAACGGAGAAGGTTATGTGTTCTATTTTTGGCGTATTCGATATTAAAACTGACGCAGTTGAACTGCGTAAAAAAGCCCTGGAATTGTCTCGTCTGATGCGCCATCGCGGCCCGGACTGGTCGGGTATTTACGCCAGTGATAACGCCATTCTGGCACACGAACGTCTGTCCATCGTCGACGTCAACGCCGGTGCTCAGCCGCTGTACAACGTGAAGAAAACGCATATCCTGGCGGTTAACGGTGAAATTTATAACCACCAGGCGCTGCGCGCTGAATACGGCGATCGCTATCAGTTCCAGACAGGTTCCGACTGTGAAGTTGTCCTCGCGCTGTATCAGGAAAAAGGCCCAGAGTTCCTGGATGACCTGCAAGGCATGTTTGCCTTCGCGCTGTACGACAGCGAGCAGGACGCTTACCTGATTGGCCGCGATCACATCGGGATCATCCCACTGTATATGGGCTACGACGAACACGGTAACTTCTATGTTGCGTCTGAAATGAAGGCACTGGTTCCTGTTTGCCGTACGATTAAAGAATTCCCGGCCGGTAGCTATCTGTGGAGTAAAGACGGTGAAATTCGTCAGTACTACCAGCGCGACTGGTTTGAATACGATGCGGTAAAAGACAACGTTACCGATAAAAACGAGCTGCGTCAGGCGCTGGAAGATGCGGTGAAAAGCCACCTGATGTCAGATGTTCCTTATGGTGTATTGCTGTCCGGCGGTCTGGATTCTTCGGTCATTTCCGCAATCACCAAAAAATACGCCGCGCGTCGTGTTGAAGATCAGGAACGCAGTGAAGCCTGGTGGCCGCAGTTGCACTCCTTCGCCGTCGGCCTCGAAGGCGCACCGGATCTGAAAGCCGCACAAGAAGTAGCAAACCATCTGGGTACCGTGCACCACGAGATCCACTTCACCGTGCAGGAAGGTCTGGATGCTATCCGCGACGTGATTTATCACATCGAAACCTACGATGTTACAACCATTCGTGCCTCGACGCCGATGTACTTAATGTCGCGCAAGATTAAAGCAATGGGCATTAAAATGGTGCTGTCGGGCGAAGGGTCAGACGAAGTGTTTGGCGGTTATCTCTACTTCCACAAAGCGCCAGACGCGAAAGAATTGCATGAAGAAACTGTGCGTAAACTGCAGGCGCTGCACATGTTCGACTGTGCGCGTGCCAACAAAGCCATGTCAGCCTGGGGCGTGGAGGCTCGCGTGCCCTTCCTGGACAAAAAATTCCTTGATGTGGCGATGCGCATCAACCCGCAGGATAAAATGTGCGGCAACGGCAAAATGGAAAAACATGTTCTGCGCGAATGTTTTGAATCCTACCTGCCAGCGAGCGTCGCATGGCGGCAGAAAGAGCAGTTCTCTGACGGCGTCGGTTACAGCTGGATTGACACGCTGAAAGAAGTCGCTGCAGAGCAAGTTTCCGACCAACAACTGGAAACCGCCAGCTTCCGTTTCCCGTACAACACGCCATCGTCGAAAGAAGCGTATTTGTACCGTGAGATTTTCGAAGAACTGTTCCCGGTTGCCAGCGCTGCGGAATGTGTTCCGGGCGGCCCTTCTGTTGCCTGTTCTTCCGCCAAAGCGATCGAATGGGATGAAGCGTTTAAAACCATGAACGATCCGTCTGGTCGCGCGGTTGGCGTACACCAGTCCGCTTATAAATAAGTTAATCCTTAGAAAAGGGCCCTGCGGGGCTCTTTTTTTATGTCTGTTTTCTGTGCTAAAAAACAATTAATAACTAATAATTGCCGAATATTGCGTCATGCTGTTCGCAACCTAACCAAACAGTCACATTCCAGCTATTTTCAATGAAAAAGGGGTTGACGCTTCAAGGCTCAATACGCATAATGCGCCCCGCAACGCCGATAAGGTTACGCGAAAAAAAGATGGCTACGTAGCTCAGCTGGTTAGAGCACATCACTCATAATGATG
>NZ_SZWR01000001.1:200884-201253 GCF_005280875.1 Citrobacter sp. wls827
CGAAGAATATGATAGTATCAGGCTACGTAGCTCAGCTGGTTAGAGCACATCACTCATAATGATGGGGTCACAGGTTCGAATCCCGTCGTAGCCACCATCTTTTTTGCGGGAGTGGCGAAATTGGTAGACGCACCAGATTTAGGTTCTGGCGCCGCAAGGTGTGCGAGTTCAAGTCTCGCCTCCCGCACCATTCACCCGTAAGCGTTGCACGGATGGGGTATCGCCAAGCGGTAAGGCACCGGTTTTTGATACCGGCATTCCCTGGTTCGAATCCAGGTACCCCAGCCATTTTTTCTTCGATATAGCGGTTCACCGCGACGGTCATTGGGGTATCGCCAAGCGGTAAGGCACCGGTTTTTGATACCGGCA
>NZ_SZWR01000001.1:201388-201466 GCF_005280875.1 Citrobacter sp. wls827
ATTTCAAAAAGTCGTCCACTCTGTGGGTGCACCCGTTGGGGTATCGCCAAGCGGTAAGGCTCTGGTTTCTGATACCAG
>NZ_SZWR01000001.1:201476-208768 GCF_005280875.1 Citrobacter sp. wls827
ATTAAGGACGTATCGACTCGTTCGGTAAATCCAAAAAATTGTTGGGGTATCGCCAAGCGGTAAGGCTCTGGTTTCTGATACCAGCATTCCGAGGTTCGAATCCTCGTACCCCAGCCATATTAAAAAAGCTCGCTTCGGCGAGCTTTTTGCTTTTATAACGCCGGGTAACGGCAAGACTTACCCGGCCTACATGACTTGTAGGCCTGATAAGCGTAGCGCCATCAGGCTCCACTTGAGCTACAACCCTAACGCATACTTCAGCGCCTGACGCTTCAGCACACCTGCGCGCTCTGCGGCCATAAGCCCGAGATTACGCATGATGCGCAGCGGCTGCAGGTTGTTGCTAAAACCGGCGTAGAACAAATCCATCCCACTTTGCATAATGAAGTTATCGGTCATACGACGATTCTGATAACGCTTGAGCACCGGTTGACTGGCCCACGCCTCACCATAGCTGCGGGCGCTCACCAGAACATCAATCAGTGCATCCACATCGCGAAAACCCAGATTAACGCCCTGCCCCGCCAGTGGGTGAATGGTATGCGCGGCATCACCTACCAGCGCCAGCCCCGGTTGCACATATTGCAGCGCATGACGACGCGTAAGTGGGAATGCCCCCGCCGCCACAGGCGTAACGCTACCGAGTCGTGAAGGGAAATGTTTGCCTATCTCTGTCTGGAGTTGCGCCATGCTTAAGCTTTGTAACTGACGGATACGTGCCGGGGTGTCGTACCACACCAGCGAAGCCCAGTCGTCGAACAACGGTAAAAATGCACGCGGACCGTCAGGGGTAAACTGCTGCCAGGTGCTGTCTCCGGGTGCGTTTTCACACTGGACAGTTATCAGCATACAAGATTGCGCGTATTGCCAGGCATGGATGCCAATCCCGGCCATTTTGCGTACCTGAGAGTTGGCACCATCAGCACCGATCACCAGCTTCGCATTGATTTTTTCACCGTCTGCCAGCTCAAGTTCATGCCGGTCATTATGTCGATGTAAAGAAATCAGCGAGGTGGGCACGCGCAACGTCACGTCAGGATGAGCTTCCAGCGCCTGCCAGAGCGCCTGTTGCAGGACCGTGTTCTCCACCATGTAACCCAACAACGGCAGCTTAAGTTCCGCTGCATCAAACACCACATGGGCATTTTCCCATTCCCACGTCTCCAGCCGACGATAAGGATGGCTGCGCATCCCCTGCACCGTATCCCAGACGCCCAGCCCTTTAAGCAACGACACGGAGGCGGAGCTAATAGCCGAAATTCTGACATCCGGCTGTCCGTCAGCCACAAACGGCGCGGGCACGGCATGCTCGATAACCGTTACCGTAAATCCGTGCTGCGCCAGTCCCAGCGCCAGCGCGCCACCGACCATCCCCCCGCCGACAATGGCAATTTCCGTTGGTTGATTTGTCATGGTCAATTTTCCAGTTACATGTATTGTGTAAGTTTACAGGATTTTTTACCCCTTGAGGCTGACATCCGTCATACTGGTCACAACCGCGCCAAAGCAGTACACTATGCGCCCTGCATTTCAGCCACAATTTCGCAAGAGCAAGTCGATGACCAAAAAACTCCATATTAAAACCTGGGGCTGTCAGATGAACGAATACGATTCATCGAAGATGGCCGATCTGCTGGATGCCACTCACGGGTATCAACTGACCGACGTGGCGGAAGAAGCGGATGTGCTGCTGCTGAATACCTGCTCAATCCGCGAGAAGGCTCAGGAAAAAGTCTTCCATCAATTAGGTCGCTGGAAGCTGTTAAAAGAGAAGAATCCCAAGCTCATCATTGGTGTTGGTGGCTGTGTTGCGTCTCAGGAAGGCGATCATATTCGCCAACGCGCGCATTACGTCGATATTATTTTTGGGCCGCAAACCCTGCATCGCCTGCCGGAAATGATCAACAAAGTGCGTGGAAGCACCACCCGTAGCCCGGTAGTTGATATCAGCTTCCCGGAGATCGAAAAATTCGACCGCCTGCCAGAACCGCGTGCTGAAGGGCCAAGCGCGTTTGTGTCCATCATGGAAGGTTGCAATAAATATTGTACTTACTGCGTGGTGCCCTACACCCGCGGTGAGGAGGTCAGCCGTCCGGCGGATGATATTCTGTTTGAAATCGCCCAGCTTGCAGCCCAAGGCGTGCGTGAAGTAAACCTGTTGGGGCAAAACGTCAACGCCTGGCGCGGTGAAAACTACGACGGCACCACCGGCTCGTTCGCCGATCTGCTGCGTCTGGTCGCAGCGATCGACGGCATTGACCGTATCCGTTTTACCACCAGCCATCCGATCGAATTCACCGATGATATCGTTGAAGTTTATCGCGATACGCCAGAGCTGGTGAGCTTCCTGCACCTGCCGGTACAGAGTGGTTCGGATCGTGTACTGAACCTGATGGGTCGTACCCATACCGCGCTGGAATACAAAGCAATCATCCGTAAACTGCGCGCAGCACGTCCGGATATCCAGATTAGCTCCGACTTCATCGTCGGCTTCCCGGGTGAAACCACCCAGGACTTCGAGCAGACCATGAAGCTGATCGCTGATGTCAATTTCGACATGAGCTACAGCTTTATCTTCTCTGCGCGTCCTGGCACCCCTGCCGCCGATATGGTTGACGACGTACCGGAAGAAGAGAAAAAACAGCGTTTATACATCCTGCAGGAGCGTATTAACCAGCAAGCCATGGCCTGGAGCCGTCGTATGGTCGGCACGACCCAGCGCATTCTGGTCGAAGGTACGTCACGGAAAAGCGTGATGGAACTGTCAGGGCGTACCGAAAATAACCGCGTGGTGAACTTTGAAGGTACCCCGGATATGGTCGGTAAGTTTGTTGATGTTGAAATTACCGATGTCTGGACCAACTCCCTGCGCGGCAAAGTGGTGCGTACCGAAGACGAAATGGGCCTGCGCATCGCAGAATCCCCTGAGTCGGTCATTGCGCGTACCCGCAAAGAAAACGATCTGGGCGTGGGTACTTATCAGCCTTAATAATCCTGCTGAAAAACGCAAACAATGCCCGATGGCGCCATGCTTATCGGGCCTACACTTCCTGGCTCGCTGCTCCGGCGGGCCTTGTAATTTGCCCTGGCACCCCCATATTTATTGCAATGCTTGCGCCTTTCCCCCATGGCGTGAATAATTTCCTTAGATGCCGGTAAATGTTCAGCGTCCGGCGAGACATGCATAAGAGGAACAGTTTGAACATAGACACTCGCGAAATTATCCTTGAACCCGCAGACAACGCCCGCCTGTTGAGCCTTTGCGGGCCATTTGATGACAACATAAAACAACTGGAGCGTCGTCTCGGCATCGAAATTAACCGCCGCGATAACCACTTCAAACTGACTGGTCGTCCAATTTGTGTCACCGCTGCGGCAGATATTTTACGCAGCCTGTATGTCGATACGGCCCCAATGCGCGGCCAGACACAGGACATCGAGCCAGAACAAATTCACCTTGCGATTAAAGAAGCGCGTGTGCTTGAGCAAAGCGCAGACAGCGTGCCGGAATTTGGCAAAGCGGTAAATATCAAAACCAAGCGCGGAGTGATTAAACCGCGCACGCCGAATCAGGCACAGTACATTGCGAATATCCTCGACCACGACATCACCTTTGGTGTTGGCCCTGCGGGTACAGGTAAAACGTATCTGGCGGTTGCCGCTGCGGTCGATGCACTAGAGCGCCAGGAGATCCGCCGTATTCTGCTAACCCGTCCAGCGGTTGAAGCCGGTGAAAAACTCGGTTTCCTGCCAGGCGATCTGAGCCAGAAAGTCGATCCCTATTTACGACCGCTGTATGACGCGCTGTTCGAAATGCTCGGTTTTGAGAAGGTTGAAAAGCTGATTGAACGTAACGTCATTGAAGTTGCGCCGCTGGCCTATATGCGTGGCCGTACGTTAAACGATGCGTTTATCATTCTTGATGAGAGCCAGAACACCACCATCGAACAGATGAAAATGTTCCTGACTCGTATCGGCTTTAACTCCAAAGCGGTTATCACCGGCGATATCACACAGATTGACCTGCCGCGCAGCACCAAGTCCGGTCTGCGTCATGCCATTGAAGTGCTGGCTGAAGTCGACGAAATTAGTTTTAATTTCTTCCATAGCGAAGACGTGGTTCGCCATCCGGTGGTTGCCCGTATCGTCACGGCGTATGAAGCCTGGGAAGAAGCAGAACAAAAACGCAAAGCCGAGCTGGCGGCAGAACGCAAGCGCGAAGCTCAGGAGCAGGAACAAAAATGAGTCAGGTTATTCTCGATTTACAGCTGGCATGCGAAAACGAATCCGGCTTACCACCAGAAAGTCAGTTTCAGAGATGGCTGGATGCCGTGATCCCGCAGTTTCAGGAAGAGTCAGAGGTCACGATTCGGTTGGTCGACGATGCTGAAAGCCACGAGCTGAACCTGACCTATCGCGGGAAAGATAAATCAACCAACGTACTCTCTTTCCCGTTTGAAGCCCCGCCGGGCATTGAGATGCCGCTGCTGGGTGATTTGATCATCTGCCGTCAGGTCGTTGAGAAAGAAGCGCAGGAACAAGGTAAGCCGCTTGAGGCCCACTGGGCGCACATGGTGGTGCATGGTAGCCTGCATTTGCTCGGCTACGACCATATCGAAGACGATGAAGCGGAAGAGATGGAATCCCTCGAAACAGAGATTATGCTTGCTCTGGGCTATGAGGATCCGTACATTGCCGAGAAGGAATAAGCCGTCGGGCATCTGCCCGGGCTTCCCATAAAGCCGTGCGCTGAGTTTACGCGCATTGAGCGACCTATTAACTAACATGAGAACCCATACGACGCCATGAGCGACGACAATTCACACAGTAGTGACACCTTAAACAGCAAAAAGGGATTTTTTTCCCTGTTACTGAGCCAACTTTTCCACGGTGAACCGAAAAACCGCGACGAACTGTTGGAGCTGATCCGTGATTCCGGGCAAAACGACCTTATCGATGAAGATACGCGCGATATGCTCGAAGGGGTGATGGATATTGCGGACCAACGCGTACGCGACATTATGATCCCTCGCTCTCAGATGATTACCCTGAAACGCAACCAGACCCTGGACGAATGTCTCGATGTGATCATCGAGTCTGCCCACTCGCGTTTTCCGGTGATCAGCGAAGACAAAGATCACATTGAAGGGATTCTGATGGCCAAGGATCTGCTGCCCTTTATGCGCAGCGATGCCGAAGCCTTCAGCATGGAGAAAGTGTTACGCCAGGCGGTTGTCGTACCTGAAAGTAAGCGGGTTGACCGCATGCTGAAAGAGTTCCGCTCCCAGCGTTATCATATGGCTATCGTCATCGACGAGTTTGGCGGTGTCTCAGGTCTGGTGACCATTGAGGACATCCTTGAACTGATTGTCGGTGAAATTGAAGATGAGTACGACGAAGAAGACGATATTGATTTCCGTCAGCTCAGTCGCCACACCTGGACTATTCGCGCGCTGGCGTCGATTGAAGACTTCAACGAAGCTTTCGGGACCCACTTTAGCGACGAAGAAGTCGATACCATTGGCGGGCTGGTTATGCAGGCCTTTGGTCATTTACCCGCTCGCGGTGAGACCATCGACATTGATGGTTACCAGTTCAAAGTGGCGATGGCTGACAGCCGTCGTATTATTCAGGTTCATGTCAGAATTCCGGACGACTCACCCCAGCCCAAACTGGACGAATAAACCCGAAACTGGATCATAGACTACATGGCATTTGCCCCATTAATTGAACGCCAGCGCATGCGCCTGCTGCTGGCGTTATTATTCGGTGCCTGCGGGACGCTGGCGTTCTCTCCGTATGACATCTGGCCCGCCGCGATTATTTCGCTGATGGGTCTGCAGGCTCTTACCCTCAACCGCCGTCCTCTCCAGTCTGCTGCCATTGGCTATTTCTGGGGAATGGGCCTGTTTGGTTCAGGCATCAACTGGGTCTACGTCAGCATCGCGCAATTTGGCGGCATGCCGGGGCTGGTAAACGTTTTTCTCGTGGTTCTGCTTGCCGCCTACCTTTCCCTCTACACCGGTCTGTTTGCTGGCATTCTGTCGCGTCTGTGGCCGAAAACCAGTTGGATTCGGGTAGCGATTGCCGCGCCGGTTATCTGGCAGATAACTGAATTCCTGCGCGGCTGGGTCCTGACCGGCTTCCCATGGCTGCAGTTTGGTTACAGCCAAATTGATGGCCCGCTAAAAGGGCTTGCACCGGTAATGGGCGTAGAGGCAATCAACTTCCTGCTGATGATGGTTAGCGGCCTGCTGGTGCTGGCGTTAGTCAGCCGTAACTGGCGTCCGCTGGTCGTGGCCGTGATACTTTTCGCGCTGCCCTTCCCGCTACGCTATATCCAGTGGTATACGCTGGAGCCGGAAAAAACCACGCAGGTGTCGATGGTGCAGGGCGACATTCCACAGTCGCTCAAATGGGATGAAAGTCAGTTACTCAACACCCTGAAGATTTATCTCGACGCCACCCAGCCCGAGATGGGTAAATCACAGCTCATCATCTGGCCAGAATCTGCTATTCCGGATCTGGAAATTAACCAGCAGCGTTTTCTGAGCATGATGGATGACCTGCTGAAATCGAAAAACAGCACGCTGATTACCGGGATTGTAGATGCTCGCCTGAACAAACAGAATCGTTACGACACCTACAACACCATCATCACGTTGGGTAAAGACAGTCCGTACAGTTATGACTCGACCAATCGCTATAACAAAAATCACCTTGTCCCATTTGGTGAGTTTGTCCCGCTGGAATCGATCCTACGCCCGTTAGCGCCGTTCTTTGACCTGCCAATGTCTTCGTTCAGCCGTGGACCTTATGTACAGCCACAGCTGCATGCGCACGGCTTTAAGCTGACGGCTGCCATCTGCTACGAAATCATTCTTGGCGAACAGGTTCGGGATAACTTCCGTCCGGATACTGACTACCTGCTGACTATCTCCAACGATGCCTGGTTCGGTAAGTCCATTGGTCCGTGGCAGCACTTCCAGATGGCGCGGATGCGTTCTCTGGAGCTGGCACGCCCGCTGCTGCGTAGCACCAATAACGGTATTACCGCGGTGATTGGCCCGCAGGGTGAAATTCAGGCGATGATCCCGCAGTTTACCCGTCAGGTTCTGACCACCAGCGTTACGCCGACCACGGGCTTAACCCCTTATGCCCGTACCGGTAACTGGCCGCTGTGGCTGCTGACCGCACTGTTTGGCTTTGGTGCGGTGGTCATGAGCCTGCGTCAACGTCGTAAGTAACCTCCCCTCCCCGGCCGGATAACGCTTTGCTTATCCGGCCCATAA
>NZ_SZWR01000001.1:208817-248120 GCF_005280875.1 Citrobacter sp. wls827
CCACATCTCATTCTGGCACGTCTATTGCTTTGTTCTACAAGGCAAACGCTGTTTTGGCTGAATGTGCAACCTGGTCGCACCAAAGTTGAGCGAAGGTAGCACCCGAAAAGTGCAACAGGATATTTTTGCCCCCAAATGGTGCGGCGCACTTCGCAAAAATAAACAATAACACAGCAAATTCTTTACATTCATCCAAACTAAATGTTAACAAACATATACAAGACTGCACGTTTAAGTAGCAAACAATAACAACATCACAATGGGTATCAATGCGTCACCGGCGCAGACGATAAAGGAGTTGGATATGCAATTACGTAAGCTCGCCACAGCCATGCTGGTCATGGGAATGTCCGCTGGTCTGGCGCATGCAGAAGACGCAGCACCAGCGGCAGGCAGCACGCTGGATAAGATCGCTAAAAATGGCGTAATCGTCGTCGGGCACCGTGAATCCTCGGTACCGTTTTCTTACTACGATAATCAGCAAAAAGTGGTCGGCTATTCACAGGATTACTCCAACGCAATTGTTGAAGCGGTGAAGAAAAAGCTGAACAAGCCTGACCTGCAGGTGAAACTGATCCCAATTACCTCTCAGAACCGTATTCCGCTGCTGCAAAACGGTACCTTCGACTTTGAATGTGGTTCCACCACCAACAACGTTGAGCGCCAGAAACAAGCAGCCTTCTCTGACACTATTTTCGTTGTCGGCACCCGTCTGCTGGCGAAAAAAGGCGGTGACGTCAAAGATTTCGCTGACCTGAAAGGCAAAGCCGTGGTCGTGACTTCAGGTACCACCTCAGAAGTCCTGCTGCACAAGCTGAACGAAGAACAAAAAATGGATATGCGCATCATCAGCGCGAAAGACCACGGTGACTCTTTCCGTACTCTGGAAAGCGGCCGCGCCGTTGCCTTTATGATGGATGACGCCCTGCTGGCTGGCGAACGCGCGAAAGCGAAGAAACCAGACAACTGGGAGATCGTTGGCAAGCCGCAATCTCAGGAAGCCTACGGCTGTATGCTGCGCAAAGATGACCCTGAGTTCAAAAAGCTGATGGATGACACCATTGCCCAGGCTCAGACCTCAGGCGAAGCTGAGAAATGGTTTGATAAGTGGTTTAAAAATCCAATTCCACCGAAGAACCTGAACATGAATTTCGAACTGTCAGACGAAATGAAGGCTCTGTTCAAATCACCGAATGATAAAGCGCTTAACTAACTAAAATAAATGGGGCGAGTTCACCTTGCCCTCTCGATTGTTACTTGGCACGGACAGACTATAAGCCTGATGGTCGTTCCCCATCAGGCCTGAAAACCGCAAAACGCCGAATAACAATCTTCGAGGGTAGCGCTGCTACCCTTTTTTTTCTGGAGTAGATTTATGTCTATAGACTGGAACTGGGGTATTTTTTTACAACAGGCCCCGTTCGGCAACACCACCTATCTCGGCTGGCTCTGGAGTGGTTTCCAGGTCACGGTCGCGTTATCTATCACCGCCTGGATTATCGCTTTCCTCATAGGCTCTTTATTCGGCATTTTACGTACCGTACCAAATCGTTTCCTTTCCGGGATCGGCACGCTGTACGTTGAGTTGTTTCGTAACGTTCCACTCATCGTCCAGTTCTTTACCTGGTATCTGGTCATTCCTGAACTGCTGCCGGAAAACATTGGCATGTGGTTCAAGTCAGAACTGGATCCCAACATTCAGTTCTTCCTCTCATCCATGCTTTGTCTGGGGCTGTTTACCGCCGCGCGCGTCTGTGAGCAGGTTCGTGCCGCGATTCAGTCCCTGCCTCGCGGGCAGAAAAACGCCGCGCTGGCGATGGGCCTGACGCTGCCGCAAGCCTATCGCTACGTCCTGCTGCCAAACGCTTATCGCGTGATTGTTCCGCCAATGACCTCAGAGATGATGAACCTGGTGAAGAACTCCGCAATCGCCTCCACCATCGGTCTGGTGGATATGGCGGCGCAGGCGGGCAAGCTGCTGGATTACTCCGCCCACGCATGGGAATCGTTTACCGCCATCACGCTGGCCTACGTCCTGATTAACGCCGTCATCATGCTGGTGATGAATCTCGTCGAACGCAAAATCCGCCTGCCTGGCAATTTGGGAGGCAAATAATGTACGAATTTGACTGGAGTTCTATCGTCCCTTCCCTGCCGTATCTGCTGGACGGATTGATCATCACGTTGAAAATCACCGTTACAGCGGTCGTCATTGGTATCGTCTGGGGGACCATCCTTGCCGTCATGCGACTGTCGAGCTTTGCGCCGATTGCCTGGTTTGCGAAGGGCTACGTCAACGTATTCCGCTCTATTCCGCTGGTAATGGTGCTGCTGTGGTTCTACCTGATTGTGCCCGGCTTCCTGCAAAACGTGCTGGGCCTGTCGCCAAAAACCGATATTCGCCTGATCTCGGCGATGGTGGCGTTTTCGATGTTTGAAGCCGCGTACTATTCCGAAATTATCCGTGCCGGTATCCAGAGTATTTCTCGTGGGCAGTCCAGCGCCGCGTTGGCGCTGGGGATGACCCACTGGCAGTCGATGAAGCTGATCATTCTGCCACAGGCATTCCGCGCAATGGTGCCGCTACTGCTTACCCAGGGCATCGTACTGTTCCAGGATACCTCGCTGGTCTATGTATTGAGTCTGGCAGATTTCTTCCGTACCGCCTCCACCATTGGTGAGCGTGACGGCACGCAGGTTGAAATGATCCTGTTTGCTGGCGCCGTTTATTTTGTATTCAGTCTGAGCGCATCGTTGTTGGTCAGCTATTTGAAGAAAAGGACAGTTTAATGATTACCCTGAAAAATGTTTCTAAATGGTATGGTCACTTTCAGGTGCTGACCGACTGCTCCACGGAAGTGAAAAAAGGTGAGGTGGTGGTTGTCTGTGGCCCGTCAGGCTCCGGTAAATCAACGCTTATCAAGACGGTAAACGGCCTGGAGCCAGTGCAACAGGGCGTCATCACCGTTGATGGCACCGTGGTAAATGATAAAAAAACCGATCTGGCCAAACTGCGCTCTCGTGTTGGTATGGTGTTCCAGCACTTTGAACTGTTCCCGCATCTGTCGATCATTGAGAACCTGACTCTGGCGCAGGTAAAAGTGCTTAAGCGCGATAAAAAGCCGGCCCGCGACAAAGCGCAAAAGTTACTGGAACGCGTTGGTCTGTCGGCACATGCCGAGAAGTTCCCGGCCCAGCTATCCGGGGGCCAGCAACAGCGTGTCGCTATCGCCCGGGCGCTATGTATGGATCCTATCGCCATGCTGTTTGACGAACCGACATCGGCGCTTGATCCTGAAATGATCAACGAAGTACTGGACGTTATGGTTGAACTGGCCAATGAAGGGATGACCATGATGGTGGTAACCCACGAAATGGGCTTTGCGCGTAAAGTGGCGAACCGGGTGATCTTCATGGATGAAGGGAAAATTGTTGAAGACTCACCGAAAGAAGAGTTCTTCGCCAATCCGAAATCGGACCGCGCCAAAGACTTCCTCGCGAAAATCCTGCACTAATCTTGCTGGCGCGCATCGCCATGTGCGCGCCACCTCACGATTTACCTCTTCACTTCTCGAAACAGATACAGCCCAGCGTTAACCTTGTCACAGAGTCCCACTTACAAGGAGCAACAATGGCACTTCCGATCCTGTTTGATTGCGATCCAGGTCATGACGACGCTATCGCAATTGTTCTCGCCCTCGCCTCACCTGAACTGGATGTGAAAGCGGTAACCTCGTCAGCCGGGAACCAGACGCCCGACAAAACGCTGCGTAACGTATTACGCATGCTAACACTGCTCAATCGTAGTGATATTCCCGTCGCCGGTGGCGCTGTGAAACCGCTGATGCGCGATCTGATTATTGCCGATAACGTCCACGGCGAGAGTGGGTTAGATGGCCCGGCACTCCCGGAACCCGCCTTTGCGCCACAGGCCTGTACCGCTGTGGAACTGATGGCGAAAACCCTGCGTGACAGCCCGGAACCAGTGACCATTGTCTCCACCGGGCCGCAAACCAACGTGGCATTGCTACTGAATAGCCATCCTGAACTGCACGCTAAAATCGCCCGTATCGTGATAATGGGTGGTGCGATGGGTCTCGGAAACTGGACGCCCGCCGCTGAGTTCAACATTTTCGTGGATCCTGAAGCCGCTGAAATCGTATTCCAGTCGGGCATTCCGGTGGTGATGGCGGGTCTGGACGTCACGCATAAAGCGCAAATACATCGCGAAGATACCGAACGGTTCCGCGCTATTGGCAATCCTGTTTCAACGATCGTTGCTGAACTACTCGACTTCTTCTTTGAATATCACAAAGACGAAAAATGGGGATTCATCGGCGCGCCGCTGCACGACCCCTGCACTATTGCCTGGCTGCTGAAACCGGAACTGTTTACCACCGTTGATCGCTGGGTTGGTGTGGAAACTCAGGGCAAATACACGCAGGGCATGACCGTGGTGGACTACTACTTCCTGAGCGGCAATAAGCCAAACGCCACCGTGATGGTGGACGTTGATCGCCAGGGATTTGTCGATCTGCTGGCGGAACGGCTGAAGTTTTACGCCTGATACACGCCGGACGGCGCTAACGCTTATCCGGCCTACAAAATCGTGCAATTTGTAGGCCGGATAAGACGCTTCACGTCGCCATCCGGCAATAAGCGATTACGGCTCAAATGGCCGTCTTTGGAACTGATCGTGTCCGCATTTCGGACACAGCGGCAGCACATCCGGAGTGTACACCGCTAAATGGAAGTGACACTTCTCGCAGACCAGATTCCCCAACCCAACCACCTCGCCGCTGTGATAAACCCCATGATGACTGAGATCCTGGAACACTTCGCGCCATTCGAGCTGCGTTTTATCGGTAATATCGGCCAGTTCCTGCCAGATACTCTCCTTGATAACCCGCATAAAGACGCTGTCTGTCTCCTCATCGAGACTTTCTTCATAACTGAGTGCAAACTCTTCCAGGTCGCGTCTGACGGCCCTTGTGAGTTCCTCCACCTCGGTTCGGGTTAACTCCCCGGTCTGCATAACTCGCTGACGCGCCTGCTCCACCAACGCGTCGATATCGCGTTCGCCGTTACGCAGACGTTCGCTGAGTGACGTCACCAGTTCACGGTAATATTGAGCAACCTTGTTCATCGCTTCGCCTCCTGGGTCGTTAACTGTCTATAATAATAGACGTTATTTACGCTACGCTTTGCAAGACTGTCCACAGAGTGTGTAAATTCGTGTCAGAATTATCCTTGCGGGAATTCAACGCTGAATGCGCGAAAGGCTGTTTTGACGCGGGCGTTTGGGCTATGCTATGCGGATCTGAAACACCACATCTAGAGCTACGTTTGTAGCTGTATTGAAAACAGGACCACTGGCTGCCATGCAAGAGCAATACCGCCCGGAAGAGATAGAATCCAAAGTACAGCTTCACTGGGATGAGAAGCGCACATTTGAAGTTACCGAAGACGAGAGCAAAGAGAAGTATTACTGCCTGTCTATGCTTCCCTATCCTTCTGGTCGACTACACATGGGCCACGTACGTAACTACACCATCGGTGACGTGATCGCCCGCTACCAGCGCATGCTGGGCAAAAACGTACTGCAGCCCATTGGCTGGGATGCGTTCGGCCTGCCTGCGGAAGGTGCGGCGGTAAAAAACAATACCGCGCCAGCACCGTGGACGTACGACAACATCGCGTACATGAAAAACCAGCTCAAAATGCTGGGCTTTGGTTACGACTGGAGCCGTGAGCTGGCGACCTGCACCCCGGAATATTACCGCTGGGAACAGAAGTTCTTCACCGAACTGTACAAAAAAGGTCTGGTATACAAGAAAACCTCTGCGGTGAACTGGTGCCCTAACGACCAGACCGTACTGGCGAACGAACAGGTTATTGACGGCTGCTGCTGGCGCTGCGATACCAAAGTTGAGCGTAAAGAGATCCCACAGTGGTTCATCAAAATCACCGCTTACGCAGACGAACTGCTGCGTGATCTGGATAACCTGGATCACTGGCCTGACACCGTTAAAACGATGCAGCGCAACTGGATTGGCCGCTCTGAAGGTGTAGAAATCACCTTCAACGTGAACGGTTACGACAACACGCTGACCGTCTACACCACCCGTCCGGATACCTTTATGGGTGCGACCTACCTGGCCGTTGCCGCAGGTCACCCGCTGGCGCAAAAAGCGGCGGCAAATAACCCGGAACTGGCTGCCTTCATTGACGAATGCCGTAACACCAAGGTTGCTGAAGCCGAAATGGCGACCATGGAGAAAAAGGGCGTCGATACCGGCTTTAAAGCGGTTCATCCGCTGACTGGCGAAGAAATCCCGGTTTGGGCGGCAAACTTCGTCCTGATGGAATACGGCACCGGTGCGGTGATGGCCGTTCCGGGTCACGATCAGCGCGACTACGAATTTGCCACCAAGTATGGCCTGTCCATCAAGCCGGTAATTCTGACTTCTGAAGGCGCAGAGCCGGATTTGTCCGAGCAGGCACTGACCGAAAAAGGCGTGCTGTTTAACTCCGGTGAGTTTGACGGCCTGGCCTTCGAAGACGCGTTCAACGCCATTGCCGACAAGCTGGTCGCTCTGGGTGTCGGTGAGCGTAAAGTTAACTACCGTCTGCGCGACTGGGGTGTTTCCCGTCAGCGTTACTGGGGCGCGCCAATTCCGATGGTGACGCTGGAAGACGGTACCGTACTGCCGACACCAGAAGATCAACTGCCGGTAATTCTGCCAGAAGATGTCGTCATGGACGGTATCACCAGCCCGATCAAAGCCGATCCGGAGTGGGCGAAAACCACCGTTAACGGTATGCCTGCCCTGCGTGAAACCGACACCTTCGATACCTTTATGGAGTCCTCCTGGTACTACGCGCGCTACACCTGCCCGCAGTACAACGAAGGCATGCTGGACCCAGAAGCGGCAAACTACTGGCTGCCGGTTGATATCTACATTGGCGGTATTGAACACGCCATCATGCACCTGCTCTACTTCCGCTTCTTCCACAAACTGATGCGCGACGCGGGCATGGTCAACTCTGACGAACCGGCTAAACAGCTGCTGTGTCAGGGAATGGTGCTGGCCGATGCGTTCTACTACGTTGGCGCAAATGGCGAACGCAACTGGGTTTCTCCGGTTGACGCCATCGTTGAGCGCGACGAAAAAGGTCGTATCGTTAAGGCGAAGGATGCTGAAGGCCATGAACTGGTGTATACCGGCATGAGCAAAATGTCCAAGTCCAAAAACAACGGTATCGACCCGCAGGTCATGGTTGAACGTTACGGCGCGGACACCGTGCGTCTGTTCATGATGTTCGCCTCTCCGGCTGATATGACCCTGGAATGGCAGGAATCCGGCGTAGAAGGGGCAAACCGCTTCCTGAAGCGTGTCTGGAAACTGGTTTATGAGCACACTTCACATGGTGATGCTCCGGCGCTGAACGTTGCTGCACTGACGGAAGATCAAAAAGCGCTGCGTCGCGACGTGCACAAAACCATTGCTAAAGTGACTGATGATATCGGTCGCCGTCAGACCTTTAACACCGCAATTGCGGCGATTATGGAACTGATGAACAAGCTGGCGAAAGCACCGCAGGAAGACGAGCAGGACCGTGCCCTGATGCAGGAAGCGCTGCTGGCCGTTGTACGCATGCTCAACCCGTTCACCCCACACGTTTGCTTCACCCTGTGGCAGGCGCTGAAAGGCGAAGGCGATATCGACAATGCGCCGTGGCCGGTAGCTGATGACGCCGCAATGGTTGAAGACTCAACGCTGGTTGTGGTTCAGGTAAACGGCAAAGTACGTGGCAAAATCACCGTTCCGGTAAACGCCACTGAAGAGCAGGTTCGTGAACGTGCTGGCCAGGAGCCTCTGGTGGCAAAATATCTTGATGGCGTTACCGTACGTAAAGTGATTTATGTACCGGGTAAACTCCTCAATCTGGTCGTTGGCTAAGCGCGGGAGGAAGCGTGCGATTTCTGACAACATTGTTGTTATCTCTGGCGGTGCTGGTCACCGCCGGGTGTGGCTGGCATCTGCGTAGTACTACGCAGGTTCCCCCCACGATGAAAACCATGATTCTGGTCACGGGTGATCCGAACGGCCCGTTAAGCCGGGCGGTGCGTAATCAGTTGCGTTTGAATGGCGTTACACTGCTGGAAGACAGCTCAACGCGCAAAGACGTTCCGTCCTTACGCCTTGGCGCGGTCAGCATTTCGCAGGATACCGCGTCCGTGTTCCAGAACGGTCAAACCGCTGAATACCAGATGGTGATGTCCGTGAGTGCTTCAGTCCTGATCCCGGGCCATGATATTTACCCGATCAGCGCTAAAGTCTATCGTTCATTCTTCGACAACCCGCAAGCGGCACTGGCGAAGGATAACGAGCAGGAGATGATCGTTAAAGAGATGTACGACAAGGCGGCCGAGCAGTTGATTCGTAAACTGCCAAGCGTACATATTGCTGATGTTCAGTCATCCGGCGATGACGTCGAGCCTGCAGTGAAAACTGCAGCGCCAGCGTCCTCCTCTCCGGCGCGTGTTTCCACCACGCTGGGTAACTGATGCTCAAGTTGTACCCTGAACAACTCCGCGCACAGCTCAATGAAGGGCTGCGCGCGGCGTATTTACTCTTAGGTAACGATCCCCTCTTATTGCAGGAAAGCCAGGATGCCATCCGACAGGCTGCCGCAACGCAAGGGTTCGAAGAACACCACGCTTTCACCCTGGACAACAGCACCGACTGGGGGGAAATTTTTTCACTCTGCCAGGCGATGAGCCTGTTTGCCAGCCGTCAAACGTTACTCCTGCAGTTGCCAGAAAATGGCCCCAATGCCGCCATTAACGAACAACTTGCCTCGCTCGTCACACTGCTACATGACGATCTGCTGCTTATTGTTCGTGGTAACAAGCTGACCAAAGCCCAGGAAAACGCCGCATGGTATACCGGACTGGCGAATAACGCGGTACTGGTCAGTTGCCAGACACCTGAACAGGCACAGCTTCCGCGTTGGGTAGCCGCAAGGGCGAAACATCATAATCTGCAGTTGGATGACGCCGCCAACCAGCTCTTATGCTATTGCTACGAAGGCAATCTGCTAGCGTTAGCGCAGGCGCTGGAGCGGTTGTCGCTACTTTGGCCTGACGGTAAATTAACATTGCCTCGTGTGGAGCAAGCCGTTAACGATGCCGCGCACTTTACCCCGTTTCACTGGGTGGACGCGCTGCTGATGGGCAAAAGCAAACGCGCGCTGCATATTCTGCAACAGCTCCGTCTTGAAGGCAGTGAACCCGTTATTTTGTTACGTACTCTGCAGCGGGAATTATTACTGCTGGTGAACCTGAAACGGCAGTCGGCCCATACCCCATTACGGGCATTGTTTGACAAACATCGGGTATGGCAAAATCGCCGTGGCATGATGGGAGAAGCGTTAAACCGGCTGACTCCCACGCAGTTACGTCAGGCGGTCACGCTGTTAACACGTACGGAAATTACGCTTAAACAAGACTATGGTCAGTCAGTGTGGGCAGAGCTTGAGGGACTTTCCCTGTTGCTTTGCCATAAATCACTGGCAGATGTTTTTATTGATGGTTGATATGAAATCATTGCAGGCTCTGTTCGGCGGCACCTTTGATCCGGTGCATTATGGTCATCTGAAACCCGTTGAAATTCTGGCTAATCTGATTGGCCTCTCTCGGGTCATTGTCATGCCCAATAACGTGCCACCACATCGTGCGCAACCGGAAGCCTCCAGCGCCCAGCGTAAACATATGCTTGAGCTGGCCATTGCCGACAAACCTTTGTTTTCACTGGATGAACGCGAGCTAAAACGCGATACCGCCTCGTACACCGCGCAAACGCTGCAAGAGTGGCGTGTGGAACAAGGCCCGGATGCACCGCTGGCATTCATTATTGGTCAGGATTCACTGCTGACCTTTCCTTCCTGGCATGACTACGACACGATTCTGGACAACACCCATCTTATCGTGTGTCGACGTCCGGGTTACCCGCTCGAAATGGCACAGGAACAGCACCAGCAGTGGCTGGAAAATCATCTGACCCATACGGCAGATGATCTGCATAATCTGCCGGCAGGTAAGATTTACCTTGCCGAAACGCCGTGGTTCAATATCTCCGCCACGCTTATCCGCGAACGCCTGGAAAAAGGCGAGCCGTGCGACGACTTACTGCCACGCGCCGTGCTCGACTATATCAACCAGCAGGGTTTGTACCGCTAAGCGTGTTGTTTAATGCCGCCAACAGGCGGTCATTTTCGTCCTTACTGCGAACAGCAACCCGGTAATAACGCGCGTCCAGGCCAGGGTAATTGGCACAACTGCGGATCAAAACATGTTGTTCCAGCAGTGATTTTTGCAAACCGATATCCGGTCGATCGCAGCGTAACAGCCGATAGTTAGCCCGACCGGGATAGACTGTCAGGCCGGGCAGTGTTTGCAATTGTTGATCAAATCGCTGTCCTTCCTGTGCCAGCCATTGCCACGTCGCCTGCTGGTAGGCGCTATCGCTAAGAATCATCTCTCCCGCCAGCGCGGCAAATGCGTTAATTGACCACGGCATTTGTCGGCTGCGCATCCGTGCCACGGCCTGTTCATCGCTATTGACCAGATAACCCAGTCGCAACCCCGGTATCGCATAGAACTTGGTCAGCGAGCGAAGAACCCAAATGTGCGGATTCTCTTGTAGCCGCGGAATAAAACCCTCCTCCCCGGCAATAAAATCGATAAAGGCTTCATCCAGAATCAAGGTAATCCCCAATTCAGCGCAGCGCGTTGCTATCGCAGCAAGCAGATGACCATCGGGCAATAGCCCTGTAGGGTTGTTGGGCGTACAGAGAAAAAGGCAGTCCAGCTCTGGCGTTAACACATCAAGGATCGTGGCGGTGAGCTGCCAGCCATCCTCCTCGCGCAGCGCAAATTCATGGATCGCACATTCTCCCCATTCCAGCGCCCGGCGGTATTCAGCAAATCCAGGGGCAACAATCATCGCATGACGCGGCTTGAGACCATTAACCAGGGTGAAGATAGATTCTGTTTCGCCATTCCCCGCGAGGATCCACGAAACAGGTATCTGGTGATGCTGCGCCAGCGCCGCATGCAACTGGGTGTAGTCAACGTCCGGGTAGCATTCAGCCCTGTCCAGATTGTCGATAAGCGCGCATTTTAAGGTTACGGGCATACCCAGCGGGTTAATATTCGCGCTAAAATCCAGCAATTGCTCAGGCGGGATGCCCAACAATGCGGCGGCTTCTCGGGTATTACCGCCGTGCGCGCTCTTCAATAAAGACATCGTGCCGCTCCAGTTAAAAAGGGGTATTTTATTGAAAAAATCTCTGCGCAATCAGGGCAAGCATCATATTTTGTGCGAATAGCCCCAAGAGGAAAAAATGAGACTCTGGTTAGTACGTCACGGAGAAACCGAAGCCAATGTCGCTGGGTTATACAGCGGTCATGCCCCCACACCGCTAACGGAACGGGGGATTGTTCAGGCGCAATCACTGAGTGGGCTGCTACGCAATGTCCCTTTCGACAACGTTCTGTGCAGCGAACTCGAACGCGCCCGCCATACAACCCAACTGATTCTGGCAGAACGCGATGTTCCTGTGCGTGTCATGCCTGAACTTAATGAGATGTTCTTTGGCGACTGGGAAATGCGCCATCATCGCGATCTTGTGCGCGAAGACGCTGAAAATTATGCCGTATGGTGTAACGACTGGCAGAACGCAACCCCAACTAATGGCGAAGGATTTCAGGCATTTTCACAGCGTGTTGAACGTTTCATTGCTCAGCTTGCTGAATACAAAGACAGTAAAAATCTGTTGGTGGTAAGTCATCAGGGCGTGCTGAGCGTACTGGTAGCCCGGCTGCTGTCCATGCCCACGGCCGCCATGTGGCACTTTCGCATCGAACAGGGATGCTGGAGTGCCATTGATTTTTGTGACGACTTTGCAGTTCTGAAAGTTCTCAATAGTCGCGCCGTGTGGCACGAGGGTGAGTGAATGCACTGTTTTTTCTGCCGAAGGGCCTCTCTCCCATTGACACCCTATGACAGGCTGCTATTCTCCGCAACCTGACTTTTCCCGCCTTTCAGAGCTTTGCAGAAATTGTTTTACAAAAATGGCGATGCATTCTGTTGCGTGGGGTGGGATGATAGCGCACCTCAAAAGCGCTTTCGGAGACATTTGTCCCGATATCGCCTCTGGTTCAGGTATACTAACAGACGTTTTTAACTCTTTTCACCCAGGGGGAACACTTGCAGGGTAAAGCACTCCAGGATTTTGTAATCGACAAAATTGATGACCTGAAAGGTCAAGACATCATCGCCTTAGATGTTCAGGGCAAATCCAGTATCACCGATTGCATGATTATCTGCACTGGCACGTCCAGCCGCCATGTCATGTCTATCGCCGATCACGTTGTTCAGGAGTCTCGCACCGCCGGTCTGCTGCCGCTTGGCGTAGAAGGCGAAAACGTAGCTGACTGGATCGTCGTCGATCTTGGTGATGTGATTGTCCACGTTATGCAGGAAGAGAGCCGTCGCCTGTATGAACTGGAAAAACTCTGGAGTTAATGCGTGAAGCTGCAACTTGTCGCTGTGGGTACGAAAATGCCTGACTGGGTGCAAACCGGTTTTACGGAGTACCTGCGCCGGTTTCCGAAAGACATGCCCTTTGAGCTGATCGAAATCCCGGCAGGAAAACGCGGCAAGAACGCGGACATTAAGCGCATTCTCGACAAAGAGGGTGAACAGATGCTGGCCGCCGCAGGCAAAAACCGCATCGTCACCCTTGATATCCCAGGAAAACCCTGGGACACGCCACAACTGGCGACCGAGCTGGAACGCTGGAAACTGGATGGTCGTGACGTCAGTCTGTTGATTGGCGGACCGGAAGGACTGTCCCCCGCCTGTAAAGCGGCAGCGGAGCAAAGCTGGTCACTCTCTGCATTAACCCTTCCCCACCCTCTTGTCCGGGTGCTGGTCGCAGAGAGTCTGTACAGGGCGTGGAGCATTACCACCAACCATCCTTATCACCGTGAGTGATCATTGATTCTTGAGTAGATTAAGCAGCGGATGAAACTACAGAATTCTTTTCGCGACTATACGGCTGAGTCCGCGCTGTTTGTGCGCCGGGCGCTGGTCGCTTTTTTGGGGATTTTGCTGCTCACTGGCGTGCTAATCGCCAATCTTTATAATCTGCAAATCGTTCGGTTTACTGATTATCAGACCCGTTCGAACGAGAACCGCATCAAACTGGTGCCTATCGCCCCCAGCCGCGGCATCATTTATGACCGCAACGGAATTCCCCTCGCCCTTAACCGCACCATTTATCAGATAGAAATGATGCCGGAAAAGGTCGACAACATTCAGAATACGCTCGACGCGCTGCGTAACGTCGTCGATCTGACGGACGATGACATTGCCGCCTTCAAAAAAGAGCGCGCCCGTTCACACCGCTTCACCTCTATTCCGGTAAAAACCAACCTGACTGAAGTTCAGGTCGCACGCTTTGCCGTGAATCAGTATCGTTTTCCTGGCGTCGAAGTTAAAGGCTATAAACGCCGCTATTACCCCTACGGCTCTGCACTGACCCACGTGATCGGCTACGTATCGAAGATCAACGATAAAGACGTTGAACGCCTGGATAAAGACGGCAAGCTGGCCAACTACGCGGCGACGCACGACATCGGTAAGTTGGGTATTGAACGTTATTACGAAGACGTACTTCATGGTCAAACCGGTTATGAAGAGGTTGAAGTCAATAACCGCGGCCGCGTTATTCGCCAGCTTAAAGAAGTGGCGCCGCAGGCCGGGCACGATATCTATCTGACGCTTGATTTGAAACTCCAGCAATACATTGAAACGCTGCTGGCGGGTAGCCGTGCCGCCGTCGTGGTCACAGACCCGCGTACTGGTGGTGTCCTGGCACTGGTCTCTATGCCAAGCTATGACCCGAACCTGTTCGTGGACGGCATCTCCAGCAAAGATTATTCCGGGTTACTCAATGACCCCAATACCCCACTGGTTAACCGCGCCACGCAAGGCGTTTACCCTCCGGCGTCCACGGTTAAACCTTATGTTGCGGTCTCTGCGTTAAGCGCAGGCGTTATTACCCGCAATACCGGGCTATTCGATCCGGGCTGGTGGCAATTACCCGGTTCAGAGAAACGTTACCGTGACTGGAAAAAATGGGGTCACGGTCATCTGAACATCACCCGTTCTCTGGAAGAGTCCGCTGATACGTTTTTCTATCAAATCGCCTATGATATGGGGATTGACCGTCTTTCTGAGTGGATGAGCAAATTTGGTTACGGCCATTATACGGGCATCGATCTCGCTGAAGAGCGCGCGGGTAACATGCCAACCCGCGAGTGGAAGCAAAAACGGTTTAAAAAGCCCTGGTACCAGGGTGATACAATCCCTGTCGGTATCGGTCAGGGCTACTGGACAGCAACACCTATCCAGATGAGTAAAGCGCTGATGATCCTCATCAACGACGGCATGGTGAAAGTCCCTCATCTGCTGATGAGCACAGCGGAAAACGGCAAGCAAGTGCCGTGGGTACAGCCACATGAGCCTCCTGTCGGTGACATTCATTCTGGCTACTGGGAAATCGCCAAAGACGGTATGTACGGTGTAGCGAATCGCCCTAATGGGACTGCGCACAAGTATTTTGCTGGCGCACCCTACAAAATTGCGGCGAAATCCGGTACCGCGCAGGTATTTGGCCTGAAAGCCAATGAAACCTATAACGCACATAAGATCGCCGAACGTTTACGTGACCACAAACTGATGACTGCATTCGCGCCCTATGACAAACCCGAGGTCGCTGTCGCGATGATCCTCGAAAACGGTGGGGCCGGTCCGGCTGTAGGTACACTCATGCGCCAGATCCTTGACCACATTATGTTGGGTGACAACAACACCAATCTGCCTGCTGAAAACCCGGCGGTTGCAGCAGGTGAGGACCAATAATCGTGACGGATAATCCGAACAAAAAAACATTCTGGGACAAAATTCATATCGATCCCACAATGTTGCTTATCTTGCTGGCTCTGCTGGTCTACAGCTCGCTGGTCATCTGGAGCGCCAGCGGCCAGGATATTGGCATGATGGAACGTAAGGTCGGCCAGATCGCTATGGGGCTGGTCATCATGGTGGTGATGGCGCAAATTCCTCCCAGAGTCTATGAAGGTTGGGCGCCGTACCTCTATATCTTCTGTATCATCCTGTTGGTTGCTGTCGATGCCTTCGGCGCCATTTCCAAAGGCGCACAACGTTGGCTGGATTTGGGAATCGTGCGTTTTCAGCCCTCGGAAATCGCCAAGATAGCCGTCCCGCTGATGGTGGCGCGCTTTATCAACCGCGATGTCTGCCCACCTTCGCTGAAGAATACGGCTATAGCGCTGGTGCTCATTTTTATGCCCACGCTGCTGGTTGCCGCGCAGCCTGACCTCGGCACCTCAATCCTGGTTGCGCTTTCCGGCCTGTTTGTCTTGTTCCTCTCCGGCTTGAGCTGGCGTTTAATCGGCGTTGCTGTGGTTCTGGTGGCCGCATTTATTCCAATACTGTGGTTCTTCCTGATGCATGATTACCAGCGACAACGCGTGATGATGCTTCTCGACCCGGAAACCGATCCGCTGGGCGCGGGCTATCACATTATTCAGTCTAAAATTGCTATTGGTTCAGGTGGGCTACGCGGCAAAGGCTGGTTGCATGGTACGCAGTCGCAGTTGGAGTTTTTGCCCGAACGTCATACTGACTTTATCTTTGCAGTACTAGCGGAAGAGCTGGGTCTGGTAGGGATTTTAATCCTGCTTGCCCTGTACATTTTGCTGATTATGCGCGGATTGTGGATCGCCGCCCACGCACAAACGACCTTTGGTCGCGTCATGGCCGGTGGTTTAATGTTGATATTATTCGTTTATGTCTTCGTAAATATTGGTATGGTGAGCGGTATTCTGCCTGTAGTTGGGGTTCCACTCCCACTGGTCAGTTACGGAGGCTCAGCACTGATCGTGCTGATGGCCGGGTTCGGGATTGTCATGTCGATCCACACCCATAGAAAAATGTTGTCAAAAAGCGTGTAAGGGGTACGCAATGCGTAAGCAGTGGATTGGAATCTGCATCGCAGCAGGAATGCTCGCGGCGTGTTCAGGTGATGATGGTCAGCAACAGGCTGCCGTCGCGCCGCAACCTGCGGTGTGTAATGGTCCGATTGTTGAAATCAGCGGAGCCGATCCGCGTTTTGAACCCCTGAACCCAACGGCGAATCAGGACTATCAGCGTGACGGTAAGAGCTACAAGATAGTCCTGGATCCCTCCCGCTTTAGCCAGGCTGGACTGGCCGCCATTTACGATGCGGAGCCAGGAAGTAATTTGACCGCATCAGGTGAAGCTTTCGACCCGATGCAGTTAACTGCTGCGCACCCGACGCTGCCCATTCCAAGCTATGCCAGAATTACTAACCTGGCAAACGGTCGAATGATCGTCGTACGCATTAACGATCGTGGCCCATATGGCAACGATCGCGTCGTTTCGCTGTCGCGAGCAGCAGCCGATCGTCTGAACACATCTAACAACACGAAAGTGCGTATCGATCCGATCATTGTCGCACAGGATGGTTCTCTGTCCGGCCCAGGTATGGCCTGTACGACAGTGGCCAAACAAACCTATGCCCTGCCCTCTCGCCCTGATTTAAGCGGCGGTGGCAGCATGCCTGCTACACCGGATGCAGGTCAGCCGCAAGGAGATATCCGCCCGATCAGCAATTCCACGCTGAGAAGCGATGACCCTACCGGAGCACCAGTAAACAGCGGTGGATTCCTCGGTGCGCCGACTACGCTCGCTTCCGGCGTGCTTGAAGGTAGCGAACCGACGCCAGCGCCACAACCGGCTGCTCCTGTGACTGCGCCAGCCACAACACCGACTGTCGCAGCAGCACCAGCCGTCGCCGTTGCCACTCCGGCAGCTGCAGCCAACGGTCGTTACGTCGTTCAGGTTGGTGCGGTAAGCGAGCAGGCGCGTGCACAGCAGTATCAAAAGCGTTTAAGTCAGCAGTTTGGCGTTCCGGGCCGGGTTGTGCAAAACGGTGCCGTTTGGCGTATTCAGATGGGGCCATTCGCCAGCAAGGCTGAAGCCTCCACACTGCAGCAGCGTCTGCAATCCGAGGCGCAATTACAGTCCTTCATCACCGGCGTGTAATAACGTAAACCAGGCATCTGAATTGTCAATTTCTGTAAATGACATTAACAAAGTCACGCGGAAAGTCAGATGCCTGCCAGTTATGCATTTGCTATAGTAGGGCACTTTTTTTAATTTCACCACGGACGTCGTAGTTCAGACCATGAAGACCACTTTTTCCGCTCGTTTCGTGCAGCGCATGGCGCTCACCGCGGCTCTCTGCGCAGCCTCTCTTTCTGCTGCCCATGCAGATGACCTGAATATTAAAACCATGATCCCGGGTGTTCCGCAGATCGATGCGGAGTCGTATATCCTGATTGACTACAATTCAGGCAAAGTTCTCGCAGAACAAAATGCGGACTCTCGCCGTGACCCCGCCAGCCTGACCAAAATGATGACCAGCTACGTCATCGGCCAGGCGATGAAAGCCGGGAAATTCAAAGAAACCGATCTGGTCACCGTCGGCAACGACGCCTGGGCTACGGGCAACCCGGTCTTTAAAGGTTCATCGCTGATGTTCCTCAAACCTGGCATGCAGGTTCCTGTTTCTCAATTGATCCGTGGTATTAACCTGCAATCAGGGAACGATGCTTGCGTGGCAATGGCGGACTTCGCAGCCGGAAGCCAGGATGCTTTCGTCGGTCTGATGAACAGCTATGTGAATGCGCTGGGCCTGAAAAACACCCACTTCCAGACCGTTCATGGTCTCGATGCTGACGGTCAGTACAGCTCGGCCCGTGACATGGCACTGATTGGTCAGGCGCTAATTCGCGACGTGCCCAACGAATACTCTATCTATAAAGAAAAAGAGTTCACCTTTAACGGTATCCGCCAGCTCAACCGTAACGGTCTGCTGTGGGATAACAGCCTGAATGTTGACGGTATCAAAACCGGCCACACTGACAAAGCTGGCTACAACCTCGTTGCATCCGCAACCGAAGGCCAGATGCGTCTGATCTCCGCCGTGATGGGTGGTCGCACCTATAAAGGCCGCGAAACTGAAAGTAAAAAACTGCTGACCTGGGGCTTCCGTTTCTTTGAAACCGTGAACCCGTTGAAAGTCGGCAAAGAGTTTGCTTCAGAACCGGCCTGGTTTGGTAATACCGATCGTGCGTCATTAGGTGTCGATAAAGACGTGTACCTGACTATTCCACGCGGCCGCATGAAAGATCTGAAAGCCAGCTATGTTCTGAACACCACGGAACTGCATGCACCGCTGCAGAAAAACCAGGTTGTCGGCACCATCAACTTCCAGCTTGATGGCAAAACCATTGAACAGCGTCCGTTGGTGGTTCTGCAGGAAATCCCGGAAGGCAACTTCTTTGGTAAAATCATTGATTACATTAAATTAATGTTCCATCACTGGTTTGGCTAAAAATCGAACACTTGAAAGTGTGATTTACGTCCCCATATACTAGGTATCCAGATAACTCCCACGCGCCGTGGGAGTTATTATTTTTTGATGTAACGCCGGAGCTGACATGAAAACCAAACTTAACGAACTGCTTGAATTCCCTACTCCATTTACTTACAAAGTAATGGGGCAGGCGTTGCCTGAGCTGGTTGATCAGGTGGTTGAAGTGGTACAGCGCCATGCGCCAGGTGATTACTCCCCAACGGTAAAACCGAGCAGCAAAGGCAATTACCACTCGGTCTCTATCACTATTAATGCGACACACATTGAGCAGGTTGAAACACTGTACGAAGAATTAGGTAATATCGATATCGTACGTATGGTGCTGTAAAAGCCTGTCGGTTACCCGCTGCATCCCCGCTCGGGTAACCCCTCCCCCCTGTGATATACTTTTCCCCTCTTTAACATTCTCTACTCTATGTGAGTATCTACGGAGATGCCGTTTTGTATCAGGATAAAATTCTTGTCCGCCAGCTCGGTCTTCAGCCCTACGAGCCAGTCTCTCTGGCCATGCACGAATTCACCGATACCCGCGATGAAAATAGTCATGATGAAATCTGGCTGGTAGAGCATTATCCTGTCTTTACCCAGGGTCAGGCCGGTAAAGCAGAGCACGTACTGATGCCCGGTGATATTCCCGTTATCCAGAGCGATCGGGGCGGTCAGGTGACATACCACGGACCCGGCCAGCAGGTTATGTATGTTCTGTTGAATCTCAAACGCCGCAAACTGGGCGTGCGTGAACTGGTAACACTGCTGGAACAAACCGTGGTGAATACGCTTGCGGAGATAGGTATTGACGCCCATCCGCGCGCTGATGCGCCTGGCGTATACGTCGGGGAGAAGAAAATCTGCTCTTTGGGATTACGTATTCGTAGAGGATGTTCGTTTCACGGCTTAGCGCTCAACGTGGATATGGATTTGTCGCCTTTCCTGCGTATCAATCCTTGTGGTTACGCCGGAATGGAGATGGCGAAAGTATCGCAGTGGGATAGCGCAGCCACGACCGAGAGCGTGCGTCCTCGTCTGCTGGCTAACATTTTAGCGCTGTTGGGCAATCCCCCCCACGAGTACATCGCAGACTGAAAAACAGGTTATCGTTTGCCGCAGCATATGTTGTGGCAAATGGCACAAAACAACAACTATTTTACATTTTGCCAGCCTGTCAGGCTGCTTTCTGGCCCGTTTCAATGATATACTGCGTATCACTAATTCAAAAATAGTTGATAAATGCAACATTCCCTTGAATTGAAACGCTTTCCTTCGTAATTCGCAACTGGAACACGCAAGCTATGAGTAAACCCATTGTGATGGAACGCGGTGTTAAATACCGCGATGCCGATAAGATGGCTCTTATCCCGGTAAAAAATGTAGCAACAGAGCGCGAAGCCCTGCTGCGTAAGCCGGAATGGATGAAAATAAAACTGCCAGCGGACTCCACTCGCATCCAGGGTATCAAAGCAGCGATGCGCAAAAATGGCCTGCACTCTGTCTGCGAAGAAGCGTCCTGCCCTAACCTGGCAGAATGTTTCAACCACGGGACCGCGACCTTTATGATCCTCGGCGCAATCTGTACTCGCCGCTGTCCATTCTGTGACGTTGCCCATGGTCGCCCGGTTGCCCCTGATGCTAACGAACCGTTAAAACTGGCCCAGACGATTGCGGACATGGCGCTACGCTATGTTGTCATTACCTCCGTTGACCGCGACGATCTACGCGATGGTGGCGCTCAGCATTTTGCGGATTGTATCACCGCAATCCGTGAGAAAAGCCCGTCGATTAAAATCGAAACGCTGGTACCTGACTTCCGTGGTCGTATGGATCGTGCGCTGGATATCCTCACGGCCACCCCGCCAGACGTGTTTAACCATAACCTCGAGAACGTTCCGCGTATTTACCGTAACGTACGCCCTGGGGCTGATTACAACTGGTCACTGAAGCTTCTGGAACGTTTCAAGGAAGCGCACCCTGAGATCCCAACCAAATCCGGTCTGATGGTGGGTCTGGGTGAAACCAATGCTGAAATCATTGAGGTTATGCGTGACCTGCGCAGCCATGGCGTGACCATGCTGACGCTGGGGCAGTATTTACAGCCAAGCCGTCACCACCTGCCGGTTCAGCGCTATGTAAGCCCGGACGAGTTTGATGAGATGAAGGCTGAAGCCATGGCAATGGGCTTTACCCATGCAGCCTGCGGCCCATTTGTTCGTTCTTCTTATCATGCGGACATGCAGGCGAAAGGGCTGGAAGTGAAGTAATCGTGTAATACTCACTTACATTTCAGCAATAAAAAAACCGGCAATTGCCGGTTTTTTTTCATGCAGAGTATGCAGTATGAGCATCGTGCTCCTGACATTACTCTTTATGGGAAAGCTTCTCAGTCTGAACGCTACCGTCAGCATCTTTCTTAGCATCGGCATTATCATCGTTCATCGCTTTCTTGAAGCCTTTAATTGCCGTTCCCAGGTCTCCACCCAGTGTACGTAACTTCTTGGTACCAAACAGCAGAACGACCAGTGCGGCAACCACCAGCAGTTTGGTAATACTAATCTCACCCATAGATACCTTCTTAACTTAAACCAGGCTGCATAAAGCGCCATATTAACCTGAGAATATTAACGGCCTTTCGACGCGCGCACACAATAGCAATCTGTAACAAGGTGAATCAAGCCTTGTTTAAAAAAACGTCATAATAATTGCGGTGGCGCAAAGCGGCGGTTACGTAACACAGGAAGTTGCGCCCTGACCTGCCTCACCCGCTCAGCAGAAACCTCCGTCATTATCAGCGCAGGCGTTTCCGCCGCAGCGGCAATCGTCACGCCAAACGGATCGATAACCCGGCTTTGACCGATATTCTTGTTACCACACTCCCCCGCAGCAATCACATAACAGGTTGCATCCAGAGCTCTTGCCGCCAACAGCGTTGTCCAATGATGATCTTTGAGCGATCCTCGCACCCAGGCCGCCGGTAAGACCAGGATTTCAGCCCCCTGTAACGCGAGCGCCAATGCCAGCTCAGGAAAGCGCAGGTCATAGCAGGTCATTAACCCTACCTTTAATCCGTCTACGTCCAGCAATGGCGCTACAGCCTCACCTGCATCGACATTCCGCGACTCCTGAATCGAAAAGGCATCATAGAGATGTAATTTTGCGTAATGGGCGATAACCCGACCTCTCCGTAGCGCAACCAGCATGTTCAACGCCCGGCCAGGTACAGAGGGAACATGAATCGTCAGAATCGTCGTCATCTCATTTTGCGCACTCTCTTGCTGTAACCGCGTCAGAAAACCGCCTTCCAGTAGCTGGGCTGACTTCACCGATAGATCGGGGTCGAGATCGTCACGGGCCAACAGCGCTTCCGGCAGCACCAACAGAGATGCGCCTTCTCCTGCGGCCTGAGACATCAACTGGACACACGTTTCCGCATTTTTTTCCCACGAGGGGCCCACGGCAAATTGCCCTGCTGCAACAAACATATTCCCTCCAGAAAAATGGGTTAAGCTCGCCAACAACGATTATTCAGCGTTACACTCACGCTATATACAATCAAATAGCAGGATTATGCAGTGTTACAACTCCTTTTAGCAGTTTTTATCGGTGGCGGTACAGGAAGCGTAGCAAGATGGATGTTAAGCATGCGGTTCAATCCGCTGCATCAGGCCATCCCATTCGGTACGCTGGCAGCAAATCTGATTGGCGCGTTTATTATTGGCATGGGGCTGGCGTGGTTTAACCGCATGACAAACATTGATCCAATGTGGAAAGTGCTCATTACCACCGGTTTCTGCGGAGGGCTGACGACGTTTTCAACCTTCTCGGCAGAAGTCGTGTTTTTGCTGCAAGAGGGACGCTTTGGTTGGGCAATGGTGAATGTGCTGGTTAACCTGTTGGGTTCATTTGCGATGACGGCTCTGGCATTCTGGCTGGTTTCTGCCTCTCCTGCACACTAGGCGAAAAAAAACCCGCAATTAAGCGGGTTTTGAATGCTTGCTGTCGTATGCTTACAGAGCGATTACGTTTGCAGCAGAAGGGCCTTTGGCACCGTTAGTGATTTCGAACTCTACGCGCTGACCTTCAGCCAGAGTTTTAAAACCATTGGTCTGGATTGCAGAGAAGTGTACGAACACGTCTTTGCTGCCATCTTCCGGAGTAATGAAACCGAATCCTTTGGACTCATTAAACCACTTAACGTTACCTTTAATCTTAGACATCAAAATTACCTTTACATGAAAAATAGACACAAATGCTGTGTCGGGTATCAGTACAACAATTGTGATGCACTTTGTCCAGTCGAACTTTGTCAAAAAGTGATAAATGTCGCGTTATTTTTCGGACAAACAATGTATCCATATGTTTTTAAACAGGTTTATAATAATCTACCTGACAATACAGGTAGCCTGTCAAAACTGGAAACGCATCCAGGCAAAGTAGACATTTCCGTTGTTATACGTACCCGGAATGTAGGTCATCTGGAACGTTGCCGGCCCATAGCCTATCGATGCCAACGGCAGGATCAATGGCACGGGAATATAGTTCCAATTATCGCGCGCGGTGAAACCAGCTGTATAGCCCAGCCCCAGACGGAAATTATCATCGGCCAGCGGTCGCCAGGTTTTTTCCCAGCCATAGCCGCCAATCGGCTCCCATTTATTAAAGGAATCCTTGAAGGCCATAATATAGAGCCCGTGCCAATTACCTTTATCATCCCAACGGGACTGGCCAAATCCTGCCCCCCAAGGACGTTCGTTGTAGCGATCGGTTTTCTCTTTATCGTAGGCAAAACGCGCATGCCAGGTAATGGCCGGCACATACAGATCATAATGCTCAGGCTGCTGCCAGGTTTCACTGACATTATCTTTAAAAGTATCAAACCACCCTTTATCCTCAGCAAAACCCTGAGGAATAAAGGCTAACTGAATAAAAAGAAATGAAAAAATGAGAAAATAACGTTTAGCGACAATCACGACTTAATTACCATCCTGGGAGTTAGTATTAATTGTAGCAAACAAAACCTTAATGTTAGCTTAACAAAGATGCGCTAATAAAAAATCAGAATATTCTCCACATATAAATTTCAGATCGTTGTCATTATATTTATTGTGGTTTTTATATGTGACATGTTCTCTTATTTCTATTAACCGGCTTCTTTTACGCAAAAACACCAAATAAATTACAATTAATTAACATTAATGCATCATCACAAAACAAAATAACACATAAAACCAGAGTGTTTCACAGTTTTTGATTGCCGTACTCCCTTTTCATCCGCTATGTTGAAAAAACGCCTGCGCCATCGGTTGAATCCGTATTTTTATTGATTTTAATCAGCAAGAGGCAGGTGTTTATTAGGCACATTCTCACACCGCTTTATGCTTTTTTTAGTTTTTTTACTTTCTGGGCGTCAATATGACAGGGGAAACAATGTTGACATTTATAGAACTCCTTATTGGAGTCGTTGTTATTGTGGGTGTGGCTCGCTACATCATTAAAGGTTATTCCGCGACCGGCGTATTGTTTGTCGGGGGCCTGGTTTTATTGATTATCAGCGCCCTGATGGGACATAAAGTTCTGCCCGGCAGTGCCGAAAGTACCGGCTACACCGCGACAGATATTGTTGAATATATTAAAATTTTGCTGATGAGCCGCGGCGGCGACCTCGGCATGATGATTATGATGCTGTGTGGTTTTGCCGCCTACATGACGCATATCGGCGCGAACGATATGGTCGTTAAGCTGGCCTCCAGGCCCCTGCAATATATCAACTCGCCTTACATGCTAATGATTGCCGCCTATTTTGTTGCCTGCCTGATGTCACTGGCAGTCTCTTCGGCAACCGGGCTGGGCGTGCTGTTGATGGCGACACTCTTTCCGGTCATGGTTAACGTTGGGATCAGTCGTGGTGCTGCGGCGGCCATTTGCGCCTCCCCTGCCGCAATCATTCTTTCTCCAACTTCCGGGGATGTCGTGCTGGCTGCAAAAGCAGCGGAAATGCCACTGATCGACTTCGCGTTTAAAACCACGTTGCCGATTTCCATTGCTGCCATTATTGGTATGGCGATTGCTCATTACTTCTGGCAGCGCTATCTGGATAAAAAAGAGAACATCTCTCACGAAATGTTAGATGTGGCAGAAATCACCACTACGGCTCCCTCGTTTTACGCCATTCTGCCGTTTACCCCGATCGTCGGTGTACTGATTTTTGATGGTAAATGGGGCCCGCAACTGCACATTATCACGATTCTGGTGCTGTGCATGCTTATTGCCGCAGTGCTGGAGTTCATCCGCGGATTCAACACCCAGAAGGTTTTCTCAGGTCTGGAAGTCGCCTACCGCGGAATGGCAGATGCCTTTGCTAACGTCGTCATGTTGTTAGTTGCAGCCGGTGTATTTGCTCAGGGTCTGAGCACCATTGGCTTTATTCAGAGTCTGATCTCTATCGCCACCTCATTTGGTTCTGCGAGCATTATTCTGATGCTGGTCCTGGTGATTCTGACCATGCTGGCCGCAATGACCACGGGCTCCGGTAACGCGCCTTTCTACGCCTTCGTTGAGATGATCCCAAAACTGGCGCACTCTTCCGGTATCAACCCTGCCTACCTTTCGATCCCAATGCTGCAGGCGTCAAACCTCGGACGCACAATCTCCCCGGTATCCGGTGTGGTTGTGGCTGTCGCGGGGATGGCGAAGATTTCACCGTTTGAAGTCGTAAAACGAACTTCTGTTCCGGTAATGGTCGGACTGCTGATTGTGATTATCGCCACTGAAGTGATGGTACCGGCAACGTCTGTCCTGATTGGCGGTTAACGATACCTGTTAATACCTGACCTTAATACACAAAATCATTTATGCTGCATCGCGGCGGCAAGTGAAGACATCCCCAGGAGCATAGATAACTATGTGACTGGGGTTTCTGCACGCAGCCAACAAAGAGGCAGCTTAAAGGATGACGTGTATTAGCCGCCGTGGTAAATACGCTGCGGTCTACCTACCTTCCCGTGAATAATCTCTGCAATGATCAAATGGCGGCTGGCACAGTACTCCAGGTAGCGTCTGGATGTTGTACGGCTGATGGTTAGCGCCTGGGCGATCGTTTCCGCAGTATGATGTACCGTCGGATCAGCAAATAACTTCAGTACAGCATTCAGCGTTAGCGCGTCGATTCCCGTCGGCAAATCCCCTTTCGGCTCACCGCGCGCATAGGCATTAAACATTTCATCAATCTGTTTTTGGCTGGCACTGTCATTACCGGCCAGCATTCTTCTGCGTTGCTGATAGCGGGTAAGCGTCTGCCCCAGTCGCTCGTAGGCTATGGGTTTAACCAGATAATCAAACGCCCCGCTGCGTACGGCTTCTGAGACCGTATCCATATCACTGGCTGCCGTGGTAAACACCACGCCGCCAGGGTAACGTGCCTGAGTCAGCTCGTGTAACAGAGTTATGCCCTTGCCATCCGGCAAGTAATTATCAAGAAGAATCAAACCGGGCTTAAAACGCTCAATCATCATTCTTGCCTGCGCAAGATTACCCGCCAGCCATATCTGGCTAAAACCGGGTATATGGCGGATATATTCAGCATGCATTTCCGCCAGTAGCGTTTCATCCTCAACGATCAACAGCGTTAATGGTTCCGTCATTGTTTTTTTTTCACTTTCGGAAGAAATAAAGAAAATAAGGTGCCGCAGGGGGCGTTATCTTCGAGCGTAATAACCCCATTACAGCGCCTCACATAACTTGCAATCAGATACAAACCGATGCCATGTTCGCCTGGTTCATCGGTACGAGTGCTCACACCCTGTTCAAATATTTTTTCGCGCAATGCTTCCGGTACGCCACAACCTTGATCGGCGACTTCGATGATCACCTCGTCGCCCTCATCGCTCAGATAGAGTTCAACGACCTTGTTACCCTGCTGGGTACGCAAACTGGCTTCAAAAGCATTATCAAGCAGATTACCAACAATTGCTGCAAACTCTGTGCTATCCAACCCCTCAGGAAGTTTATGCAGTTGACTGCCAGGCACAATGGTCATTGTGAGACCCAGTTCCCGCGCACGCTGTACCTTGCCAAACAGCAGGCCTGCAACCTGACGATCGGCGAAAGCGCCGCGCAGACTATCAATGAGTTGCTGCTGCGCCTGGGATTCTCCCTGCACCATGGCCAGAACCTTGTCATATTCTTTCATTTGCAGCAGGCCATTGATGGTCGACATCCAGTTCAGGTGCTCATGGCGCAGCGTTCTCAGGCTCTCTACATACTGTTTGATCTGCGTTAATTGCGCATTAAGGGTAGCAATTTCATCTTTACTACGAAAACTGATGATTGCCCCGAGCAGTTCATCGCCTGAGCGGATAGCCTCGCGGTTGGCAATAACACTCAACCCATTAAAGTTAACCATCGCATCCTGGCGCTTTTCCGCAATCTGCTGGGTAAAAAAGTCTGCTGGCTGAACGACGTCCGCAATCGGCTTACCCAACCACTTACGTCCAGGCGACGAGAGCCCCAGCATTTTTCTCGCACTGCGGTTTATCGCCGTAATGCACCCGTCAGGATCAACAGCAATTAAGCCTTCGTAGACTGAGCTAAACAGCGCCTCCTGCTGACGTACCACCCGCGCAATTTGTTTAGGCTCCATACCCAACATCTGACGCCGAATATGGGCGGCAAAAAACCAGGAAAGTAACATAAGCACCAGTAACAACAGAATGAACACCCCAGCCATCGGAAGTAAGAAATCCGAGCGCCAGCTGTCTATTTTACTGATCAGGTAGCCAATTGAGACAACACCGATGATTTTACCATCATCATCAAAGATAGGGGTTTTGGCGCGCATCGCCATCCCGATAGATCCTTTACCGGTAATAAAGTAGCTTTCCCCTTTCTCCAGCGCGCCGGGTTTGGTGAACTGCATAGGGTAGCCAATTTTATCCGGATTAGGGTGATAAAGACGGATCGAGTGGGTATCGCCAATAACCACATAGTCAAAGTCAGTCCCGCTCTGCAACTTATCCGCTATCGTTGCCAGACGCTCGTAATCACGGTGCTTTACGGCAGCAATAATGCTGTCGTTGGAAGCGATAATTTTCGCCTGATTCATTGCCATATCGCGGACATGCGTTGTCAGATAATCTTCAAAGCTGGCGGTAAAGTATTGTGCTAACGCCGCGATGATAAAAACAGAAACGACCAGAATGAGTAGAAAAATACGCAACGGAAACGCCAGGCTGCGAAAAAAAGGAAACCGTGTTTTATTTTTCTTTTTTGACATGTTTTTTCCTCACCGACGTTAACCGAAACTTATTTTTCGTTGTATATGTAATAAAAATGTTTTATTTACAAGTCACGGCCTAAAATAGGATCGTTACAGATTCCCCACCTTAAATCAATTAAACAAATAAAAACCACACGCTATTTTCGGGTTAAATTAATTAAAAAACTTAAAACCATAAAACACATTAAAACCATCTAACTTATTGTGAAATAAATCAAAATTTGCCGCCGAAATACTCCTTACGATGTATGCAACAGGGAAAAAAAGAAATACTCCGTAATAAAAAAACATTCCCTTCAATTGCAAACAAAACGTTATCAAGTTGCTAAACAGAGCAACAAAAACAGAAACCCAGTAACAAATATACCATCGGGGCTCTATTTACTATGTTCGGTAATAATATATTCACGCAAGTTAAACGCTCAGAAAATAAAAAGATGGCGGTTATCGCTCAATTTCTGAAAGAGAACGATTTGAGCGTTGATACCACCGTCGAAGTATTTATCACCGTCACCCGTAACGACCGTCTGATCGCTTGTGGCGGTATCGCCGGCAATATCATTAAATGCGTCGCGATCTGTGAATCCGTACGCGGTGAAGGCTTAGCGCTGACGCTGGCGACTGAGTTAATCAACCTCGCCTACGAGCGGCATTGCACCCATCTCTTCATCTATACCAAAACCGAGTACGAGTCACTGTTTAAGCAGTGCGGCTTTTCGACGCTGACCAGCGTGCCCGGCATTATGGTGTTAATGGAAAACAGCACCACTCGCCTCAAACGTTACGCTGAATCACTGGCAAAACAGCGCCGTGAAGGGAAAAAAATTGGCTGTATCGTGATGAATGCCAACCCCTTCACCAACGGGCACCGTTTTCTGATCCAACAAGCCGCCGCACAGTGCGACTGGCTGCATCTGTTTTTGGTGAAAGAAGATACTTCGCGTTTCCCGTATGAAGACCGACTGGACCTGGTCCTCAAAGGGACAAAAGATATTCCACGTTTAACCGTACACCGCGGTTCGGAATACATCATCTCTCGCGCCACGTTCCCGTGCTACTTCATTAAAGAGCAGAGCGTTATTAACCACTGCTACACCGAAATAGACCTGAAAATTTTCCGTCAGTACCTGGCCCCGGCACTCGGCGTTACGCACCGTTTCGTCGGTACTGAGCCATATTGCACCGTCACCTCCCAGTACAACAACGATATGCGCTACTGGCTGGAGACCCCAACACTTCCCGCCCCGCCGATTGAACTGGTGGAAATTGAGCGGCTGTGTTTCCAGGAGATGCCGATTTCCGCCTCCTGGGTGCGCAAGCTGCTGGTTAAAAAAGATCTCACGGCTATCGCATCCCTGGTACCCGAAGCCACGCTGCACTACTTGCAAAGCATGGTTGAGCGAACCTCATCGGCTGCGGCAGTCCGCCAAAATACCCCCGCATTAGCAACAGGTGAAAAATGAAAATAAACCAGGCAGCCGTCGCAGGCACACTCGAGTCCGGTGATGTGATGATCCGCATCGCCCCGCTCGATACGCAGGATATTGACCTGCAGGTTAACAGTAGCGTCGAAAAGCAGTTCGGTGATGCCATCAGGGCCACCATTCTGGACGTTCTGTCCCGCTATAACGTCCGCGGCGTGCAATTAAATGTTGATGATAAAGGCGCACTGGACTGCATTTTACGTGCGCGACTGGAAGCATTACTGGCCCGCGCCAGCGGCATTCCGGCACTGCCATGGGAGGATTGCCAATGATTTCCGATTCTTTACAACAACGTAAATCCCGCACACGCCGCAGCATGTTGTTCGTACCAGGCGCTAACGCCGCGATGGTCAGCAACTCATTCATCTACCCGGCAGATGCGCTGATGTTCGACCTGGAAGACTCCGTCGCACTGCGTGAGAAAGACACCGCGCGCCGCATGGTCTATCACGCGCTGCAGCATCCGCTGTATCACGACGTTGAAACTATCGTGCGCGTAAACGCCCTCGACTCCGAATGGGGCATCAACGATCTTGAAGCCGTGGTACGCGGTGGTGCTGACATCGTGCGTTTACCCAAAACGGATACCGCCCAGGATGTCATCGACATCGAAAGCGAAATCCTGCGCATCGAGAAAGCCTGTGGTCGTGAACCCGGCAGCACCGGTCTGTTGGCTGCTATCGAATCACCATTAGGTATTACCCGCGCGGTAGAAATTGCCCATGCTTCCGAGCGTCTGATCGGTATTGCGCTCGGCGCAGAAGACTACGTGCGTAACCTGCGCACTGAACGCTCCCCGGAAGGTACTGAACTGCTGTTTGCCCGCTGCTCAATTCTGCAGGCTGCGCGTTCTGCGGGCATTCAGGCGTTCGATACCGTCTATTCCGATGCCAATAACGAAGCGGGTTTCCTGCACGAAGCCGCACACATCAAGCAACTGGGTTTCGATGGTAAGTCGCTCATCAACCCGCGTCAGATTGAACTCCTGCACAACCTGTATGCCCCGACGCGCAAAGAGCTGGCTCACGCACGTCTGGTGGTAGAAGCCGCTGAAGCCGCTGCCCGCGAAGGTCGTGGCGTGGTTTCCCTGAACGGCAAAATGGTCGACAGCCCGGTTATCGAGCGCGCCCTTCTGGTTATCTCCCGTGCAGAACTTTCCGGCATTCGCGAAGAATAAGGCAAAAAAATGACGCAGAAAATCGAACAGTCTCAACGCCAGGATCGCGTGGCGACCTGGAGCCGTCATGCAGAAAGCGAGCTTTCCGCTTATCAGAGCACCGCAAAAGTTGAATTACAGGCGCAAAAACCGCGCAACAAAAAACTGTGCGCTAACCTGGAAGAGGCCATTCGCCGTTCAGGCTTACAGGATGGCATGACCATCTCCTTCCACCACGCTTTCCGTGGTGGCGATCTGACGATCAACCTGGTGATGGATACCATCGCTGCAATGGGCTTTAAAAACCTGACGCTGGCTTCCAGCTCCCTGAGCGACTGCCATGCGCCGCTGGTTGAACACATTCGTCAGGGTGTCGTCAGCCGTATTTATACTTCTGGTCTGCGTGGCCCGCTGGCGGAAGAGATCTCCCGTGGCCTGCTGGCCGAACCGGTACAGATTCACTCCCACGGTGGACGTGTACACCTGGTACAAAGCGGCGAACTCAACATTGATGTCGCCTTCCTCGGCGTACCGTCCTGCGACCCGTTTGGTAACGCCAACGGTTATACCGGTAAAGCATGCTGCGGCTCACTGGGCTATGCCCGTGTAGACGCCGAAAACGCGAAACAGGTTGTCCTGCTGACCGAACAGCTGCTGACCTACCCGCATAATCCAGCCAGCATTACCCAGGATCAGGTGGATCTGATCGTGCAGATCGATCAAGTCGGCGATGCGGACAAAATCGGTGCTGATGCCACTCGCATGACCACCAACCCGCGTGAACTGCTGATCGCCCGCAGCGCAGCAGAGGTTATTGCTAACTCCGGCTACTTCAATGAAGGCTTCTCACTGCAGACAGGCACCGGCGGCGCGTCTCTGGCCGTTACCCGTTTCCTGGAAGACAAAATGCGCAGCCGCGACATCCGTGCTGACTTTGCGCTGGGCGGTATCACTGCCACCATCGTTGACCTGCATGAGAAAGGTTTAATCCGCAAACTGCTGGATGTACAGAGCTTCGACCGTAATGCGGCAGAGTCCCTGGCCCGCAATCCAAATCACATTGAAATCAGTGCCAACCAGTATGCCAACTGGGGCTCAAAAGGCGCCTCTGTCGATCGTCTGGATGTGGTGGTACTGAGCGCATTAGAAGTAGACACCAACTTCAATGTGAACGTACTGACCGGTTCTGACGGCGTACTGCGCGGCGCATCCGGTGGTCACTGTGATACAGCTGTTGCCGCAGCGCTTTCCATCATCGTCGCACCGCTGGTTCGCGGGCGCATCCCGACGCTGGTTGATAACGTCCTGACCTGCGTAACCCCAGGTTCCAGCGTTGATATCCTGGTCACTGACCACGGTATCGCCGTCAACCCTGCGCGCCCTGAGCTGGCAGAACGTCTGCAAGAAGCGGGTATGAAAGTCGTGTCCATTGAATGGTTACGCGAACGTGCACAGCAGCTTACCGGTCAGCCACGCGCAATCGAATTTACTGACCGCGTAATTGCCGTTGTGCGTTATCGCGATGGCTCAGTGATTGACGTTGTGCATCAGGTGAAGGAATAAGCCATGCACCTGCTCCCTGAACACGCCACCTGCCACGCGGTTTCCATTCCCGAGCTGCTCGCCAGCCGTGATGAGAGACAAGCGAGGCAACATGCCTGGCTCACGCGTCAACACGCGCCATTGGTCTCTTTTACCGTGGTAGCGCCAGGTCCGATCAAAGACAGCGAATTAACCCGTCGCATCTTTAATCACGGCGTCATCGCCCTGCTTGCGCTGGCGAAACAATCATCCTGGATTGTCAGGGAGCAAACTGCGCTGGTCTCCGCCAGCGGTCCGGAAGGTCTGTTGTCCATCGAGGCACCAGCCCACGACCTCAAGCTTGCCACTATCGAGCTTGAGCATTCACATCCGCTGGGACGGTTATGGGACATCGATGTCCTGACCCCTGAAGGAGAAATCCTGTCCCGCCGTCATTTCGCGCTTCCTGCCCGCCGCTGTCTGTTGTGCGAGCAAAGCGCTGCAGAATGTGCGCGGGGTAAAACCCACGCGCTTTCCGACTTACTCATTCAAATGGAGGCACTGCTGCATGATGCCGATTCCCGCAACATCGACGAATAACGCAGTCCTTCCACTGGATCTGCCCGACGCCTACGCAACGCTTGCCTGGCGCGCCATGCTGACTGAAGTCAACTTATCGCCCAAGCCAGGTCTGGTGGATCGCATTAATAATGGCGCGCATAAAGATATGGCGCTGGAAGATTTTCATCGCAGCGCCGAAGCGATTCAGGCCTGGCTGCCACGTTTTATTGAATATGGGGCGTTTAGCGCACAGCTGTCGCCTGAGGATGTATTGAAAGGACTGCGTCCGCTGGGTATGGCCTGCGAAGCTGATATGTTTCGCGCCACCGCTGGGGTAAATACCCACAAAGGCAGCATCTTTTCTCTGGGACTGCTGTGTGCCGCCATTGGCCGCCTGCACCAGCTCCAGCTGACTGTTACCGCTGAAACCATTTGCTCTACGGCAGCAACATTTTGCCGGGGCCTGACCGAGCGCGAACTGCGCCAGAACAATCAACAACTCACGGCTGGCCAACGTCTTTATCAGCAACTGGGATTAACCGGCGCACGGGGCGAAGCCGAAGCGGGATACCCGCTCGTCATCCAGCATGCCCTGCCGCACTACCGCGCACTGCTGACTCAGGGCCGCGACCCTGAACTGGCGTTACTCGACACTTTATTGCTGCTGATGTCAATCAACGGCGACACCAACGTGGCTTCACGTGGCGGCGCAGAAGGTCTGCGTTGGCTACAGCAGCAGGCCACCGCCCTGATACAGCAAGGGGGGATTCGTACCCCTGCCGATCTCGAATACCTACACCAGTTCGACCAACAGTGCATTGAACGCAACCTCAGTCCCGGAGGCTGCGCCGATCTGCTGATCGTCACCTGGTTCTTAGCTCAGATTTCACAAGTTCATCATTATCACAATTAAAGATCCTTTCCGGAGAATCACACATGTCTTTAGCAAAAGATAAAATATGGAAGTTACTGGCCCCATTGGTCGTAATGGGCGTCATGTTTCTTATCCCCGTCCCTGATGGAATGCCTCCACAGGCCTGGCACTACTTTGCCGTGTTTGTGGCGATGATCGTCGGTATGATCCTGGAGCCAATTCCGGCAACAGCGATCAGCTTTATCGCCGTAACGATCTGCGTTATCGGCAGCAACTATCTGCTGTTTGATGCTTCAGAACTGGCCGACCCGGCATTTAAAGCGGGTAAGCAAGCGCTGAAATGGGGTCTGGCGGGCTTCTCCAGCACCACCGTGTGGTTGGTGTTTGGTGCGTTTATTTTCGCACTGGGTTATGAAGTCACCGGTCTGGGTCGTCGTATCGCGCTGTTCCTGGTGAAATTCATGGGTAAACGCACCCTGACGCTGGGCTATGCGATTGTTATCATCGACATTCTGCTGGCGCCGTTTACACCGTCCAACACCGCGCGTACCGGTGGTACTGTATTCCCGGTTATCAAAAACCTGCCGCCGCTGTTTAAATCCTTCCCTAACGATCCTTCCGCGCGCCGTATCGGCGGATATCTGATGTGGATGATGGTTATCAGTACCAGCCTGAGCTCCTCTATGTTCGTGACCGGCGCTGCGCCAAACGTACTGGGTCTGGAATTCGTTAACAAAATCGCCGGAATTCAAATCAGCTGGTTGCAGTGGTTCCTCAGCTTCCTGCCGGTCGGTATTATTTTGCTGATCGTTGCTCCGTGGCTGTCCTATGTTCTGTACAAGCCGGAAGTCACCCACAGTGCTGAAGTTGCCGCATGGGCCGGTGATGAACTGAAAACCATGGGTAAACTGACCCGTAAAGAGATAACGCTGATCGGTCTGGTTCTGCTCAGCCTGGGTCTGTGGGTCTTCGGTGGTAAACTGATTGATGCAACCGCAGTGGGTTTGCTGGCGGTCTCCCTGATGCTGGCGCTGCACGTGGTACCGTGGAAAGATATTACCCGCTATAACAGCGCATGGAACACCCTGGTCAACCTTGCCACTCTGGTGGTAATGGCCAACGGTTTAACCCGTTCCGGTTTTATCGACTGGTTCGCCAACACCATGAGTACGCATCTGGAAGGTTTCTCGCCTAACGCGACAGTAATCGTGCTGGTGCTGGTGTTCTACTTTGCTCACTACCTGTTTGCCAGCCTTTCTGCGCACACCGCCACCATGCTGCCGGTTATTCTGGCTGTAGGTAAAGGTATCCCGGGCGTGCCGATGGAACACCTGTGTATCCTGCTGGTACTGTCCATCGGTATCATGGGCTGTCTGACTCCGTATGCAACAGGCCCTGGCGTTATCATCTATGGCTGTGGTTATGTGAAGTCCAAAGACTACTGGCGTCTGGGTGCTATCTTCGGCGTTATCTACATCTCTATGCTTCTGCTGGTCGGCTGGCCGATTCTGGCAATGTGGAGCTAATCATTTCGGTTCACGCCTGATGAAAATGATGCCAGTCAGCTAAACCTGACTGGCATTTTTTATGATTAAATAGATGATATTCAGAATTTATATAAGTATTCGAAATCATCATGACATCAACATGGCGTTATTCTTCATTACTGGCAGCGCTTCTGCTGCCAGTTTCTGCGGCTCAGGCCGATGAACTCCAGGCAAAACAGTACGCTGACTTTGACAGCTACGTGCTGGCCCTCTCCTGGCAAACCGGATTTTGTCAGAGCCAACACGAGCGTAATCGTCAGGAGCCTGACGAATGTCGTTTACAAAAAGAGAGCGCAGACAAAGCGGATTTCCTGACCGTTCACGGTTTATGGCCCAGCCTGCCTAAATCCATTGCCGCCCGTGGAGTAGACAACCGCCGCTGGATGCGTTTTGGCTGCGCGACTCGCCCTATTCCCAACCTGCCTGAAGCACGTGCCAGCCGTAAATGCGCGGCCCCCGAAACCGGGCTGTCGCTGGAAAGCGCAGCAAAACTCAGCGCTGTAATGCCCGGCGCTGGAGGGAGATCCTGTCTGGAACGTTACGAGTATGCCAAACATGGCGCGTGTTTCGGTTTTGATCCCGACGCGTACTTTAGCACGATGGTACGGCTGAATAATGAGGTTAAGAACAGCGAGGTGGGCAAATTCCTGGCGGAAAACTACGGCAAAACCGTCAGCCGTAACGCATTTGACGCTGCAGTTGCCAAAAGCTGGGGCAAAGAGAACGTCAAAGCTGTGAAGCTAAGCTGCCACGGCAATCCAGCGTATCTCACTGAGATCCAGTTCTCCCTGAAAGCCGACAACATCAACCAGACGTTATCTGCACAGTCATTCTTACCGCAACCACATCCAGGTAGCTGTGGTAAACAGTTTATTATCGACAAAGTGGGATATTGAAACTTGCGACCGACGCTGCAAGCTGGCGTCGGTCCGTAAGCTCAGCGTTTTGCTCGGGCGTCCGGGCGAACTAAATCAAAACGGTGTGTTTCACTGATCGAATAATACGCCGTTGGCCCACCAGCACGCAGTACCGGCTTCGCTTTCGCCGTCTGATAGATGCCGTCTTCCAGCAGCGTTTCATCGATGTGGATGCCCACCACTTCCCCCAATACCAGCCAGGTATCAACCGGTGAGCCATCTGCGGCCGTCAGTTGCAGGCTTTGCGATAAGCGACACTCAAAATTGACGGGACTTTGTGCCACGCGCGGCACGTTAACTAACCGACTCTCTGCTTTGCAAAGCCCTGCGGCAAAGAACTCATCCTCGCCGTGCGGCAGACTGGCCGACGTTTCGTTCATCGCACTGGCCAACTCAAGGGTGGTCAGGTTCCAGACAAACTCACCTGTTTCGATAATATTCTGCACACTGTCTTTCCAGCCGCTGCTGGCAAAACCGATAATCGGTGGATGATAGTTAAAGCAGTTAAAGAAACTGTACGGCGCCAGATTATGCCGACCGTTACTGTCACTCGACGCAATCCATCCAATCGGGCGTGGCCCAATAATGGCATTGAGCGGGTCATGTGGCAGGCCGTGTCCCTGTGACGGTTGATAGAAATACATAGCGTTCCCTGTTGAAGTTAACCTCTGCTAAGCATAAATTGTGCTTCGCTCATCCCCCTGGAAAAAGAAGATCAGCGTAGAACAATCCACGAACGATTACGACTGAATAAAGTCGAGTAGATCGGCGTTGATCTGCTGTTTATGGGTGGTGCAAATACCGTGAGACCCTCCGGCATACACCTTCAACTGTACATCTGGTAGGATTTCTGCCGCAACCTTGCCGCAGGTTTCAAACGGGACAATCTGATCGTCATCACCGTGGATCACCAGCGTCGGGATGGTCATTTTTTTGAGATCCTCACGCAGGTCAGTTTCTGAAAACGCGTGGATACAGTCGTACAACGCTTTGATGGAGCCTTGTAAACCCTGTTCAACAAAACTTTCCCTGACGGCTTTCGACTCTTTTGCGCCCGGTCGATTGTAGCCATAGAATGCGGCCGTCAACTCATAGAAAAAGGCGGCACGATCGTTCACAACGCCTTCACGAATGCTATCGAACACCTCCCTCGGTACACCATTCGGGTTAAAGTCGGTTTTAATCATGATGGGTGTTACCGCACCAATGAGTACCGCTTTTGCGACCCTCTGCGTCCCATGGCGGCCAATATAACGAGCAACTTCGCCACCGCCGGTAGAGTGCCCGACATGGACGGCATCTTTAAGATTGAGATGCGCGGTAAGTTCAGCCAGATCGTCAGCATACTGATCCATATTGTGGCCATCCCAGGGCTGGGCCGAACGCCCGTGCCCTCGTCTGTCATGGGCTATCACACGAAATCCTTTCGACCCGAGAAACAGCATCTGATCTTCAAATGCATCTGCGGTTAGCGGCCAACCATGGCTGAACACAATGGGCTGGCCGCTTCCCCAGTCTTTGAAATGCAAATAGCTGCCATCTTTTAAGGTAAGTTTGTCGTACTGGCTCATGAGATCTCCTGTCGAGGAACACTGAGTTGTCGTGACGCGCCCGCAGCGAGCGCTTAAAAAGCATAATGCAAATTTGAGAACGATCACGTTTTTCGGCTAAAATCACACCATACGCGTAATGCTTGTCAGTTAACGAACTAAAGGTAATGAACCTGTTGCCTCTGGTGTATTGTTCCGTTCACCTTATGTTTTCCACTTCTCTGAAACCATACTGCCTGTGAACGTGTTAAGGGTACTATCGCTGTACCCTTAACAATCCCGGCTCCCGGCGGAAAATCGATGAGGCGTTGACGGCTGACCGGGTCTGTCCGCAGGGATGCGGACAGAGGGGACGGCCTGCATGGACGTAGGCTCGGCCCAGACCCGACAGGCAGACGGCATAAGACGAATACATCGCGTAGCGACGATTTTCCCGCCGGGAGCCTGGGTTGCAAGGGAGGTGGCGGCGAGCCTCCCTTGCCCGTTCACGGGGGCTGTGCCGCAGAAAAGTGATGCCGCTGAAGTGAACGGAACCCTGAGCCGGAATCACATGTTCCCTATAATGCTTAACTGGCTGACATTACACCATACGCGACAATATTGATGATTTGCCTGAATGTGAACTAAATCACTTCAAACATGGGGTAAGTCTCAGTATCATCATAAAAGCTAAACCCTTGCCGCCTGACGGTGAGGGTTTTCTTTTGGGATTATTTACCTGCGCATCCGCAGTATCGACGACATGGAGTAATAAATGTCCAGACCAACTATTATCATTAACGACCTCGATGCGGAACGCATTGACCGCCTGTTGGAGCAACCTGCGTTTGCTGGTTTACCGATAGCGGACGCATTAAACGCTGAACTGGATCGCGCCCAAATGTGTTCCCCGGAAACCATGCCGCACGACGTGGTGACCATGAACAGCCGCGTGAAATTCCGCAATCTGAGCGATGGCGAAGTGCGTGTACGTACCCTGGTATATCCGGCCAATATGACTGACAGCAGTACACAGCTTTCGGTAATGGCGCCAGTCGGTGCAGCGCTTCTGGGCCTGCGCGTTGGCGATACGATCCATTGGGAATTACCGGGCGGTACATCGACCCACCTCGAAGTCATCGAGCTTGAGTACCAGCCTGAAGCTGCAGGCGACTACCTGCGCTAACTCTGTCTTATCAAAGCGACTCGCTTTATCTTACAGGGGATGCATCCGCATCCTCTTTCCGGTTAGATCTCCCTGCTCCTCGCTTTCTTTCCTGTTCGCAAAACATAAATCTGTGTCGTGACTGACAGAATCATTTTTAATACTATGCTGTTATGTGTTCATGTAATGACAAGGAGAATGTTTATGTACAACACAATCATAATGCCTGTTGATGTATTCGAAATGGAACTGAGCGACAAGGCTGTTCGCCATGCAGAATTTCTGGCACAAGATAAAGGGGTGATCCATCTGCTGCATGTGCTCCCGGGTTCTGCCAGTCTGAGTCTGCACCGTTTTGCCGCTGACGTTCGTCGTTTTGAAGAGCATCTGCAACACGAAGCGGAAACCCGTCTGCAAACGATGGTCGGTCACTTCAGTATCGATCCTTCCCGCATTAAGCAGCACGTTCGCTTTGGTAGCGTGCGTGATGTGGTAAACGAATTGGGTGAAGAGTTGAATGCAGATGTGGTGGTCATCGGATCGCGTAACCCATCAATCAGCACCCATCTGCTCGGTTCTAACGCCTCCAGCGTTGTCCGCCACGCTACCTTACCGGTGCTGGTCGTTCGCTAATAAAAAAAGAGGCTACCTTCCGGTAGC
>NZ_SZWR01000001.1:248257-259888 GCF_005280875.1 Citrobacter sp. wls827
TTATACGGTTGTGGTGCGAATCAGATAATCAAACGAGCTCAATGATGCTTTGGCACCTTCGCCAGTCGCAATGATAATCTGCTTATACGGTACGGTGGTGCAGTCTCCGGCCGCGAAAACGCCCTTCACGCTGGTCTCGCACTTGGCATCAATGATGATTTCACCCATGCGGTTACGCTCAACGGCGCCTTCCAGCCAGTTGGTATTTGGCAACAGGCCAATCTGCACAAAGATACCCGCCAGTTCCACATTGTGGATATCACCGCTGACGCGGTCACGATACTCCAGACCGGTGACTTTACTGCCGTCGCCTTTCACTTCTGTGGTTTGCGCATTCAGAATAATGTCGACGTTTTTCAGACTGCGGACTTTATTCTGCAGAACCTGATCGGCTTTCATTTCCGGGGCAAATTCCAGCAACGTCACGTGCTCGACGATACCCGCCAGATCGATAGCCGCTTCAACACCCGAGTTACCGCCACCTATCACCGCGACACGCTTGCCTTTAAACAGCGGGCCATCACAGTGCGGACAGTAGGTTACGCCCTTGGTGCGATACTGATCTTCACCCGGAACATTCATGTTGCGCCATTTTGCACCGGTAGCAATGATGATGCTGCGTGCTTTCAACACCGCGCCGGAAGCCGTTTCAATCTGATGCAAACCACCTTCCTGAGCTGCCGGAACCAGTTTGCTCGCACTCTGGCTATCAATAACATCAACATCGTAATCATCAACATGTGCTTTCAGTGCGCCAGCCAGTTTCTGGCCTTCGGTTTTCGGTACAGAGATGTAGTTTTCGATATCAACGGTATCAAGAACCTGACCGCCAAAGCGTTCGCCCATCAGACCGGTGCGAATACCTTTACGTGCAGAGTACACCGCAGCCGCTGCCCCGGCAGGACCCGAACCGACGATCAGCACATCGTAAGCATCACGCTTATTCAACTCTTCCGCTGCGCGCTTTTCTGCACCGGTATCCACTTTCGCTACGATTTCGGTCAGCGTCATACGACCCTGGCCGAACTCTTTGCCGTTCATATAGACCGCCGGTACGCCCATGACGTTACGATCGGTAATTTCGTTCTGGAATGTACCGCCATCAATCGCCGTATGCTTGATACGCGGGTTAAGTACAGACATCAGGTTGAGCGCTTGCACCACATCCGGGCAGTTATGGCAGGAAAGCGAATAATAGGTTTCAAACTCAAAGTCCCCGTCGAGGTCGCGGATCTGCTCCAGCAGTGACTGTGCCTCTTTTGACGGATGACCGCCTGTCCACAACAGCGCCAGAACCAGAGAGGTAAACTCATGCCCCAGCGGAGAACCGGCAAAGCGCGGCCCCTGGTGAGAACCAGGATTGGTAATCAGGAACGATGGCTTACGTACGGCCAGAGTATTGTCTTCTTTAAAGGTGACTTTTTCTGACAGTTCAGCAATTTCAGTCAGCAGTTCCTTGATTTCTGCCGATTTAGCGCTGTCATCCAGCGTAGCAATCAGCTCAACAGGTTTGGTCAGTTTCTCAAGATAAGCCTTGAGCTGGGTTTTCATATTTGTGTCGAGCATTATTCTTCCCTCTCTGAAAACATCATCATGCAAGCCGAATTCGCGGGGCCGCATCAATGCAACTTGCGTCATGGTGCTGGAATGAAATGGGCGCGTCTGCGCCCATTGATTGCCGGGTGGCACTTCGTTTACCCGGCCTACGGTTTCGTAGGCCTATGCAAGCGCTGCGCCGCAAGGCAAAACAGACTTAGATCTTGCCGACCAGATCTAAAGATGGCGCTAAGGTCGCTTCGCCTTCTTTCCACTTAGCCGGGCAAACTTCACCTGGGTGGGAAGCGACATACTGTGCAGCTTTAATTTTGCGCAGCAGGTCAGACGCATCACGGCCGATACCTTCAGCGGTAACTTCGATTGCCTGGATGATACCCTGCGGGTCAACAACAAATGTTGCACGGTCAGCCAGACCTTCATCTTCACGCATGTTGTCGAAGTTACGGGTCAGGGCGCCAGTCGGGTCGCCGATCATCGCATATTTGATTTTCGCGATGGTTTCAGAGCTGCTGTGCCATGCTTTGTGAGTAAAATGAGTGTCAGTGGAAACAGAGTAAACGTCCACACCCAGTTTCTGCAGTTCTTCGTAATGGTCAGCAACGTCGCCCAGCTCGGTCGGACATACGAACGTAAAATCAGCCGGGTAGAAGAAGAAGACACTCCAACGACCTTCGGTATCTTTCTCGGTTACTTCGATGAACTCACCGTTTTTGAACGCCTGGTTTTTGAAAGGTTTAATTTTGGTATTAATCAAAGACATCTGTACTTCCTCCGTGTTTTCGTTGAGGGATAAGTTAACGAAAATCATTGATAAGGGCTAATGCGTTTCCTTTATCAAATCAATAAGCGTTAACTAACAACCGACTCAACCGCATGGTGTAAACCCTATTCTAAAAGTAAAAAAGGCTCCCTTTGCAGGGAGCCTCATTACCCGAGTTACCCGCAAGTAACTTCAGTGCCAGCAGAACTGGCTATGTGTTGCGCTCTACATTACCTTAACCAAGGTCGTAACAGCGATTGGGATTACATCACCCAACTACCGAAAGGGCAATCGACAGACTGTCGATCTTACCTATGGCTGCGATAGGTTTTGCAACTTAACTCCCTTTCCTTCTAATTTTATAAGGAAAATCAATGTTTAAACGTACATTACTCTTAGCTCTGCTCCCTGCAGTCGTCCACGCTGAAGAGCTTCCTGCCCCCGTGAAAGCGATTGAGAAACAGGGCATTACGATTCTGAAGTCGTTCGACGCCCCGGGAGGCATGAAAGGTTATCTGGGCAAATATCAGGACATGGGGGTCACTATCTATGTGACGCCTGATGGAAAACAGGCGATCTCCGGCTATATGTATAACGAGAAAGGTGAAAACCTGAGTAATGCGCTGATAGAAAAAGAGATCTATGCCCCTGCCGGGCGCGAGATGTGGCAACGCATGGAAAAAGCGTCGTGGATTCTGGATGGCAAAAAAGACGCGCCAGTTATTGTGTATGTGTTTGCCGATCCCTTCTGTCCCTATTGTAAACAGTTCTGGCAGCAGGCGCGCCCGTGGGTGGACGCCGGTAAAGTCCAACTGCGCACGTTGCTGGTTGGCGTAATAAAACCCGAAAGCCCGGCAACCGCTGCGGCCATTCTGGCAAGCAAGGACCCCGCTAAAACCTGGCACGACTATGAAGCCTCCGGCGGCAAAATGACGCTGGCACTGCCAGCAAACCCGCCTGCCGAGCAAATGAAGACGCTGAATATCAACCAAAAACTAATGGACGATTTAGGCGCCAATGTCACGCCCGCCATTTATTACATGAGCAAAGATAATACCCTGCAACAGGCAGTAGGTTTGCCCGATAAAGAGAAGCTGGATATTATCATGGGAGCCAAATAAATATACGCAACGAATGATTGATATTATTTTCATATCAATCATTCTTCTTTTCTATATCAATTAACCCGTTAGCACTTTTTACCGAAAAAATAACCCTGCCTGTGCTATTTTAAGTAGTAGTAAACTATTCATTAAGTTTTACATGTATATGAAACGATGATGCATTAAAACTCATACATAACAAAATGAAATATTTCACAACTAAACTAAAACAGGAATTAGCGTATGGCTAACCTTTACGACCTCAAAAAATTCGATCTGAACCTGCTGGTTATTTTCGAGTGTATCTATCAGAATCTGAGCATAAGCAAAGCCGCCGAAACGCTGTTTATTACCCCCTCAGCCGTTAGCCAGTCGCTACAAAGGCTTCGCACTCAATTCAATGATCCTTTGTTTATTCGGGCAGGGAAAGGCATTACGCCTACCGTAACGGCGGTCAATCTACACCATCACCTTGAGAACAATCTCAACAGTCTGGAAGAAACAATAAATATCATGCACAGCTCCAGTCTGAAGAAAAAATTCGTCATTTACAGTCCGCAAATTATCAGCAATGCCTACATAAGTGAGTTAATTAAATCTATCAGGGAAGACAAATATGTTGAAATTGAACATCGTGATATTCTGATAACATCGGAAACCGCTGAAGACTTACTCGCCTACCGTAAAGCGGATGTTGTCATCACGACATCACCGATCGTTAACCGCTCAATTATATGCACCCCATTCAGGACAATTGAGACCGTATTGGTCTGTGGCAAAAACCACCCCAGAATAAATGAAAAAACAACGTTAAATGAAATACTGGAAGAACAGTTTTCGTGGTTTCTCTCTGACGATGCTGGTGTAAAAGAGTACCAGTCGGAAACAAATGCTTTTCTCGCCAATCGTAAAACTGGGTTCTCTAGTGATTCACTGATGTCAATTATCAACATTATATCCATTACAGATATCATTGGTTTCATTCCTAAATCAACCTTTGAATTATATTCATCATTATTCAATTTAAAGAAAATCAAAACAGATATTAAGCCACCATCAATGAATCTATTTTTAATGTACAACCGGGCCTCACTTAACAACAAAAACTTTGAGAATTCCATAGCAAAAATAAATAAAAAAACCGAAAAAAGCGACACACCAAAGAACTATGCATAAACTAAATAAAAAAAATTTTTAAATACATTAAGTGAATGTATTTAAAGGTTGCACGCTTCGTAAATTGGCATATCTTATTCAAAGTATACATTAGAGATGTTACTCTTTTATTCTTTCAGTATGGACTTGCTATGTCTGTTTACAAAATCCCTCTGAGTCAGAGCGTGCTGGAAGCCGCTCAGGAACGCATTACCTGGACTTTGGAAACACTGCCTCGCGTGTGCGTTTCACTGTCTGGAGGGAAAGACTCCGGGCTCATGATGCATCTCACCGCCACTCTTGCACGCCAGTTACATAAAAAAATAAGCGTATTGTTTATTGACTGGGAAGCCCAGTTCTCTTGTACTATCGACTATGTTGAAGCGCTACGAGAACACTATTCTGACGTTATAGAACGTTTTTATTGGGTAGCAATACCGCTCACCACCCAAAATTCTCTCTCACAATTTCAACCGGAATGGCAGTGTTGGGAACCCAATACACAATGGGTGCGGCAACCACCAGCAGATGCGATTACCGATCCCAGTTTCTTTCATTTCTACCAACCCGGCATGACCTTTGAACAATTCGTTCGTGAGTTCGCTGACTGGTTTTCAGAAAAACGTCCTGCGGCAATGATGGTGGGCATCCGTGCCGACGAGTCATATAACCGTTTTGTCGCCATTGCCCATTCACGTAAGCAACGTTTTGCCGATGACAAACCGTGGACTACCGCCGCACCGGGAGGACACACCTGGTATATCTATCCAGTGTATGACTGGAAAACAGCCGATATATGGACATGGTTTGCGAAAACAAAAATGCCATGCAACCCCCTGTATAACCTGATGTACCAGGCCGGCGTGCCAACACGATATATGCGCATTTGCGAACCCTTTGGCCCGGAACAACGCCAGGGACTGTGGCTGTATCATGTTATTGAGCCACAGCGATGGGCAGCCATGTGCACCCGGGTTAGCGGCGTTAAAAGCGGCGGAATATACGCCGGCCATGACAACCATTTTTACGGCCACCGGAAAATATTAAAACCTGAGCATTTAAGCTGGCAAGCGTACGCCATGCTGCTATTAGACAGCATGCCGCAACAGACCGCAGAGCACTACCGCAACAAAATCGCCGTCTATTTACAGTGGTACAAGAAAAAAGGGATCGATAATATTCCTCAAAGCCAGGAAAACGATATTGGTTCTAAAGATATCCCTTCATGGAGACGGATCTGCAAAGTACTGCTGAATAATGACTACTGGTGTCGGGCACTCTCATTCAGTCCCACAAAAATGAAAAACTATCAGCGTTATAACGAACGTATGAAAACCAAACGCCAGGAATGGGGGATCTTATGCAACGACGACTAACTCAGGAACTCACCGGTTTTCTTTCTGGCCTTTCAGAAGAAGAACGAATTGAAGCAATCAATGAATTCAGGATGGCAATCCATAGCGTCAGCCCTTTCCGTGAAGAACCGGTAGACTGCGTTCTGTGGATCAAAAACAGCGCTATTTCGCCAAATGATTACAACCCAAATAACGTTGCGCCGCCGGAGAAAAAGCTACTGCTGAAATCCATTGAAGCCGATGGCTTCACACAACCGATCGTCGTGGTTCAATCAACCCCGGAAGAATATGAAATCGTCGACGGATTCCATCGACATGAAATCGGCAAAAACAAATCATCACTAAAATCACGCCTGAAAGGTTATCTGCCCGTTGCCTGTCTGCAACGCGGGCGTCATGAGCGCATGGCGGCGACAATCCGCCACAATCGTGCCCGTGGGCGGCATCAAATCCATGCCATGTCGGAAATCGTTCGTGAATTATCACAATTAGGCTGGAGCGAAGAGAAAATCGGTAAAGAACTGGGGATGGATAGCGACGAAGTCTTACGTCTGAAGCAAATCAACGGTCTGCAAGAGTTATTTGCCGACCGTCGATTCTCCAAAGCCTGGACGGTGAAGTAGCGAAATCGCGTCACTACAGCGTAACCAGGCGTTCTGCCGCTGCCAGCAGCGTCGATTCTTGCTTAGCAAAACACAGGCGAATCAGCTTATGTGGGAAAGGATCGGCGCAGAAAACGGACAGCGGTATCGCCGCCACGCCGACCTCTTTAGTCAGCCATTGGCAAAACTCCACATCGTTGAGATCAGAAACAGCACTGTAATCAATCAGCAAAAAGTACGTCCCTTCGCAGGGTAGTATTTCCAGCCGACTGTCACGCAGCGCATTCACCAGCACATCACGTTTTCTCTGATAAAACGCGGGCAGCTCACGGTAGTGCGTCGGATCTTCGCGCAGCATATCCGCCAGCGCCAGTTGTGCCGGCGTGTTGACCGAGAAGGTTAAATACTGATGGACCTTACGTAACTCCGCGCTGATAGCCGGTGGCGCAACACAGTACCCCACTTTCCAGCCCGTCATATGATAGGTTTTGCCAAATGATGAAACGGCAACTGCGCGCGCCCTTAGTTGCGGATGCGCCAGCACGCTGGCATGCCCATGCGTGGCAAAACAGATATGCTCGTAGACTTCGTCACTGACAACATAAATCTCATGCCGGTTAATAGCCTGCCATAACGCCTCAAAGTCCGCCTTCTGCCATACCGTAGCCGAGGGGTTATGCGGTGTATTTAGGATCACCAGCCGGGTGCGGTCACTGATTAGCGCAGCAAATTCCTGCCAGTCGACGCGAAAAGACGGCGGTTGCAGCGCGATGCGTTTAACCTCGCCGCCGGATAATTCGATCGCGGGCGCATAGCTGTCGTAGCTCGGGTCAAAACAGATCACCTCATCGCCAGGCCGTACCAGTGCCGTGATCGCGGCGTACAATGCTTCCGTTGCCCCCGCAGTAACGGTCACTTCGCTATTTGCGTCGGGTCTATAGCCGTACAACTGCGCGGTTTTATCCGCAATGGCCTCTCGCAGCGGCTGTACGCCCGTCATCGGCGCATACTGGTTTGCGCCATGCGCGACGTGATACGCCAGACGTTCTTGTAAAAAGAGTGGACCATCAAAATCAGGAAATCCCTGCGAGAGGTTAATGGCCTGGTGCTGCTGCGCCAGCGCGCTCATTTGCGTGAAAATAGTGGTGCCCAGATTAGGCAGTTTGCTTTGCGGAATCAGCGGGTTATTACTCATTATTGTTATCCCAGCGTGTAATGTTGTGGTTGAAGCCACTATAGCACGATGCTAGTATTTGGCAATCAAGACGTTCAGACGTCTATATAAAAATAACCTGCCTGGACAGGACAGCCAAAAGGACAACACAACATGAGTAATACCGAGATTCGCGTCGTCACCGGCCCGGCTAACTATTTTTCCCATCGCGGCAGCCTGTCGAGACTCAACGATTTTTTCACAAAGGATCAACTCTCACGCGCCGTCTGGGTATATGGTGAGCGCGCCATCAATGCAGCCCGGCCTTATCTGCCAGAGGCCTTTCATCTTGCCGAGGCTAAACACCTGCTGTTTACGGGTCATTGCAGCGAAACCGATGTTACTCAACTGGCAAAAGAGTCGGGAGAGAATCGCAGCGTGGTGATTGGCGTGGGCGGCGGGACATTGCTCGACACCGCCAAAGCACTGGCGCGCCGCCTTGGTTTACCCTTTGTGGCAATCCCAACCATTGCCGCCACCTGTGCTGCCTGGACGCCGCTGTCCGTGTGGTATAACGATGCAGGCCAGGCACTGCATTTCGAAATTTTCGATGATGCCAATTTTTTGGTACTGGTAGAGCCAGAGATCGTGCTTAATGCGCCAGACGCGTATTTGCTTGCTGGTATCGGGGACACGTTGGCGAAATGGTACGAAGCGGTTGTGCTCGCCCCACAGCCTGAAACCTTGCCGCTGACTGTACGTCTTGGCATCAACGGCGCATTGGCGATCCGCGACGTTCTCCTTCAGAGCAGCGAGCAGGCGCTGGCAGATAAGCAGCGTGGTGAACTGACCCGTGCGTTTTGCGACGTGGTGGATGCGATCATTGCTGGCGGTGGTATGGTCGGCGGTCTGGGCGAGCGCTACACCCGCGTGGCGGCGGCGCATTCTGTTCACAATGGCCTGACCGTCCTCCCACAAACAGAGAAGTTTTTACATGGCACTAAAGTGGCGTACGGCATCCTGGTGCAGAGTGCGTTGCTGGGACAAGATGCTGTGCTGGCGCAGTTAATTACCGCCTATCAGCGCTTCAATTTGCCAACCCGGTTGGCTCAACTGGAAGTGGACATCCAAAACCGCGCCGAAATCGATAAGGTGATTGCGCATACCCTGCGCCCGGTGGAGTCCATTCACGCGCTGCCGGTGAAGCTAACACCGGAAACACTGCGTGCGGCATTTGAGAAGGTAGAGACGTTTACGGTGTGACTATGGTGCAGGTTGCCTGATGGCGGCTTCGCCTTATCAGGCCTACGGCCAATGCAATGTTGTAGGCCGGATAAGCGTTAGCGCCATCCGGCAAAAAATCAACAGCACTTCGCGCCACCTTTCCCCCCATAGCGCGCATCCTGGCGCTCGCGGAAAAATTCTTCGTAGGTCATCGGCACCTGGTCCGGATGCGTGACGCGCATATGCTCGACATAGTTGTCATAATCCGGCACACCAATCATCAATCGGGCGGTTTGCCCTAAATATTTCCCGGCTTTAGAGAGCGTTTCAAACATAGTGGTTTCCTGTCGTACAAACGCCCTCCCCGTTCAGGAGAGGGCTCATTGGTTAAGAGAATATTAGTGCGCGCCTTTCGCCTGCGCCACGATCTCTTCGACATTCTCAGGCATCGGCTCGTACGGCGTCTCTTTCGACGTTGGTTTGTCCTCTTTCAACGCTGCCAGCGCAGTTTTGATAGAGAACAGACCCAGCACCACCACGACCACCATGAAGAAAATGGTAAGCCCCGCATCCAGGCGGTTGTTAAATACCAGTTGCGTCAGCTGCGACTGGGTGTACTGCGCCGGAATGTTACCGCTGTCGATCATCGCCTGGAATTTGTTGGCGATAGCCAGGAAGCCGATTTTTGCATCCGGGCTAAACGCTTTCTGCCAGCCAGCGGTCAGGGTACAAATCAGCAGCCAGGCGGTTGGCACCAGCGCCACCCATGCGTAGCGTTGACGTTTCATCTTGAATAGCACCACCGCACAGAGCATCAACGCCATACCGGCCAGCATCTGGTTGGCGATACCAAACAGCGGCCACAGGGTGTTAATACCGCCCAGTGGATCCACCACGCCCTGGTGCAGGAAGTAACCCCAGGCCAGTACGCACAGCGCCGTCGCCAACAGGTTCGCTGGCAGCGAATCGGTACGTTTCAGCCCTGGTGACACCACGCCCAGCAGATCCTGCAGCATAAAGCGCGCGGCGCGCGTACCGGCGTCTACTGCCGTCAGAATAAACAGGGCTTCAAACAGAATGGCGAAGTGATACCAGAATGCCACATCCATCATGCCACCCAGCGCACCGTGCAGAATATACGCCATGCCCACCGCCAGCGTCGGCGCGCCGCCTGCGCGGGAGATAATGGATTGTTCGCCGACATCGTTCGCGATCTGATGCAGCGTATCAGGCGTGATAACAAAGCCCCAACTGCTCACGACCTGTGCCGCTGACGCAACCACATCGGTGGTTCCGGCAGGTGCCAGTACCGCCATCGGGCTGTTCATCGCAAAGTAGACGCCCGGATCGATAACACAGGCCGCTACCAGCGCCATAATGGCGACAAAGGATTCCATCAGCATCCCGCCATAGCCGATAAAACAGGCCTGACCTTCATTCGCCAGCATCTTCGGCGTGGTGCCGGAGGCAATCAGCGCGTGGAAACCAGAGACTGCGCCGCAGGCGATGGTAATAAACAGGAACGGGAACAGGTTACCGCTCCAGACCGGGCCGGTACCGTCAACAAACTTGGTCAACGCAGGCATGGTCAGCGTCGGGCGCATGATCAGGATCCCTACCGCCAGACCCACAATGGTGCCGATTTTCAGGAAGGTAGAAAGGTAATCGCGCGGTGCCAGCAGCAGCCAGACCGGCAGCACGGCAGCCACGAAACCGTAGCCCACCAGCATCCAGGTCAGCTGTACACCGGTAAAGTCAAAATAAGGGGCCCAGGTAGGACTCTCCGCCACCCAGCCACCGGAAATAATGGCAAATACCAGGAACACCAGACCGATGACCGACACTTCGCCAATGCGACCCGGGCGCAGATAACGCAGGTAAATCCCCATAAAAATCGCCAGCGGGATAGTGAACGCTACGGTGTAAGTTCCCCACGGGCTGTGGGTTAGCGCTTTCACGACAATCATCGCCAGTACCGCGAGGATAATCACCATGATCATAAAACAGGCCACCAGCGCAATGACGCCTGCCGTTGGGCCCATCTCTTCTTTCACCAGTTCGCCAAGGGAACGACCATCGCGACGGGTAGAAACAAACAGCACCATAAAGTCCTGCACCGCGCCGGCCAGCACTACCCCGGCGAGCAGCCAGATCATCCCCGGCAGATAGCCCATTTGCGCCGCCAGCACCGGTCCAACTAACGGACCCGCTCCGGCAATCGCTGCAAAATGGTGACCAAACAGTACTTTTTTATCGGTGGGAACATAGTCCAGACCGTCGTTATGACGTACGGCTGGCGTCATACGCGTCGGGTCCAGCGCCAGTACATTTTTCGCGATGTACAGGCCATAGAAACGGTAAGCGATAAGGTAGACACAGACCGACGCCACGACTATCCACAACGCGTTGATCTGTTCACCACGGTTTAATGCGATATAGCCGAGGGCAAATGCTCCCATTACGGAGAGCACTGTCCAGACGAGGTACTTCCCTGATTTGTTCATAGTTGTTATCCGTTGTCCGATCCAGAGAGATGTTACATTTTGTTTCTATAACATCTTTTCTGAATTTAACAACCTGACAACCATACAAACCCGAAGTATCACTGAGTATTTACATTGCATTGTTAACTGGATCACTTCATTTACCTGTTAACCCTGCAATTTCATTTTACTTTGCCGGGTGACTTCACCCCATCACCGCCGTGCCTAAACGGCAGGTG
>NZ_SZWR01000001.1:259945-270151 GCF_005280875.1 Citrobacter sp. wls827
CATCAAAGATGACGATTTCCCAGCTTTGATTCTGTCGCCCAAGATACAACGGCTGGCACACACCGCGCACTTTCCCCTGCGATACTGCGCGGTGATGCGTGGCGTTCAACTCAGTTCCCACCACACACTGCCCGTCTCGAGTCATCAGATAACCCGCCATTGACCCCAACGTTTCCGCCAGAGCCGCCGACGCTCCGCCGTGCAGCAAACCAAACGGCTGATGCGTACGCTCATCCACCGGCATTTCGGCTTCCAGCACATCATCACTCAGTCGGGTATAAACCATACCCAGATGCGCCACCATGGTGTTCTGACTGGTGGCATTCAGTTCATCCAGCGTTAAATGACGTTTCCAGATCATCGTCATGCCCCCAGCGTGGAGCCGCCGTCCACCACAATATCCTGCAACGTAATGTGGCTGGCCAGATCGGAGGCGAGGAATAAAATCGTGTTGGCGATCTCCTGCGGCCGGGCGATTTTCCCCAACGGAATGCCGAGCTTAAACTGCTCGCCAAACCCTCGAATACGCTGCTGTTCCGCATCATCACTGACCCACAACGTACGCTGCATGTCGGTATCGGTCGAGCCTGGCGAAACCACATTGCAGCGCACGCCGCTGCCCGCCAGTTCAAGTCCCACGGTTAGCGCCAGGCTTTTCAGCGCGGCTTTTGACGCCCCATAAGCACTCATGCCGATACGCGGCGTGTGCGCCGCATCCGATGCGACGGTGACAATTGCCCCGCCCCGCTGGCGACGAAACTGCGCCATCGTCTGCTGAAACAAATTGAATGCTCCGCCCACGTTGACGGCAAAGGTTTGCTGCCAGTCCTCCACGCTCAGCGCGTCGGTTGGTCCCATACGCAGGATCCCTGCGGCGTTCACCAGTATGTCGAGACGCCCGGTATTCGCCAGCAAACGCTCGCATACCTGCGCCACCTGCTGCGCGTTCGCCACGTCCATCACCTCAGTGGCAAAGGGATACTCTGCCAGCGCGAACTCGCGGTCGAAGCCCGTAACCTGTGCCCCGGCATCAACAAACGCCAGCGCCGTGGTGTAGCCAATGCCTTTTCCCGCGCCGGTTATCCAGACGGTTTTCCCTGTGAAGTCAAATCCGGCCATCACTTCACCTCGCGGGAGAGCAGCGTCCACCAGGCGTCAATGGTCGGTTTTTTCGCCAGCATCACAAAGTCGATATCGCCATGCACTTTCCGCCAACGGGCCGCCAGCGCCATCATACGTACTGAGTCCAGACCGTAATCGATTAAGTTTTCGTCATCCATTGGCTCTTCAGACTCATCGAGTAGCGGCAGAATCACGCTGCGCAGCGCATCTTTACTGTCCGGAACAGGTGTCGGCAGTAACTCCTGGGTCATCACCACGCGACCGGAACGCCCCGCCACGTATTTCAGTGACATCAGGTGTTCATCACGGCTAAAGTCCGCCAGCGCATCTGCGACCATAAACGGCTTAATATCACGCATGAAGGCATCAGTCGCGGTGGTCATGCAGCCAATATGCGCATACACGCCGGTGATGATCAGCTGGTTACGTCCAGTGTCTCTTAGCATCTGCTCCAGCGGTGAACGATGAAACGCGCTGTAACGCCATTTAACCAGAATGGTATCCGCTTCGTCCGGTGCCAGCGCATCGACGATTTTTTGCTGTTCAGGCGAGCGCGTCAGGCCGGGTCCCCACATATCGTTCAACAACGCACGGTCTTCATCGCTTTGTTCTTTCGGCTGCGCAGTGTAATAGACCGGAATATTATGTGCTTTACAGTACTGACGCAGCGCGGCGATGTTGGCCACTACCTGTTCCATCATCGGGCAGTTCTCGCCCCAAAAGCCGATAAAATAGTCCTGCATGTCGTGGATTAGCAGCGCGGCGCGTTCTGGTTCAAATGCCCAGTCAACTTTATTTGCCGGAACATCAAGCGCCGTTGGCAGCGCATAAGCCTGCAGTTTAGGGATTGCCATTTCTTCTTCTCCTTCAGGCCGGTGAACGTGATGCCAGCCACTGACGTAATTGTTTTTTATCCACTTTGCCTACCGGGGTCAGCGGCAATGACTCAACGCACTCGACACGGTCCGGCAATTTGAATTCCGCCACGCCCTGTTCGCGCAGAAAACGACGCACCTGTACCGCGCGCAGCGGCTCTTTCACCACCAGGCAGGCGCAGCTTTTCTCGCCCATCAGTTCGTCATCCACACTGACCAATGCCGCATGAATCACCGTCGGATGGCGCAGTAACAAGTTTTCGATTTCTTCGGCAGCGATCTTCTCCCCGCCGCGGTTAATCTGATCTTTCTCGCGCCCCTGCACGGTGATGTAACCATCCCGATCAATGGCGATCAGATCACCAGAGCAATAGAATCCGTTAGCATCAAACGCGCTGGCATTGTGTTCAGGGCTATTGAAGTAACCCCGGAAGGTGTACGGGCCACGCGTCATCAGGCGTCCGGTCTCGCCCTGTGGTAAAGGATTACCGTCAGCGTCTGCCACCCAAACCTCATCGTCAGGGCACATCGGACGGCCCTGGGTATTGATGATGCGCTCGGGACTGTCGTCCAGACGGGTGTAGTTCACCAGCCCTTCCGCCATACCGAAGACCTGCTGCAACTGGCAGCCTATTTCCGCCGGAATGCGAGCGGCAAGCGAAGCCGAAAGCCGCGCGCCTCCCACCTGCAACAGTTTCAGCGAAGCCAGTTGTGCGTTACTGCCCCACTCCTGAATTGCCTGCAGCCACAGACTCACCGCTGGCGGTACCAACGCCGTAACGTTTACCTGATGCTGTTCAATCAACGGAAAGCACAACGTCGCGCTCGGGTCTGCCGCCAGCACCACTGTTCCACCCGCGAGGAAAACGCCCAGCGCGCCAGGCGAACTCATGGCGTAGTTATGCGCCGCTGGAATAGCGCACAGATAGCGCGTTTCTCCAGTGAAATGGCAAATCTCGTTGCTGCGGCGCACGCTGTAGTAGTAATCATTGTGGGTACGCGGGATCAGCTTTGGCGTCCCGGTCGTGCCGCCGGAAAGCTGGAAATACGCCACTTCATCGGCAGGCGATGGCGTGGCGGTAAACGCCGTTGCGGGTTGGCTTATAGCCGTTTGCAGATTGTGTTCGCCGTCATCATTGAGCAACTGGACCACGCGCACTGAATTGTGTTCGGCAACAAAGGTATTCAGAAACTCGTCGTCACTGAATAACGCATGCTGGCGATCGGCAATCAGTAACGCCGGTTTAATTTGCGCTGCGTAGGCGTTGAGTTCGTTACGCTGATGGCTAAACAGTGCCAATACGGGAGCCACGCCCAGTTTGAGCAGTGCGAAGAAAGTGATATACAGCTCAGCCACGTTGCCTAACTGCACCAGTGCGGTCTCGCCGGATTTGATCCCCTGACAACGCAGGCTACAGGCAAGATTATCCGTCGCCTGATTTAACTGGCGGTAGCTAAGATGGCGTTCCCCGTCAATCACCGCCGTCTGGTCGCAATCGGCGTGGCGGGTCAGAATGTCGGTCAGCGGCAAATCCTGCCAGTAGCCTTTTTCACGGTAGCGGCGGGCAAACTCTTCCGGCCAACGGGTGAAAGGAATACTCATTATTGCTCCTTAGAGCCTGTCGATAAGGCCTGAATAGCCTGGTAGACCAGGCGCTTAATGCAGTCCAAAAACATTCAACATGGTGGATAGCTTGGCACCTGTTTCACGCCACTCCGCAATCGGTGACGAGGCGGGTACAATGCCGGCTCCGGCGAAAAAACGTACCTGATTACGCAGCAGTTTCGCACAGCGGATCGTCACGACCCATTCGCCGTTGCCCTGCGAATCACACCAGCCAACAATGCCGCCGAAAAGTTCGCGATCGAACGGCTCCAGTTCGGCGATAAGTTTACGTGCGACCTGATGCGGGAAGCCACTTAGCGCCGGTGTTGGATGCAGCAGACAAGCCAGCGTCAGTGCGTTTTCCTGGGCATTGGCTTTACCTTCAAACGGGGTACCGAGATGCCAGAGCGTGGGCGTGGTGACCAGTTGCGGAGACGAAGGAAGTTGCAACTCACTGCTGCGATCACGCAGAACCGCTTTCATCGCCTGGGTGACCAGTTCGTGTTCATGGCGATCTTTCTCGGAAGCTAACAGACGGATCCCAGCCTCCCGGTCCAGAACATCGTCCGGTTGGCGACGCGCAGATCCCGCCAGCGGCAGCGAACTGAAATGGTCGCCTTCTTTGCGTAACAGCAATTCCGGGCTGGCGCCGATCAGTACACCGCCATCGTCGATGGGCACATGGAAGTTGTAGCTTGCCGGGTTTTGCGCTACCAGCCGCTCCAGCAGCGCACCACTGTCGATATTGGCGTCGGCGGTCACATCAATCAGGCGAGACAGCACCACTTTGTCGACTTCCGGGGTTGCCGTCAGCGCCGCTGCTCTGGCGACCATATCTTCGAAAAAATCCTGCTCAGGAATCGATTTACGCTCAACGACATTCAGCGACTGATGGGCAGTAAAGTAACGTGCTGATTGCTGCTTTGCCGTGCGTGAGAAGCTTTGCCATGATTTAGGAATAAACAGCGACGAGGGCTGGCGGGTGTCAAAGGGAATGGCCCCTACCATAATGGGGTTTGCGATGCCCTGCGATTTGGCCTGCGCAAACAGTGCGTGCATTTTCTGTTGGAAAGGGCTGTCTGGTGAATCACCATCAATTGCCGGTTCCGCATAGCGGGCGAAGCATCCTGACGTCGTAAAACTACGATACGGCGACATAAAGAAAAAACTGTCGGGAGCGAGAGTTGCCATAGTCTGCGTTTTTTCCTCGGCCAGTGACGTGTCCATATCATCCTCCATAAAATGATAAAGGCTTTAATAATGATTATCATTTATATTTTCGGTCGCTAACCTAAAAGCAAAGCGTCAGTATGTCAACTCTTGTGGTAACACAATGTGCGACTTAGGCTTGCATCCCTGACGCGTAACAATGAAAATGAGAAGCATTAACCACATTGATAACAGGAAGCTTATTTGTGAGATTTTCCGCGTTTTACCGCACTGCGCTGTTACTGGTTGGACTCGTTATTTCAGGAATTTCTTTAAGCCATGCCGCTGACTGGCCACGCCAGGTTACCGACAGCCGCGGCACGCACACGCTGGAACATAAGCCACTGCGCATTGTGTCCACCAGCGTCACGCTCACCGGTTCTCTGCTCGCTATTGATGCGCCTATCATTGCCAGCGGTGCCACGACACCGAATAACCGTATTGGTGATGCTCAGGGCTTTTTACGCCAGTGGAGCGACGTCGCCAAAGAACGCAAACTGAGCCGCCTGTATATTGGCGAGCCGAGCGCCGAAGCCGTTGCAGCACAAATGCCGGATCTGATTCTGGTCAGCGCCACCGGGGGAGATTCCGCGCTTGCACTGTACGATCAACTGTCCACCATAGCCCCTACGCTTATCATTAATTACGACGACAAAAGCTGGCAGTCACTGCTGACACAATTAGGTGAAATCACCGGGCAGGAGCAACAGGCAGCGGCGCGTATTGCTGAGTTTGATAAGCAACTGCTCGCGGTAAAGCAACGTATCACCCTGCCGCCACAGCCAGTCAGTGCGCTGGTGTATACCGCAGCCGCACACAGCGCCAACCTGTGGACGCCGGAGTCCGCGCAAGGCAAGCTGATGGAACAGCTCGGTTTCACGCTGGCACCACTACCTGCCGGACTACATACCAGCCAGAGCCAGGGTAAACGTCACGATATTATCCAGCTTGGTGGTGAAAACCTGGCGGCGGGTCTGAATGGCGAAGCGCTGTTCCTGTTTGCAGGCGACAGCAAAGATGCCGATGCGATTTACGCTAATCCACTGCTGGCGCATCTGCCTGCTGTGCAAAACAGACGCGTCTATGCGCTGGGCACGGAAACCTTCCGTCTCGACTACTACAGCGCAACGCTGCTGCTGCAACGTCTGTCGGCTCTGTTTTAATGGTCAGTGCCGGATGCGGCTAACGCCTTATCCGGCCTACAATCCGTAGCGCATAACGCGATCAGACATTCACGGGAACTTGCCGGAATCGGCGCACTTCTCCCAACAACAGCAGCAGTAAAAGACCGACAATCACCAACCCAAACCCACTGACGCTTGCCGAGGCCGCAGGCGTCATCATCGCCCCCAGCCCCCCTAACAGCGCCGCGCCAATCGCATCGCCGGTGACGTTCTGTGCGGTCCACAAACCGTTAATTCGCCCGAGCATCGCTTCCGGCGTCTGCGTCTGTAACAGGGTGTACTGCAACAAAGAACTGACCGCACTCAGCCAGCCAAACAGCGCCAGACAAACCACACCAAGCTGCCAGACCGGCATCAAGCCAAACAGACCGATAGCCAGGAAAGAGGCCACAGTTGATGCCAGCATAATCAGACCCGGACGCACGCTGTGTGCCAGTTGCCCACTGGTTAAAGCCCCGATGGCCGCGCCCAGTGGAATAGCCGCATACAGTAACCCAATCTGTGCGCTCGACATCTGCCAGTTTATCGCCAGTGCCGGATACAGCACGCGCACGGCGCTCGCCATGGTTAACAGACCGCCAAGCAGCGCAATGCCGCCAATCAGCGGGCTGGCAAGCAGAAAGCGAAATGCTGCCAGCAGCGATTTCAGAGGATGCTCGCGCGGCTGCGGCGGAGGCGGTAACGCGGGAAGGCTCAACAACGGCAGCAAGGTAATAAATGTACCCGCCGCCGCCAGGCCGTAGTTCCAGGCCACGCCACCGGTCGCCAGCAACACCCCACCAAGCATTGGCGAAATCACCGATCCCAGACGCACAGTCAGCATGGTAATCGCCCCGGCCTGCATCAGATTTTCACGCCCGACCAGCGCCGGCGTCGCCGCCAGCAACGCAGTGACACCCAGCGAGGCGAAAAAGCCATCCCATAAACCAAGAACATAGATAGCCAGCAACGACGGTTCGGGCAGCAGCGCGTTCAGACACAGGCCAATAAAACCGATCCCACAGGTTCCGCGAGCCAGCAGGATCACCTTTTTGCGCTCATAGCGATCGGCCAGTACGCCGCCCACCATCAGACCAATAAACATGGCGCTCCCGGTCAGCGTAACCGACAAACCGACCTGCCAGGTCGACTGCGTCATCATCTGGATCTGTACCGGGACCGCAACCCCCAATAGCCCCAGAGAGACAATGGAAATAAAACGGGCGAGGAAGACGGCGCGAAATGCAGGATGGGTCTTTAACAGGCTGAGATTAAGCAGCCAGGATTGTCGATTCATTACAGAGCCTTACCAGGTACTTTTTCAATATCCATTCAATGGCTGCACATGCTAACATATCCAAATAAGATCGATAACGATAATTACTATCATTATCAGGGAAGTTGATATGTCATGCTCTATTTCCGTGACACGCGCCTTCGCCGTGCCCGGACTGTTGTTACTACTTGTTCTCACCACGGCATTAAGTCTGGTTATTGGCGCAAAGTCGCTGCCCACCTCCGTGGTATTTGATGCACTCACCGGCAGTTGTCAAAGCGCCGATTGCACCATCGTGCTGGACGCGCGACTCCCGCGTACGCTGGCAGGGCTCCTCGCAGGTGGTGCACTGGGCCTGGCGGGTGCGCTGATGCAAACGCTCACGCGAAACCCTCTCGCCGATCCCGGTATTCTGGGCGTCAACTCTGGTGCCAGCTTTGCTATTGTGCTGGGGGCCGCACTGTTCGGCTTCTCCTCTGCGCAAGAACAACTGCTGATGGCTTTTGCCGGTGCGCTGGTCGCATCGCTGATCGTGGCATTTACCGGCAGTCAGGGCGGCGGGCAGCTCAGCCCGGTACGTCTGACATTGGCCGGTGTTGCGCTGGGTGCTGTTCTGGAAGGATTATCCACAGGCATCGCCCTGCTCAACCCGGACGTCTACGACCAGTTGCGTTTCTGGCAAGCCGGTTCACTGGATATCCGCAGCCTGCAGACGCTGAAAGTCGTGCTGATCCCGGTCCTGATGGCCGGTGCTGTCGCGCTGTTCCTCAGCCGTGCTCTGAATAGCCTCAGTCTGGGAAGCGACACCGCAACGGCGTTGGGGAGCAAAGTTGCGCGTACCCAGTTTATTGGCCTGTTGGTGATTACCGTACTGTGCGGAAGTGCGACCGCCATCGTCGGCCCTATAGCCTTTATCGGCCTGATGATGCCGCATATGGCACGCTGGCTGGTGGGCGCAGATCATCGCTGGTCGCTGCCCGTCACTCTGCTGGCCACCCCTTCTCTGCTGTTGATTGCCGATATCATCGGTCGTCTGATTGTGCCCGGCGAGCTGCGCGTCTCGGTCGTCAGCGCGTTTATCGGCGCGCCGGTGCTTATCTTTCTGGTACGCCGTAAATCGCGCGGGGGTGGCGCATGATGCACCTCTCCCGTCGCCTGATTGTCAGTTGTCTGCTGCTGGTCGTCGGTTGCCTGGCCGTTGGATTGTGGAGCCTGCGTAGCGGTGCCGTTATGCTCGAGACCCCGCAAATTATTGCCGCCCTGTTCGGTGATGCACCGCGTAGCATTACGCTGGTGGTGACCGAGTGGAGATTACCACGCGTGTTGATGGCGCTGCTGATTGGCGCGGCGCTGGGCGTTAGCGGCGCGATATTCCAGTCATTGATGCGTAACCCGCTGGGTAGCCCGGACGTGATGGGCTTCAATACCGGTGCCTGGAGCGGCGTACTGGTGGCAATGGTGCTGTTTGGTCAGCATCTTACCGCCATCGCGCTGGCGGCAATGCTCGGCGGGATCCTGACTTCGCTGGTGGTCTGGGCGCTGGCCTGGCGCAACGGCATCGACACCTTCCGGCTGATCATCATCGGGATCGGCATTCGCGCTATGCTGGTAGCCTTCAACACCTGGCTGCTGCTGAAGGCGTCCTTAGAAACCGCGCTGACCGCCGGGCTGTGGAACGCCGGATCGCTCAACGGTCTGACCTGGGCGAAGACCTGGCCTTCTGCGCCGCTGATTATCGTGATGCTGGGGTGCGCCGCGCTGTTGGTACGCCGCCTGCGTTTACTGGAAATGGGTGATGACAGCGCCTGTGCGCTTGGAGTCAGCGTAGAGCGTTCACGTTTAATGATGATGCTGGTCGCCGTTGTGCTGACCGCCGCCGCCACCGCACTGGCAGGACCTATCTCGTTTATTGCCCTGGTTGCCCCACACATCGCGCGTCGGCTTAGCGGCACGGCACGTTGGGGATTAACGCAGTCGGCGCTGTGCGGCGCCCTGCTACTGCTGATGGCGGATTTATGCGCTCAGCAGCTATTTATGCCTTATCAGCTTCCGGTTGGCGTTGTCACCGTAAGCCTCGGCGGTATTTACCTTATCGTCTTGTTAATTCAGGAGTCCCGCAAAAAATGACCGAATCAGTAGCCCGTTTGCGTGGCGACCAGTTAACGCTGGGTTATGGCAAGTTTACCGTGGCAGAAAACCTTAATGTCTCGATCCCCGATGGTCACTTCACTGCCATTATTGGCCCCAACGGTTGTGGAAAGTCCACGCTGCTACGTACATTGAGTCGTCTGATGACGCCCGCGCACGGCAAAGTCTGGCTCGATGGCGAACATATTCAACATTACCCCAGTAAAGAGGTCGCACGCAGAATTGGTCTGCTGGCGCAAAATGCCACCACGCCGGGCGATATTACCGTGCAGGAGCTGGTTGCTCGTGGGCGTTATCCACATCAACCTTTATTTACCCGCTGGCGTAAAGAAGATGAAATCGCGGTAACCCACGCGATGCAGGCCACGGGGATCACGCATCTGGCGGCGCAAAGTGTGGATACCCTCTCCGGCGGTCAACGCCAACGCGCGTGGATAGCGATGGTGCTGGCACAAGAAACGTCGATTATGCTGCTCGACGAACCGACCACCTGGCTGGATATCAGCCATCAGATTGATCTGCTGGAGCTGTTGAGTGAGCTAAACCGGGAGAAAGGTTACACGCTGGCCGCCGTTCTGCACGACCTGAATCAGGCGTGTCGCTATGCCACCCATCTGATTGCACTTCGTGATGGAAAGATCGTCGCCGAGGGTGCGCCGAAAGAGATTGTCACGGCAGAGCTCATTGAAAAAATCTATGGGCTACGGTGTATGATTATCGACGATCCGGTTGCCGGAACGCCGTTAGTGGTTCCGTTAGGACGCACTGCAAACAGGTAAATCGCGCCACCTCCGCAGAGGTGGCGAG
>NZ_SZWR01000001.1:270210-310844 GCF_005280875.1 Citrobacter sp. wls827
TGAGCAAGTCACGCATGACTGGCCCAATCTTCTCGAAAGCCATTGGCGTAATGATATCAACGTGCGCGCAGTCCTGGCGATAAATATCCAGACTGGAAATCCACGGCGACCAACTGCGTTCCGGGCTGACTCCTGGCGGTAACGTGCGTTCAGCAACAAACAGCGTCGCGTGTCCCGCAAAAGGTACGCTATGTGCCGTACTCAGCAGTCGAACCGCATCGGCGTAGTTACCTTCAATGGCGCTAAACAATGCGTCGGATGCATTGCCCTGCTGAGCAGTCAGAAACGCCTCCCGCTCACGATCAATTTCCGCCAACACTTCCGGGTCGAGTCCATTGGCCTCTTTTTCCGACCAATTTTGCGTTTCCGGCGGCCAGGTATCCAGCAGGCCGAGAAACGCGACCGTTTCTCCACGCGCGTGTAATCGGGCAGCAATGCCCTGCGCCAGCGTACCGCCCAACGAGTACCCAATCAGATAATAAGGTCCATGAGGTTGCTGACGAAGTAACGTTGCCAGGTGCTGTTCGCACACCGCATCCAGGTTTTCTGCTGTCTGCATCGGGCCATCCGGTCGCGGTGACTGGATACCCATAATCGACCACTGTGGAGGAAGATAGCGTGACAACACGCTAAACTGCCAGGCGAAACCCGATGCCGGATGGAAGCAGAACAACACAGGACCATCGCTTTCACGCAGCGGCAGCAGCGTTTCAAATCCCAGCCGTTGCGACTGCTCGTCATCATTGCTATCCAGCAATGCGCTGAGCTGTTCGACGGTCGAGGCCACCATAATCTGCCCAGGCGTTACCTGGCGCGCAAAAATGCGGCTCAACTGCGCGGCCAGCTTCATCGCCAGCAGCGAATGCCCGCCAAGCGCAAAGAAATCCGCTTCAACATCATTGACCTCGCAGCCCAGCAAGGCCGTGAACGCCTGAGCAATCGTGGTTTCAGTCCCTGCTCGCGGCGCCCGCCCTTCCTGACGTGACGTCAGTTGTGGCATTGGTAACGCTTTACGATCCAGCTTGCCGTTGGCGCTGAGCGGGAGCTCCGCCAGTTGCAGCAGCACTGTCGGTACCATATGTGCAGGCAGGGTTGCGCGCAGACTCTCGCGCAATGCCGAAATATCCAGCGGTAAACCCGATTGTGACACCAGATAGCCCACTAACTGGCGCGCATCGCCGCCTGTCGCTACCGCCTGATTGAATACGCAGGCATGGGCAACAGCATGCTCCACATCTGGTAGTTGCTGCATCACCCGATCAATCTCGCCCAGTTCAATACGCTGCCCACGAATTTTTAGCTGGTCATCACTGCGCCCAAGATATTCCACCGCACCATTTTCCAGCCAGCGCGCCACGTCTCCGGTACGATACATACGTTCGCCTGGGCTAAAGGGATCGGCAACAAAACGGCTCGCCGTCAGATCCGGACGCCCCAGATAACCTTGCGCCAGTTGGATCCCTGTCAGGTACAGGTCACCGGCGACACCAATGGGCACTGGACGCATCATGGCATCGAGGATCCGCAAACCGGTGTTCCAGACCGGATAGCCGATGGGTACGCTGTTGCCGGTTACGGCAGCGAGCTCCTCACCCCAGGCTGGATACCAGCTTACATCTACCGCCACCTCGGTTGGCCCATACAAATTGTGCAGCGGCGCGTGGGTCAGTTGCTCCCATTCGCGGCACAATTCTGCCGGCAGCGCTTCACCGCTACAAAACACCTGTTTCAACGTGGAGCAGCTTTCCCGCGCCGTTTCTGGCGTCAGTGAGCTCACAAATGCCGCCAGCATCGACGGTACAAAGTGCGTTGTCGTCACCCCAAACGTCGCGAAGAACTGTTGCATCGCCAGCGGGTCACGATGTGCCTCTGGTTCAGCCATCACCAGTTTTGCGCCGGCAATGAAAGGCCAGAAAAATTCCCAGACCGAAACATCAAAACTGCATGGCGTTTTTTGCGCCACCACATCGTCGGCCGTCAGCGGATAGTGATTCTGCATCCATAGCAGACGGTTAACGATTGCGGTTTGCCCCACCATCACTCCTTTTGGTCTGCCCGTCGATCCGGAAGTGAAGATGATATAGGCCGTATGATTCGGTCGCGATAAAGCGAATGGTGTGTCATCTTGCTCTGGCAGCGGAGCGGTGTAGCACAGGCTTTCCAGCCCAGGGATACCGCTAAAACGAATCCGTTGTTCATCAGTGGTGATAAGCAACGTAGGTTTGGCGTCTTCCAGCATCATCCGCAGACGATCGTCCGGATATCCGGTATCCAGCGGTAACCAGGCTGCGCCCGCTTCGACGATGCCGTGCAGCGCCAGCGTCAGGAAAACGGAGCGCGGTAAGGCAACCGCCACGCTGTCCCCCGGGCGCACACCGCGTTCGCGCAGCAGTTTTGCCAGTGCCACCACCTGCTGACGCATTTCGCGATAGCTAAACTGATAGCGGGCATCGGCCAGCGCCGGGGCATCCGGTGTTTTATCGGCCTGTTGCGCCACCAGCGCGCTCAGCGTAGTGGACGGGATCTCCACGCTCGTGTCGTTAATCTTCGCCAGCCGCTCATGTTCTGTCGGTAACAACATTTCGGCGTCGCCGCAGCATAGCGATGGATTGTCGGCAAACTGCTCGATAAGCGCGATTAAACGCGAAGCATGCTGCGCCAACGTAGCGGCGTCATATCGCTGCTTATTCGCCAGAATTTCAATGCTCAGCCCACCGTTTTCATCCGGGAACAGCGCCAGCTCCAGATCGTTCACCGGTCCTGTCGCCAGCGTATGGGTGTGCGCCTGTACGCCGGGAATATTCAGCTGATAATCGAATATTTTCACGTTCAGTACCGGGCCAAACAGTGGCTCAGCCCCGGCCGCACGCCCGCTGTCACGGACAATTTGTTCGGCATCATAGCGCTGATGTCGGCGCATTTTCTTCATCTGCCCGGCCAGCCGTTGCGCAAGCGCAGGGAGACTTTCTGCTGCATCAAGTCTCACGCCAAAGGGCAGGACATTTAACACCGGTCCGGTAGCGGTAAGCGCAGCTGATCCCATACGGCGCATAAAGATAAACCCGGCAGCATAGTCCATTCGGCTGCATAAACGACCGAGCCACAATGCAACCAGCGCCAGCGCCAGATCCGCACGCTGAACATCTGGCATACGTGACGCAAGCTGGCGGAATGAACCTTCAGGTGCAGTTAACTTCATGCGAATAATATCCGCGCTGGCTGAGCGACCTGGCAGCGGTTTGTTCGACAATGAAGCCGGCGGCGGCAGTTGTTGGCGTTGCTCAGCCCAGAATGCGCTATCACGTTGCCAGGCATCGCTTTGACGATACTGTTGATACTCTTCCACGACCTCGGCAAACGGCGTAAATGGCGAGGCTGGCGTGGATTCACCGCGCAGCCACGCTGTGTAAATTGCAGCAATCTGGCGAGTAATAGCCGGGAAACTAAAGCCATCAACCAGTAAGTGATGATAGCGCTGATACCAGTACCAGCGTTTATCTCCCACCTGAATGAGCAGATGGAAGACCAGCGGCTTGCCACCGTCAGCGCGCAGATCCTGTTGCAGATCCGCCCGCATCAATGCACGTGCCGCCTCGTGCGGACTGGATTCATTGCGTAAATCGAGAATGTCAGGTTCAGCAAAGGTGAGCGTAGGATCAACCCATTGCCAGATTTCACCGTTATCCTCAGTGAACTGCATCCGCAGGGTATCCGCATGCTCCAGACCGGCCACGACTGCCTTTGCCAGCAGTGGTGCATTCAGTTCACCGGTTAATTCGACATAGTGTGCAACGCTCCACGCCGAGGGCAATGTGGAGAGCTTTTCTGCCATCCAGATCCCCGGCTGGGCTGCAACTAAAGGTAAGCGCTGAGTCATTGCGCCTCCTGTACATCGACATAGTTCGCTGGCGTCAGCGTGGTCCAGTTCGCATCCAGCCATTGCTGGCAGACTTCCTGCGACTGCGGTTCGCACACAACCGTCCAGCCAGCAGGAAGTGAGCACTGCTGAGGCCAAAGGCTGAATTGACGTTGTGGGTTTTGCAGAATGTAAAACTGTCCCTGCGGGTTATCGAAGGGGTTACTGAATTCCATACTCAACTCCTGTCGTGGAACATCGTCCGGTTAAAGCGTGTCGGTGAGCGGTTGCCAGAGCGTCATCAGCCCTTGCATTAAGCCGCCGCGCCAGCAAAGCGCATCATGACCACCCTCAACCTGACGCCAGAAAATAGACTGTGGTGCAGAGGGAAATTGGGCGAATAGCGCCTGATTAGCACGAAAAATAATCGGCTCGCGGGTCCCGGCTTCCAGCACAATACGTAGACCCTGAACGCTTACCGTTCCGGCCTTCAGTTGTTCAATAATCACGCCATCCTGATGACCACCGCGATGCGGCCACCAATAAGATCCGGACTGACTGAGTACGCAGCCAAACCGTTCCGGCCAGTTCAGTCCAGCATACAGCGAAGCCAAACCGCCAAAACTTTGCCCGGCAACCACCGTACGCTGCGGGTCATCGGTGAATGGCGTCGTGGTTTTGACCAGCGGCAATAATTCCTGCTGAACTGCCAGCCAAAAATCAGCGTTACACGGCAACTCATGGCTGCGATGCGGCGTATCAATGGCATCAATCAGGAGATATACCGCGGGAGGAAGCTGGCCACGATGAGTGAGTGAGGTCAGCGCCGGCCAGACAGGCAGACTCTGTGCCCAAAATTGTCCGTCCAGCAGAATAGCCAGGGGACGTTCTTGCGGGTTGGCTTCACCGGTGGTGAAAACCCACACCCGGCGCGTATTACCCAACCGATCGCTGTGCCATTGCAGGCATACTGCGGGCAAGTCGGGATTTTCAGGGCGATCCCATCCTGGCTGTACGGGAGCATCTGGCATCTCCAGCGCGGACACCGCATGCCCCCGGCCCCCTTTCCAGCTTTGAGTATTGAGAGGATCCGCAATAGCCTGTGGCAGCAGTTGTCGCCAGCCTTCGCGTAGCACAGTGCGATCGGGTGTTTCACCCGGTGCCAGCGTAGCAAAAATATCGTTCCGTTCTGTTGGAATAAAACAGTAACTGCCGCGCCAGTTGGCGCTGAGAGAAACACACCAGCACCAAACATTTGTTCCATCAATGCGTTGCATCGACTGAGGGGTAGCGTTTTGATGATGATCGGTGACGCCGGTGATATAGACCCACACGCGACGAATGGCGGACTCTTTTTCCGTTCCCTGCGGGTCACGCCACCAGAACGTTACCCGATAATTTCCGTTGTCTTCACGCTCCCACTCCGGGCCTTTTTTCGACTGCCACCACGCCTCGCTTCCCATCATTAACGTCGTCACCGCCATAACCCCATGTTTATTGTGAAATTTTATATCTGAGCGTGAAATATATTGATAATATTATTGATAACTATTTGCATTTGCAATAGCGTATTGACGCGCTGTGGGAAGCGCGCACAGTTTTTCACCACTTATAAACCGACCTGGCGCTGCGTACTTTTTCTGGAACGGAGGGGTTTACGCAGATGCGGGCGACATCAGGCCTGGTGCCCAAAACGGCACACGGGTACTCGTGGCTAAAAGAAAGCAGGACATACAATGAACAACAAGATTCATTCACTGGCCTTATTGGTCAATTTAGGGATTTACGGGGTAGCCCTGCCCGCGATGGCAGAAGATAAAACCGATAGCGCCGCCGTCTCTCATGAAGACACCATCGTCGTCACCGCCGCTCAGCAGAACCTGCAGGCTCCAGGCGTTTCGACCATCACCGCAGATGAAATCCGTAAGAACCCTCCGGCTCGCGACGTGTCGGAAATCATCCGTACCATGCCAGGCGTTAACCTGACCGGTAACTCAACCAGCGGTCAACGTGGCAACAACCGTCAGATAGACATTCGCGGCATGGGCCCGGAAAACACCCTGATTTTGATCGACGGCAAGCCGGTCACCAGCCGCAACTCTGTGCGTCAGGGCTGGCGCGGCGAGCGTGATACCCGTGGTGATACCGCCTGGGTGCCGCCAGAAATGATCGAGCGTATTGAAGTGCTGCGCGGCCCAGCCGCGGCACGCTACGGTAACGGTGCTGCGGGTGGCGTGGTGAATATCATCACCAAAAAAGGCAGCAGTGAATGGCACGGCTCCTGGGATACCTATTTCAATGCCCCGGAACACAAAGACGAAGGTTCGACCAAACGCACCAACTTTAGCCTGAACGGCCCAATGGGCGGAGATTTCAGCTTCCGTCTGTACGGTAATCTCGATAAAACCCAGGCCGACGCATGGGACATCAACCAGGGTCATCAGTCAGAACGTACCGGCACATATTCAAATACCTTACCCGCCGGTCGTGAAGGGGTGATCAACAAAGACATCAACGGTATTGTGCGTTGGGATTTTGCCCCACTTCAGTCACTTGAACTGGAAGCGGGTTATAGCCGCCAGGGCAACCTGTACGCGGGCGACACGCAAAATACCAACACTAACCAGTTGGTGAAAGATAACTACGGTAAAGAAACTAACCGTCTGTACCGTCAGAACTACTCGCTGACCTGGAACGGCGGCTGGGATAATGGTGTCACCACCAGCAACTGGGTGCAGTACGAACATACGCGGAACTCTCGCACGCCGGAAGGTCTGGCCGGTGGAACAGAGGGGATCTTCGACCCGACTGCTTCACAAAAATATGTCGATGCCGACCTGAATGACGTCATGCTGCACAGTGAGATCAGCATTCCGTTGGATCTACTGGTCAATCAAAACCTGACGCTGGGTACTGAATGGAACCAGCAGCGCATGAAGGACATGCTGTCTAACTCGCAGACCTTTATGGGCGGTAATATTCCAGGCTACAGCAGCACCGATCGCAGCCCATATTCGAAAGCCGAGATCTTCTCTTTGTTTGCCGAAAACAACATGGAGCTGACCGACAGCACCATGCTGACACCGGGTCTGCGTTTCGACCACCACAGCATTGTGGGCGACAACTGGAGCCCGTCGTTGAACCTGTCTCAAGGTTTGGGCGACGACTTTACGCTGAAAATGGGTATCGCGCGCGCCTATAAAGCACCAAGCCTGTACCAACTCAACCCGAATTACATTCTGTACAGTAAAGGCCAGGGCTGCTATGCCACCGGTTCTGCCAGCGGTATTGGCTGCTACATGATGGGTAACGATGACCTGAAAGCTGAAACCAGCATCAACAAAGAGATTGGTCTCGAGTTCAAACGTGACGGCTGGCTGGCTGGCGTCACCTGGTTCCGCAACGATTACCGAAACAAGATTGAAGCGGGTACGGTACCGTTTGACAGAACCTCTATCAGCAAGAAAAACGCAACAACGGGCAAAACTACAACAACCTACACCGATATCTATCAGTGGGAAAACATTCCTAAAGCGGTGGTAGAAGGCCTGGAAGGAACGTTGAACGTGCCGGTTAGCGAAACCGTTACCTGGACCAACAACATCACCTACATGCTGCAAAGCAAGAATAAAGAGACTGGCGAACGTCTGTCGATTATTCCTGAGTACACGCTGAACTCAACATTGAGCTGGCAGGCGCGTGAAGATCTGTCACTGCAATCCACCTTTACCTGGTACGGCAAACAGCAGCCGAAGAAATACGATTACCAGGGTAAACCGGTAACCGGCAGCTCGGCACAAGAAGTGAGTCCGTACAGCATCGTCGGCCTGAGCGCGACCTGGGACGTGACCAAAAACGTCAGCCTGACCGGCGGCGTGGATAACGTCTTTGACAAACGTCTGTGGCGTGAAGGCAATGCCCAGACCACTGGCGATATCGTTACCGGTAATTATATGGCGGGCGCTGGCGCGTACACCTATAACGAACCGGGTCGTACGTGGTTCATGAGCGTGAATACACACTTCTGATAGCGTTGTTCCCTCTCCTCCCGGTGGGGAGAGGGAAACGATACAAAATCATGCGTACAACACACACATCGTTGCCTTTCGCAGACTATTCGCTGCAGATCATCGAATTTGATCCCAACAGCTTTCACGAGCACGATCTGCTCTGGCTCCCTCACCATGCCCAGCTAACCGCTGGCGCACGTAAACGTAAAGCAGAGCACCTGGCAGGACGTATCGCCGCAATACATGCTTTACGTGAATACGGTATCAAAACGGTGCCCGGCATCGGCGAGCAGCGACAACCGCTGTGGCCACATGGCCTCTTTGGCAGTATCAGTCATAGCGCGACAACGGCACTGGCTGTCGTCTCACGCCACCCCGTCGGACTGGATATTGAGGCTATTTTTTCGCCGCAGGTCGCAGCTGAGCTGGCTGACAGCATTATAGACAACACTGAGAGAAAGGTTTTGCTTCATGCGTCACTCCCCTTTCCACTTGCCTTAACCCTGGCCTTCAGCGCCAAAGAGAGTCTGTATAAGGCATTCTCCACCCAGGCAAGCGGGTTACCTGGTTTCGCCAGCGCAAAAATTACCGCCCTCACGACTCAGCATATAACCCTGCAAATTATGCCATCATTTTCGGCAAACCTCGGCAATCAGGACGTCAACGTGCGTTGGTTTCAGCGTGGTAACAACATCATTACGCTGTGCCCGGCCTCGCCATCAGGATCGTGATCCTTTTCTCCTTTTAAGAAATTAGCTGCGCAAATCGTAGACAGTTCGATTATCTCGATTTATCGTTAATTTGAATAATAAATCATATTTGAATAAATATTCAAAGTGGAGAAAAAGATGAACAAGACCCTGGTTAAATCCGTATTACTGGCCTCGATCCTGACCGCCTCGGGTTCGCTGTATGCTGCTGACAACGGATTGATTGCGATTATTACCCCTTCCCACGACAACCCGTTCTTTAAAGCCGAGGCCGACGGCGCGGTTGCCAAAGCAAAAGCGCTGGGATACACGACGCTGGTTGCCTCTCATGATGATGACGTCAATAAACAAAACCAGCTGATTGAAACCGCCATTGCCCGTAAAGCGAAAGCAATCATTCTCGATAATGCGGGTGCGGATGCCACCGTGGGTCCGCTGGAAAAAGCCAAAGCAGCAGGCGTGCCTGCCTTTCTGATCGATCGCGAAATCAATAAAACCGGCATCGCCGTCGCACAAATCGTGTCGAATAATTATCAAGGCGCACAGCTCGGTGCGGAGACGTTCGCCAAACTGCTGGACGGAAAAGGGAAGTACGTTGAACTACTGGGGCGTCAGTCCGACACCAACGCTCATGTACGCTCGCAGGGATATCACGATGTACTCGACGATTACCCGGACATGAAAATGGTGGCCCAACAAACAGCAAACTGGAGCCAAACCGAAGCCTTTACCCGCATGGAATCCATTCTGCAAACCAACCCGGATATCGTAGGGGTGATCTCAGGGAATGACACTATGGCGCTGGGTGCCGAGGCCGCACTGAAGGCTGCCGGGAAAAATAATGTCATCGTGGTCGGTTTTGATGGTAGCGACTACACCCGCGATTCAATCATCAATAAAAGCAATATCAAAGCGACCGTGCTGCAACCCGGCTGGCAACAGGCACAAATGGCGGTTGAGCAGGCAGATTATTACCTGAAAAACGGCAAAGCCCAGAAAGAGGAAAAACAGCTTATGGATTGCGTGCTGATTGATGAAACCAATGCCAGCAAGCTGAACTCGTTTAATTTGAGCCACTAAACGGAGGCACTATGTCGTTAACACAATGGGGTGCCGCACTGGTTGGGTGCGCCGCCCTGTTGCTGACGGCCTGCACGGTAGTTGACCTCGACGAAAACGGCAAACCCATCATCCCGGCCGATCCACAGGCCAAAGCCAGTTTCGACAACCAAACTCCCGATCAGATCGCGCAACAAACCTGGCAATCCCGTGTTCTGGAGGCGGCGCAGCAACATGCTCTGGATGCTTCAGCGCTGACCACTCGCCTGAAGGCCCCCTCACCCGCTCCCGAAAGCGTGTTTGTACGCCTGACCAGCACGATTGATAGCATCGACACCACCAATGGGCGTGAACGCACCATCGTGGTGAAGGTCAATGACATGCCCGTCACAGTCCAGATTGGTCCGGTAATGCGCGGCAATGCTATTCGTGATGCCAGCGGTTTCAAGTTCGAAGATTTTACTAATCAGGTTCAGTTTGCCCAACTTTCACGGGCCTATAACCGCGAAGCGGCAAAACACTTATCCGCCGTAGACACGAGTTGGCAAGGGAAGACTGCGACAGTGCTGTTCGCCGTGACGTTGAATGCTGGAAAAGCGGAAAACGCGGCAGCGCTGACGCTTGAACAGGAGACTCATTAATGCGCAATACCTCAGCTGATGACATCATCCTGCGCACCCATGCTATTTCCATGTTGTTTCCTGGTACGATTGCGCTGGACAGCGTGGATTATCAGGTCTGGCGCGGCAAAGTGAACGTGATTATTGGTGAAAACGGCGCGGGAAAATCCACACTGATGAAGATCCTCGCGGGTGTTCAGCAGCCCAGCAGCGGCGAGATGTCGCTTAATGGAAATCCCGTGCGCTTCGCCAATACCCGGGACGCAGCGGCACACGGAATTGGCATGGTGCATCAGGAACTAAACCTGTTTGAGAACCTCACCGTCGCGGAAAATATTTTCCTCGGTCGGGAAATTCAAACGGGCATGGCTCCCATTGATGAGGCCGAACAGGAAAAACGTACCGCCGAACTGTTAACCCGACTCGATCAGCCAATATCACCACGCGATCTGGTTGGCAATCTCAAAGTGGGACAGCAACAACTGGTCGAAATCGCGAAGGCCCTGGCTGAAGATGCGGATATCCTGATCCTTGACGAACCCACCTCAGCGCTCAGTAAAACTGAAGTCGAGATCCTGTTCCGTGTCATTCGTGAACTGACCCGCCAGGGGGTGTCAATTATCTACATTTCCCATCGTCTCGAAGAATTGATGTCGATTGGCGATGTGATCACCATTTTACGCGATGGTAAATTTCAGGCCGAAGCCAGGGTGAGCGAGATCGATGTGCCATGGATTGTGCGCGAGATGTTGGGCAGCGATCCGGTGAGCAACTTTCTCGAACCTGGCCGCACGTTTGGCGCCCCGGTTCTGGAAGCGGAACATATTACCTGCGTCAATACTGCGGGCAACGCGGTCGTCAATGATGTCACCTTTAACGTTCACGCGGGTGAAATTGTCGGTATCTATGGGCTGATGGGAGCCGGACGAACTGAATTGTTCGAGTGCTTGTTAGGTACTGAGCGCAACTATCTCGGCAAACTGTGGCTCGACAGCAAACCGGTCCCGCAACGCTTAACGACCGCCGATCGCATCCGTATGGGGATGAGTCTGGTGCCAGAAGACCGCAAACGCACGGGGATTTTCCCTATTTCATCCGTTGCCACCAATCTGACCATTGCCAGCCTGTGGCGCCGTTTGCAGCGCGGCTTTGCCATTGCCCGTAAAGATGAAGAGGCGGTAGTCGCCAGCACAATTGGTAATCTGTCGATAAAAGTCTCCTCACCCGATGTGGAAATTCAGGCGCTGAGCGGCGGTAATCAGCAAAAAGTGGTGATTGGTCGCTCTCTGCTCACCAATCCCAAAATTCTATTTCTTGACGAACCGACACGTGGCATCGACGTCGGGGCAAAAGCCGATGTGTTCCGCATGATGGTCCAACTTTCACAGCAGGGGATTGCTGTGGTCTTCTCCACCTCGGATTTAAAAGAAATTATGGCGGTTTCTGACCGCATTCTGGTGATGTCCGGCGGCAAGCTAACGGCCGATATCGCCCGCGATCGTGCCGAAGAGTCGGCGCTGGTAACCGCAAGTGCTCAGGGGTTCTGACATGAAAACACTACAATCTGCTGTCGTCGCGCCTCGCTCCACAGTCGCTTTCTCACGGGAAAATATCCTGCTGTTGATCCTAAAATTACGCACCTTTATTGCACTGTTTTTGATAGTCGGCTTTTTTGCTTTTACCGTACCGGGATTCCTTTCTGGCGGCAGTATGGTCATTATGATCAAGCACATTGCCATTAACGCATTTCTGGCACTGGGGATCACGTTTGTCATTATTACCGCCGGGATTGATCTCTCGATTGGCGCGACGCTGGGGCTGTGCGGCATGATTGCCGGATGGCTTATCACCAAAGGTATTGTATTACCGATGTTCGGCATAGCAATTTTTCCCAGTGTCTGGGTAATTGTACCTGTCGTTCTGTTGATTGGTGGACTGATTGGCGCGACGAATGGCTGGATCATCACCCGGTATAACGTTGCGCCGTTTATTTGTACGCTTGGCACCATGTACGTTTTGCGCGGCGCGGCAATGCTGACCTCCGATGGGCAAACCTTCCCAGGGCTTTCCGGTAATCCTCAGCTCGGTAATACCGGTTTTGATGAGATTGGTGCTGGAACGTTGTTTGGCATTCCGTGGGCCATCTGGATGATGATAGCGCTGGCCCTGGTCATTGCTTACGTCGCCCGTCGCCTGCCTTTTGGTCGCCACGTGTACGCCATCGGCGATAACGAACGCGCTGCTGAGCTGTCAGGAGTAAAAGTAAAACAGGTGAAAATCTGGGTCTATACCCTGTCAGGACTGTGTGCCGCCATTGCCGGTATTGTGGTCTCAGCGCAACTTTCCGCCAGCCATCCGGCGAACGGTACGGCATTTGAGATGAACGCCATTGCCGCCGTTGTACTTGGTGGTACGTCGCTGGCGGGTGGGCGGGGCACGATTTTAGGGACATTAATTGGTGCCTTCGTCATCGGTTTTTTGGCCGATGGTCTGGTCATGATGGGGGTCAGCGAATTCTGGCAGATGGTGATTAAAGGCATCGTGATTATTGTCGCAGTCATCATCGACCAGATGCAAAATCGCATGCAGCAAAAAGCCGCCGTGGTCGCGCAAAAAGCAGCGATGGAAACGCAGTAGCCCTCAAGGTGCTGTGCTTATCAGGCCTACGTCGCGTATGACAGTAGGCCTGATAAACTACGCTTAACAAAACGCTGATGACTATAACCAGCCCCTGGGGCTGGTTATAACTGAACTCGCCGCGACATCACCCTTTTACCAGACTACGCGCTGTCGGGTAGTCTGTGATCAGTACGTCAATATAATTTCCCTGCAGTGCGCCGCGAATCGCATTCTGTTTTTCCACTCCGCCCGCCAGCGCAATCACATGGTTGCAGTCGCGGATCTGCGAAAGCTCCATGCCGATGACCGGATCTTCCTCATGGCTAAGTACCGGATTTCCCGCTGCATCGTAATAATGCAGACAGATATCCCCGACCGCGCCGCGTTCGGCCAGCAGTCGCAACATTTCTTCGTTGTAGTAGTTGCCTGAGTTTTTCAGCAGTTGAGAAGGCTCGAGTTCACCAATGCCGACAATCGCCACATCCACTTCGGCAAACTTTTCAACCACAGCAGCAACGTCCGGGCTGTTAACCAACCGCGTACGTTCCTCCACCGAATGTTCAATGCTTTGTGAAGGCAGTAGCCAGGCCGGACAGCCAAGATGCGCCGCCAACTGCTGGGTAAGAATCGTGGCCTGCACGTTGCCGTTCGGCCCTACGCCCCCCAGCAACTGAATGACGCCCGCTGCACGGATATTTTGCGGGTGCATCTCATCAACCATGCAACGAATGGTGCTACTCCAGGAGGAAATCCCAACCAGGTCCTCGGCACGCAGGCGGGTTTCAACATAGTGTGCCGCCGCGCTGCCAATAGCATGTTTGATTTGCGTACTGCTGGGGTTATCTCCAACATCAACGACAATCGCCTGGCGAATACCAAACTGCTCTTCAATGGCTTTTTCCAGCTCCACAAAGATATTGGTCGGCTGTACGACGGTGATTTTCACCAGCCCTTCTTTCTGGCAACGCGTCAACGCACGGGAGACAAAGGACTGCGACAAGTGCAGCAGCGTAGCGATCTCAGACTGTTTTTTATTTTCGGCATAGTAGAGTGTGGCTATCTTAACCAGCAACCGCTGTTCATCCTGCTTTGACATGGCATTCCCCCTGGTAAACTACCTGTTATTTTTATTCATACCTGAATAGATAACAAGCCATCTGCACCTTTCCTGTTAACTCGTTAGTGTGATCCTTTTCTCTTTTCTCCAAAATTTGGTGGCATAAGCCGTAGACAAACTGCCAGACAAGGCATATCTTCAATAATGAATAATAAATCAGTAGTGAATATTTATTCTAACCAATAACGACAGACTGTTTTATCTGCAGATTACGCAGTGAATAGAGAGACAGTTGCACTACTGCACCCGTACGGAATATTTATTCAACTAAGATTAAACATTCAAGAGGTGTCTTATGAATCCGTTTTTGCTCTCAATACCAGAGCTAGAAAAGAAAGCACGTGCCGTGCGTCGCCGCATAATCGTGTTGAATGCTGAAAGCCCGGCTGGCGGGCACACTGGCGCTGACCTGTCGCAGGTTGAACTGCTGACAGCACTCTATTTTCGCATCCTGAACTGCTCTGTGGCGCTTAAAGAGAGCGACGAGCGTGATATCTACATCCAGTCGAAAGGTCATGCCGTGGGGGGGTACTACTGTGTACTGGCAGAAGCGGGGTTTATTCCGGTGGACTGGCTGGCGACCTACCAACACGCCGATTCGCATCTGCCAGGCCATCCGGTAAAACATAAAACACCAGGAATCGAACTGAACACAGGGGCTCTTGGCCACGGCCTACCGGTTGCAGTAGGGATTGCGTTGGCAGCTAAACGTAGCAATAGCAAGCGCCGGGTATTTGTCGTCACCGGTGACGGAGAACTGGCCGAAGGCAGTAACTGGGAAGCGGCCCTGGTCGCCGCCCACTATAAACTCGATAACCTCATTATTATCAACGATAAAAATAACCTCCAACTCGCCGGAGCAACCAAAGAGATCATGAACACCGATCCGCTGGATGAAAAATGGCGTGCCTTCGGCATGCAGGTTACAGAGTGCCGTGGGAACGATATGAATGATGTGGTGCGCACGCTGGAAGGATTAACACCCGAAGGCAAACCGCACGTTGTCATTGCACACACCACCAAAGGGGCCGGGATCTCCTTTATTCAGGGCCGCCCGGAATGGCATCACCGTGTGCCAAAAGGAGAAGAAATTGAACTGGCGCTGGAGGAACTGAAAGATGCGTAATAGCGAACACCTCGCCACCGTGATGGTGAACACGTTAATTGCCGCAGTCAAACGCGGGATGGATGTTGTACCCGTCGTGGCCGACTCAACATCAACAGCTAAAATCGCCCCATTTATGCAGGAATTTCCCGGCCGTCTGGTCAACGTAGGTATTGCCGAACAGACGCTGGTCGGCGCCGCTGCTGGTCTGGCGTTGGGCGGTAAAATCGCCGTCACCTGTAACGCCGCGCCCTTCCTGATTTCACGGGCTAATGAGCAAATTAAAGTCGACATTTGCTACAACAATACCAACGTGAAGTTGATTGGTCTGAACGCGGGGGCCAGCTACGGCCCGCTCGCCAGTACGCACCACAGCATTGATGACATTTCCGTGCTGCGAGGCTTTGGCAATATTGAGATTTACGCCCCATCCTGTCCAGTGGAATGCCGACAAATTATCGACTATGCCTTAAGCCACGTTGGTCCGGTTTATATTCGCCTTGATGGCAAAGCCTTGCCCGAATTGCACGACGAAAACTACCGCTTCGCCCCGGGGAATATCGATATTCTGCGGGAAGGAAAAGATGTTGCGCTGGTCGCGATGGGCTCAACCGTGCATGAAATTGTCGAGGCTGCCACACAGCTGGAACAGGCTGGTATTGATGCCAGCGTAATCAGTGTACCGTCAATTCGCCCCTGCAATACCCAACAGTTGCTGGCGGCATTAGCCCACTGCAAGGCTGTGGTCAGCGTAGAAGAACATAACGTGAATGGTGGCGTGGGTAGTCTGGTGGCTGAAGTGCTGGCAGAAGCAGGCAGTGCGATTCCACTGCGTAGATTAGGCATTGGCGATGGCCAATATGCCATCGCCGCCGATCGTGCGGCAACACGCGCGCGCCACGAAATTGACGCAGCGGGCGTCGTGAAAAACGCCACCGCGCTGTTACAGGCAACACGATAAAACAATAATAACAGAACACTTACTGGAGAAAGCTATGTCCCGAATTCCTCAACAACTGACCATGGCTGTCATCATTGGCAATCGGGGATTTTTCCCGAGCTATCTGGTTGCTGAAGCCCGCGAACAGGCCAGCGCACTCTTTGACCGGCTGGGCATTAAAACCATTATGCTCGACGATACGCAGACCGAGCTCGGTGGGGTTGAAACCCGTCAGGATGCGAAAATTTGTGCTGAATTATTCCGCACACACCGCGATGACATTCACGGTGTGGTGGTACTGTTGCCTAACTTTGGCGACGAAAAAGCGATAGCGGAAACGCTGCGTCTTTCTGGTTTAAATGTGCCGGTGCTGGTACAGGCGCAGGAGGACAATCTTGATAAAATGGGACTGGCCACCCGCCGTGACAGCTTCTGCGGCAAGATCTCCCTGTGCAATAACCTGCGCCAGTACGGTATACCGTTTACGCTGACCACTCAGCATGTCTGCGATCTGTCAGGCGAAGTGTTTGAACAGGATCTGAAACGCTTCGAACAAATCTGCCGGGTTGTTACCAGCATGCGCGGTGTACGCGTCGGCGCAATCGGTGCACGTCCGGCCGGGTTTAATACCGTCCGCTACAGCGAAAAATTACTCGAAAGGCTGGGGATCGCCGTGGAAACACTGGACCTGTCTGAAGTCTTTACCCGCATCAAACGACTGCGCGACGACGATATTCGCGTGGATGAGAAGCGACGTCTGTTGCTGGATAACGCCGACGCCAGCACCATTCCAACTGACAAACTGGTCACAATGGCAAAACTGTTTGTCGTTATCAGCGAATGGGTTGTTGCCAACGATATTGATACGACAGCCATCCAGTGCTGGACCTCGCTGCAGGAAAATTTGGGTATCAATGTTTGTTCGATCATGAGCGTAATGTCCGGGCAGTTAATGCCCAGCGCCTGCGAAGTGGACGTGATGGGTGCATTGTCAATGTACGCGCTCGCCAGCAGTAATTTAAGCCCTGCATCGATTGCTGACTGGAATAATAATTTCGGCGACGATCGTGATAAATGTGTCCTGTTTCACTGCGGTAACTTCGCATCAGCCAGTCTGGATAACCCGAAGATGGGCACGGCAGATATTATCGGCACCACGGTGGGAAAAGAAAACACCTGTGGTGCGGTACATGGACGCATGAAAAGCGGTGCGCTGACCTACTTCCGCCTGAGCACCGACGATTTAACCGGTGAAATCAAAGCCTACGTCGGGGAAGGGCAATCGGTTGACGATCCACTGGACACTGTTGGCTGCCGCGCGGTAATTCAGGTGCCTCATCTGGAGGATCTACTGTCCTGGATCTGTCGCAACGGCTTTGAGCATCACGTGGCCATGAACCATTCCGCCAGCGCCGAGGTGCTGCATGAAGCCTTCACCCGCTATCTCGGGGTGGACACCTTTTTCCATCGCTAATACTCAGGGAATCAGAGGGGCTGGAGAAAACAATGTCAGCACAAAAAGACATTATTGTTGCGCTCGATGAAGGCACCACCAATGCCAAAGCCGTCGCGCTGGATAGCCAGGGAAATGTGGTCGCGAAATTCTCCCGGGCGTTGGCGATCCACACGCCCCGCGAAGGCTGGGTTGAACAGTCGGGCGATGCGCTGCTGGAAGCATCGCTGGCTGTGGTGGCACAAGCCATTGCTGCCGTTGGCGCACATCGCGTCGCCGCGCTGGCGATCAGCAATCAACGTGAAACGGCGATCGGCTGGTATCGTACCAGCGGACGCCCCATCGGCCCTGCCATCACCTGGCAGTGTTCGCGGACGGCCGATTTTTGTCGTGCATTACGTGAACAGGGCCGAGAGGCACACATAAAATCCGCCACCGGATTACCCGTCGCCCCGCTCTTTTCTGCCTCTAAAATGCGCTGGCTACTGGAGTCTGTTCCCAACGGTATGGCGCTCGCACAGCAAGCCGAAATATGTCTCGGAACCATCGATAGCTGGTTATTGTGGAACCTGACACACGGCCAGTCATTTCGTTGCGACATCTCGAACGCTTCGCGTACGCAATTGCTCAATCTGAACAGTGGCCAATGGGATAGCGAGATGCTGGCGCTGTTTGGTATCCCACGACAGGCACTGCCTGAAATTTGTCCTTCCAGCTACCCTTTTGGCGTCACACAAGGCCTGGCGACGATACCTGATGGCATCCCTATTCTGGCGATGATCGGCGACTCTCATGCCGCGCTGTTTGCTCATGGACTGGGGACCGAAGGCTGTGTCAAAGCCACCTATGGCACCGGATCTTCCGTTATGGCTCCTGTATTCACGACACAGTCTGCGGTGAACGCGTTGGCAACGACCATCGCCTGGCATGATGGTGATACCCTGGTCTACGGTCTGGAGGGCAATATTCCGCATACCGGGGACGCCGTCGCATGGATGGCCGATAGCACAGGTCTTAGCGAATTACCGGACGCGCAATTGCTGCACGAGCTCAATACACTGCCTGCTACGGTTGACTCGACACTGGGCGTCTATTTTGTTCCGGCACTGACCGGACTGGGCGCCCCCTGGTGGGATGAAGATGCCAGAGGATTGATTCACGGTCTTAGCCGCGGAGTAAAGCGCGCACATCTGGTACGTGCAGCACTAGAGTCCATTACCTATCAGATTGCCGATGTTGTATCCGCGATGCGCCAGCACAAAGGCTTTCAACTCAGTGCGTTAATGGTTGACGGTGGACCAACAAAAAATGACTGGCTGATGCAGTATCAGGCTGATTTGCTGGGCTGTCCGGTCATGCGCAGCGATATCCCTGAACTTTCCGCGATAGGTGCAGGACTGCTGGCACGCAAGAACCTGCTGGGTATAGCAACCAGCCAGTTACACGACTACCTGCCCGATCACGTGTCGTTCCAGCCCGATATGGTACGCCATGGAAGACTGCAAAAACGCTGGCATGAATGGCAAAGCGCCGTCGAACGTACCCGCTGGCAAACCCGTTAGTGAATCAGCACCCATAATAAATGCGCCCATGCCATGACTGTACTGACTGCGGGCGCATCGTTAATTTTTCTGAAGCGTACTATTGCTGCCGACATGCCGCCAGTGACTGGCGCTGCAGCCCTTTTTCATCAAAGTTATCCGCTGCCAGCCAACGCTGCAAAACAGCGTCACACTGTGACCACTCATCGTCAATCATTGATAGCCAGTCGCTGTCGCGATTACGGCCCTTGCGCACCATCTTTTGGCGAAAGCGCCCTTCATGGATAAACCCTAAACGCTCCGCCGCACGTCGGGATGCGATGTTCAGGGAATCACATTTCCACTCCACGCGGCGATAGCCCAGCGCAAACGCCTGGCGCAGCAACAGCCAGACGGTTTCAGTACCCAGCACCGTATTCTTCATTCGTGGCGACCAGGTCACATGGCCTATCTCGACCGAGCCATTTACAAGGTCGATCGCCATAAATGAGACTAACCCCACGGCGCGCCCGGATTGTAAATCAATCACCGCATAGGGAACCAAAGTGGCATCCGTTGATTTGCCCGTGACCCAGCGCACGGCCTCCTCTACGCTCGCAGGACGCGTGCTGGCAAGCCAGGTCCAGTCACGTTCGTCAGGTGCCTGCGCGTAGGCGTCAAACAAATCGGCGGCATGGCGGTCAGCATTCAGGGGCTCCAGACGGCAATATTGTCCGATAAGCACACTCCGTGGCAGCGCAGTTGCGCCATTCCAGTCCGGTAGGGCATCACCCACCGTTTGCCCATACAGATTTATCTCTGGCACTGTTCACCCCCTGTTATGCAAGCAAAAACCACGTTATAGCACCCGCCATTTCACCTTCAAAGCGCTGGCCAGGGATTTTTCACGCAGCACAGAAAATCGCCGCCCCTTCTATACTGATTAGAAATCAACGCTCAGGAGAACACGATGTCACTACCCGATTTTCATGTCTCAGACCCCTTTACGTTAGGTATTGAACTGGAAATGCAGGTAATCAATCCTCCGGGCTACGATCTGAGTCAGGACGCGTCCAGGTTGATTGACGCCGTGAAGTCAGAACTCACTGTCGGCGAGGTGAAGCACGATATCACCGAAAGTATGCTGGAAATGGCGACCGGGGTGTGTTGCGATGTTGACCAGGCGGCCGCGCAGTTTTCCACCATACAACACCTTGTTTTGCGCGCAGCCCAAACGCTTCACCTCGAAATCTGCGGTGGTGGTACGCACCCATTTCAGACATGGCAGCGTCAGGAAGTGTGTGATGACGAACGCTATCGGCGGAACCTGGAGAACTTCGGCTACCTTATTCAGCAGGCAACGGTTTTCGGTCAGCATGTTCATATCGGTTGTGCCAACGGTGACGATGCGATTTACCTGCTGCACGGCCTGTCACGATTTGTCCCCCACTTTATTGCGCTCTCTGCGGCCTCCCCCTATATGCAGGCTGCCGATACACGCTTTGCCTGCGCACGGCTGAACATTTTCTCCGGATTTCCCGATAATGGCCCGATGCCGTGGGTAAGCAACTGGCAGGAATTTACCAGGCTCTTTCGCCGACTGGCGTATACCAGCATGATTGACAGCATTAAAGATTTGCACTGGGACATCCGCCCCAGTCCGCATTTTGGCACGGTAGAGGTACGGGTGATGGACACCCCGTTGACCCTTGAGCACGCCCTCAACATAGCCGGGCTAATTCAGGCTACCGCCCACTGGTTACTCACCGAACGGCCATTCAGGCATCAGGAAAATGATTATCTGTTGTACAAGTTCAACCGTTTTCAGGCCTGTCGTTTTGGTATGGAAGGAATTCTCACCGACGTGAATACCGGGGATCACCACTGCCTGGCGGATGACACGCTACGCTTACTGAACACTGTCGCTGCGTCGGCTGAAAAAGTAGGGGCAGCGAGTGCCGTTCACACCTTACATCAGCAGGTGAAAAAGGGTCACAATGAGGTGCGGCACATGCGTGATTTTGTGGCAAACGGTGGCTCGCTGAGTGGACTGGTGAAAAAACACTGTGAGATCTGGGCGGGGCATTAAGCGTGACGTTTGCGTTAACCAACGAGATCCCGGACAATGGCTTTTTAACTCAAGTTTAACAATGCCATGAAACACCCGCTTGAATCACTGATTACCGCCGCCGGGATACTGCTGTTGGCTCTGCTTTCCTGCCTGCTGCTGCCCGCCCCTTCGCTTGGCCTGGTGTTGGCGCAAAAGTTAGTCACAACCTTTCATTTAATGGATCTTAATCAGTTTTATACTTTGTTGTTTTGTCTGTGGTTCTTGCTTCTCGGGGTGATTGAATATTTTGTACTGCGCTTCATCTGGCGGCGTTGGTTCTCGCTGGCAGAATAGACCCGCGAGAACCCGTATACCGTTAATGCGTGCGGCTGTGATTTTCTTTACGATACGCCCCAGGCGGCTGGCTAAACGTACGGGTAAAAATACGCGTGAAAGTCTGCTGCGAATCGAAGCCATACTTCAAACAGATATCGTAAACTTTTTGGTCGGTATCGCGCAGATCGCGTGCCGCTAATAATAGCTTACGTTCACGAATATAACGCCCGAGGCTCTCGCCTTTGTACTGCAAAAAAAGGCGTTGCAGATGCCATTTTGAATACCCCGCATGGCGCGCAATATCATCAATGCGCAAGGGTTGGTTCAAATTATCATCAATCCATTCAACAATCGTATCAATTACCTGAGCAGAAATCGTCATCATGCTCTCCCCTCTGTTCATTGCGTTGCCTGCTGCCACCAGGCCGTAAACTGTTGGTCCGGTTCGGACAGTGCTACCGGCTCACCCAGCATCGGCGTCAGCAATCGGTAATGTTGGCGGCGACTGGCAAGTGCCAGTCTTTTGTAGGGATCATCCCAGGTGTGTTTTGCCAGAACGAAGCGACCCGCATGTCCGGGTAATACCGCTTTCGCGTGGAGATCGGCCGCGGCCTGGGCGGTTTCTTCCGGCATCATATGAATGAACTTCCAGTCCGGGTCATACTGACCATTTTCCATGATTGCCAAATCGACCTTGCCAAACTGCTCGCCAATCGCTTTAAAATGCGGCCCGTAGCCGGAGTCACCGCTGTAGTAAACGTTCTGTTCCGGCGTTTCAAACATGAAACTGGCCCACAGCGTTTGGTTACGTTTAATCCCCCGGCCAGAAAAATGGCGGGCCGGCAGGACATGGACGATCAGCGAGTCCGTCACTTTGACGGATTGATTCCAGTCACGTTCCTCAATAATCTCGCTGTTCATTCCCCAGTAACGCAGGTGCGATCCCACGCCAAGTGGCGTAATCACGCGCTTAATCTTCGGCATCAGGGCCTTGATGGTGGCAAGATCCAGATGGTCATAATGATCATGCGAGATAATAAGAAGATCGATCTCCGGCATCGTCTGCGCGGTCCACGGATACTCACCAGCAAAAGCTTTATTCAGGAATGAAAACGGTGCGGCATAATTGCTCAACACCGGATCAATAAGAATACGCTGGCCCGCCAACTGTAAATACCACGAGGAATGTCCCAGCCAGACAAGGGTATCCTGCTCTGGCGATAAACTGGCGAGATCGGTCGCAACCAGTGGTAACGGCTGCGCGGGTCGCGCGTTTTCTCGCTTCGCGATCAGAAACTCCCACCAGGCCGCCAGCATACCTTTGTTGCCGGTATAGCCCGGGGTCGGGACCTGATTATGAAACTGTCCATCACGATAGTGTGGCGACTGTTCAACCTGACTCAGTTGTGCTCCTTGCGGCGCCTGACCAAATCCGGCATTGAGGACAAACGGTAAACTTGCTGCTGCGGCAATGAGCATAATAACAACCACACAAACTGTGAGACGCTTCATATCCTGACCTTAAACGCGCCCCCTTTCCGCTGGGTTGCGCGACTGACTCTTGATTATGAGTGAGTAAGCACTCATTATAGAAATCGAAAGTTTGTCGTCAAGATGATTTTCAATCTTTGACATTCGCCGTTGCGGTGCTGCAAAGGCCGTGATTCAATCCTATTTTTTTACAGACTTAGGGGTAAAGTGTAGTGGCTCGTCCGAAGAGTGAAGACAAAAAACAGGCATTACTGGAAGCTGCAACCGCAGCATTTGCACAATCAGGCATTGCGGCCTCTACCGCCGTAATTGCCCGCAATGCAGGTGTCGCAGAGGGAACATTGTTTCGCTATTTCGCAACAAAAGATGATCTGATCAACGAGCTTTACCTCCATTTAAAGCAAGACCTCTGCCAGTCAATGATGGCAAATCTGGATCGCTCAGTGACCGATGCCAAAACCATGACTCACTACATCTGGAACAGCTACATCAGTTGGGGTCTGGACCATACTTGTGGACATCGCACTATCCGCCAACTGGCCGTCAGCGAAAAGATCAGCAAAGAAACCGAACAGCAGGCTGATGATATGTTCCCGGAACTGCGCGATTTATGTCATCGTTCCGTTCGCCCTGAATTTATGTCTGACGAATATCGTGCCTTCGGTGATGGGCTTTTTCTTTCACTGGCAGAAACAACCATGGAATTTGCCGCCCGCGATCCTGCCCGCGCGAATGAATATATTTCGATGGGGTTTGAGGCCATGTGGCGCGCACTGACCCGCGAGGAAAAATAATGGACGGCCAAACGCTGCATGCTTGTGCTAAACGTATTGCGCTCGAACTGCCTTTTACTGAGCAATGCTGGCCGTTCGGCCCGGAATACGATGTCTTCAAAGTCGGCGGTAAGATTTTTATGATTGTCTCAGAGCAGCGCGGTCATCCGTTGGTTAATTTGAAATCAGACCCACAAAAATCACTGCTGAATCAGCAGATTTACCGCAGTATCGAACCGGGCTATCACATGAATAAAAAGCACTGGATATCCGTCTACCCCGGCGATGATATTAGCGAGTCATTACTGACTGACCTGGTGAACGACTCATGGCATCGGGTGGTAGACGGCCTGCCTAAGCGGGATCAAAAACGCCTGCGGCCTGGCTGATTTATCGTTAGCGTCGATAAGTGTTTTTGCATTTTTCGGTCTTATCATTTTCCCGCTAACCCTGTACCCTGCTGAAACAAAACGTACCCGCAGGGTATAAAAAACCACCAGGAGTAGTTATGGATATTGTTTCTGTCGCCTTAAAACGTTACTCCACTAAGGCATTCGATCCGACTAAAAAACTGACCGCTGAGCAGGCCGAAAAATTAAAAACGCTGCTGCAGTTTAGTCCGTCCAGTACCAACTCTCAGCCATGGCACTTTATCGTTGCCAGCACTGACGAAGGAAAAGCGCGGGTGGCCAAGTCCGCAGCCGGCGGCTTCGTGTTCAACGAACGTAAAATGCTGGATGCTTCCCACGTCGTGGTGTTCTGCGCCAAAACGGCGATGGACGATGCGTGGCTGGAGCGCGTGGTGGATCAAGAAGAGCGCGATGGACGCTTCGCCACCCCTGAAGCCAAAGCCGCAAACCACAAAGGTCGTACCTTCTTTGCTGATATGCATCGCAAAGAACTGAAAGATGACAACCACTGGATGGCAAAACAGGTGTACCTGAACGTCGGTAACTTCCTGCTGGGCGTTGCAGCAATGGGTCTGGATGCAGTGCCGATTGAAGGCTTTGATGCGGCAGTGATGGATGCAGAGTTTGGTCTGAAAGAAAAAGGTTACACCAGCGTTGTCGTGGTCCCGGTGGGTCATCACAGCGTAGAAGACTTCAACGCCGCCCTGCCAAAATCACGTCTGCCGCAAGAAACGACGCTGACAGAAGTCTGATCCCCACATTTGCATAAGCTCCACACAGCGGTCATCATAGACCGCTGTTTATTAAGGAGACATTATGCAGGAATTGATATCTCAGGTAGAAGAACTCGGCATTGAAATAAATCACACCACCTCGCTGGTGATGATTTTTGGCATTATTTTTATCACCGCCATTATTGTTCACGTTATTTTGCACTGGGTGGTATTACGCGCATTTGAAAAACGTGCCAGCACCAGTTCCCGTCTGTGGTTGCAAATTATCACGCAGAACAAATTATTCCACCGTCTGGCGTTTACGCTACAAGGTATCATCGTCAATATACAGGCCACACTCTGGCTACAAAAAGGCAGTGAAGCGGCAGATATATTAGTGACTTGCGCACAGCTGTGGATCATGATGTACGCCCTGCTGTCCCTGTTTTCTCTGCTGGACGTTATTCTCAACCTGTCGCAAAAACTCCCTGCCGCATCCCAGTTACCCTTGAAAGGTATATTTCAGGGTATCAAACTGATTGCCGCCATCCTCGTCGGGATCCTGATGATTTCCCTGCTGATAGGCCAATCGCCGGCAATACTGATAAGCGGTCTGGGTGCCATGGCAGCCGTATTAATGCTGGTGTTTAAAGACCCGATTCTCGGTCTGGTGGCCGGAATACAGCTTTCAGCCAACGATATGCTCAAGCTTGGTGACTGGCTGGAAATGCCGAAATACGGCGCAGATGGTGCGGTTATTGATATTGGCTTAACCACCGTAAAAGTGCGCAACTGGGATAATACCATCACCACGATCCCCACCTGGTCGCTGGTATCAGACTCGTTTAAAAACTGGAGCGGGATGTCGGCTTCCGGTGGTCGGAGGATTAAACGCAGCATCAGCATCGATGCCACCAGCATTCATTTTCTTGATGAAGATGAACGCCAGCGATTGCATAAAGCGCATCTGCTGAAACCGTATTTGACCACGCGTCACCAGGAAATCAGCGAGTGGAACCAGCAATTAGATGCGCCTGAGTCCGTATTGAATCATCGCCAGATGACCAATATCGGCACCTTCCGCGCTTATCTGAACGAATATTTACGCCACCACCCGCGTATTCGCAAAGATATGACATTAATGGTGCGCCAACTTGCACCAGATGACCACGGTTTACCGATTGAAATTTATGCGTTTACCAATACGGTGGTGTGGCTGGAATATGAAAGTATTCAGGCTGATATCTTCGACCATATTTTTGCCGTCGTCGAAGAGTTTGGTTTACGCATTCATCAATCCCCTACCGGAAATGATATTCGCGCCCTGGCAGGTGTCTTTCAGCGTTAATCGGTAGCATGAAGAAAGGACCGATCTCATCACCAGGATGAGATCGGTTAGATATTAGCGGGACTTGCGACGCAGCAGTTTGAAGGCCACGAACAGGAACAGGATCCACACGGGCAGCAGGATAGCGGACAGGCGCATATCATCCATGGTGCACATCAGCACCAGAATCATACCAAGGAAGGCGATGCACACGTAGTTACCCGCCGGATACAGCAACGCTTTAAACTGAGTATCACGCCCCTTACGACGCATTGCCGCCCGGAAACGCAGGTGCGCCAGACAGATCATAATCCAGTTCAATAGCAGCGTCGCAACCACCAGCGCCATCAACAGGCTGAAGGCTTTTTGCGGCAACACATAGTTGATCAGCACCACCAGCGACGTAATCGCGCCGGACAGAATCAATGAGTTTACCGGTACGCCACGACGGCTGACTCGGGTTAAGAACTTCGGTGCATTTCCCTGTACCGACAGACCAAACAGCATACGGCTGTTAGAGTAGACGCCACTGTTATACACCGACAGCGAAGCCACCAGGATGACAAAGTTCAGCGCAGAAGCCACCACGTTGCTGTCAAGATTATGGAAAATCATCACAAACGGGCTGCTGTTGGATTTCACTTCCTCCCACGGATACAGCGCCAACAGCACCACCAATGAGCCGATGTAAAACAGCAAAATACGATACACCACCTGGTTTACCGCTTTCGGGATACTTTTTTGCGGGTCCTGCGCTTCGGCAGCGGTAATTCCGATCAGTTCCAGACCACCAAACGAGAACATAATCACCGCCAACGACAGGATCAGTCCATTCCAGCCAGTCGCGAAAAAGCCGTTATAACGCCAGAGGTTATCGATGCTTGCATGTTCGCCACCGTTGCCGGAAACCAGCATCCAGATACCAAAGCCAATCATGCCGATAATCGCCAGGACTTTGATCAGCGCAAACCAAAATTCCGTTTCGCCATACAGACGCACGTTGACCAGGTTGACCGCATTGATAATCACGAAGAAAGCCGCGGCCCAAATCCAGGTTGGGACATCAGGCAGCCAGTACTGCATATAAATTCCGGCTGCGGTGAGTTCTGCCATGCCAACCAGCACAAACATCACCCAGTAGTTCCAGCCAGACAAGAAACCCGCGAACGGACCCCAGTATTTATAGGCAAAGTGGGCAAACGATCCGGAAACGGGTTCTTCAACCACCATTTCGCCCAGCTGACGCATGATCAGAAACGCGATAATCCCGGCAACACCGTAACCGAGTAATACAGCAGGTCCCGCCATCTGAATAGCCGGGCCGATTCCCAGAAACAAGCCTGTACCAATTGCGCCGCCCAGCGCAATTAACTGAATATGGCGGTTTTGCAACCCCCGCTGAAGCGTCGGTTCATTCGTCGACGCGGCATCAGACACGCTGGTGTCAGATGCAGTTGACGCGTTTTTCACGCCCTACCCCTGTGTGGTTTTTATTGAAGGGGCTTCTTTTAACATTTCAACCTGGTTGTCGCAAGGCGCAATCGTTTGGATACGCCGGGCATCCTTGCCCAACGCACCGAGGCCCAGGAAAAAAATCAGAAGTCGTAACTGACGGAAACCTTCAGCGTGCGTGGCTCGCCCTGGAACAGATAAGTCCCGGTATCATCAATACCTGACCAGTAATTCTCGTTGGTGACGTTATCGACCCCTGCACGCAAAATCATCTGGTTCTGATTTTGATTGAGTGACATACGGTAACGCACACCTAAATCCAGTGTGGTAAAACTGTCGAGTTTCTTGGTATTTGCCGCGTTGGCATACTGAGCGCCAGAATGGTTCAGCCGTGCCGTCGCGGTGAGTCCTTCAACAGGTTTAATATCATATTCAGCCCCCAGCACCGCATAGAAGTCCGGTACGCCGATTGCCGTCTTACCGTTGTTGACACCGTTTTGATTTTTACTGAGCGTCGCATCCAGCCACGTTGCACTGGCGTTCAGCCGCAGTCCTAACACCGGTTCACCAAATACATTCAGCTCCACGCCACGATTACGCTGCTCACCGTTGATTGCGTAATACCGGGTCTGGCTATCCAACTGCGCAACCGGCATTTTGATTTCAAACAGCGCCAGTGAACCGCCTACACGCCCAAAGTCTGTTTTGACCCCAACCTCATTCTGTTTTGCATGGATGATTCCGGTGCTTTGACCGTAGTTCACCGCACTGCTTGGCGCGGTGCTGCCAGGCTGTAGCGATTCGGTATGATTCGCATAAAGAGAAAGTTCCTGCCACGGCTTATATACGACACCGTACGTCGGCATCCAGCGGCTGTCATCAAAACTGTTCTTAACGTTTTCAGCGCCTGTTTCTTTGTTGTAATCACGTACCACGACCTTTTGGTGGCGGGCACCGACGGTAAACAGAAGCTGATCATCAAGCACGCCCAACGTATCGCTGAGTAACCACCCCTGGCTACGCGTACGTCCACTGGTTAACGGATCGCTATAGTTACCTCCCGTCGCCGTCACCGCTGGTTTTGCTACAGCTTGCGTATCGTAGATATTGACGTCCGGACGTGCGGCACGTGACCCCATGCGCCAGGCGATTTTGTCTTCTTTAGTGACGGCGGAATAGCCTACATTAACCTTATGTGACACAAAACCCGTATCAAAATTCCCGCGCAGCCCTGCCATCCCGCTGAACGCATCAATAATACGATTGGTATCAAGGCGTCCGGCTTTGGCGTCACCGGCCTGGTTGTATATTTCCGGGGCACTGTACAAACCAATTTCATGCGCGTGCTGCGCACCTAAACCAGCGTAAGCGGTCCAGTTATCGGTCAGATCATATTCCGTGCGCGCCATTCCGAACTCATTTTCAATATCGCTATAACCCCATCTCTGGCTATAGTTGTGCGTATTTTTCGGCAGATCGGGGACAAATGGTACATAGTAGACATTGATCCCCATGTTACCGCCGTGAAACGTCTTTTTTTGATACCCGACGTCTAATGAACTGCGGAAACGGTCGCCACGGTAATCCAGTCCCAGCGATGCCAGCGTGGTACGACGTTTATCGTCGTCAACCGCCCCCTCCCCTTCACGATGCAACAGATTCACACGGGCACCGACCTGGTTATTGTCACCAAAACGACGTCCGGCATCGAGCGACGTTCCCACCTGTGAGTCACTGGTGTAGTCCATACCAAGGCGTGTGATCGGCGTATCGTCTGCATGCTTGGGTTCAAGATTAATCATTCCGCCAACGCCGCTACCGGCCGCGCCATTGAGCAATCCATTCGCGCCTTTAAAGATTTCAACGCGATCGATCATCTGCGTATCCACCACCTGGCGCGGCAGCACACCTGATAATCCACCAAAGGTCATATCATCGCCGTCAAGTTTCAGACCGCGAATACGGTATGTCTCTGCGTAGTTACCGTAGCCTTGCACCGCCTGCACGCTCGCGTCATTGGCGACAACATCGGCTACGGTCTTAGCTTGCTGATCTTCGACCAGTTTTGAGGTGTAGCTTATAACGTTAAATGGCACATCCATGGCATTTTGCTGACCAAGCATCCCCAGCCTGCCGCCATTGGCGACCTGGCCGTCGAGGAAAGCAGGCAGTAACGTATCGCCACCGGGTTTAAAATCACGTCCCTCTGCAGCCTGTACGACAATGGTATCTTCCGCTTCTGTCGGGGTTTCAGCAGCATTCACCGTGCCGGAAAGCGCGCCAATAGTAGCAGCCAGCACAGTTTTTCTCATTAATTGTGCGTATGTTTTAGTCTTGTCCATAGCCATGCCATTAAAAGTCTGACGACGTTGCCGGAGAGCGCCCCGGCAACATGTTGTTATTATTTATTCAGATCAATACGCACCACGTTATCTGGCGCGGAGGTGGAGTGGTCTTTATTGAATTTCTGTTTCACGGTGACAAACAAGGTTTGGCCATCAGCAGAGAGCAACAGGCTGTTTGGATTGGGGAGGAGCTCCCAGCTTTTCTTCACGCTGTAATCCGTTGCGTTCAGGCTAAGCAATTTTCCGGAATCACGCTGGGTAATATAGATTTCATTACGCTTCGCATTGAATTTCACCGCCAGAGAATCCCCGATATCCAGTTGTTTGAGCAGCTTGCCCGTATGAATATCCAACACCAATGTCGTTTTCGCTTTGGAATTGTCGGTGACAAACAGGCGACCGGTTTGCGGGTCTTCCGCCATATTCAACAGCAACGCGGGTTTATCGCCCAGCGGCTGCCAGCGTTTTTCAACGCGCTGAGTACGCGGGTTGATAACCAGGATTTCACCGCCGCCATTTGCCGCATAAATACGCTGCGTCATTTCTGAGTAATGCAGTCCGGTCATCCATTTACCGGTATTTTTAATCCGGGTTTTTAGTTTCAGCGTTTCGGCATCAACCACCCAGATCACCGCCGGATCGGCAACGGCGCCAATATAGAGCAGACCGTTATGCAGCAGTACCTGACGCGCACCGTATGGGAAACCTTGCGGGTTACGTTCCGGGAACAGCACGCGATTCTTCACTTTGCCGTCTGCGGCATTCAGCGCGCTTAGACCACCATCCAGAGAGTTGGTGACATACACCGTTTTACCGTCTGGCGAGATAGCCATACCAAAGTTTTTCAGATCGGTGTGGCTCAGACCGATGGTCTTCAGCGTTTGCGGATCCAGCTTGTAAACCACCCCACCCTGAACATCTTTGAACCCTTCCGCGCTGGCGACGTACAGCGCATCACCCGCAGGACTCAGCGCCATTTCATACAAGCCGTCAGCCAGTGCGCGTTGCTGAATATCCGTTGCTGCCGGTGCGATTGCTTTTTCCTGTGCCAGCGGGTTACTGGCTGGCGTGGCGTTAGCTGTGCAGCCGCTCAATGCAACGGCAGCCAACAATGCCAGAGCGGATGTTGTTTTTTTCATTGTCAGGATCCTTACCAGAATTCACGCAGATTGTTAATATCAAAAGAGAATGAGAACTATACGCATTATCTTTATCAGATCAAGAATAATTAGCCGGTGAATAAAAAAGATGAAACGAGGGTTTAAAGACATGAAGAAGTGCGCGCCAGTACCGCTTTTTCATAATTACAGTTAATTATTCTGGACGAAAAGGCATCGCAGGCCACAGAATGCACTTTACTGTTTTTCCAACATTTTCAAACGGGTGAACCTGTCGTGGTTCAGTCACTCGTTTTTGAACCACGCCAGGCAACGACTGTCATGAATAAGATCATTAAACGACTTGAGATCGTCAAAAGCGCCATCGAACTGGAAGATGAAGAGATTATTTTCCAGCAGCTGGCGCATCTGAAAAATGAACCTTTGCCAGTCATTCCCGGCGTCATCGTGCAGGCGATTGAAGAACGGCGTTTCGGCGATGCCCTGCGTGAAATTACGCACTGGCTACAATCCCAGCGCGCAGTATCAACGTGGCAGGACCCCGGCATTGCCGCCAGTAAGCTCGAACTGAAAGCGCTTGAAACCCAACTGCGTGATCTGATTGATAAGCGCAACACGCGCATTCAAATCCTCGATGATTTCAATGACCTGTATCATCTTCGCCTCGGACCGTTAATGAGCCGAATTCTCGAACTGCGTAAGCAGTTGGCCGCCAGCGCACAACGTAAGCAAGAAGCAGAACGAAAACGTCGCGAAAAAGATTATCAGTCCTGTCTGCACTATATTTCACAGGCCGTTGATCAACTGGCGAAACTCAAGCAGCACTGGGTAAATCTGAGTTCGGACTCCCGCGAATCCGTGGAAACTCGCCAGCGCATTCAGCAACAGACTGAGCTTATCACCGCCCTGCTGGCGGAAATTCGTGAACTGGAAAACGACTTTTCTCGCCAGGACGACAGCGCGACCCGTCAGGCACAGGAGGAAGCCAGCCACGAATATGATGAATATCAGGAACAACAGCAGGATGCGCAGCACCGCTACACCCGCGACCAGCGGCTTTCAGCGGATGAACGTAATGAGTTAAAACGCCTGTGGCGTCAGGCCAGTCGCCTTTGCCACCCGGACGTGGTAGCGGATGACCTGAAAGAGAAAGCCCATCAGATGATGGTGCAGCTTAATCAGGCACGACAAAATGCCGATCTGGCCGCAGTTCGGGCATTGCTGACCCAGTTACAAAGCGGACTCGAACCGATGATGGCAAGTGATCGATTAAACGATCTGCAGCATTTACGTAGCAAGATTCAGCAGCTCAGGGAGCAAATTAATGCGCTGCTCAAAGAGATTAGCGATCTGGAAGCAGAAAACGCCTGGCGTCTTGCTACTTCAGTAACAGACAAAGAAGCCTACTTCTCCGATCAGCAACGGGCACTGACCGAAATCCGCACTACGCTGGAAATGCAGGTACAACAAGTGGAGCAAGAGCTATTGGCTGGCTGAGAAAATGCGCGTACAAAAAGCAGACAAAAAAGCGGCTGCAAGACTGATTTTCAGATTAAGCACAAAAAGCTTACTTCAGATTAAACACCTTAAAATATTAACAAAACAAGAATATAAATCTAAATTATTTTCATTTTCAGCCCATTAATTCAAATTAAACACTATTTTCCCCTTCCAAACATTTAGCTCCTTCCCTGCCCGGCCTTTGATTAAGAATTCTCCTGGTTGTTTCCTACCCCGTTAAGAAAATCACATATCTGTTTGAAATTAATAACAATTAACAGTATTCCCCCTCTAAACCTATAGGAATCCCCTGTCATTATCGAATCGACGGACACAAAACTTCGCCGATCAATAAGCGAAATCTATCAATCATCTTCACAGAGGTGATATAAACGATTTATCTTAAATTTTAACAAAGTGTAATATCCACTTTAAGAATAGTTAATGATTTAAATAAAGACAGATATTATCTGTTGATATCCGAATAAATAAGGATACGTTCAAAGCAAAGAGCGAAATATACCCGTCATACTTCAAGTTACATATGCGTTGGCTGCGTTAGTTCACCTCAGCCACATAGTATCTGTACGCCAGGGAATTCTCTCCCCGGACTTCCTGTAACTTGAATTATTTAGGGCATACGAGAATTAATTAACATTTCATGCATCGCGAGAAACTCTTTTTTAACCAAAAAAAGAGGCGACTGCTTGCACCAAAATTTCAAGGAGATCGTTATGTCTAAAGCTATTTTTTTGGGTGACTCAATTTACCCCTGGCTAGGCATGCGAGAAATCCTACGTGGCTCATCATTATATATTGATATCGCGTACCATTCCTCCCAGACGCTTTCTGCCGTCCAAACGCTATCTTATAAAACGGATTGCATCATTATTAATCCTGACAAGTCAGATTTTTTAAAATATGCCAGGATTATCCGCAACATGGCTATACGACCATCCACAACGATCATCGTGTTAGCCGATGAAGCCACTTTTTCTATTTTTCAAACAGTGTGCGGAATGGCCCTGCAGTTCCTCGATCAGGACACCAGTCTTGATCAGCTATTGCAAACAATCACTCGTATCATCGACAGAAAAAATCCACGCAATATCAAAGAACTACAAACAAAAATAACGACCAACGAATTCAATGTGATGATGATGCTAGCCCGCGGGTGGTCACTGGCACAAATCGCCGGAGTATCGCAAAAAAGCGAAAAAACAATCGGGGCGTACAAAAGCAACATTGCCAGAAAGCTGGGTAAAAGTAATACCCGGCTCAAGTACACCATTTCTCACTATAGCCAGCCGTAACTGACTTATTTAAGGATAGTAATCACAGTTAATTATTAACAGATTTTCTTTCGGCTCATTTTTTAATTCCGCCTGGCCCGGAAGGGATCGCTATTTTCGAAAATCGACATACCGGGTAGCACATCCGCGTGCCAACCATCGCCAACAACTCAACGCATTAACACATACATAACAGGAATGTAAACGAGGGTTATATATGAATAAGGTTTACAGCATTATTTGGAACGCGGCACTCGGCATCTGGGTTGTCGTCTCTGAATTAACCAGAGGTAAGAAAAAAAGCAGTTCACGTAAAACTGTTGCGGTACTGGCCGCCAGCGCATTAAGTGGCGCTACGATGATGGCCTCAGCTGCGCAGATTACCACTACGGGCGATCGAAATATTTCTGACGACTTCCAGAACGGTATTTCTGCAGGCGTTTATCAGGTTCCCCACGACTACGGCTTCTTATATGAAAATAATACTGCCAGTCAGACACTCAATATCAGCGGCGCAATCCCGACGATTAATCCGGGTCAAAGCGGCGTTGTAGAATCAACCACCATCAGTGAGTTACTGCGAACAGGAAAAATCACGCTGCAGGCTACCAGCCCAGGCCAGGGTGCAAAAACAATCACCACAGCAGAAGAGCTGGCGGAATACCTGACGTATAACCAATCGGCTACGCCTTCTCAAAGCGAAAACTTCGAGGTGGTTGACCCGGCATTCCCGGACGGCACAGAAACCATTAAGGTCTATGATACCAATGTGTTAAGTAGCTTTCTTACTAAATCGCAAATCGGCGATTCCGTATTAAATACTTATGATGCAACCAGGTCTGAAATCTATAAGCAGTTTGGTATCGCGCTGGCAACCGATGGTGCTACGGCCAACCTGAACATAGGTAATGACACCCTCAATGTACGCGACAAAGCCAATACCATCGAGTTACTGGCCAAAGACTCCTCCTTACTGGAAGCACAAGGCGCCAACAGCCAGGTAAACTGGCAGTCTGACAACTATATAAAATTTAACGCAGCACCCGTGATCCCCACACAAACGTTCACCGGCTCAGCGCAAACCTCTGTCTTTGGCGATGATGTGTCGCTGATGACTTATGGCTATGATGCAGATGGCAAGGTTATCGAAACCGGGGTGCGCACATTCACCATTACCAGTACGCAGGAGTTGGCTGATTTTAACGACTTCCTGTTGGGCAGAAGTGCCGACGCCGCAGAAAATGCCAATGGCGATAAGGTCAGCCAAATCCAATTGTGGCTGGAGGCTGAAGAGGTCACCACCGTCACAGCAGCACAAGCAAAGTATGCCGGGTATATCGATAGCTTAATTAATTCCAGTCAGCCGTCTGATGAACTCACCTGGGACTACAAAGTCTGGACCGATGGAAAGTCACATATCAACAACGCCACTGCCGCCCGCGGTGAGTTGCATGCCATTTATGCCAACGGCGCTGGCACCACCGGTACTCTGAACAAAGAGGCGATAATTGCCGTTGACGGCAGTATCAATGGCGTCATGAAAGCCATTGATGGTGGGGTTATCAACAACCTCGGCGAGCTGAATGCGCTACGCAGTTCTGGCGGGCAAAGCCTGGCGATTGGCATGTTGGCGCAAAACGCCGAGGCAACCAACCGCGGGACTATCAACTCAGGTCTGTTCATTGATAAAGATGGTAATCAGAACGTTAACAGCTACGGCGCATTCGGTATGCAGGGACAAGGTACCAGCGTTATCACCAACGAAGGCACCATCAACCAGGCGATCACCACCGATAACTTCGGCACCGCATCTGCCGCCGATCCCTGGAGCAAGGATAAACCTGATACTTCGCTGACGTTGGCTATTGGTATGCAGTTGTCCGGCGAGGCAAAAGGTGTCAATAACGGCAATATTAACGTCGTCGACGGACGTAAAAACGGTGCGTCTTACGGTGACGGCACCGCCTTTGGCGTGGAAGTCGCCGGAAATGCGACCTTTACCAACAGTGCTGATGCCGCTATTTACCTTGGTCGTGACGCAAGTAACCTGACCCAGGATGTCATCATGCCAGGTGGTGCCAGCCTGAGCGCCGGAATTATGACCAAAAGCGCCAAAGAGGTGATTAACAACGGTCTCATCACGTTGGGCACCGGTGTCCGTAACGCGGCAGGAATTTTGATCGGCAACGCAACAGGCAACGTACTGAATACGGGCAACATCGTCATCAATGGTAATGGGGATGCGGGGAACAACAAGAACTACGGCATCTCCGTGCGTGACAGCGGCACGGAAAATAATCAGGAAATCCGCAACGACGGCAAGATTAACGTCAACGGCACGAATAACGTGGGGATCCACGTCAGCGCCAATAACAAAAATGCCGAAGTAACCACCAGTGCCACAGGCTCTATTATCGTGGGCGGTACGGGTGGCATCAACGATCGTAACTACGCCATCTGGGCTGAAGGAGGCGCCAAAGGTCAGGCCGTGGTCAACGTCTACTCCAACATTACGCTGGACAAGGCCGGGAACATCGGCGTACACGTGCGTGATAACGCCATTGCTAACGTTGATAGCCTGAGTAGCCCGGTGTTCAACAACACCGATCAGATTGGCTATTATCTGTATGGGAAAGACGCGATCGCCAATATTGGTCAGGCGGTGATGAATGACAACGGTCAGGATCGCACCACCATTTTCCGTATCGCCAATGGCGCATTGCTGGCCGGTAACACCACCCCTCCTGGCGGCCAGGCCAGCTCCAACCTTGACCTTACCCTCAGCGGTAAGAACTCCGTTGGCGTTCTCGCTACCGGTGCAGGCAGTCAAGTCGATACTGGTGAAGCCACATTTACCGTGCAGGGTAGCGATTCCGCAGCACTGGTCATCGAAGGCGGCGCCAGCGGTAATATCAGCGACAAAACCACCATTAATTTAACAGGTGAACGTACCGTTGCCGGGGTGGTTGATGGCCAGGCGCATCGGTTGAATGGCAGCGCAGAGGGTAATGCCACCAGCACTACGCTTACTTCAAACGCGAAGATCACCTCTGAAGCCAGTGGCAATGAAGTGATCGCCTATATAGCGAGAAATCTGGGTAACCTGATCCTCGATACCAAATCAATTATCGATCTGGCCAGCATCGACAGTATCGGCGTGGACGTTCAACAAGGCGGTAGCTTAACCAACAACTCCTCCAGCGCCCTGCATGTCAGCAACGGCATCGGCGTTCGCGCGTCGGGTGCCAGTGCGCAAATTAATCAACTGGGCCAGGTTAAGGTTGATGATGGCACCGCTGGCGTATTACTGACGGAAGGGGCCAGCCTGCAGATTAACGGCATTAGTGGCGACAGCATTACCACCAACGGTACTGCTGATGGCATTCGCCTGGCAGATAAAGCCGGCGACCTGTCAGCGCAGCATGTGAAGATCCGTGCTGATGGCACGGGCGCAGGCATTCAAAACGATGCTAACAACACCAATATCACACTGCAAAATGTGACCATCGATTCCAACGACGGCGCGGGGATCCGCACCAGCGTAGCCCTGAACATGAAAGATGGGCTTAACAACATCCTTAACGTTAACGGTAAAGGTACCGGCTTCGCCTTTGAACAGCGCAATGGTGACGCAGTAACGGGCAATCTGACCATCGGCACAGGCTATACCATTGAGGTACTGAACAGTGAAGGCAGCGGTATCCGCGCCAATACTGATGGCCGCATCGACACCAAGGCCGACATTAACGTACACGACAGCGCTGGCGGTTCGGCAATCATCGCGAAAAACGTCAGCGCGTTAACCAACCGTGGCAAGATTATCTCTGCCAGCACCACCTCCCCGGTAATCGACGCCAGCGGTGACAGCAGTAAAGCCATTACCAACACCGGCACCCTGCAGGCCATCACCGACACTGCGGTGGCCATTCAGTCTGGTAAAGGCAATGACACCATTGATATCAGCGGCGGTGTCACCAGCGGCGTAATCAATACCGGTGAAGGTATGGACACCTTCAACTGGCGTAGCGGCACCTATGCCGGTGAAGTGAATTTCGCCGGTACTGGCGGTAACAATAAAGCCAACATCGGCAATGTGACGCTGGAGAACACGCGCCACATCATTACCGCTGCCGGTACGGGCAACGCCCTCACCTTCACCGATACAAAAGATGCGAAGATTGGAACGCTGGTCAGCGACAACCTGACTACCGGCACGAATATTGGCACCGGCTGGGATTCGCTGACCCTCAGCGGGTCAAACGCGGATGTCCGCATCGTTGAAAACCTGAATCTGGCAAGCAAAACTATTGCTGTAAACAATGGTGCAACGCTGCGCACCGGCGACCATGTCGAGCCAACCAGTACTGCCGCCAGTATTGGCGACTACAATGTCACAACCCAGGGCGCAGGCAGCAGGGTTATCTTCGATACCCAGGGTGATAACACCGCGGCGCAAATCTATAACGGTACTATCAGCGGTGACGGGAAGTTTGAACGTGCGGCGGGCGGCACCACGGTCTTTACCGCCAACAACAGCTACACAGGCTCTACCACCATTGCGCAAACAGGTACGTTGCAGTTAGGTTCCGGCGGAAACACGGGCGAAGTCAGCACCGAATCTGACATCATCGATAACGGCATACTGGCAATTAATCGCGCCAACAACGTCCTGCTGAACGGCGTTATATCCGGTATCGGTGCACTGCAGCAAATAGGTGGCGGCATTACCCGTCTGACCGGCAACAACACCTATACCGGCGACACAACTGTCACCCATGGCACGCTGTTGGTGAATGGCGATCAAAGCGCGGCACGTGGCGCAACCACCGTCAGCGGCACCTCCACACTGGGTGGGAATGGCATTATCGGCGGCAACGTGTTGATGAACGACGCCACAACGATTAGCGCTGGTGACGGCGGTGCGGGTACGTTATCCATTAACGGTAATCTGCAGCTTGGCAGCAAAACGACTTCCGCCTTCGAACTGGGCCAGGCCTATACGCCAGGCGGTAAGCTGAATGACCTGATTAACGTCGCAGGCAATTTGCAACTGGACGGGACTCTGGATGTCACCACGTCATCGGGCGGGAATTTCGGTCCTGGTGTGTACCGTATTTATAACTACGGCGGTACGCTGAATAACCAGACGCTGGAGTTAGGAGCTGTACCGGACACTCAGGATAAGAGCAACATCTTTGTCCAGACCTCTATCGACAAACAGGTCAACCTGGTGAACGCCAACGGCGTTACCCTACAATTCTGGGATGGCGCAACCGTCAATCAGAGTCACGGCGCATCCGGCATCGAAGGCAACAGCAAGATTGACGGCGGCGACGGTAAATGGATGGCGATCGGTGCTCAGGGCGACAACAACTGGACAACATCCACCGGTGAGGGCAACGCCCCGTGGGCGCAGAAGTCATTTGCCGTCTTCACCACCAAAGGCGGTACCGTTACCGTGGATAACGCTGCAGGTGAAGTTAACTTCTCCGGGGCGCAGTTTGATGCCGATGGTTACGTCGTAAAAGGCGATGCACTTAACGCCTGGGCCACCACAGAAAATGCCACCCATGCGGGGCAGACGCCGGGGACCGGTGAACTGTTGCTGCGCGTAGGCGCCGGCGGTGCGGGACAAAACTTTACGGCAACCATTGAGTCAATCCTTCGTGAAGCCAGCACCAACGACAAACTGACACTGGTGAAAACCGACCTCGGTCGTCTGATCCTCAGTGGTGATAACGCGTATCGCGGCGGGACGCGCATTGATGGCGGTACGTTGCAAATCTCCTCCGACAACAACCTCGGACAGAGCGGAACCGATTTGGCGATTAACAACGCCTCGACGCTACAATTAGGCGCGGATTTGATCAGCAATCGCACCATCGAGCTGGGCGCCAATGCTAATGCGGCCGTATTCGATCTCAATTCGCACCACTTCACGCCGACCGGGGAGATTACCGGTGATGGCAAACTGAAAGTCACCAGTAGCTCAAGCGATGCCGGCAGTATTCTGACGCTCGACCGTGCCAACAGCTACAAAGGCGACACAGAAATTGCCGGTACCGGTAATAGCAACAATGTGACGGTCAATGCCAGCAAAACCGGCGTGTTCGGCAGCAACGAGAGCAGCACCATCACGGTTAATAATGGGGCAACGCTCAACATCAGCGGCGCAGACACCCGTCTGCAATCACTGACCATGAACATTGCCGACAGCCTGTTAACGCTGGCCGATACCGTCACAGCAGCCAGTGCCAAACTGAATCTGACAGGTAAAGCCAAAGCCGTACTCTCAAACAATGCAACAGCCGGTGACGCGACGGTCAGCGTGGCAAAAGACAGCACGCTGGCGCTGGAAGACAATGCCAGCGGCGGGAATGCCATGGTGACCAACAGTGGGCTGATGACCATGGCCGATGAGGCGATGGCAGAAAATACCCGCGTGGTCAACCTTGCAGGCGGTCTGGTAGATGTCAGCGCAGTCAACAGCAAGACTTCCATAGGTTCATTGTCCGGTGCGGGTAATGTCGAACTGGGTAGTAAGCAACTGTCGCTGGGGAATCTACACCTTCCAGACACCATCAGCGGCATTATCAGCGGCAACGACGGCAGCCTGGTGAAAGTGGGTAACGGTACGTTAATCCTGACAGGCGACAACACCTACACCGGTATCACGGATGTCAATGAGGGTGTGTTGCTGGTCAACGGCAATCAATCTGCTTCTACCGGACAGGTCACAGTGAAATCGGGTGCCACCCTCGGCGGAAACGGTATTATCGGCGGCGCGGTTGATGTGCTGGACGACGGTCATATTACCG
>NZ_SZWR01000001.1:310893-311258 GCF_005280875.1 Citrobacter sp. wls827
CCGCCATCAACAGCGTGGGCAAACTGACCACCGGTTCACTGACGCTGAGCGATAACGCCCAACTGGATTATCAGTTTGGTCAGGCTTATACCCCGGGCGGTGCTTTCAACGACCTGATCGACGTGAATGGCTCCCTGACGCTCGACGGTAAGCTCAACATTGAAACCTCACCGGGCGGTAGCTTTGATGTTGGTGTCTATCGCGTCATCAACTACACCGGCACATTGACTAACAATGTGATGGATATTGCTAACGCGCCGGAAGCGGCTGACAGCCTGTATGTACAAACATCGGTGAAAAATCAGGTCAACCTGGTCAACCATGCCGGACTGACGCTGCGCTTCTGGGACGGCACCGGCGGTGAG
>NZ_SZWR01000001.1:311312-335036 GCF_005280875.1 Citrobacter sp. wls827
AAAAATAACGGCGTCATCAACGGCGGCGACGGTATCTGGCAATCCAGCCAGGGGAACGACAACTGGACCACCGATGAATCGACACCAGAAGGCGCGCTGAATGCACCGTTTACCGATGCCGCATTTGCCGTCTTCCAGGGGGAAGCCGGTAATGTGACCGTCGATAACAGTAAAGGCGATGTCATCATCAGCGGCGCGCAGTTCGCTACCGATGGTTATCGCGTCGGCGGTGAAGCCATTACTACCGATACCGCCAATACGTTGATTCGCGTCGGTGATGGTACGGTCGATGGCGTCAACTACACCGCAACCATTGACAGCGTGATCCGCGGTACCGGTGGTCTGAATAAAGGCGACCTCGGTACGTTAATTCTGACGGGCAACAACACCTACAGCGGCGGCACGACTATCACGTCAGGGACGCTTCAGGTTGCAGGCGATACCAACCTCGGCGCAGCAGAGACCGGAATCACCTTTAACGGCGGTACGCTGAAATATGGTGAAGCGTTTGATACCGCCCGTCAGGTGACGCTGGAATCTGGTGGTGGGACATTCGACACCAACGGACATGATGTGTCCCTGCTGACGGAAGTCGAAGGTAACGGTCAACTGACCAAAACCGGTAAAGGTTCACTGACGCTGACGCTGGATAACACCTATACCGGCGGCACCACCATCGAACAAGGTGTATTGCAGCTCGGCACGGGCGGTACGATAGGGAGTATTGAAGGGGATATCGTTGATAACGGCGTGCTCAACGTTAATCGCGCCGATACGTTGGCGTTAAGCGGAAACATCAGTGGTGCAGGCCAACTGCATCAGACCGGTAGCGGTACAACGGAGCTGCAAGGCCAAAACAGCTACAGCGGTGCAACGCTCATCACCAGCGGGGTATTGCAAGCCGGTGATACCAATACTCTGAGCGCCGCCTCGCACCACTATGTTGTCGCGGGCACCACCCTGAATACCCAGGGTTATAACCAGACAGTCGCAGGGCTGAGCAACGGTGGCGATGTGTCGCTCACCGGCCAGCAACCAGGCACAACCTTAACGGTTAAAGGGGATTACAGCGGCGAACAAGGCACTATCAACATGGCTGCCCGGCAGAATGCCGGCGGCACAGGTATTGCTGATCGCCTGATTATTGATGGCGGTAAAGCCAGCGGAAGCACGCTGCTGGATGTCGACGGCTCCGGCCTTGGCGCACCGACCGTGGGTGACGGCATTGAAGTGGTCACGGCGCTCAACGGTGCAACGACGACGGCGCAAACGTCGCGGGATGCCTTCCATCTTGTCGCTGAACGTATGGCTGCGGGTGCCTTTGAGTATCAGCTCCACGCCGGAAACGCTCAGGGCCAGGGCGAAAACTGGTACCTGAGGAGTGAATATCGTCCGGAAACCATGCTGTATTCCGGTCTCGCCAGCGTGGTTCGCCAGGGGGACATCAGTCTGTTGGGCAACATGCACCAGCGTATGGGTGATGAGGTTAAACCGGGTATTGATGAAGACAATCGCGCCTGGGCGAGAATGATTGGTTATTCCGGTAAAACCAAACTGGATGATGCAGCCGGTACGCAAACCAGTTCCCATACCATGGGTATTCAGGTCGGCGTCGATATGTACGCCAATGAAAGCTGGAAAGCCGGTATGTATACCAGCATTCTGGATATCGACAGCAATGTAAAAGGCAGTAAAACGGGCAGCAACGGCAAAGGCGGCAACATCGACGACAACGCATTTTACGTTGGCGGTTATGCTACCTGGTTCTCTGGTGACGGTATGTATGTCGATAACGTGCTGCAATACGGGAACCATAAATCCCGCCTGTCAGCATCGGGTAACAACGGCTCTTACACCGTCAAAGGCAATACGCTGACGGCCTCAACTGAAGTGGGTAAAGCATTCCGTTTAGGTGCCAGCGCCTGGAGCCTGGAACCACAGGCCCAGTTGATCTATCAGTACAGCAACTTTGATAACAGCACACTGGATGGTGTGACCCAAACGAAAGTGAAAATGGATACCGCCGATTCGTTTACCGCGCGTCTGGGCGTGCGTCTGGTCGCGGACTACGACACCAACCATGGCAAGTTCCAGCCGTACGGCCGGGTAAACGTCTGGCAGGGTCTGGGTTCCAAAGATAAAACGCACTTCAGCAACGCGGTCGCCACCACCACGCTGGAATCTTCACAGCAGTACTCCAGCACCGAGGTTGCAGCGGGTCTGTCATGGTCTATCGACCGAAATCTGCAGGTCTACGGCGAACTGGGGACACAGTTCAGCAACGGCAGCAATAAATCGCAGGTTGAAGCCCCGGTCAATGCGTCGATTGGCTTTAAGAAATCGTTTTAAGCAGGCATAAACTCGCAAGCCCCCTGTTCACAGGGGGCTTTTTTTGTCACTCCAGAATACAGCGCTGCCTGAAACGCTGCACTTATCACGCCTACGGATTAGTGTTCGTTCTTGCAGGTCGGATAAGGCACAGGCGCCGCCACCCGACAACGCGAAAGAATTCAGACTAAGGGGAACAACAAAGAGGGATGAGATTAACGGCTATATTGCGCTAAGAGTGAAGGAATCTCTTCTGCCAACACCGGGGGAGAAATGAAGAAGCCTTGAATTTTGTCACAGCCAATCTGCGTCAGGCGATCAAGTTGAGACTGGGTTTCAACCCCTTCGGCCAGGACTTCAATGCCAAAATTGTGCGCTAAAGAAATGATACCCTCAATAATCCTTGTCGATTTAGTGTCGGGCTCTATTTCGGTGACAAACTCTTTATCAATTTTTAAGGTATCAAAAGGATATTTCAACAGATAATTAAGATTAGCGTGCCCGGTACCAAAATCATCAAGCGCTAACTTGACCCCGATTGCCTTCAGTTCCGTCATATTTTTCGCCGCTATTTGGCTGTCACACAGCGGCGATGTTTCCGTTACTTCAATCTGGCAGCGATGAACCGGAAGGCCGGAAGCGGCCAGGTTTTGTCTGATTCGTTGAGGTAAAAGAGGATCGCAGAATTCAAGTGCAGAAATATTTACTGATAATACAAGAGGTTCGGGCCAGGTACTCGCAACATTCCACGGCGGACTGGCAACCATATCTTCAATTGAAAATATATTGCCGCTGTCTTCCAGTAACGTAATAAATACATCAGGAGAAATCATACCCATCTGAGGGCTGTTCCACCGCATTAATGCTTCAAATCCGCTAATACACTCGGTATGTAAATTAAAAATAGGCTGATAAACCATATAAAGTTGACTGGTATTCAATGCCTTTTCAAGCGCGGTGAGCACCTCATCGGAATTAAACATTCCCCCTCTCCCTCTACAAATCATATAAATTAAAAACCAGTCAAAGTCACTCCCGAGTTGTACCTGCTGTTAAGTGCGTTACATCAGAAAAGAATAGCCAGGTTAGGGTAAAAAAGACATGCTGTGGGTAAATCTGACAATCAGTTTATTCAGATCAGAGGTATTAGTCAGTCCCAGCTTGGCGACAACTCTCATCTTATGCGCCTGAATAGTCTTATAGTTCAGGCTAACCAACTCAGAGATTTCCTTGGCAGAATAACCACTTACCAATAGATTGAGGATTTGTTGTTCTCTTTCCGTCAATCTCTTCTGCGAACGATACAGTCGGGGATTCCATTTCCCGACCGACAACGTAGCCAACTGAGCAAAATCACGCAATGAGGATTTCTCAGTCAATACTATGGTTTTTTCAACGTATAATAATTCAACACATAATTTCGCCACCAAACTATCAGCAACGATAACGACAACGCTATTATAAAACTTGAACCGGTTTTTATTCAAAAACTGCACAATGGCAGAACAAGGCTGTTCATTGTTAATGATATTAAAAACCATTGTCTGATGCTGGCATAATGACGACTGCTGCAACATATCCTCAAACTGGAATGTTTTTATCGGCACATGTTTGCTTGTCAGGTAGGCAAACATACCGTTGCCCACAAAATTATCACTGCCACACATCAACATCCTGTTCACCGCTCCTTATAAGCTTCTAATTTTATTACTCATTAAAAATTTAATAATGGTTTTCTCAACTTCAGCCTCTTCACGACGGTTCTTAAAATCGAACTCGCAAGAAACCTGATGACAGGAATACAATTGATTATCCTCATCAAATTCGTTGATCGCGACGACATCAATGACTTTTAGATCAAGCTGAAAACTGCCGAACGTATCAAAATCCAGAGCAGCATTTTTAATCACTGCATCCTTGTAAAGAAAACGGGCATTAACATCTTTAGCGATTAACGCACAACCACCCTGAGAGATGTTTTTAATCTTAAGTGAGTAGTTCTCTCCGTTTTTGTAACGACCAAAACAGAAAAAATCGAACCCCTTCAGAAAAGAAAACCGCTGATTCTGTCGCTGTTGGGCAAAGAAAATCATATCCGGGATGAGGTAGGATAATCCTGCCTCAGCACCTGTTGATGGGGTGGCTTCAAATCTGGCGCTAAATTTTATAATCCCGCTGTCACTGTGCAGGATAAAGTATTGGATCTTTTCAGGAATGATGTCTTCATGACCGGTGACCACAAAGCGTTCGAAATCGATCCTTTCTAACTGCGTGATGACGCTGGTGTTTTCACATAAAACTTCCAGCTTCGTCTTCTTATGCAGCTCTTCACGAAGGATAGCGATGATCTCAAACTTGTTGTCCTTTGCTAATCCAAAGTTCATTCTAAAACCCTTATTTCCATATTTAAGATATGTCTCGACCCCGGTCTGATGACAGACAAAAACGCGAGATCAGCATCCACCCCTGGTGCCTAATTACCATAGTGGATTCCATGTCGAACAGTTGATTAAAACTTAAGTTTTTAACTATCTTTCGTCACTTATTGATACGTAAAAACATTTAATCAGAATTAATTTTAGCTTAAGCCATGCCTAAAACCATGCAAACCTACGCAATAGCTATAACAAAAGCGAATAACAAGACTTTTCAAAATGCGATTTTGAGATAATAAATAGCAATAATCGCATAGAAATAAAATAGAAAAAATGCTGTAAAACTAAGGAGTTGACAATACAGAGCGTGGACGGGGGGTGCTGAACCTATAGGCACAATATCCAGCAGGTGGTCATTAGCCAACTGATACCAATACCATTACGTCTCATTTCACAGGAATGAATGTATCATTCAGGTATATTAATCGTAATTTAACTTAAGTGATAAAAAGGCCAGCATGATGCTGGCCCCGGTAAATACCGAATTAAATTAGAGTGGCAAACTCTCTTACAGAGGGTACAGCGTTAAAAATTCAATACCGTTGTTTAACGATTGCCCGGGCAGAATCAGCAATTATCATCATTGCCCCAGCCAACATTAACGTGTTTTTTAGCACCAGACGTCCCGCCCCCGATAAATACGGAAAGCCGTAGTGTAAATCACCCAATAGCATAACCCATACTTCTGGTGTGGTAATTAAAACAACAAGGTGACCACCGGCGTTGCAAATGCCAGAATTTCCCCCATCAATCCTGACCAACGGCTAATCGGTCAAGGTTAATCCAATTCGATCCCCCTGCCCCAGTAAACGAAGATATTTTTCCATGACGGCAATCCTACTTGTACAAAATTGCAGTGACATAAGTACTGCTATCAATTCTCATCGAAGTAATTTTCCATGATGATGCCAGCTTTTCTTGCGCCAGTTTAGCAATGTCCTCTTCGACATCAGAAGGTGCCGCTGAAATAGCGGATACACTGACGTGGGCCAAAAAACCCCCACACAGGTGGGGCAAAGATGCAGACTCTATATTTATTATTGAACGAGAGAAAACAGATCGTTTAATGACTCACTCATACTTGGATGGGTAAATATTTGGTCACGCAACACGGTATAAGGTAACCCGGCATCCATCACAGTTTTAATGATATTAATCATCTCATGCGAATCCACACACAGCAGTGAGACACCTAATATCTGCTGCGTATCCGTGTCCACCACAGCTTTAAGTACACCACGCGTATCATCCATGACTCGCGCCCGTGGAATCGCAGCGACGGGAAGCGTCACCACCTGTACCGCCGCACCGCTGGCACGGGCCTGCTCTTCTGTCATCCCCACGCGGGAAAGTGGTGGTGTCATAAAGACGGAATATGGCACATTTTGCCGATCGCCGGTGTTTCTCACCCCTTCGCCTAACAGGCCATCACGCACAATACGGAAGTCGTCCAGTGAGATATAGGTAAATTGCAGCCCCCCTGTTACATCTCCCATAGCCCAGATGTTATCCGCCGACGTCCGCAAATATTTATTCACAATAATGCCGCCACGATCGTTCACATCGACACCGGCTTTTTTCAGTTGCAGCTGTTCCGTCGCCGGCTTGCGGCCTGATGCGACCAACAGTGCGTCAACAACCTGTTCCCCTTCCGGCATCTGTAGCTGCACCGCGCCATCATGAGACGAAACCAACTGCACCTTAGCATTGAGGATCAGCTCTACGCCTTTATCGCGTAAAATATCAGCGATCGCATCGGCGATATCCCGGTCCTCACGGGGCAAAAACAGCGGTGCAGCCTCAAAAATAGTGACCTGACTGCCGAAGTTGGCAAACATCGACGCGAACTCAACGCCGATATAGCCACCCCCCAGGATACCCAGGCGCTGTGGGCGTTGGGTCAAATTCAGCAACCCGGTGCTGTCAAAGACGCCCGGCGTACTGGATAATCCCTCAATATCAGGAATCGTCGACTGTGCACCGGTATTAATAAAAATTTTCTCACCGCTCAGCTCAAGCGTTCCTGTCGACTGCATTACCCGCACGGTATGGTTGTCGACAAATTCAGCACGCCCTTCAATCACGTCCACATTTTCCAGATTGGCCAGATTATGGAAGTTTTTATCGCGCAGAAAACTGACCACGGAAGCCTTACGCTGCATCGCAGTTGCAAAGTCATGCTGCAGCTCAGCATCGTGTACCAGGGTTTTGGTTGGAATACAGCCGATATTAATGCATGTTCCGCCATACATGGTGTTGGATTGCTCAATAATTGCTACCCGCCAGCCCGTCTTTGCCAGCGTAGCCGCCAGCGTCTTACCTGCTTTGCCAAATCCAATAATGATCGCCTGATATTGTTTCATGCTGCCTCTCCGCAAAGTCATTGTTCATTTGTTACTCTGGATTATAGGCAGTGCCCTGTCAGGCCAGCATATCCATAACGCGCAATTTTTTGTTCAATCGTCTAAGACCAAATAATAAAAACCAAAAATCTGCCAAACAAAACAAAAAGTAACTATTTGATAAAATTAATTTAATATAAAAATATGGCGATAATTACGGTTCTATCAACAACAATAAAAATTGTTCAGGAGTCTTTATGGATGCACTTAGCCGCTTGCTAATGCTTAACGATCCGCAGGGTTCTATTGATCAAAACTGCGTATTGAGCAGAGACTGGCAACTCCCTCATGCAGCAGGTGAGTTATCCGTGATCCGCTGGCATACGGTAACCCAGGGTAGCGCTTTACTGGAGATGCCTGATGGCAACACTTATACACTGCGTCCTGGTACGGTAGTCATCTTGCCGCAAAACTCCGCGCATCGGTTGTGCCAGTCAGGTGAAGAGCAAACGCATATTGTCTGCGGAAGTCTGCAACTACAGACATCCTCCCGCTATTTTTTAACCGCGCTGCCGGAAGTTTTGCTGCTGGCACCTGGCGAAAATAGCCCCGTTTACCACTGGCTTAAGGCGATGATCGGGCTGATGCAGCAGGAATCATTGAGCATGCTGCCCGGTTCCAGTGTTGTGTGCAGCCAGCAATGCGCCACGCTGTTCACGCTTGCCGTTCGCGAATGGTTATCTCAGGCCCCCCCTGCTAAAAATGTGCTGAATCTGCTATTACATCCCCGACTGGGAGCGGTGGTGTTCCAGATGCTGGAATCACCCGCACATCCCTGGAGTGTTGAAGAACTGGCGCAGCGCGCGCATATGTCCCGGGCCAGTTTTGCTCAACTGTTTCGCGAGGTTTCAAACTCCACGCCGCTCGCCGTACTCACTACATTGCGTCTGCAATTCGCCGCCCAGATGCTGTCGCGCGGCGCCCAGTCGTTGGTCGTGATTGCCGAATCGGTGGGATATGCCAGCGAGTCATCTTTTCACAAAGTTTTTCTGCGTGAATTCGGCTGTACGCCTGGTGAGTACCGTAAACGGGTGAAGGCGCTGGAATCATAGCGCCCACCTTCAAAGGATTGAAGGCGAGCGCTACCAGGGGCTATTTCTGGGTGCGATGCCTGTGTAGCCACATCAGCTTATACGCTGCCGGAATGATGAACAGTGACAGCAAAGGTGCCGTGATCATGCCGCCAATCATCGGTGCAGCGATACGACTCATGACTTCAGACCCGGCTCCCGTTCCCCATAAAATCGGCAGCAGACCCGCAATGATGACCGCGACAGTCATTGCTTTAGGACGCACACGCAGTACCGCTCCGTGGTACAACGCCTCATCCAGTTTATCTACGGTAAAGGTTTGCGGGTTTTCCAGCGCAGGCTCTGCTTCAATGGCGTGGCGCAGGTACATCAGCATCACCACGCCAAATTCGGCAGCCACGCCTGCCAGTGCGATGAATCCGGTCCCGGTCGCGACCGACATATGGAATCCCATCCAGTAGAGAAACCAAATTCCGCCTACCAACGCAAAGGGCACACTGGTGATAATCAACAGTGCTTCACCAAAACGACGGAATGCCAGATACAGCAGCACGAAGATAATCATCAGCGTCATCGGCACCATCAGTTTAAGCTTGTGGCTGGCGCGCTCAAGCAGCTCAAACTGCCCGGAGAATGCCACGCTGGTTCCCGGTTTTAGCTGGACGTTTTCAGCAATCGCTTTTTTCAGATCGTTCACCACCGACACCATGTCGCGATCGCGGGCATCAATATAGATCCAACTGGTTGGCCGCGCGTTCTCGGTTTTCAACATCGACGGCCCCGAAACCACCTGCACATCTGCAACATCAGCCAGCGTGATTTGCTGTTTCATTGGCGTCAGTATCGGCAGATGCCGTAGCGTTTCCGGGCTATCGCGATAGCTTTGTGGATAACGCAGATTGATCGGATAGCGGGCGATACCTTCAACCGTTTCACTTACCATGGCACCGCCTACCGCTGAGGTGATAAACAGTTGCACATCGCCGACGGTCATCCCATAACGGGCGGCCTTTTCACGATGAATATCTACGCTAAGATAACGTCCGCCGACCAGACGTTCAGCCAATGCGGATGCCACGCCAGGCACCGTTCTTGCGACTTCTTCGATTTGCTCTGCCGTGGCGTCAATATCCGACAACACGGTACCCGAAACCTTAATACCGATAGGACTTTTAATCCCCGTAGAGAGCATATCGATACGGTTACGAATTGGCGGGACCCACAGATTCGCCAGCCCCGGTAAACGAACGGTTTTGTCCAGTTCCTCAATGATTTTGTCCATCGTCATCCCCGGACGCCACTGATCCTGCGGCTTCAGTTGGATGGTGGTTTCCACCATTTCCAACGGCGCGGAGTCGGTCGCCGTTTCAGCTTTACCGGTTTTACCAAACACGCGCGCCACTTCAGGAACCGTCATGATGAGCTTATCGGTTTTTTGCAGCATATCTGCCGCCTGCGCTGCGGAAATCCCCGGCAAGGTTGAAGGCATATACAACAGATCGCCTTCGTTAATCTGCGGTAGGAATTCGCCCCCAACCTTATTCAGCGGGAAGATGACGGTCAGGATCGACAGCACCGCCACCAGCAGGGTCGTTTTCGGCCAGTGCAGCACTTTCAACAATAACGGGTGGTAAAGACGAATCAGGAAACGGTTAAGCGGGTTGCTGCTTTCCGCCGGGATCTTGCCACGGATCCAAAATCCCATCAGGATCGGGATCACCACAATGGCCAGAAACGCAGCACCTGCCATAGCGTAGGTTTTGGTAAACGCCAGCGGACCAAACAACCGCCCTTCCTGCCCTTCAAGGGTGAAGATAGGGATAAACGACAGCGTGATAATCAGTAAGCTAATGAACAGCGCCGGACCGACTTCCACCGAGGCGTTGGTGATGACTTTCCAGCGAGTTTCGTTATCCAGCGTTTCACCCGGATGCTGATGCCCCCACTCTTCCAGCCGCTTATGCGCGTTCTCAATCATCACGATTGCGGCATCGACCATCGCCCCGACCGCGATGGCTATCCCCCCAAGCGACATAATGTTGGCGTTCAGTCCCTGGAAATGCATCACGATAAACGCGATACACAGTCCCAGCGGCAGAGAAATAATGGCCACCAGCGCCGAGCGGATATGCCACAGGAACAGCGCGCACACCAGCGCCACAACGATAAACTCTTCCAGCAGCTTGTAGCTCAGGTTATCAATCGCGCGATCGATCAGTTGACTGCGATCGTATGTTGTAACTACTTCAACGCCTTCCGGCAGACTGCTCTTCAGCGTTTCAAGTTTAGCCTTAACCGCAGAGATTACCTCGCGCGCATTTTTACCGGAGCGCAGGATCACTACGCCGCCTGCCACTTCGCCTTCGCCATTCAGCTCGGCGATCCCGCGGCGCATTTCCGGCCCAATTTGTACGCGGGCAACATCACGCAGATAGACCGGAACGCCATCTGTGCCAGTTTTCAGCACGATATTATTAAAGTCATCAAGGGACTGCAGATACCCACTGGCGCGGACCATATATTCCGCTTCTGCCATTTCGACAGATGAACCACCGGCTTCCTGGTTTGAGGCATCCAGCGCCGATTTCACCTCACCCAGACTGATGCCATATTGCGTCAGCTTCATCGGATCGATGACAACCTGGTACTCTTTGACCACACCACCCACCGAGGCAACTTCCGCCACGTTAGGGATAGTTTTCAATTCATATTTTAAGAACCAGTCCTGCAGGGAACGTAATTGGGCAAGATCATGTTTGCCGCTGCGATCCACCAGCGCATATTCAAATATCCAGCCGACCCCTGTCGCATCTGGTCCCATTTCAGCACTGACGCCAGCGGGTAATTTCCCCTGCACCTGGTTGAGATATTCCAGGACACGGGAGCGCGCCCAATAAGGATCGGTCCCGTCTTCAAAAATGACATATACGTAAGAGTCGCCAAATTGCGAGAAACCACGCACCGTTTTAGCTCCCGGCACCGACAGCATGGTGGTGGTCAGCGGATAGGTCACCTGATTTTCAACAATTTGCGGCGCTTGCCCCGGATAACTGGTTTTGATGATCACCTGCACATCAGAGAGATCGGGCAGCGCGTCAACCGGCGTATTCACAATGGTCCAGGTGCCCCAGATGCTGAGAAACAGCGCCCCCATCATCACCAGGAAACGGTTTGCCACCGAGCGGCGAATAATCCATTCAATCATTTATCATGTCCTCAGTGTGAATGGGTCGCCTGGGCTGGCATCGCGGGTACAGCGAGCGTCCCGTTTGCCTGGGCGCGCATACGATCCAGGGCGCCAGAAATATTCGCTTCGGAATCGATCAGAAACAGACCGCTGGACACCACGTTTTCACCTTCGCTCAAACCAGAGCGAATGGCCGTTAACCCCTGAGACTCATGGAATACGGCTACCTGCTTAGGTACAAATCGTCCTTCATTATCGACGGTGATAACCCGCTGTTCGGTACCGGTATCAATCAGCGCTTTAGACGGGATCAGCAGCATCGGCTCGCTTTGCGTTTTTAGTTGCAGATAGGCATTCATTCCCGGCTTAAGGGCCTCATCCGGGTTATTAACCTGTAGACGAAGCTGGAGCGTGCGCGTCGTGGAATCCACACTTGGCAAAATACTCCATTTGCTAATGGTGAAGGATTTACCCGGCCAGGCAGGTACGGTAATGGTGAATTGCGAGGCGTCTTTAATCAGCCAGGCGATAGATTCCGGGACTGAAGCACTGACCCAAACCGGATCCATTCCCTGAATTTTCGCGACCACATTATCTTTTGAGATGTTCATACCAGTACGTAAATCAAACGCGGTAATCACCCCATCAATAGGGGCCTTCAGGGTAAAGCGAGTCTGAATTTTCCGCGTCGCTTTCAAGCGTTGAATGTCCGCCTCCGGCATTCCCGCCAGGCGTAATCTCTCCAGAATACCTTCAACCTGCGTCGCGCTGCCGCCCGTTTCCCGCAGCAGTAAATATTCACTTTGTGCTTCTACCCAGTCAGGAATTGTCAGATCGATAAGCGGCGAGCCCTGCTTAATTTTGTCGCCCACAGTCAGCGGATAAACTTTCTCGATAAAGCCTGCCGAACGCGCCTGGACAATGACAAATTGATATTCGTTATAACTGACGTTCGCCGGGAAAGTTTGTGCATATTGCAATGGCCCACGGCGCACGGGTTCGGTTTTTAGCCCCAGATTCTGAGTCTGTGTCGGGTCAATACGCACACCCGGTGCGGATGTACTCGCCGTCTCTTCATCGGCATATTTCGGGATCAAATCCATATCCATAAACGGAGATTTACCCGGTTTATCAAACCGCGTATTGGGATACATGGGGTCGTACCAGAATAAAACTCTACGCTCTTCTTTTTTTTGAGCAGCGCCGGTATCGGCCGATACTTTTGCGGATGAATAATAGGTATACACACCGACAGAAATAATTCCGCCGACAATCATGCTGCCGAGAATAAGCGCGGTATTTTTAATATTTAAAGACGCCATAGTGATTTCCATTGCGCGATAGTCTCGCCCGTGTCCAGGAAAACCCGGGCAAGAATAAAAGAGACCAGCGAGATCCGTTATTTACTGATGTGAATATCGCGTAAGACAGAGAGATTTCCCTGCTGAACAAACGTAAATGCAACTTTATCGCCTGGCTGAATATCGTCGGCCTTGGTATCAGATACCAGCGTGAAACGCATCGTCATTGCCGGCCAGTTCACTGCGGGAATAGGTTCATGTTTAATCGTGACTTTTTTGCTATCCATATCAATAGATTCAATCACGCCTGTCGCACTAATCACTTGCTCCTGCTGGGCCGCAGGCGCCATATTCATCATCTCGCCATGCTGATGTTCATTGGCCTGAGCGTTAAACATGACTACAGATAACACAGTAAACAAAGCGGCTTTAGCGGTAGTTTTCATGCAATATACTCCTGAGAATTTAAGATTAAAGATCATTCAACCCAGCCACCGCCTAGGGCAGCAAACAGCTTAATTTCATTAACCTGTTGGGCATAGTTAAGGTCGAGCAACGATTGCTGTGTAATGAATAAAGAACGCTCGGCGTCCAGTACTTCGATATAACTAACCGCACCATGTTGATAGAGTGCACGAGCGCGTTGCAGCGTGATTTGTAATGAGTCCAGATAACGCTGTTGTCCGGTAATTTGATCGGCAAGGCTTTGACGCAACACCAGTGCATCCGCAACTTCTTTAAATGCGTTCTGAATTTTTTGCTCGTAATTCACCACCGATTGCTGCTGGCGGATTTCTGCTAAATCGAGATTTGACTGATTACGTCCAGCGTTAAAGATCGGAATGTCTATTTTCGGGACAAAATTCCACATGCCGCTGGCCGCATTAAAGAGGCTGGAGAGATCGCCACTGCTGCTGGATACAGAGCTGGTCAGCGTAATCGATGGGAAAAATGCGGCTCGTGCAGCGCCAATATTGGCGTTCGCCGCCAGCAATCCATGTTCGGCCTCCATAATATCCGGGCGCTGCAATAATATTTGCGATGGGAGTGCGGGGGGCAGTGTCACGGGTTTTATATCACCGCGACTGCGCACGCGGTCGTCCGGTAATTTCCCGTACGTCCCCAGCAATAGTTGCAGTGCGTTGTTCGCCTGCGCCAGTTCGCCTTGACGTTTGGCAATATCGCTGCGTGTGCTTTCAATCACGCCGCGAGCCTGCTCCAGTGCCAGCACGTTCGTACTGCCGGTCATCAACTGTTTCTCGACAAACGCATAAGAGCGCTGGTAGTTTTGCAACGTTTCTTCGGCAATTTGCAGTTGCGCATAAGCCAGACGCTGGTTGAAATAACTTTGCGCCACGTTAGAAATTAATGAGATATGCACCATTCGACGCGCTTCTTCACTGGCGAAAAAATTCTGCCGATCGGCTTCACTCATATTTTTCAGTCGCCCAAAGAAATCCAGATCGAAACTGAGATTCAGTCCCGCTTCAAATTCCCGGTTAGTGCTGCTATCGCCTTTTAATTTCCCGCTATAGGTACCGCTGGAGCCAGCGTTAAGCTGTGGGTAACGATCGGCATCCGTCACACCGTATTGCGCTTTCGCTTCCTGAACCTTCAGTACCGCCATGCGTAAATCACGGTTATTGACCAGCGCCTCACCAATCAACGCCTTCACCTGGGAGTCAACAAAAAAGTTACGCCAGCCCGTATCCTGATATCCCGTCGGGGCCGAAACCAGCGTGTGCTGACTTAAGGAGAATTGCTGCGGAACCGGCAATGCCGGACGTTGATAGTCCGGAGCCAACGAGCAGCCAGCCAGAACAAAAATAGCGCTGAGGGTAAGAAGCTTAAATTTGTACATAGTTCTTCTCGTCCAGACCGGACTGATAACCATAAAAGATGTGTGAATTTATACCTGAATGACTCTGTTTAAGCGGTGACAGGAAAATGACAAAACTGTCATTTTCCCAATAACCGATTGCTATCCGATCCGCCTTCTCTAGAATTGAAAATCCGCACAGCCAGTGCGTGATGGAGAATGTCATGAAGATTTTGATTGTCGAAGATGAAAAAAAAACCGGCGAATACCTGACGAAAGGCCTGACGGAAGCGGGTTTTGTTGTGGATTTGGCGGACAACGGTCTGAACGGATATCACCTGGCAATGACCGGTGATTATGACCTGCTCATTCTCGACATCATGCTGCCCGATGTAAACGGCTGGGATATCGTGCGGATGCTGCGCACCGCCAATAAAGGCATGCCCATTCTGCTACTCACCGCACTGGGTACCATTGAGCATCGGGTCAAAGGTCTGGAGCTGGGGGCTGATGATTATTTGGTTAAACCGTTTGCCTTTGCAGAATTGCTGGCGCGGGTCAGAACGCTGCTGCGACGGGGAGCCGCGGTCATTGTCGAAAGTCAGTTTCAGGTCGCGGATTTAATGGTCGATCTGGTCAGCAGAAAGGTCACCCGCAACGGCACACGCATTACCCTGACCAGTAAAGAGTTTACGCTGCTTGAATTTTTCCTGCGTCATCAGGGAGAAGTGTTGCCGCGTTCGCTGATTGCCTCTCAGGTTTGGGATATGAATTTTGACAGCGACACCAATGCGATTGATGTCGCCGTGAAGCGTCTGCGGGCCAAAATCGATAATGACTTTGAGCCGAAACTGATTCAGACCGTGCGTGGCGTGGGGTACATGCTTGAGGTGCCGGATGGCAACTAAACGATTACAGCGCCCTTTTTCGCTGGCAACACGGTTAACCTTTTTTATCAGTCTGGCGACTATCGCCTCATTTTTCGCTTTCGCATGGATAATGATCCACTCGGTGAAAGTCCATTTCGCAGAGCAGGATATCAATGATTTAAAAGAGATCAGCGCGACGCTGGAGCGTATTATTAACCACCCGAACGAACCGGAATCGCGTCGGCTGGAAACACTAAAAAACGTAGTTTCGGGTTATTCTAACGTCATTATTTCTCTGGAAGATGCCAATCAGAGGGCCATTTTCCATTCACCTAATGCGCCGGATCTTCGTCAGTTTATCGCCACGGCAACGCCGGATAAAAATGCACATACCCGTAATGTCTTTTTAATTTCCGGCCCAACGCTGCAAACATCAGAACATGCGCACGGGAAAAACGCATCCTCCAACTGGCGAATGATTCGTTTACCCATTGGGCAGTTGCCAGACGGAAAACCGGCCTATACGTTGTTTATGGCGTTATCGATTGATTTTCATCTGCACTATATTAACGATCTGAAAAACAAACTGATCATGACAGCATCGTTAATTAGCATGATGATTGTTTTTATTGTGCTGTTCGCCGTCTATAAAGGTCATGAACCGATCCGTAATGTCAGTCGGCGCATCCAAAATATCACCTCTAAAGATCTCGATGTTCGCCTGGACCCGCAGGCCGTGCCGATTGAGCTTGAGCAACTGGTCGAGTCATTTAATCATATGATCGAACGAATCGAAGATGTGTTTAAACGTCAGTCCAATTTTTCTGCTGATATTGCTCACGAAATCCGCACGCCAATCACCAACCTGGTCACGCAAACAGAAATTGCCCTCAGCCATCCCCGCAGCACGAAAGAGCTGGAAGATGTGCTCTACTCTAATCTCGAAGAGTTTGGGCGTATGTCGAAGATGGTGAGTGATATGTTGTTTTTGGCACAGGCAGACAATAATCAGTTGATCCCGGAAAAAACAGCGCTGAATCTTGCGGATGAGGTCAGTAAAGTGTTCGACTTTTTCGAAGCCTGGGCGGAAGAACGCGAAGTCAGCCTGCGCTTTGAAGGTCGGGCATGCCGGGTTTCTGGCGACCCGTTAATGTTACGCCGGGCAATGAGCAACCTGCTCTCTAACGCAATGCGCTATACGCCCAAAGGCGAATCTGTCACCGTGCGAGTGAAAGAGGCTGATGATCTCGTGCATATTATTGTGGAAAATCCTGGTACGCCAATAGCCGCGGAACATCTGCCACGACTCTTTGACCGGTTTTATCGCGTCGATCCCTCACGACAGCGTAAAGGCGAAGGTAGCGGTATTGGCCTGGCGATAGTGAAATCGATTGTGATTGCCCACCAGGGAAAAGTCTCCGTGACATCCGACGCTCGCGCTACCCGCTTTATTCTGACATTACCCAAATATGCCGCTTAATAATTATTGGTGGCGCTAATGCGCCATCGATTAAACCTGATATTAATATTATTATTCTCTGACATCATCGTCATAATCCTGTCACCTCACTGACAGCCCCTGATTATTATAATTCTCCTGTAAACCGACACTGGAGAAATATGATGAATAAGATATCTTCCTTTTTAGCTATCGCCTTTTTTATCTCAGCTGGCGTTAATGCGGCAGAAACATCCACAACGCATCAGCAGGCAGCTATGGCTCACGAGATGATGAATAACAGCGATACACCTGCTCATCAGCAAATGGCACAAACACATAAAGCACAGGTGCAGAATAGCCAATCCACGCGGGCTAGTGCACCGTCTTTTTCGCAAATGAATGAACATGAAAAAGCGATGGTCGTTCATCAGTCAATGAATAACAGTCATTCATATTCACATGAGCTGCAGGCGAAAAAACATCGCGAACAGGCAGCAACGCAAGGGTAATCCATCTCTCCACCAAGACACGCGTGCGGGCCAGGATAGCAACATAGCCTGCGCGCTTTCCCGTGGTTAGTGTCAATTTTAACCGTCCCAAAGAGCGCTGAGATCACAGCGCTCTTACATTCTGTGCGTTACAGTATGCTGCTTTAACGCTGGAGTCAGGCATGGCTTTAACCCTTACGGTGTTACTTGAAAACAGGCGCGCCCGCGGTGCAGAAAAAGTCCTACGGGCAAAACCTGGATTAAGTCTGTTAGTTCAGGATGAAACCACCACGATATTATTTGATACCGGGCCTGATGACAGTTTTAGGCACAATGCCGCATTAATGGGCGTAGACTTGTCTCAGTTAACCGCTGTAGTGCTCTCACATGGTCACTATGATCACTGTGGCGGCGTCCCGTGGCTTCCCGATAACAGCCGCATCATCTGTCATCCACACATTGCCTGCGAACGTTACGCTGCGTTCACGCTTGCAGGATATACCCGTAAAATCAAGAAATTATCGCGCGATAATGATTACTCTCGTCTGCAGATGGCGTACTCCCGTGAGCCTTTGCCCCTTAGCGAACGCTTTCTGTGGTCAGGAGAAATATCCGTATCCGCACCGCAGGCCTACGGTGTCATCAATGAGAATCCTCCCCAACGCGACTACATCACTGACGAAGGGGTATTGATCTACAAGTCAGACCGTGGATTAGTCATCATTACCGGCTGCGGACACCGGGGCATCGCCAATATCGTCGCTCACTGCCAGCAAATAACGGGCATCAGCAAAATTCATGCCCTGGTCGGCGGCTTCCATTTACGCTGCGCATCGCCCTATACGTTATGGCAAACCCGACGATTTATTAAACAACAGCAGCCAGAAAAACTTCTCGGCTGCCACTGCACCGGCGCGTGGGGACGTTTGTGGTTACCAGGACAAGAAGCCCCCGCGACAGGAGATGTTATTGTGCTGGCCGAATAATAATCACCATTGTGGTTGTTGTATCTTCATCACATAACATTCATGAATATCAAAATGCGCGCACAATCTTGATCTGGTCACTTATTATACAGAAATAAAGTTCGCTACACTCAGGACAGAGGTAAACAAACAGGAGGTAGTGAATATGTATCGCTCTATTCTGGTGCCCATTGATATCTCTGAAGCCGATTTAACTCGCCATGTTATTCCGCAGGTTGAAGCGCATGCAAAAACCGCTAAGGTCCATTTTTTAGCGGTCATTCCTACCGTTCCGTTCTACGCATCACTCGGGCTTGCCTACTCCAACGAGTTCCCGGACAGAAGTGGTATACAGGCGAAAGCCACCGAAAAGCTCGACGACATTGTTAAGCAATTCAATATCCCCGCCGGCAGAACGCAGACCCATGTGGTTTATGGCCCGCCGAAAGATCAGATCCTTAAACTGGCAGATGCCGTGGACGCCGAATTGATCGTCATTGCATCCCATAAACCGGGTTTCAGCACCTATCTGTTGGGGTCAACCGCCGCTGCCGTAGTACGTCATGCCAAATGCCCCGTACTTGTTGTGCGGTGATATTGGTTAGAAAAACAGGAAAACGGGAGCGATCAGGCTCCCGTTTTTATATCCCCAAAACGCTGCAGAAAAAGTGAAATTCAGAGCCGCTGATGTAGACGTTATGCCTACTGGAATAAAACCGTGCCGAGAGGATATTTTATCGAAATGGTACGCCCTGTAGGATTCGAACCTACGACCTACGGCTTAGAAGGCCGTTGCTCTATCCAACTGAGCTAAGGGCGCATAGAGAAGTGATGACTTCATGCAGATGAAACGCGTGAATTATACGGTCAGCGCCTGCTGAGTCAATGCCTTTTGTTCCGGTTGCTGACGAAGTGTACGAATGTTGTTTTTTTCTGGTCGTTCATGGGGTTCCAGGAAATCACCTGGTAATAACTCAGCCAGCATAATGCGGGATTTAAGGTTACAAGTATTTAGAAAATTAATGATTTTGCTTAACATTCCCCAACCCCTTCCCTGCTGTTCAGGACCTCGTCAATGTTAAGTATCGCTATCAAGGAAGAAAATAGTCATTTCGAACATGGGCTGAAAATCATCATCTCCCGCCTGGCAAATGAGTGGCATCAGGACATCTGCTTTTTACCTACCGAAGATATCGATCGCGCAGACATCGCCTTTATTTCACTGGATGACGATTGGCTCAGCGCAGGATGTTATCAGGTTCCCGTCCACACCAGACGCCAGCATCGGGTTATCATCTGCAACGGAGGCGATAAAGATAAGCTGATGTTTCGTCCCTGCCTGTATATGCTGCCGCTTATCTATCGCGAAGATAATGTTGAAGCGATAACCCAAAAATTGATTCTGATTCTGCAAAAACGCGCGCTCCGCCACAGTGTGCCTGCAACCATCTGCCATTACTGTACCACCCGCCACTTTTCAGTGGAGGAACGCCAGTTTTTAATGCTACTTGCCAGCGGTAACACGCTCGCTGAAACAGCACATCTTCTCTCCATCAGCGATATCCAGGCCAGAGCAACTCGCCGCCGTATTATGAAAAAGCTGGATGTGAAAAATGATCAGCAATTTTTAAGGTATATCAGGGCGCACCTGAGTTTTCTGCAACAGTAGAGTGAATCTTGCGGTCGGGCATTTTATTGAGAAATGTCTCATCATCAATTAAGTATCGGCACCTACTGTACCTAATCGCATGCTGCCAGAATACCCTATGTATATTATTTCCGGGGAAACAAATAGACACACTCGGTAATATTTGCTCTGACGCCAGGGGGGATATCGTGGCACCGAGCCTGCTATTATGGAATGATAAATCTGAGTACTCGGTCTTTACCGCCAAAAACAGCGATGCAGAACCCCTGCAATTCGCACTTAAATTCGAGCCCATTGTCGATTTGTCTACCGCGTTGAGATACGGTTGTGAGGTCCTCACACATCTTCCCGCCAATATAAACAGTGAGAAATATTTTCACCAACTGTCGGTTCAGCATCGACAGCATCTGTTTTATCAGCAAATTGACAAAATTAAGTGCTACCAACAGGGACTGCGCTACTCACTGAATTTACCGATGCAAGCCTTTCTGAGTTGGCCGCTATTCCATTCCCTGATTACGCCCTCTCCGTCCAGGTTGATTATCGAAATACAAGATCCAAATACGTTTTATTCTTTAAGTACACCCCAGCGGGCGATCGTCTACGGCGTAATTCAACATCTTGAAGACCATGGTATCCCAATATGGCTGGATGACGTCAATGAGGAACTGCTTGGCACATTCACCGCAGCCAACTGGCATTTGTCAGGGGTGAAGTTAGATAAAAATACGTTCTGGACACTCAGTCATGTGCCGGAAAAACTCCGCCAGGTTATTCAGATGGGGCGCGCAATCGCCAGCCTGGTGGTAGTTGAAGGAATTGAAACGCAAAAACAGCAGGAAATTGCCCTGCGCGCTGGCGCAAATTTGGGTCAGGGATATTTGTGGCCAGCCATTTATCCAGAGCAGGCGCAATAGATACGGACAGGGAAAAAGGAAGGATGCGCAGTGTAAAACGCCGGGAACGGCATCGCCGTTTACGAAACGCCCACTGTACCTGGCAATATGATCACTGTGCGCCGCAGGAATTTGACAGAATTGAGTATCTGGCTCAAAAACTTGATTACACATTACCGGGCGACACAATATCTCAAGCGATTATCACAACAGACAACTATCTCGGCTATACGTTAAATCGCTATTTATTTTCTGGTACACACACGGCCATCTTCCAGACGATTGAATCGGCCTTGCCACTGTTGAAAGAGTCTGAAGCGAGTCAGTTAGTGGTTGATATGGATGGTGCATCAAGCTCATATTTCGATGTTCTGGAATATCTTCGCCGACTCATTAAAGAACAGGATAATATTCAAATTTTCATATTACTTCCCAGTCGCCACGAAGCGCTCAGGCACTTTATTGCGATGGCTGGGCCATTCTATATCCTGTCGCGCCGTCAGCGCCTCCCGGAGATGCGCCATGCTTTATTATCTATGCCGCCAGACCATATTCACTCCGGGCACATAAATCAGGCTGACTGGGAGATGATCTCATTACTGTCACAAGGTAAATCATTAAAGAAGATTGCTCTGCTGCAGGCTCAACCCTATCACCGCGTTATCTATCGCCTGAACCAGCTGATCACGCTGCTGGGGTTGCCACATCGTCAGCGTTTTTTGCATCTGATACATCGCCTCAGCGTTACCTATCCCCATTTAATTTAACACCCTAACCCTCTGTGATATAAGAATTTATAGGAAATTACTTATTTTCAACTGAGAAAACGAATGTGATTTTTACAAACATTTAATATTTACAACTATTCCTGGTATTATATGTCGCGCAGGTATCCTGCTTTAGCTGACAGATTCAGTACATTTCGACAAAAAAGAATTGCCTCGCCGCCTTAACAAAACCTAAACAATTAGTCCATTGTGTCGTTTTTACTATTTAAAAAATTTTTTCAATCTGCCATAATTCAAACAGCAGGAGATTAATATCAATAGTCATTACCATGCCCTGATCTTTCAGGATATCCTAACAGACATTATGAACTTACGTGCTGTAAGCCTTTTCCGAAAGTGCAGAGCAGGTATAATCCTCACTGTTTTCTGATTAATTGTAAGTTTTCCCTGGTGTGAAATGGATATTCCACAAACTCATTGTTCTGACGTAGAACAACCGAATAAACAAGGATGACATAATATTTATTCGGTTCTTCTTCCAGAGCAATCCTTGGCTATTTGACAATATTATAACGCCTGATGTTTTATCAAAATCGCAAGATACACAAACAGTTTGAGGCATACAACAATGAAACCAGCATCCGTTATCATTATGGACGAACACCCTATTGTCAGAATGTCGATAGAAGTACTGCTCGAAAAGAATAGTAATATTCAGGTTGTTCTGGAAACCGATGACAGCCGCGCAGCAATAGATCATCTACGGACTTATCCAGTCGATCTGGTCATTCTGGATATTGAACTACCTGGCTCCGATGGGTTTACATTACTCAAGAGAATAAAATCTCTGCAGGAAAAAACTCGGGTACTGTTTCTATCCTCAAAGTCTGAATCATTTTATGCCGGACGGGCGATCCGTGCCGGTGCCAATGGCTTCGTCAGCAAACGAAAGGATCTCAATGATATCTATAACGCGGTGAAAATGATTTTATCAGGATATTCATTTTTCCCTTCAGACACGCTTAACTTTATTAATAATATTAATATACGTAAAGGTGTGCTGAATGACATGCCGTTATCGAACCGCGAGGTAACGGTTTTACGTTATCTGGCGAATGGGTTATCTAATAAAGAAATTGCTGAGCAACTTTTATTGAGTAATAAAACAATCAGCGCTCACAAAGCTAACATCTATTCCAAGCTCGGACTACATACCATTGTTGAGCTTATTGATTATGCAAAGATGCATGAATTAATGTGATCGCACTCCCGGCGAGGCGTCGTTCGGGAGTGCGTTATCAGCGCATGATGTCAATTGTAGTTAATCATAAACGTAGCATCTGCTTTCGCGATCCCCGGTTGAACGCCATCTGCCAGCACAATATAGTTGGCAAAAAAAGTCAGCATAGCGTTGCCATTTTCATCAATGCTTACTGTCTGGCTGGCTTGTTCAAGCGGTAATCGCGTACGGTCGCTATCGTGCAATTCAATCGCGACCTTTTGTGCCATCACGGCATCGTCCAGCGCCAACAACGTGGTACCCGCTGCCGGCGTGCCGGAAAAGGTTATCGAGGCCGACCCCGGCGGGCAGCCTTCAAGTTTCAACGTGAAGGGAACCGGTTGGGTCGTATCCCCGGTGGTCTTTAATTGTTTTGTCGGCCAGGTGCCTAGTTCAACCAACTTATTATTGTCACTGGCAATAACCGCACAGGTAAAGTCCACAATATTACCGTGCAGTTCGATATTAATCTCACCCAGCGAGGTATCCGCCTGGCATAGTGAACTGGCTGACACTGCTGATATCAATACGAAAAGTGCACGGCGTCTCATTGTTTTCTGCTTATTCATAATCAACTCGCAGATAGCCACGGGCGGTGAAAGGCCCTTCCGCTGGTTTATTGCCCGTCACGCTGACTGGCCATGCTCTAATGCCAACCCGCGCGGCAGCGTTATCATCCAACTGAAAGGGAATGGTGCTGGACAGATTGTTGGGTGTCAGCGGTTTACCGCTGCTGTCGGCCACGATAAAACCTAAATCCGGGTTGTCCGATATCATCATTTGCCCGGACGCTTTTTCGGCCTCGACCCGCATGGTCAGATAAGCTTGCGCGGCAACATTTGTACATTTTATGGCGACCGTTTTCGTTTGCGTATTGATACCTTCGGGCCGGTTACCGGCTCCCGCC
>NZ_SZWR01000001.1:335096-374555 GCF_005280875.1 Citrobacter sp. wls827
CCAATATCGCCAAAATCAAACTCCACGATTTGCCCGGCATTCACCTCGCAGTTTTGTGGAACTTCCACCTTGCCGCTGTAGCTTATGGTGTAAACCGGCGTACTCAGCGCATCTCCCGTGCTGGTAGTGACATAGACGCTGAACATCGTCTGTCGCGGGATCGGCACCATGTTGATAAATGAACGAATCACTTTTAATTTAAACACCAGCTTCGAATCCATCACGCCAAAAGGCTGCTGTTTGGAAACGTTTGGGTGATTCCCCATGCGGATATAATTACGTGGAGGATAAAACAACCCCGCGTAGCTATCGGTAATACTCATGGCCCCCAACAGGTAATCATTGAGTTTCAGATACTGAAAGTTATTTTCCGTACTTTGCACGGGGAGTTCTGTCACATAACTTCGGTAGGTGTAATTCACCGTCGTCCCTGCTGGGCAGGTTGCATTCACCCCAACCCAGCCTGACTTTTCAGGCAATGTCACTACCTGGCCCGGTTGGTTATTGCTGCTGTTAAACACATTCGACAGATCGTAATAAACGTCCGTTGGCGTTCCGTTCGAGTTATGGCAGACCGTCGCCCATGACGTATTAGCTATAAGCATTAAAGCGCTTCCCAGTAGCAAACCGGTTTGTCGTTTCATCATATTATCCCTGTCGTGCCGACGGTCGTTGGCACATCACGTTGGTGAGCGTTACAGCCTGTTTCAGGCTCTCTTCAGGCAAGGTATAGTGCGCTTCACAGCGTGCATTTGCGCCTTCACCCCATTGGATCAACAAGTTGCCTTTGAGCGGCAGACCACTCAGATAAATTTGTCCATCCTCACCGACCATGCTGGTGACGCCGCTCGTGGTTTCGCGAACCACCGACCCAAATGGCACCGGTTTTCCATCCCGGTTAACCGTGATAAGCGCCCGCACGCCAATGCGTGTATCAAACGCCGCACGTACCAGTGCCCCCTGCGTGGGCACGACGCTGCTAACGTTATTTTCCACATCGGTGTTGTTATTCATTGAATTGGTATCCAGCGCGACGCGGTTGTAACGATAAACTGTGGCATACGGCATGACCGCGTAGCCACGCCAGTCGGTCTGCACGCCGGTCTGGTTTTCTATCCGCACCCCCTGGGCCCCAGGTGCTTTTATCAGTACGTTGGTATCGCCCAGTGGTTGGCTGAGCGTAATGCCGTCCGCATGTCCGATGACGCCACCGGAGAGTTGCCAGTTATAGTCATGCTGGTCACGGTCATAGTTGTAACCCACGCCCAGCGTGCCATAGGCCGCCTGCCAGTTCGCGTTAGCGCTCCCGCTGTATCCGTTGGAGCTGCTGTGTCCCTGATTAACGCTGTAGCTGAGATTGCGTCCATCTAACAGCGTGCCGCCAATACCGCTTTGCCAGCTGTTTTGTCCATTGCTGTTACGGTTCGCATTGAAAGTGGCGTAGGTGCGATCGAGTGCGTTATCACGCGAGTAGCGCCGCCCGGTCAGCAGACTGAACGGTACAGACACATTGAAGGCCAGGATGCGGTCGGTATCAGAGATCCCGACCGATTCATTCCATGACCAGGAGAGTGAATAGCTAATCCCCTGCCAACCGCTGGCATACCCCAGCTGGTACCAGGTATTGGTATCTGAGGTGTTCCAGTACGTTTGCTGGCTACCCGATACATAGAGTGATCCGTAATCGCCAAGGTTCTGCGAAATGTTGATCTGAAAACGTCCCTTTTTGCTGTAGCTCAGATTGTGGTAGCTCTTCACCTGTGGAACATCGTGGCGATTCCCTTCGCTGTCATATTCGTACTCGTAACCTTCCATACTGCGATACGCCACATCATCGAGGGTATAAAACCCGCGCGTCGAATAGCGGTACCCCAACAGCTGGAAGTTGGTACCGAAGTTGTTCAGTGATTTTGCATACAGAAAACGCAGCGATTGCCCCTGATGCGTACTGTCATCCGCCAGTTGGCTCCGGGCATGCGTTAAATCGACAGAGACGGCTCCCCAGTCACCCAGGTTGCGGCCAGTACCTAACACCAGTGCGGTGTAGCGTGAAGCTAACTGCGTGCCGCCATACGCGGTGTAACCTTCTGGTAACCCGGCAATTAACGTTCCCTGGAAAAAGAATGGCGAAGACTGCTGGCTATTACCGCTGCGAAAATCCCCGGCGACAACGTCATATTTGAAACGTCCTTCACGCTGGAGCAGAGGTACCGTGGAATACGGCACCGTATAGCGCTGTTGACTGCCGTCCTTCTCATCAACCGTTACGTCCAGGTCACCACTCGACGAGGTGGGGTTAAGATCGGTTATCGAAAAAGCGCCTGGCGAAACATAGCTTTGATAAATCACGTAGCCATTCTGGCGAATAGTCAGTTTCGCTGCGGTACGCGCAATCCCACGGACGGTTGGCGCATAGCCCTGTAAGCTGTCGGGATACATGCTGTCGGACGAATAGAGACGAGCACCACGAAAACCGATACTGTCAAAAACGTCGTTGCCGGTGTTGCTGTCCCCCATAACCAGCTCACCCTTCAGCGGAATAATCGCGCGCTGAAGCCATGTGCCAATATTTTTCCAGCTTTGCGAATGGTAGCCGTCACCTTTCGAGTAGTTCCATGCACCGTTATTCCTCAGCCGCCATGGGCCATAGTTCAGGCCGCTTAACATGCTTAAGAAATAGCTGTCGGTATCGCTGCCGCGACTGCCGGTAAAGCTGTAGTTAACCAGCGCCGCCGGAATACCTTCATCCCACTCCTCTGGCGGAATATAGCCACGCGCACTGTTCAACATTGAGGCTTGCGGCAGGCTGACATTTAAACGCAGTGTAGAAAAATCGAAGGCAATTTCGCTACCAGGAATCGCCTCTGGCAAATTAATACAGGTATTGTTCGCATCCTGACTGAGTGCCGGAAACGCAGTGATATTGACGCCAAGGCGTTTAACCCAGTCGAGATCAAAGCACGGCATCAGCCCGCCGGATTTTTCTCCGGCTTTCCCCGCGCTGGTGGCGAAACGAATATCCTGGGTGGCCACAAACTCATCATTGCGCCAAATATCCACACGATAAACGCCTTCAGGCTGGTGATTCCCTTTTTCGAAACGAGACAAATCCGCCACAGTAGCAGTATCGGCAGATAAAAACGCCGGATTGAAATAGCTTTCACCCTGGCTGAAGGAGGGAAAGAGCGCGGCCAGCGTGGACAACGCCACCCCCGCCAGCGGTGGCGTAACCCCCGGTAACAGGCCAGGAAAATACGTTGTCTTATTCATCGTTTTCTCAACGCACGCTAACCGTTTTAGCGGTGGTGACTGCGCCATAATCGTTCACCGTCTGGAACGTAACGTTTCCCTGAACGCCAGTCGGCAACAGGACCTGCGTGTCATTTTTTGGCGCAACCATAACGTTATCAATCTTCGTATTTCCGACATTGAGATTGACCAGCGTGACGTAATACGCTGACGGGTTGGTGATTTTCAGGTGGTTGCCGGTACGGGAAAACTGCAGCATGCCTGGCGCATCTTCCGCGATTTGTGGCAGATTATTTGGGCGGACAAAGAGTTTGATGCGCGACAAAATCGCCAGTTGCAGAACGTTTTTCCCCTCAAGGCTATTTTTATTGACCGACGGAATAGCCTTCACATTCATCCAGAACAGCGATTCACGGTCTTTGGGCAGCGGCTCGCCCGCGTAGATGATACGCAGCGTGTTTTCGCTTTTAGGTTCACTGACAAACAGCGGCGGTGTGACCACAAACGATTTATCTTTGACGCCTGCGCTGTTCTCTATCCATGAATTAATCAGGAAACGTTCTTTGGTATCACTATTACTAATGGCGAGGGACGTTTGTTTAGCCTCGGCAGGATAAATAACGCGAGTTGCACCTAATGCAATTCCACCAGATGCCTGCACACTGGTGGCAGAAAATAAGGCCAGTAAAATGATAAAGCCTGATTTTAGATAATTAAACATAGCTACAAATACCTTTGGCGTGATTATCGTTAGGAAATAAATCAGGGATACACCAACGTAAACCACACATCTGAACGAAGCGTTCCCGGCGTTATATATTCCGAGACAGCCCGATAGCGAGCAGTGAAATGAAACGTCATCTCTTGCGTTAAAATCGGGGCATAATGAAGCGGCAGCGCATTCGGAATTATTTGTCGCTGTCGCTCATCAAACAACGCCAGACCAATCCCCGAAACCGCAGACGCATCGCCGCTGGCAAGAAAGACCTGTGGATCTTCGGCTGGCGTAACGCCCGCAAAGGCAATCCCCACATGGTCATAAACATCAGCACTGCACGACGTTAGTCGCAGCGAAAACGGTACGCTGGTAGAAGCAAAACTTCCCGTCCCGGAAAACGCGTTAGTGCGGTACTGCCCCATCTGCACCCGTAAGCTCTGGCTGTCTGTGGCAACCGTACAGGCACCATTAACCAGTTGCCCACGTAAATGAAGACGGCCACTTTCCAGTATCACGGTGTGAGCAAACGCCGGCATTACGCAGACCATTCCCGCCAGCGCTACGCCTTTCCCTATCATCTGCCACATCCTTCATCATCCCCGGATAGTGCCTCATCCCATGAGGCGGTAGTCTTCCCTGCAAGAATCAAACGGCTTATTCGTACTTCATGATGAAGGTCGCATCCGCATTTGCCTGACCCGGCGTGGCGCTGGTTGCTGTGGCTTTATAACGCGCGGAGAAACGCAGGGTGTTGGTGCCTTCCACAAGCGCCTGAGCGGTTGAGAAGGTCGCGCCATCTGGCTTCAGTGCGGTAGAGGTGTTGTCCAGGATTTCGATCCCTACGCCGCCCGCTGTGGTGCTGTTATCCGAAGAGGAGAGAGCCAACAGGCTGTTGTTGGTGAGGTCCGTCTGGCCCGAGAAAGCAACAGCAGCAGTCGCAGCAACTTTCGGGTCACAGTCGTTCAGCACGATGGAAAACGGAATTTGCGCCGTGGTGTCACCGACTGCGGTGAAGCTGGCGGTACGATATTGGCCTAATGTGACAACCTGGTCGGCTGACTGAGTGCTCACTGCACAGGCTGCATTGACCAGTTCACCTTCAAAGTGAACCGTACCGCCGCTCACGCTTACCGGATCTGCCGCCACCGCTGCGCCCGCCATTAACATCATGCTGGCAAAAACAGAAGAGGTCATTAATTTACGTTTCATGGATTTCCCTTGAATTACACACATCCGGCTCCAGCGTCCTGCGGGATCCGTTTGAATCATTATCGACATTAAATGTCAGGCAAATTATCTCTGCATCCTGTAAAGATATATATCGAGAGAGAATTAGCGAAACGTGTACTCCCACTCTCCTGAGTATTTGATTCACTAATTAATCTTCACGAATATGACAATTCGTCACCGGGATAAATTAAACATTTCAATTAATGAAAAATACCTGCAATTCCTTTTAATGACCCTGGCTTATTCTTATTGGACTCTAAGAAAATTCCGGATGGAAATGAGGCAAAAACGGCCATAACAAGACGTAACAGTCTGGTTTCTGAGATATTACCCATGAAAATAGCAGGGTGATGAGTTGTTTCATTTAGGTTAAGTTTCGTTAGCATGCTTATGAATTACGTACCAGCGTCCAACACCTGTTGCCGCGCTCACGGGCTATGCGAAACACTCCACCGCACGTAAAAACGCAAACGAAAACTGACAGCACGCCCCGCTTCTGACAAAATAGTGACATCCCCTTCGACTTAACGTAACAGACGGAATCCTCTCTCTGATGGCAGCAAAGATTATTGACGGTAAAACGATTGCGCAGCAGGTGCGCTCTGAGGTTGCTCAAAAAGTTCAGGCGCGTTTAGCGGCTGGATTACGCGCCCCAGGACTGGCTGTTGTGCTGGTAGGTAGCAACCCGGCTTCGCAGATTTACGTGGCAAGTAAACGCAAAGCTTGTGACGAAGTGGGTTTTGTCTCCCGCTCCTGGGACCTGCCTGAAACCACCAGCGAGGCGGAACTTCTTGAGCTGATCGATACGCTCAATGCAGATGACACCATCGATGGTATCCTGGTACAACTGCCGTTGCCGGCGGGTATCGACAACGTCAAAGTGCTGGAGCGTATTGCACCGGATAAAGACGTTGACGGTTTCCACCCGTATAACGTCGGTCGCCTGTGCCAACGCGCGCCGCGCCTGCGTCCATGTACCCCACGCGGTATCGTGACCCTGCTTGAACGCTACAACATCGACACGTATGGCCTGAACGCCGTGGTGATTGGCGCCTCCAATATTGTTGGTCGCCCGATGAGCATGGAACTGCTGCTGGCTGGCTGCACCACCACCGTTACCCACCGGTTCACCAAAGATCTGCGTCGCCACGTTGAGCATGCTGACCTGCTGATCGTCGCCGTCGGTAAACCAGGCTTTATTCCCGGTGAGTGGATTAAAGAAGGTGCGATTGTGATTGATGTCGGCATCAACCGTCTGGAAAATGGTAAGGTTGTTGGCGATGTGGTCTTTGAGGATGCTGCCGCACGCGCGTCATATATCACGCCAGTGCCGGGAGGCGTTGGCCCTATGACCGTCGCCACGCTTATCGAAAACACGCTGCAGGCGTGTGTTGAATATCATGATGTAAAGGACGTTTAAGATGGCCACATTTTCACTGGGTAAACACCCACATGTTGAACTCTGCGATCTGCTGAAGCTGGAAGGCTGGAGCGAAAGTGGCGCCCAGGCAAAAATCGCCATTGGCGAAGGGTTGGTGAAGGTCGATGGTGTAGTAGAAACGCGTAAGCGCTGCAAAATCGTTGCCGGACAGACCGTAAGCTTTGAAGGCCAAAGTATTACCGTCGTGGCGTGATCCCCGGTGCCGGATGAGGCTAACCCCCTGTCCGGCCACTTCCTCTCTCATTTTCAGATAATCACTTCATCACCACTTCACAGTGAATTGTTAGCATGTCGTTTTTCTACACGAAGCGATCATCATGCCAACAATTGTTACCCACGCGGCCGTGCCACTCTGCTTAGGGTTAGGTCTCGGGCTTAAAGTCATCCCCCCGCGCTTACTGTTTACTGGCGTCATTCTGGCTATGTTGCCGGATGCCGACGTGCTGTCGTTTAAGCTTGGCATCGCCTACGGCAACGTATTTGGTCACCGTGGTTTTACCCACTCGCTGCTGTTCGCCTTTGTCGTGCCACTACTCTGTGTTTTGATTGGCCGACGATGGTTTAAGGTGGGATTGATTCGCTGCTGGTTATTCCTGACGGTTTCACTGCTGTCGCACAGCCTGCTGGATTCTGTCACTACCGGGGGAAAAGGCGTCGGCTGGCTGTGGCCGTGGTCAGATGAACGCTTCTTCGCACCGTGGCAGGTCATTAAGGTCGCCCCGTTTGCGCTATCGCGCTACGCCACGCCGTACGGGCATCAGGTTATTCTTTCGGAGCTAATATGGGTATGGCTGCCAGGAGCCGTCATGATGGGTGTGTTATGGTGGTACAGACGTCATTAATAGTGCCTGATGGCGCTACGCTTATCAGGCCTACCGATCATTCCATCGTAGGCCGGATAAGGCACTAGCCGCCATCCGGCAATATAGAGATTTACTTACGACGCCAGGTGGTGCCCTGCGGACCGTCTTCCAGCACGATGCCCATCTCGTTGAGACGATCGCGCGCGGCGTCAGCTGCCGCCCAGTCTTTCGCCTTACGGGCATCCAGACGTTGTTGGATTAACGCTTCAATTTCAGCAACTTCACCATCATCCGCCTGCGCACCGCTTTGCAGGAAGGCTTCTGGCTCCTGTTCCAGCAGGCCCAGCACGCCGGACAGCTTACGCAGATGCGCAGCCATAGCGTTAGCTGCCGCCATATCTTCGCCCTTCAGACGGTTAACCTCACGCGCCATATCAAACAGCACGGAGTAGGCTTCCGGCGTGTTGAAGTCGTCATCCATCGCTTCAATGAAGCGCGCTTCAAAGGCTTCGCCACCGGCTGGAGCAACGGACTTGTCAGTGCCGCGCAGCGCGGTGTACAGACGCTCCAGCGCAGAGCGTGCCTGTTTCAGGTTCTCTTCGCTGTAGTTCAACTGGCTGCGATAATGGCCGGACATCAGGAAGTAGCGAATGGTTTCGGCATCGTAGTATTTCAGCACGTCGCGCACGGTAAAGAAGTTGCCCAGCGATTTGGACATTTTCTCACGGTCAACCATCACCATCCCGGAGTGCATCCAGTAATTAACGTATTCACCGTCATGCGCACAGGTGGACTGAGCAATTTCGTTTTCATGGTGCGGGAACATCAGGTCGGAGCCGCCGCCGTGAATATCGAAATGATTACCCAGCTGTTTGCAGTTCATCGCAGAACATTCAATGTGCCAGCCAGGACGACCTGCCCCCCATGGAGACGGCCAGCTCGGCTCGCCTTCTTTGGACATTTTCCACAGCACGAAGTCCATCGGGTTACGCTTCACATCAACCACGTCAACACGCGCACCCGCCTGCAGCTGATCCAGATCCTGGCGGGACAGTTGACCGTAGTTCGGGTCAGTCGGCACGTCAAACATCACGTCACCGTTATCAGCAACGTAAGCGTGACCTTTGGCAATCAGCTGTTCGGTGATTTCGATAATCTCGGCGATATGGTGCGTCGCGCGCGGTTCAAGATCCGGGCGCAGAATATTCAGCGCATCGAAATCGTTGTGCATTTCCGCAATCATGCGATCAACCAGCGCCACAAAGCTCTCGCCATTTTCATTCGCGCGCTTAATGATTTTGTCGTCGATATCGGTAATGTTGCGCACATACTTCAGCTTGTAGCCGAGGAAACGCAGATAACGGGCAACAACGTCGAAAGAAACAAAGGTACGCCCGTGTCCAATATGACAGAGATCGTAAACGGTGATGCCACACACGTACATGCCGACTTCCCCGGCATGAATGGGTTTGAATTCCTCTTTTTGGCGCGTCAGTGTATTAAAGATTTTTAACATCGAAGATTCCGTGTAGACGTGTGTGGATAACAAAGCCCTATAATACCTATAAATTGGCCCCGAAGCAGCACACTTTGCAAGGTGATCGAACCTTGCGGTTATGCTATAACAAGCCCCTATCATGTGACCCTGACCAGGGTCGAAGCACCACTCTATCGGAACAGGATGCAAAAATGGTTACTTTCCACACTAATCACGGCGATATCGTAATCAAAACGTTTGATGATAAAGCGCCTGAAACAGTTAAAAACTTCCTGGACTACTGCCGCGAAGGTTTTTACAACAACACCATTTTCCACCGTGTTATTAATGGTTTCATGATCCAGGGCGGCGGTTTTGAGCCGGGCATGAAGCAAAAAGCCACGAAAGAGGCTATCAAAAACGAAGCCAACAACGGTCTGAAAAACACCCGTGGAACGCTGGCAATGGCGCGTACTCAGGCTCCGCACTCCGCGACTGCTCAGTTTTTCATCAACGTTGCCGACAACGACTTCCTGAACTTCTCCGGCGAAAGCATGCAGGGCTGGGGTTACTGTGTGTTCGCTGAAGTTGTCGAAGGTATGGATGTCGTTGATAAAATCAAAGGCGTTTCCACCGGTCGCAGCGGTATGCATCAGGACGTACCAAAAGAAGACGTTATCATCGAAAACGTGACCGTCAGCGAGTAATCGTGACAACACTGTTTATTGCAGATCTTCATCTCTGCACGGAAGAACCGGCGATCACCGCCGGTTTTCTGCGTTTTTTAGCCGGCGATGCACGAAAGGCTGATGCGCTGTACATTCTTGGCGATCTGTTTGAGGCCTGGATAGGCGATGACGATCCCAATCCCCTACATCGTGAAATGGCCGCAGCGATAAAAGCGCTGACGGATTCCGGCGTTCCCTGCTTTTTTATTCACGGCAACCGTGATTTTCTGATCGGCAAGCGTTTTGCCCGTGAGAGCGGCATGACCCTGTTACCTCAGGAAAAAGTGCTCAACCTGTATGGTCGCAAGGTACTGATCATGCATGGCGACACCTTGTGCACCGACGACGCAGGCTATCAGGCGTTTCGGGCTAAGGTTCATCAGCCCTGGCTACAAAAATTGTTTCTCTCCCTGCCGTTATTCATTCGCCAACGTATTGCCGCGAAGATGCGCGCCGGAAGCCTTGCCGCCAACAGCAGTAAATCGCTGGAGATCATGGATGTGAATCCACAGGCCGTCATTGCCGAAATGGAGAAACATCAGGTCCAGTGGTTAATTCACGGACATACACACCGTCCTGCTGTCCACGAACTCACGGCCAATGAGCAACCCGCTTTCCGCGTGGTGTTAGGTGCCTGGCACACCGAAGGTTCGATGATTAAAGTCACACCTGACGACGTTGAACTGATCGCTTTTCCGTTTTAATCACGGCTGAAAACGTCTGCATACACGCAACGCAATCGTTTTCCTTGTTTTTAAAACGTGCTATTCTCTCTCGCCTCTAAAGCAGTGTGAAGCACACCCACAGGAGTTTTTAGACGCATGTCTTCCCGCAATAATCCGGCGCGAGTCGCCATCGTGATGGGGTCCAAAAGCGACTGGGCTACCATGCAGTTCGCCGCCGAAATCTTCGAAATGCTGGACGTTCCGCATCATGTTGAAGTCGTCTCCGCTCACCGTACCCCTGATAAACTGTTCAGCTTCGCCGAAAGCGCTGAAGAGAACGGTTATCAGGTGATTATTGCCGGTGCTGGCGGCGCAGCGCATCTGCCGGGCATGATTGCAGCGAAAACGCTGATCCCCGTGTTAGGCGTTCCGGTGCAAAGCGCAGCGTTGAGTGGCGTAGATAGCCTCTACTCCATTGTTCAAATGCCGCGCGGCATTCCCGTTGGAACACTGGCGATCGGCAAAGCGGGTGCGGCAAATGCGGCCCTGCTGGCAGCACAAATTCTGGCAACACACGACAAAGCATTACATCAGCGTCTGAGCGACTGGCGCAAAGCGCAAACCGATGAGGTACTGGAGAACCCGGACCCGCGAGGTGCGGCATGAAGCAGGTCTGCGTACTCGGTAACGGTCAGTTAGGGCGCATGTTGCGTCAGGCCGGCGAGCCGCTGGGCATTTCGGTCTGGCCCGTCGGACTGGACGCTGAACCGGCTGCTGTCCCTTTTCAGCAAAGCGTGATCACCGCTGAGATTGAGCGCTGGCCGGAAACGGCACTCACCCGCGAACTGGCGCGCCACCCGGCGTTTGTTAACCGCGACGTCTTCCCGATTATTGCCGACCGTCTCACGCAAAAGCAGCTTTTTGACAAGCTCGGTCTGGCGACCGCGCCGTGGCAACTGTTGGCGGATAAAAGCGAGTGGCCTGCGGTATTCGACAAACTGGGTGCGCTGGCGATCGTCAAGCGTCGCGTCGGCGGCTACGACGGTCGTGGACAGTGGCGTTTACGCGCCAATGAAACCGAACAACTGCCGGATGATTGCTACGGCGAGTGTATCGTCGAGCAGGGAATCAATTTCTCTGGTGAAGTGTCGCTGGTAGGCGCTCGTGCGCACGACGGCAGCACCGTCTTCTATCCGCTGACCCATAACCTGCACCAGGACGGTATTCTGCGCACCAGCGTGGTCTTCCCGCAGGCTAACGCCAGACAGCAAGAACAGGCCGAAGCGATGCTCTCTGCCATCATGCAGGAACTGGGGTATGTCGGCGTGATGGCGATGGAGTGTTTCATCACCCCGGAAGGTCTGTTGATCAACGAACTGGCGCCTCGCGTGCACAACAGCGGGCACTGGACGCAAAACGGCGCCAGCATCAGCCAGTTTGAGCTGCACCTGCGCGCCATTACCAGCCTGCCATTACCGACTCCGGTGGTGAATAATCCTTCGGTGATGGTAAACCTGATTGGTAGCGACCTGAACTACGACTGGCTGAAGCTGCCGCTGGTACACCTGCACTGGTATGACAAAGAAGTGCGTGAAGGTCGTAAGGTGGGTCATCTGAACCTGAGCGACAGCGATACTGCACGTCTTAGCGCGACGCTGGAGGCGCTTATCCCCCTGCTGCCACCGGAATACGCCAGCGGCATTATCTGGGCGCAGTCAAAGCTGAAATAAGCCATTAATGCCGGGTAATGGATTTTATCCTTCCCCGGCCCCTCCCCTGGCGCGTAAAATCCCCTCCATTGCTGTTTTGTATTTTCAGGACTGAACATGAACGATGGAACGGACTATCGCGCGATTCTGCTCGCCGGTACGCCTTTAATCGATGTACGCGCCCCCGTCGAATTTCAGCAGGGCGCAATGCCGGGCGCAATAAACCTTCCCTTAATGAACGATGACGAACGTGCCGCCGTAGGTACCTGTTATAAACGTCAGGGGCCTGAGGCCGCCCTCGCGCTTGGCCATCAACTGGTTTGTGGCGAGACTCGCCAGCAACGCATGAAGGCCTGGCTTAATGCCTGTCGTCAAAATCCTGCGGGCTACTTATGTTGCGCGCGCGGCGGCCAGCGTTCGCACATTGTGCAGCAGTGGCTGCACGAGTCCGGTACTGACTACCCGCTAATACAAGGCGGTTATAAAGCATTGCGCCAGGCAGCGATTCAACTGACGGAAGAACTGGTGCAAAAACCGATTGTCTTAATTGGCGGCTGTACCGGGAACGGTAAAACGCAGTTGGTGCAACAGCAGCCGAACGGCATTGACCTTGAAGGTCTGGCGCACCATCGCGGTTCCTCGTTTGGTCGCACCGTTGAGCCGCAGCTGAGCCAGGCAAGCTTTGAAAACCTGCTGGCGGTCGAAATGTTGAAAACCGACAGCCGTCAGGATCTGCGTCTGTGGGTACTTGAGGACGAAGGCCGCATGATCGGCGCTAATCATCTGCCCGAATGCCTGCGCGAGCGCATGACCCAGGCATCTATTGCGGTGGTGGACGATCCTTTTGAGCTACGCCTGGAGCGCCTGCGCGAAGAGTATTTTGTCCGTATGCACCACGATTTCACCCACGTTTATGGCGAGAATCAGGGCTGGCAGGAGTACTGTGAATATTTGCATCACGGCCTGTTTGCTATCCGCCGCCGTCTGGGTTTACAGCGTTTTGCCGAGCTGACCGCACTGCTCGACGTCGCCCTGCAAGAGCAACAAGCCAACGGCAGTACCGACGCGCATATGGGCTGGCTGGTGCCGTTGCTCAACGAATATTACGACCCGATGTATCGCTATCAACTGGAAAAGAAAGCCGCGAAAATCGTCTTTCGCGGCTCATGGCAGGAGGTGGCTGACTGGCTTAGCGTGCAGTAATCAATGTCTGTCGCGCTTGTCTGCGCGTTTCGCCAGCCAGTCGCCCAGCACCTGAACGACCTGCACCAGAATAATCAACGCCACCACGGTGACTACCATGACCTGGGTTTCGTAGCGGTAATAACCAAAGCGAATCGCCAGGTCGCCTACCCCGCCGCCGCCAACGATCCCAGCCATTGCGGAGTAACCGATCAAACTCACCAGCGTTATCGTCAACCCACGCAGCAGACCCGCGCTCGCCTCCGGTAACAGAACGGTGCAGATGATGCGCATCGGGCTGGCGCCAAAGGCTTCCGCCGCCTCGATAATGCCTTTATCGACTTCACGTAGCGCGCTATCAACCAGACGGGCATAGAAAGCAATTGCTGCTACCGAAAGTGGGACCGACGCCGCGATGGGTCCAATGGTATTGCCGAGCAAAAACTGGGTGAGCGGCAACAACAGAACCAGCAGGATCACAAACGGCACCGAACGGATAATATTCACCAGCACGGAGCTGAGCAGATACACAAAACGGTTTTGCCAGAATAAATGCCGATCGGTAACGAAAATAAGAAAACCGAGCGGCAGACCGCCAATAATCGCCAACAGCGTAGAGATGCTCAGCATCTGGAAGGTTTCATTAAACGCCAGCGTCAAATCAGGCAATAAATCATCCACGAATCACCTCCACCTGTGCAGTACGTTGACGAATATGTTCCACGGCGACATCCACCGCAGAAGGGTTATGCGGCGCGGTCAGTTGCACCACCAGAATCCCCAGCGCACGTTCGCCGATATATTCAATTTTGCCGTGCAGAATGTTCACCGCCACGCCAAATTTAACCGCCACGTCTGACAACACCGGCTGTTCTGCCGAATCACCGATGAACAGAATTTTCAGCAACTGGCCGGGCAGATGCTGGCGCAGACGGTCGGGTAGCGTCAGATTGAGAGTATGCGACACCAGTTGCTGAGTGAAAGCGTGCTGCGGGTGAGCAAAAACATCAAACACCTCACCAGACTCCACCACCTTGCCACCGGACATCACCGCCACGCGATCGCAAATGGATTTGATCACGTTCATCTCATGGGTGATCAGCACGATCGTGATCCCCAACTGTTGGTTGATCTGCTTGAGCAACGTCAGAATCGTGGCTGACGTTTCCAGATCCAATGCGGAAGTCGGTTCATCACACAGCAACACATCCGGGTGATTGGCAATCGCACGGGCAATACCCACGCGCTGCTTTTGCCCGCCGCTGAGCTGAACCGGAAAACGGTTTGCTTTATCCGCCAGTCCGACCAACGTCAGAATCTCCGCCACGCGTGGAGTGATTTTGCTGCGCTCCCAGCCCGCAGCCTTCAGGCTGAAAGCAACGTTTTGCGCCACAGTGCGGGTATGCATCAGATTAAAATGCTGAAAAATCATCCCTATACGCTGACGGGCTTTACGTAGATGCGCGCCTTCCAGTGCGGAAATTTCTACGCCGTTCACCTTTACGCTTCCCTGGCTCGGACGCGTTAAGGCGTTCAGGGTGCGCAGCAGCGTACTTTTTCCCGCACCGCTGGTTCCGACAATACCGAATATCTCACCTGCGCCAATGCGCAAGCTAACGTCATCAACCGCCCGGGTTGATGGTCCACGGCCTGCGGCGAAGTCCACGCAAACCTTTTCTATCTCAATCATAGCCACCTCAGAAATGCGAAAAGGGCAGTCGTCGCTGCCCCTGTTAACCCTTGTGCGCAGCGATTATTGGGCTGCCGACATCCATTCCGGTTTCTGGAAGGCGCTGTAGATATTTTTCGGGTCGTCAATCACGGCGCGATATGCCGGAGATTTCACCGCCTCAACAATATCTTTGGCGAACGGTTTATCCGCATCTTCACTGCGTACCGCAATGATATTTTTAAGATTTTCATCCAGATGCTCTTGCTTGATGGCGCTGGCAAGATCCAGTTTTGCCGCTACGGCAAAGTTGCCGTTGACCAGCGCGCCGGTCACGCCGTCCAGCGTGCGCGGCAGCTGTGCCGCTTCCAGCGGTTTAAACACCAGCCCTTTCGGGTTGCTGGCGATATCGCGCTCAGAGGCTTTAGTCGGGTCGATGTTATCTTTGATGGTGATAAGGCCAATTGACTGCAGGAAACGCAGACCGCGAGCCAGGTTGGTGGGATCGTTGGAAAGCGTGATCACATCCCCTTTTTTCAACTCATCCAGACTTTTGATTTTATGTGAGTAAAACCCCATCCCGGCCGTTGGAACCACAATCAGCTTGCTCAGCTTCAGGCCTTTATCGGCGGTGAATTTGTCAAAGTAAAGCGAGTGCTGGAACAGGTTGGCATCAATGCTGCCGTTGGAGAGCGCCATGTTAGGCTGCACGTAGTCGCTGAATTCGCGCACCACGACCTTATAGCCTTTCTCTTTCAGCGTAGGGGCAATGGCTTGTTTTACCATATCGCCGTACGGCCCAGGCGCGACGCCAAATACGATGGTGTGCGGATCACTGTTCGCATGAGCAAATTGTAATCCACAGGCCAGTAACAGCGCCCCGGTCGCGACGCGTAAACTCTGACGCAATCCCATAATCTCTCCATTTTAACGTTGTGGTGTCATGTCTCACGCCGTTCTTGCGGCGTTGTTGTTGTTAACCTGTTTAACAGGCTGATTGTTAACATGACACAGATCACAACCTGCTGTCCTTGAAATTAATTCATGATGTTGCAGAATGTGTTTTCAAATGAGAGAAGGCATGAAAAAGCCGGATGTCGGCACAAGTGCCTTATCCGGCCTACAACAGCTTTCTTAGGCCCGATAAGCGCATCGGGCGGCGGGCGTTTGATTAGAAATCGTAACGCAGACGAACCAGGTTCATATCACCCAGATTGTCGGTGCTGGAGGTGAAGACGTGTTCGTAATCCACACGGAAACCGTAATCCAGCTGGAAGCTGATACCCACACCGTTGTCGGTGCGCAGGTAGTTACGACCATTCACGTATTCAATACGATCACCCATAAAGTATGGCTGAACGGATTTCAGCGCATACTGACCAACCGGGAAGGTGTAACCCGCGAAGTATTCCAGACCCCAGGCATCACCGGCAAAGTAGTCGTTAACCGAGACTTTTTTGGTGGTCATGAAGTTCTGATACCAGCCGCCGCCCATTGAGAAGGTCCAGTTGTCCGGTTTCCAGCTCAGCGCGGTACCGACGATGTTTTGATCGTAGGTTTTGCTGGTGTTACCACGCATTTCCGCGCGGGTGTAGTTCCACGCCGTACCCCAGGTCAGGTCATCGGTAATGTGATAATCCACACCCAGCGAGCCGCCGCCTTTACGTTTGTAACGCAGGCCGTTATTCGGGTTGTAGTCATCGCTGAACAGATAAGACGCGTAAAGATCAACATCGCCTACCGTATTTTTATACTTCAGTGATTTACGTGTACGATAGGAACCATCGTAGTCGCCATTGATACCGTTACCTGGCGCCTGGCCGATCATGTCGTAGTCCCAGATATCCGTTTTCGCACCCACCACATCATAGTAAATGCTGTTCTGTTGACCGAAGGTCAGCGTACCCCAGGTCGCGCTCTTCAGACCGGTGTACAGCATACGACGCGTGGTATCGTTGGCACCGTTAGCATAGTGATTGTCCCAGTTGAACATCGCCGGGAAGTTAACACCCAGCTCGTAGTAGCTCACCCAACTGATGTCATCAAACAGATAGTAGTCAGCGGCGAAGCGGAAACGCGTCCCGCCGTCGAAGCCATTACGTTTGTAGCCATTCTTCCCATCGTCACCAGCCATATTCTGGAACTGCGGACGAATACTCCCGCCGACGGTGAAATTAAGACGGCTCAGCGGATTGCCCGCTTGCGGATCTTGTTTCAGGACCGTGATTTCCGCCTGAGAGGCGAAAGTCGTTAATGCCACTGCTGCGCCGATCGATACTGCCAGCGCCGTTTTTTTTATAGTCATTATTTGTACCTTGATAGATAGCCTGCCAATTATTCAGCATACAAATATTAACGTTTATTAATACACTCGTGTTGTCGGGTTTTTATTGATTTGTGCTGTTAAATATCAAGTAGTTATCAATTTGTGCTACATAGATAAAAAAACGCACCGATTTAAAAAAACCGGTGCGTAATCATCACGAATATGAATTAACTGCTGAACTGACGGAACAACGCTTTGCCTTTAAGAAGACGTGAACCGAGCCATCCGCCGCAGAGAGAGAGCAGCAATGCCCCACAAAGCGGCAACACAACCCACAGCCGCCAGTCTGGTTCCCACGGGAAATCAAACACGTGGGTTTGCAGCACCGCCAGCGCCGTTTCCGCCCCGATGGCCGCCACCAGGCCGGCGACCATCCCGAGCATGGCGAACTCGCACCACAGCGTGGTACGCAGCAGCTTCTTGCCCGCGCCCAGCGTACGCCAGACCACCAGTTCCTGATGACGCTGACGCATCCCCACCTGCACCTGCGCCAATAGCAGCAACATACCGCAGGCGGTAACCAGCACCACCATCACCTCCAGCGCGCGGCTCACCTGCTCCAGCACCTGACTCACCTGTTTGAGAATAGCGCCAATATCCAGCAGGCTGATAGTCGGGAATTCGCGGTTAAGCTGCGTCAGCATGCCGTTGCCGTTCTCCCAACGAAAGCTGGTTAACCAACTTTGCGGCTGCCCGTCCAGCGCACCGGAGGGGAAAATGAAGAAGAAATTCGGTCGCAGGCTTTCCCAGTCCACTTTGCGCAGACTGCTGACCGTGGCGCTGAAATCCTGGGTATCGCCCATAAAGGTCACACGATCGCCAGGCTTTACGTTTAACCGCTTCGCCAGCCCCTCTTCCATCGACACTTCACCCGCTTTTGGCGGCCAGCTTCCGGCGGTAATCGGGTTATGATCCGGCCGGGTATCCTGCCAGGTCAGATTCAATTCACGATTAAGCGCCTCGTCCTGATTACCTTCGGTCGCTTTGTCATTGATTGCCGTCAGACGCGCCCGCACGATGGGATAGAACGACTCAGGGATCACCTGATGCTCAGCAAGGAAAGCCTTCAGCGGAGCCACTTGCTCAGTGGCAATGTTGATCAGAAAATAGTTTGGACTTTCCGGCGGCATTTGCTGCTGCCAGCGGTCGAGGAGATCGCCGCGCAGCACCAGCAACAGCGCCAGCAGCATAAAGGAGAGCGAAAATGCCGACAGTTGGCTCAGCGTTGACCACGGCTGGCGCAACAGCCGGCTGACCGCCAAACGCAGCGGCAGCGACGTTAACGTCAGGCCACGCAGTACGTTGAGCAGCATCCAACCCAGCACGCCGCACAGCAGCGCCAGCACCACCGCCCCGGCCAGTACCGCCCACAGCAGCATACTTCCGCCCATCAATCCGGCCAGCAGCGCAACCACAACTATCGTTGCTACGGGCAGATAGACCTTAAGCGGCCAGACGTTTGCCACCACGTCGCGACGCAGTACCCGCAATGGTTGTGTCGCCAGCAGCAGGCGATAAGGGCGTAGCCCCACCAGCAGAGAAATGACGGTCATCGTACCGAGTGCCCACAGCCACGGCCACAGGCTGGCGGGCGGCAGCTCACTGGGCAGAACTGGCTTCAGTAATACCACCAGCACCCGCTCAAATAACAGCCCGAACAGGCCGCCGGTCACGCCAGACAGCGCCAGCACCATCAGCCACTGGCCGATAATCAGCTTGCGCAGCTGCGCCCTGCCCGCACCGAGCGTTTTTAATATCGCCACCAAATCGTAACGGCTGCGGCAGTAATGATTCATCGCCACGGCAACGGCAGCAACCGCCAGCAGTAGCGTTAACAATGCCGACAGCAGCAGGAACTGTTGCGAACGCTGCAGAGATTTCCCCAACGCCCCTTCATCCTGCTCCAGCCCATACCAGCGCTGTTCCGGCTTTAACTGCGGCAGCAGCCATTTTTCATAGGCTTCCAGTTGCTGTGGCGTACCACCAAATTTATAGCGCCAGGTCACCCGGCTTCCCGGCTGGACCGCCGCCGTTTTTTCGACATCCGCCATGTTCATCATCAGGCGCGGCGCTATCTGGAAAGGATTAAAACCGGAATCCGGTTCCTGCACCACTTCCCCGGCGATGCGCAGGGTGGCATCGCCAACGTCGATGGAATCACCGATTTTTACGTTGAGCAGCGCCATCAGACGCGGTGCCAGCAGCACTGAGCCCGGCTGCGGTTTCAGCCCCGGCGGATTGGTTTGCAACGTGCCGTACATCGGATACACATCATCCACCGCTTTGACGTTCGCCAGTTGCGGCGTATCCCGGGCAAAGGTCATGGTGGCAAAGGTGAGCTGTTCACCCACCTTCAGACCACGCTGTCGCGCTTCGTCAATCCATGCTTTCGGCACAGCGCGCGAACTTTGCAGCGACCGGTCCCCCGCCATAAACTCACGGCTTTGCTGGCTAAGTCCTTTTTCCATGCGATCGCTGATATTACCCAGCGCCAGTACGCAGGCCACCGCCAGACTTAACGCCAGCCAGACAATCAGTAATGAAGGCGAGCGCCATTCGCGCCAGAACCAGCGTGCAATCATGCCTCCTCCTGCAACTGTCCGTTCACCAGGCGTAAACGCCTATCGCAACGCGCCGCCAGCTGCGGGTCATGGGTCACCAGAATCAGGGTGGTGCCATGTTCCCGGTTCAGAGAAAACAGCAGGTCGGCGATTTTGTCCCCGGTCTGCCTGTCCAGATTGCCCGTTGGTTCATCGGCAAACAGCACGTCAGGGCGTCCGTTAAACGCCCGCGCCAGCGCTACGCGTTGCTGCTCCCCGCCGGAAAGCTGGGCCGGAAGATGATCAAGGCGTTTTCCCAACCCCAGTTGCTCCAGCAGCGTTTTTGCCCCGTCACGGCTTTTTCCGCTATTTTCGCCGCGTAGCAGCGCGGGCAGTTCGACGTTTTCCAGCGCGTTGAGGGTTGGAATTAACATGAATGACTGGAAGACAAAACCCACGTGTCGCGCCCGCAGCTGCGCCCGGGCTTCTTCATCCATAGTGTGCAGCGCCTGCCCCACCAGGCTGACTTCACCGCTGGTGCCATCGTCCAGCCCGGCGAGGATCGCCAGCAGCGTGGATTTCCCCGATCCCGACTCGCCAATCAACGCAATGGTCTCGGCGCGTTTGACAACCAGTTCAACTCCGGTAAGGATGGATAGCTCTTGATCACCCTGACCGACGGATTTCTTAAGATGATGAACTTCAACAATGTTTTCCGCTGGCATTGGCCTTTCCTGTTCCTGGTTCTGTTAACTTTCCGCGCCGCCGCAGCGGACACGTTATTAATTCTGGGTGACAGCCTGAGCGCCGGATACCGTATGTCCGCCAGCGCCGCGTGGCCTGCACTGCTTAATGATAAATGGCACAGCAAAACACCGGTGGTAAATGCCAGTATTAGCGGTGATACCTCGCAGCAGGGTCTGGCCCGTCTGCCTGCATTACTCAAGCAGCACCAGCCGCGCTGGGTGCTGGTCGAACTTGGCGGTAACGATGGCCTACGCGGCTTTGCGCCTGCGCAAACCGAACAAACCCTGCGCACAATCCTGCAGGATGTGAAAGCGGCAAATGCCGAACCGCTGCTGATGCAAATTCGTCTGCCTGCAAACTACGGTCGCCGTTATAATGAAACCTTTAGCGCGATTTATCCAAAGCTCGCCAAAGAGTTTGATATTCCTCTGCTGCCCTTTTTTATGGAAGAGGTCTATCTGAAACCCCAATGGATGCAGGATGATGGTATCCATCCTAATCGTGACGCCCAGCCGTTTATTGCCGACTGGATGGCGAAACAATTGACCCCTTTAGTAAATCACGACTCGTAATTCAACGGAGATCCTGACAGGTAAAGTTATGCAAAAATCGGTCTTAATAACAGGATGTTCCAGCGGAATCGGTCTGGAAAGTGCGCTTGAGCTTAAACGCCAGGGTTTTCAAATTCTGGCAGGCTGTCGCAAACCTGACGATGTCGCGCGTATGAACAGTATGGGATTCACTGGCGTATTGCTGGATCTGGATTCACCCGAAAGCGTGGATCGCGCCGCCAACGAGGTGATCGCCCTGACCGATAATCGTTTGTATGGGATCTTTAACAACGCCGGATACGGCGTCTATGGCCCGCTATCCACCATTAGCCGCGAGCAAATGGAGCAGCAATTTTCCGCCAACTTCTTTGGCGCACATCAGCTTACCATGCGCCTGTTGCCTGCCATGCTCCCTCACGGCGAAGGACGTATCGTGATGACCTCGTCGGTGATGGGATTGATCTCAACGCCGGGACGCGGCGCCTATGCCGCCAGCAAATATGCGCTGGAAGCCTGGTCCGACGCGCTGCGTATGGAGCTGCGCCACAGCGGCATTAAGGTCAGCCTGATTGAACCCGGCCCTATTCGCACCCGTTTTACCGAAAACGTCAACCAGACCCAGAGCGATGCTCCCGTGGAAAACCCCGGCATAGCTGCTCGATTTACATTGGGCCCGGAGGCCGTTGTCGCCAAAGTACGTCATGCATTTGAGAGCGATAAACCCAAATTGCGTTATCCGGTTACGCTGGTGACCTGGGCAGTGATGCTACTTAAACGCCTGTTGCCAGGCCGCATAATGGACAAAATTTTACAGGGTTGAGTTGAAGCGCGCGCGTCAGCCCCCATGTAACAAGAAATCGACAAAAGAGAGTAACTCCATGTCCACACAGAATATTGTTAACATTAACGAATCTAACCTGCAGCAGACCCTTGAACAGTCGATGACCACGCCGGTCCTGTTCTATTTCTGGTCTGAGCGCAGCCAGCACTGCCTGCAATTGACGCCGGTACTGGAGAGCCTTGCCGCCCAGTACAACGGCCAGTTTATTCTCGCCAAGCTCGACTGCGACGCCGAGCAGATGATCGCCTCTCAGTTTGGCCTGCGCGCCATCCCTACGGTTTATCTGTTCCAGAACGGTCAGCCAGTGGACGGATTCCAGGGCCCACAGCCGGAAGAGGTTATCCGCGCGCTGCTGGAGAAAGTGTTGCCGAGCGAAGACGAGCTGAAAGCGCGTCAGGCAATCGAGTTTATTGAGGCTGGTAATCACGCCGACGCGCTGCCGCTGCTGAAAGAAGCCTGGCAGATCTCCAACCAGAGCAGCGAAATTGGCCTGCTGCTGGCGGAAACGCAAATCGCCCTGAACCGCTCTGACGAAGCCGAAGCGGTGCTGAAAACCATTCCGTTGCAGGATCAGGACACCCGCTATCAGGGGCTGGTGGCGCAGATCGAACTGCTGAAGCAGGCGGCGGATACGCCGGAAATCCAGCAGCTGCAGCAGCAGGTCGCCAGCAATCCACAGGATGCGGCGCTGGCAACTCAACTGGCCATCCAGTTACATCAGGTCGGACGTAACGAGGAATCACTGGAACTGCTGTTCAGCCACCTGAAGAAAGATCTCACTGCTGCCGACGGTCAGGCACGTAAGACCTTCCAGGAGATCCTTGCCGCACTCGGAACCGGCGATGCGCTGGCCTCAAAATACCGCCGCCAGCTGTACGCGCTGTTGTACTAATCTGCCGCATTTGCCGGATAGCGCTAGCCGCCATCCGGCATCACATCACGTCTTCTTCAAATGCGTTACGACTAATTGGTGGCGCGAATTGTAGAATTTCCGATAAGTCAGGTAGCAGGCAATAATGGTCGACAGGCTGGCGGTAGAAAGCAGCATAAACGTCACCATAATCTGATACTTAATCGCTTTTACTGGATCAATACCCGCGAAGATCAATCCGGACATCATCCCCGGTAAACTCACCAGCCCTACCGTTTTAGCAGAGTCGATCGTTGGGATCAGCGAGGCGCGAATGCTGTCGCGAATCAGCGCCGCGGAGGCCACTTTCGGCGTCGCGCCGAGGCTGAGTTTTTCCTGAATTTGCTGCTGTTCGCTGTTAAACCGCTGCCCCAGATTGTTGTAACACAGCCCCACTGCTACCATCGCATTGCCTGCAATCATGCCGGAGATCGGGATGACCTGCATCGGCGTGAACTCGATAGAGCCAGACAAAACCAGCACCGCCAGCGTTAATCCCGCCCCCACCGTGATAGCGATAAACGACGAGAGGAAAGCTTTATCAATATATTTACTGCGCTTTTGCGCGTTATAAGCCGCGTTAAAGCAGATAAACAGCACCATCAGTAAGGTCAGAATGCTGTGGTTAACGCCAAAAATATATTTCAACACATAGCCGACGATAATAAGCTGAACCACTGCCCGGCAAACGCTCCAGAGAATATCTTTCTCCAGCGCCAGTTTTTCTTTGTGGCTAATCAGGATCGCCACCACCACCAGCATCATCGCTAATGCCAGGGACTCATTGGTAATATTATGCTCGTTCATTGCGTGCTTCCTGCATTTCTCCGGCGTGCGGTTGAAGGGTTATGACATTATCCGCATGCGTAATTTCATCTTTGTCGTGCGTCACCCACAGCACCGCAATATTCTTATCGCGAACATAGTGGTGAATTAATTCGTTCACATTACGTTTATTAGCCTCATCCAGCGCGCTGGTGATTTCATCAAGCAGCAGGATTTTGGGCAGAAACTGCAAATTACGAATTAGCGAGACGCGCTGCTTCTCGCCACCGGACAGCTCATTTATGCTTTTTTTGAGGATCGTCTCGGGGAGATCAAAATGGGCCAGATCGCTCAGAAACGCATCCGGCTCCGGACGTTTATTACGGATTTGCCAGGGGAAAATGAGGTTGTCGTAAACGGTGTCACCAAACAAAGCGGGCGTTTGCGCGCAATAAGAGACCTGCTGGCGATACGTTTCCGGCTTGAGGGTAGCTATATCCTTGCCTTCAAAGAGAATTTCACCGGCAGTCGGACTCATTAATGACGCCACAATCTTGAGTAACGTACTTTTCCCGCAGCCGGACTGGCCGGTAATCAGCTTAAATTCTCCGGCGCGGAGATCAAAACAGATGTTATTGAGAACCTGCGTCTCCCCTGCCTGCCATGCGACATTTTTTAACTGAAGCAGAATGCTGCTTTCTTCCATTACATATCCCTTTTTTACCTCTTTCATGCAGACAGTCTATACCCAAAATAATTCGAGTTGCATGAAGGCGGCAAGTGAGCGACAAATTCGTCAGGAACGAATTTGACCAGCTTAAGGCTGGCCTCCGGTGAGGGACATGGATGTCCCTCATTAATCTCCAGGAGCATAGCTAACTATGTGACTGGGGTGAGCTAACGTAGCTAACGCACATGCAACTTGAAGTATGAAGGGTATATGTCTGTAATTTATTATAAGGGAACCCCCCTTGATTAATCGGGTATAATTTGATTAATGAGGCAGTAAAGGACAGCACAACAGGAGGTTTCATCAATGCTCATTTTTATTCCTATTCTTATTTTTGTCGCGCTGGTCATCGTCGGCGCTGGCGTCAAAATCGTCCCGCAGGGATATCAGTGGACGGTAGAGCGTTTTGGCCGTTACACCAAAACCCTGCAACCGGGTTTAAGCCTTGTTGTGCCGTTCATGGACCGCATTGGTCGTAAGATCAACATGATGGAACAGGTGCTTGATATCCCTTCTCAGGAAGTCATCTCCAAAGATAACGCCAACGTCGCCATTGATGCCGTGTGCTTTATTCAGGTGATCGACGCGCCGAAAGCGGCCTATGAAGTTAGCAACCTGGAACTGGCGATTATCAACCTGACCATGACCAACATTCGTACCGTTCTCGGTTCGATGGAACTCGATGAAATGCTCTCCCAGCGCGACAACATCAACACGCGCCTGCTGCATATTGTTGATGAAGCCACGAATCCCTGGGGCATCAAAATCACCCGTATCGAGATCCGCGACGTGCGTCCTCCGGCCGAACTTATCGACGCGATGAACGCGCAGATGAAAGCCGAACGTACCAAGCGCGCCTACATTCTTGAGGCCGAAGGGATCCGTCAGGCAGAAATCGTCAAGGCCGAAGGTGAGAAGCAGTCGAAGATCCTTAAAGCGGAAGGTGAACGCCAGTCCGCGTTTTTACAGGCTGAAGCGCGTGAACGTTCCGCAGAAGCCGAAGCTCGCGCAACGCAGATGGTTTCTGAGGCTATTGCCGCCGGGGATATTCAGGCCGTGAACTACTTCGTGGCGCAGAAGTACACCGAAGCGCTGCAACACATCGGTTCGTCAAATAACAGCAAAGTGGTGATGATGCCGCTGGATGCCAGCAGCCTGATGGGCTCCATTGCCGGGATTGCCGAACTGGTTAAGGACAGCGCCAGCGAGCGGAAAAAATCATGATAGCGATGATTCTGGTGCATCCGCACATCTTCTGGCTCAGCCTCGGCGGTTTGCTACTCGCCGCCGAGATGCTGGGCGGTAACGGCTATCTGCTGTGGAGCGGCGTAGCGGCGGTAATTACCGGCCTGGTGGTGTGGCTGGTCCCGCTTGACTGGGCGTGGCAGGGGGCGATGTTCGCCGCCCTCACCCTGCTGGCGGCGTGGCTGTGGTGGAAATGGCTGGCAAGGCGCGTTCAGGAGCAAAAACCCGCCGACAGCCATCTTAACCAACGCGGGCAGCAGTTGGCTGGCCGTCGATTTATTCTGGAAACTGGCCTGGTCAATGGCCGTGGACATATGCGCGTCGGCGATAGCTCATGGCCCGTCAGCGCCCGCGACGATTTGAGCGCAGGAACGCAGGTTGAAGTCATAGCCGTTGAAGGGATAACCCTGATTATTAAAGCGGTATCACACTAAAAAGACAGGAAATAAGACTATGGTCAGGAAGACACCCCTTGCCTTTGCCCTTTGCACATTACTGACCGCCGCCCCGCAGGCATTCGCCTCTTTCGATATGGAAGACTGCAAATGGAGCGACGACAGCTGCCTGCTGAAAGGCACGCCGACCTTTAATCCGGAAAACGACAGCCGCGATAACCTGCTGCGGCTGCTGAGCCAGGAAAAATCATTTGCTCTGCCGGTGCAATCAATGCCAGCGGATATCACCCGCTCCCGGGATTTCTATTTTGCCTATCATCCGCAGTGGGATGACGTTGCCCCGCCGCCAGCCGCTACTCCAGTATCCGGCGAAAACAGCCCACTCTCCCGACAGATGGCCGAACTGAACATTAGCGCAGACGAAATAAACGTCAACGACGCTGAGCTTGAGAACCGTCATGTTTCGAATAACACCGGGAGCGTCAGCGCGTTTTTTGCCGCACTGCTGGCCGACTCGACGTTAACGACGGAACAGCGCCAGGCCTTAGCCCAGGCACGTACGGGGCTGCTATCCGGGGCAACCCGCGAGCAAATTGAGTCTTCGCTTGCCCCCCTCCCGGCGGATTCACCCGCTCAGTCCTATAAAAATTATCTGGCCGCGGCCGCCAGTTTCTATGCCGGTGATTATGCCAGCGCCGAACGGGATTTCACTCAGCTTGCCAAAAGTGAGCGTCCGTGGCTGGCAGAGACCGCGCAATACATGCTGATGCGTGCGGCGTTGAACAAGAGCAGCCAGAACAGCGTGGGCGAGTACGGCGATTTTGATATTGCAAAAATTAACCGCGAGGACGCGACTCAGGCTCAGATGCAGGCGCAAGCCTATCTGCAACGTTACCCGCAAGGCCTGTATGCCGACTCCGCGCGCGGTATGCTGCGTCGCATCAACTGGTATTTACAGGCGTGGCCGCAGCTGGCCGGGTTGTATGAGCAGACGCTCCAGCAGTCGACTGACGCTCGGCAACTGCGTGAAATTGTCATCGAATACGATAATGTCTACGGTATGGCGTTCTACGAACAGTCCGTGGTGGAAGCCTTCCCCGATGCGCCGCATGTCAGCTATATCGAACTGCTGCGCGCGCTGCGTCTGGATAACAACAGTAAACCCACGCTGACCCAGGCGCAGCTCGATGCCAGCAAACCGGTGTTTGAGCAGAGCCAAAAATTGCCGCTATGGCGCGATCTGCAACTGAATCTGTGGCTGGCGACGGAGAACTACGCGGCGATTATTCAGGCCGTTACGCCAGCGCAGAAACTTGCCGCTCACGATACGCTCGCCTTCAGTGAACAGGTACTGTACGGCGAAGCGCTGATGGGCCAGAAGAACTGGCGCGCGGCGCGTGATTTCTGGCAGCAGTTGCTAAAACTCAGCCAGGACAACGAACAGCAGCAGTATGTACAGGCTAAGCTCGCCGCAACGCTGGTTTATAGCGGCGACGTGGCGGCGGTTTTTGCCCCAGAAAGCGCAGTAACCAACCTGCGTTTTCGCTCGCAGATACTGAAAACACAGGCCTCGCCTGAACTGCTGCGCCAGCAGGCCGTCCATGGGCCTAACAATGAAGAGCGTACCATCGCCCTGCATACGCTGCTGGTACGCGATCTTACCGAAAACCGCTTTGGCGACTGGTTGAATGACAGAAAACTGGCCAGCGCCATTACTCCACCGGTTATTGGCGACGCGTTTGCTGACGTTAATCTGAGTATTTTCGACTGGAACGGCGACGCTGCCGAGCGCGGTTACACCTGTCGCAGCCTCAATGAAACGGTAACGGTATTGAGCAAAAAAGCGGATGATGCCCACGCGCTGAACTGCTTAGGCGAATTCTTCCGCACCACGCAAACCCACGTCGATTTGTGGAAAAACAGTGCTGGCAACGACGTACTTGAATCAGCAATATCGCGCAAGGAGCCGTTCGGCCAGTTCGACAGGCAAAGCTACTATCAGCAGGTAATCACTTCGCCAAAAGCAGAGGTTGAAGACAAGAGCTTCGCGCTGTATCGCGCCATCATGTGCTATGCGCCGTCAGGTTCTAACGAGTGCGGCGGTGAGGAAGTGGATAAACTGCAGCGTAAAGGCTGGTTCACCCAACTGAAAACGCAATATCCGGGAAGTCCGTGGGCGCAAAAACTCAAATACTACTGGTAACCGCGCTGCTGGTCGGACAGGCACAGGCGGCGGATATCGTCGCCGCCCGTGAACATCCGGCCTTCTGGCTGTGGTCCGGCGTGAAGGCCAGTGATGAGCTGAAAGACGCACAAACGGTCTATCTGCATCAGGGTGAGGTGCTGATTCGTTCGGGTAACGTGGTTTTCCAGCGTCTCGGGCTGCCGGTCAGCCGCCTGTCTTTTCCCTCAATCTGGCTGACCGTGCGCTTTACCACGCTCGACGTACCGGAGGCGATCCCGGCTCGCATCATAAGATTGATGCAACGCTGGCAGACCGCCGGGAATCACGTGGTCGGCCTGCAGGTTGATTTTGACGCGGCGACCCATCAGCTTGCCGATTACGCCCGCTTTCTGCAGCAATTACGCCAACAGCTACCGGCCGAGTTTGCACTTGGCGTGACTGGACTTCTGGATTGGGCAAAAACGGGCGACGTCGCCACGCTGAATGCGCTGGCGGTCGATGAACTGGTGGTCCAGAGCTATCAGGGCCGTCATACGGTAACGAATTATCAGGCGTATCTGCCTGCACTCAGTCGTCTGCGCATTCCGTTTAAGCTGGGGCTGGTGCAAAACGGTAGCCGGGACCCGCAGGCTGAAGCGCAGCTTGAGAAATCCCCGTGGTACCGCGGCACGGTGGTATTTATGCTTAATCCCCCTCGCCGTTAAGCCTTTGCTTTATGGTGGCAGCAGCCGGAGAGGTTATCGATTATCGGGCATTCGGCGCTGTCATCGCCAGGGCAACTCTCCGCCAGTGCCAGCAAATGCAAGCGCATGGCCTGCAGCTCGCTGATATGCCGCTCAATGTCCGCGACCTTTTCTAAGGTACGCTTTTTCACATCTGCGCTATGACGCGCCGGATCGTTAAACAGATTCACCAGTTCGCCGCACTCTTCGAGATTAAAACCCACCTGGCGTGCCTGGCGCAGCAGCGTCAGTTCATTCAGATGCTGTTGGTTGTATGTGCGATAACCATTTTCGCTACGCAGCGGCGGCGTCACTAAGCCTTTTTCTTCATAAAAGCGTATCGCTTTGCTGGTCAAACCGGTTCTTTTCGCAACATCGCTAATATTCACATTTCCCCCGCGGATCTTGTTGGTACTGAGCCCCATTATAGCCCAGATTGTCGTAATGATTTACCCGAGAACTCTGCACATTTTCCACCATCACCGCGATGCACAAATCCTTTTAATTCACATTGTTATATCCGATTCAGATCACATTTATGCATTTAATGACTGCACGAAATTGACTCAAATCAAAAGATATATTGGTTCTACATCTTTCATCTTGAACAAAGGGAAACAATTTTATATATAAACGCGAATGATAATGATGATCATTTACATTCAACAAAGGTTCTCTTATGTTGCCACGGAATAACCAAAGGCCATTTATTCTTTCAGCCCTGACATTATGCATGTCCGGCGCCGCTTTTGCAGCTACCTCTCCAGCACACGCTTCTACGTCCGACGAAGACACGGTGATCGTCACGGCTAACCGCACAGAAAGTAGTCTTTGGGATAGCCCGGCAACCATCCAGGTTATCGATCGCCAGACGCTGCAAAATTCCACCAACGTTTCTATTGCTGATGATTTACAAGATATTCCCGGCGTCGAAGTCACCGATAACGCCCTCGCAGGGCGGAAACAAATTCGTATCCGTGGCGAAGCCTCTTCGCGGGTGCTGATTTTGATCGACGGCCAGGTCGTCAGTTACCAACGTGCCGGACAAAACTACGGAGCCGGTTTGCTGATTGACGAATCCGCGCTGGAACGGATTGAAGTGGTCAAAGGCCCCTATTCTGTCCTCTACGGTTCGCAGGCGATTGGCGGCGTCGTGAACTTTATTACCAAAAAAGGCGGCGATAAGCCCCTCGGCGGCAGCGTTAAGGCTGTTTATAACTCCGCAACGGCAGGATGGGAAGAATCAGCAGCGGCCTGGGGCAGCATCGGAAACTTTGACTACCGCATCAATGGCAGCTATTCCGACCAGGGCGACCGCGACACACCTGACGGAAGATTGCCCGACACCAATTTCCGTAATAACGGCCAGGGCGTGTGGCTGGGTTACAACTTCGATCGCCACAAAATTGGGCTCTCCCTCGATCGTTACAAACTGTCCACTCAAACCTGGTTTGACGATCCGGAAGGCCAGTTCGACGACTTTAGCGTCAAAATTCCTAAGCTGGAACGCGAGAAAATCGGTCTTTTCTACGACTACGCGGCCGATGGGGATTACCTGAAGAACATCCATGTTGACGCATACACCCAGACAATAGAGCGCAAATTTGAAAACCGGGTCAAAACGACCCAGGTTATCCCCAGCCCGATGATTAAAGCGCTGACGGTCAGCAATCAGACCAATACCAACGACAAACAGTATACCCAGGGGGTAACGCTACAGAGCAACTTCTCCCTGCCTGCTAACAACGAGCTGGTGATTGGCGCTCAGTACCAGCATGACAAAATAAAACAGGACACGGACGGCAGCACGCGCCAGACCGCGGCTACCGGCTTCTTCGATACACAAACCCGCACGCTGTCATACAACGAAGCGGAGCAAAGCAACACCTCATTGTTCGCGCAAAACGACTGGCGCTTTGCCGATGACTGGACGTGGACCGTGGGCGCCCGCCAGTACTGGCTGTCTTCGAAGCTCAATCGCAACGATACGCAAACTATCCAAAGCAGCGGCAGCACCTGGCAATCCACCGGAGGAAATTCCGTTCACGATGATGAACTGGTGACCTCAACCAGCCTACGCTATTCCGGTTTTAAAGATCTTGAACTCCGGGCTGCATATGCCCAGGGCTATGTCTTCCCTACGCTGACTCAGTTGTTCACACAGACGTCCGCAGGTGGCAGCGTGACCTACGGCAACCCAAACCTGAAGGCGGAACACTCGAATAACTATGAGCTGGGCGCGCGGTATAAAGGGAATATGTGGCTGATAGACGGCGCCATTTATTACTCCGAAGCTAAAGACTATATCGCCAGTCTGGCTTGTTCAGGTCAACCCGTATGCAGCGGTAATACCACCTCTTCACGGGGCGGCTATTACTACTACGACAACATCGATCGGGCCAAAACCTGGGGCATGGAACTCACCGCAGAATACAACGGCTGGGCAGTTTCACCTTACCTGAGCGGTAATCTCATTCGCCGTCAGTACGAAGGCAATACCCTTAAAACCTGGGATACCGGCGAACCCACTCTGACCGGGCGCGTCGGCCTGAAACATACCTGGTTGATGAACGTCGCTAACCTGACGTCCGATGTCTTTATCCGCGCAGCGTCCAGCGCCAAAGATAATACCGGCACCACGGAAATCAACTACCCAGGCTGGGCCACGCTTAACCTTGCATTCAACACCGAGTTCGGTCCGCAGGATCAGTATCAGGTCAACCTCGCGCTCAACAACCTGACCGACAAGCGTTACAGAACCGCGCATGAATCTATTCCAGACGCTGGTTTCAATGCCGCCGTTGGCTTTGCGTGGAATTTCTGACGATGAAAAAACTCTTGATTGGCTTACTGAGCCTCGCCTGCGTTTTCAGTGCCCAGTCCGCCGACCGCCTGGTAGTGGCAGGAGGCTCGCTTAGCGAACTGATTTACGCCATGGGTGTCGGCAACCGGGTGGTCGGCGTCGATGAAACCACCTCGTACCCGCCCGAAACTACTGCACTCCCACATATCGGCTACTGGAAGCAGTTAAGCAGCGAGGGCATTTTATCGCTGCATCCGGACAGCTTTATCACCTGGCAGGATGCAGGCCCTCAAATCGTGTTGGATCAACTTAGGGCGCAAAAAGTTAACGTCGTGACGTTGCCGCGCGTCCCGGCCACCGTTGAGCAAATGTACGCCAACATCCGGGAACTGGCTCAAACCCTGCGCATTCCTGAACAAGGTGAGACGTTGGTCAATCGCATTCGTCAACGTCTGGATCGCGTTCAGCACAGCGTGGCAGCGAAAAACGCGCCGGTCAAAGCCATGTTCATTCTCTCCGCTGGCGGCAGCGCGCCACAGGTCGCCGGCAAGGGTAGCGTTGCCGATGCCATTATGACCCTTGCGGGCGCACAAAATGTCGCCACTCACGCACAGTACAAAAGCTACAGCGCGGAATCGCTGATCGCCGCCAACCCAGAGGTGATCGTGGTGACGTCGCAAATGGTGGATGGCGGTCTGGCTCGTCTGAGCGCAATCGCCGGTATTACCCACACTGCAGCCTGGAAAAACCAGCGCATTGTGGCGGTAGACCAGGCGCTGATTCTGGGTATGGGGCCGCGCGTCGCCGATGCGGTTGAAGCCCTGCACCAGCAATTCTGGCCTCACTAACTGGATTTATAAAGAACAATGAAAACTGAACACTCGCTGGATCTCACCGCGCATTTTGCGCTCGAGGGAAGTCAGCCCTTTAAGGATCGCCGCGCCACGATGCCCTGGCGTGGGGCGATCCCGGTTGCCAAAGAGCTATTGTCACAAACCTGGCAGGATGTCATCAGCCAACCCACCCCGCCGCGTAAACGGCTGGTGTACTTGCATATCCCTTTTTGTGCAACCCATTGTACTTTCTGTGGGTTTTATCAAAACCGCTTTGAAGAGGATCACTGCGCCCGCTATACCAACGCGCTGCTGCGCGAAATAGAGATGGAAGCCGATAGCCCATTGCATCAGTCGGCCCCGATTCACGCCGTCTATTTTGGCGGCGGTACACCGTCTGCGCTATCGGCACGGGATCTGGCCAGAATCATCACCGCACTGCGTGACAAGCTACCTCTGGCGCCGGACTGCGAAATCACTATTGAGGGGCGGGTACTCAATTTTGACGATGCGCGAATAGATGCCTGCCTTGACGCTGGCGCCAATCGATTTTCGATCGGTATTCAGTCTTTTAACAGCCGGATCCGCAAGAAAATGGCGCGCACTTCGGACGGCCCGACCGCGACGGCCTTTATGCAGGGGCTGGTAAAACGGGATCGAGCCGCCGTGGTGTGCGATCTGCTGTTTGGTCTGCCAGGACAGGACGCAAAGGTGTGGGGCGAGGATCTGGCGATTGCTCGCGACATCGGCCTCGACGGTGTAGATCTTTATGCGCTGAACCTGATCCCTAATACACCGCTTGGCAAAGCGGTTGAAACCGGGCGCACAACCGTTCCCTCTCCTGCCGAACGCCGCGATCTCTATCTTCAGGGCTGCGATTTTATGGACAGCGCGGGCTGGCGCTGCATCAGTAACAGCCACTGGGCGAGAACGACGCGGGAACGCAATCTGTACAACCTGCTGATTAAACAGGGAGCAGACTGTCTGGCATTCGGCTCTGGCGCAGGAGGGTCAGTCAATGGCTATTCCTGGATGGTCGAGCGCAACCTGACCACATGGCATGAATCCATCGCCGCCGGAAAAAAACCGCTAATGATGATGATGCGCACCGCCGAGCGTGGTTTCCAGTGGCGACACACCCTCCAGGCCGGTATCGAAACGGCCCGCGTCCCGCTGGATGAACTGACGCCTCATGCACAAAAACTGGCCCCGCTACTGACCCAGTGGCATCACGCAGGACTGACGCGAGATGCCAGCACCTGTGTACGCCTGACCAATGAAGGGCGTTTTTGGGCGAGCAATATTTTGCAGTCTCTTGATGAACTGATTCAAACACTTAACGCGCCGCGCATTGCGGTAGAGCAACCATAAAAGGAGTGAATTATGAGCCATGTCTCTTTACAGGATTTTTTGAAAACTGAGCCGGACGGTACGCTGGAAGCTATCGCAGCCCAGTACAACACCACGCTGCTGGAGGTGGTGAAAAACCTCCCCTCCCCGACGCTGGTTTCCGGCAGTCAATTTGATACCGTCTGGGAAACCGTCAGCGAATGGGGCAAAGTCACCACCCTGGTCCATACTGCTGATGTCATACTGGAATTCACGGGTGAATTACCTTCAGGATTCCACCGCCACGGTTACTTCAACCTGCGCGGCAAAAAAGGCATGACCGGTCATATCAAGGCAGAAAACTGCACACATATCGCCCTGATTGAACGCAAATTTATGGGCATGGACACCGCGTCCATTCTCTTCTTTAACCAGGCGGGTAGCGCTATGTTCAAAATTTTCCTCGGTCGGGATGAGCATCGTCAGCTACTGGCCGACCAGGTCAGCGCCTTTCACGCGCTGTCTTCATCCTTAAAGGAACATGCCTGATGGCTCCATGGCTCATTTTTGGTGCGGGTGGTAGCGGCGTCGGCGCGAAAACGCTGGCACTCGCACTGGCGGAACAACGTCCGGTGATTGCCGTCGTTCGCAACGCGCAGGTCGCTGCCGGGTTGCAGGAAAAAGGAGTGCAGGTCTTCATTGGCGACGCCTGCGACAGCCAGGTCACCGCCTGTGCCTGTCGCGCAGCGGGTCAACATGCCACGGTGATCTCCTCCATGGGCGGTGCCGAGGATTATCTGGCGCACAGAACCGTCATTGATGAAGCAGAAAAAGCGGAGATCAAACGCATGATTCTGGTGACTTCGCTTGGCTGTGGCGACAGTTGGCCCTTTTTATCCCCACGCGCCAGGGCCGCATTTGGTCAGGCTGTACGGGAAAAATCGTTGGCTGAAAGCTGGCTACAAACCAGTCAACTGGACTACGCCATTCTCCGCCCCGGCGGTTTACTGAACGGTGCAGCCACAGGTCAGGCGCAACGGATACAGGCCGAGGAGTGCCATGGTTTTGTGATGCGCGCAGATGTTGCCAGGCACATTCACGAACTGGCTACAGCTCCGTCACTCAATAACCAGATTTACAGTTTGGTTGAGCCAGGACTGAAACCCGCGTAAACCCCTCGCGGCGCGGGAACTTCGCGCCGCAAAGACGTTATGGAGCGTTGCGTGCTTAAGGACTCGCTTTCTTCCGTCAGCATTCTGACGGGTCTTTCTCTGTTGTTGGTCGCTCTGATGCTCTTCGGAGCCAGCCAGGGGGCGCTGAACATTAGCTTCAGCGCGCTGTTCAACGACGAATACCGTGACATCTGGTTGAACATCCGCCTGCCCCGCGTGTTGCTGGCCGTTCTGGTAGGCGCAGCGCTGGCAACGGCAGGGGTTATCATGCAGGGGCTTTTTCGCAATCCGATGGCCGATCCTGGCCTGCTTGGCGTCAGTAGCGGCTCCGCGCTGATGGTCGGCATCGCGATAGTTATCCCCTTTTCGTTTCCCGTGGTGTTGGTACTGTATGAGCAGATGATTTTTGCCGTCGCAGGCAGCATGGTGGTCTGCACGATTATTTTCCTGATAAGCCAGCGTCATAGCCACGGCGGAATGATGCAACTGCTGTTAGCCGGTATCGCTATCAATGCTCTGTGCGGTTCAGCTATTGGCGTGCTGAGCTATGTGGGCGATGAGCAGCAGCTACGTCAACTTACGCTGTGGATGATGGGCAATCTCGGCCAGGCCCAGTGGCCAACGCTGCTGGTTGCCAGTACCTTTGTTCTTCCAGCCATTGCTATCACCGTTTGTATGGCGGGCACGCTTAATTTGCTGCAATTGGGTGATGAAGAGGCGCATTACCTCGGCGTGAACGTCAAACGTAAGCGCCAGCAGTTACTGGTGCTCAGCTCGCTTCTGGTTGGTGCTGCCGTTTCCGTCAGCGGCGTAATTGGCTTTATTGGCCTTGTGATCCCGCATCTGATCAGAATGACTACCGGCGCCGATCATCGCTGGTTGATTCCCTGCTCTACATTGGCGGGCGCCTGTCTACTCCTGATTGCCGATACACTGGCCCGCACTCTGGTGCAGCCTGCCGAAATGCCCGTTGGCCTGTTAACCAGCCTGATCGGAGGACCGTATTTTCTGTGGTTAATCCTGCGTAGCCGGAGGGTGTCATGATCGTCGCAGAAAATCTGATCTACAACATTCATGGCAGACGATTGACCGACGATGTTTCCCTGACGCTACCCCAAGGAGAGATCGTCGCGATCCTTGGCCCGAATGGCGCCGGGAAATCGACGCTGCTACGCCAGCTCACGGGTTATCTGCAACCTCACAGTGGGCGCTGTAGCTTATTCGGCAAGCCACTAGACGAGTGGTCAATCACCGAGCTGGCAAAAACCCGTGCGGTGATGCGCCAGAACAGTCATATGGCCTTCCCGTTTAGCGTTCAGGAGGTCATTCGCATGGGCAGGCATCCGTATCGCACGCGCAATACGGGCGATGAAACGGAGCACATCATGACGTTGTGTGATTGCCAGGCGCTGGCCGCGCGCGATTATCGGCATCTGTCGGGAGGAGAACAACAGCGGGTACAGTTGGCACGTCTGCTGGTTCAGCTTTGGGAGCCCGAACCTGTGCCAAAATGGTTGTTTCTCGATGAACCCACCTCCGCTCTGGATATTCACCACCAGCAGCACCTTTTTCGTCTGCTGCGTCGTCTGGTGCGTGAACGGCAGTTTAGCGTCTGCTGCGTCCTGCACGATCTCAACCTCGCAGCGCGTTATGCCGACCGCGTGGTATTGATGGAACGCGGCAGGATTGTTGATAACGGGTATCCGCAGGATGTCCTGAAGCAACGGGCGCTGAACGCGCTGTACGGTGCCGATCTCACGGTCATAAATGAACCGGAGCATCGAACGCCGCTTATCGTCCTCAATCAATAACAGACCGGGAACGCTCTGAGGTGACGTTCCCGTTTTTCCCCCTTCGCCTCCTTTTTTCATCTTTTCTAAAAACACCCTTGACCTTCCCCTTGCTGGAAGGTTTAACCTTTATCACAGTCAGTTAAACCTGCAATGAAGGAGTTGGTTATGTCTCAAACAATCGATCTAACCCTGGACGGTTTGTCCTGTGGTCACTGCGTAAAACGCGTTAAAGAAAGTCTGGAACAACGTCCGGATGTTGAGCAAGCGGATGTCACCGTGACAGAGGCCCATGTTACCGGGAGCGCCAGCGCAGAAGCGCTGATTGAAACCATCAAACAAGCCGGTTACGGCGCGGAGTTAAGCCACCCAAAGGCTAAACCGCTGACGGAGTCATCAATCCCGTCGGAAGCACTGGCAGCGGTCCCTTCCGAGCTTCCGGCAGCTACGGCTGATGATGACAGCCAACAGTTGCTGTTAAACGGCATGAGCTGCGCCAGTTGTGTGACCCGTGTACAAAATGCATTGCAAAGCGTACCGGGCGTCACCCAGGCACGGGTAAACCTGGCGGAACGCACTGCGCTGGTAATGGGCAGTGCCTCCGCCGCAGATTTAGTGCAGGCGGTGGAAAAAGCCGGCTATGGCGCGGAAGCGATCGAAGACGACGCTAAGCGCCGCGAGCGTCAGCAAGAAACCGCCGTGGCAACCATGAAACGTTTTCGCTGGCAGGCGGCCGTCGCGCTGCTGCTGGGTATCCCGGTCATGGTATGGGGAATGATTGGCGACAACATGATGGTGAGCGATGACAACCGCAGCCTGTGGCTGACGATTGGTCTGGCAACGCTCGCGGTGATGGTTTTCGCGGGCGGTCACTTTTACCGCAATGCGTGGAAAAGCCTGATGAACGGCACCGCGACCATGGATACGCTGGTCGCGCTGGGCACGGGAGTAGCATGGCTCTATTCCATGAGCGTCAACCTCTGGCCGCAATGGTTCCCGATGGAAGCACGACACCTCTATTATGAAGCCAGTGCGATGATTATCGGTCTGATTAACCTCGGACACATGCTGGAAGCGCGGGCTCGCCAGCGCTCGTCCAAAGCGCTGGAAAAACTGCTCGATCTGACGCCGCCGACCGCACGCGTCGTTACTGACGAAGGTGAAAAGAACGTGCCGCTGGCAGACGTTCAGGCGGGAATGTTGTTGCGCCTGACCACCGGCGACCGCGTGCCGGTCGATGGCGAAATTACCCAGGGCGAAGCCTGGCTGGATGAAGCGATGCTGACCGGTGAGCCGATTCCGCAGCAAAAAGGTGAAGGCGATAGCGTCCACGCCGGTACGGTCGTCCAGGACGGCAGCGTACTGTTCCGCGCCAGCGCCGTTGGTAGCCACACCACGCTATCGCGCATTATTCGTATGGTGCGTCAGGCGCAAAGCAGTAAGCCCGAGATTGGTAAGCTGGCCGACCGTATTTCCTCGGTGTTCGTTCCGGTCGTGGTCGCCATTGCGCTGGTGAGTGCGGCTATCTGGTATTTCTTTGGACCTGCGCCGCAGATTGTCTATACGCTGGTCATCGCCACCACCGTTCTGATTATCGCCTGCCCGTGTGCGCTGGGTCTGGCAACGCCGATGTCGATTATTTCCGGCGTGGGGCGTGCCGCTGAGTTTGGGGTACTGGTACGTGATGCCGATGCGCTGCAGCGCGCCAGCACGCTCGATACCCTCGTCTTTGATAAGACCGGGACGCTGACCGAAGGCAAACCGCAGGTTGTCGCCATCAAAACGTTTGGCAACACCGATGAAGCGCGGGTAATTCGTCTGGCTGCAGCCCTTGAACAGGGTTCCAGCCACCCGCTGGCCAGGGCGATTCTGGACAAAGCAGGCGATGTCTCGCTGCCGCAGGTCAACGGTTTCCGTACGCTGCGCGGGTTAGGCGTCAGCGGCGAGACCGAAGGTCATACGTTGCTGCTGGGCAACCAGGCACTGCTCAATGAACAGCAGGTAGATACCACTGAAATGGAAGCTGAAATCACCGCTCAGGCTTCCCTGGGTTCAACTCCGGTGCTGTTGGCGATTGACGGTAAAGCCGCGGCGCTGTTAGCGGTGCGTGATCCACTGCGTAGCGACAGCGTGGCAGCGCTCCAGCGCCTGCACCGCGCCGGGTATCGTCTGGTGATGCTGACCGGCGACAACCCAACGACCGCCAACGCCATTGCCAAAGAGGCGGGTATTGATGAGGTGATTGCGGGCGTTCTGCCAGACGGTAAGGCCGAGGCGATCAAGCGTCTGCAGAGCCAGGGGCGCCAGGTCGCCATGGTCGGCGACGGTATCAATGATGCACCTGCGCTGGCGCAGGCCGATGTAGGGATTGCCATGGGCGGTGGCAGCGATGTGGCGATTGAAACCGCTGCGATCACGCTGATGCGTCATAGCCTGATGGGCGTTGCGGATGCGCTGTCTATCTCCCGGGCAACGCTGCGCAATATGAAGCAGAACCTGCTCGGCGCATTTATCTACAACAGCATCGGCATCCCTGTTGCCGCTGGGATCCTGTGGCCGTTCACCGGCACGCTGCTCAACCCGGTAGTCGCCGGGGCGGCGATGGCGCTTTCTTCCATCACCGTGGTGAGCAACGCGAACCGACTGCTGCGCTTCAAACCTAAAGAGTAACCCTTTGCCGGATGGCGCTATCAACTGCGCCATC
>NZ_SZWR01000001.1:374606-378062 GCF_005280875.1 Citrobacter sp. wls827
CATTGCGACTTTTCCGACCACGCGCTAGCATGGTTCTCCACTTAGGGAGGTCGTATGGATTTGTTATACCGGGTAAAAGCATTATGGTCTGCACTGCGCGGTAACCATTATACCTGGCCGGCCATCGATATCTCTTTGCCTGGCAACCGCCATTTTCATCTGATTGGCAGTATTCATATGGGTAGCCGGGGTATGGCCCCTCTGCCTGCCAGGTTACTGAAAAAACTCAGCCACGCTGACGCACTGATTGTCGAAGCCGATGTCTCCGGTGACGATACTCCGTTTGCCAATCTTCCGGCTTTTGCCACGCTGGAAGAACGCATCAGCGAAGAGCAATTGCGCAATCTGCAAAAAGTTTCTGCAGATCTTGGTATTTCCCCTTCCCTGTTTTCGACTCAACCCCTGTGGCAAATAGCCATGATCTTACAAGCCACGCAGGCGCAACAGCTGGGATTACGGGCGGAATATGGCATTGACTACCAACTGCTCAAAGCGGCTAAACAGGCGCAAAAAACCATTATTGAACTGGAAGGCGCCTCCAGCCAAATCGACCTGTTATGTCAATTGCCTGATAACGGTTTGGCTTTGCTTGACGATACCCTGACGCACTGGCACACCAACGCCAGGTTGCTGCAACAAATGATGGGCTGGTGGCTTGAATCACCACCACAAAATAGCGCACTCACGTTACCCAACACATTCAGCCAGTCATTATATGACGTATTAATGCACCAGCGTAATGAGGCCTGGCGGGACAAACTCAAGGCAATGCCTGCAGGCCACTATGTGGTCGCAGTGGGCGCACTGCATCTGTATGGAGAGGGAAATTTACCGGAGATGATGCGATAAAAAAATGGCCAATATTTCTATTGGCCCGTCAAAGAGGAATTTCATCATTATTATTATGCCGACGCTTAAAGCATCGGTGTAGGTCGATTGTCGCTCAAAGTCATCATCCTGCCAATACTATTGCGCAAGATGGTACTATTTTTTCCACCGCCATCAGGCGTATGCTTATGGCGTATTTTGTCTGGGCCAGGAAAAATTGCTATGACACCCGCCGTTAAACTACTCGAAAAAAACAAAATTTCTTTTCAGATCCACACCTACGATCACGATCCGTCCGAGACCAACTTTGGCGACGAAGTGGTCCGTAAATTAGGACTGAATGCGGATCAGGTCTACAAAACACTGCTGGTTGCCGTGAATGGCGATATGAAACATCTGGCGGTTGCCGTCACACCGGTAGCCGGTCAACTGGATCTCAAAAAGGTTGCCAAAGCTTTGGGCGCCAAAAAGGTCGATATGGCCGACCCCATGGTCGCGCAACGCACTACCGGCTATCTGGTAGGCGGTATCAGCCCGTTGGGGCAGAAAAAAAGATTGCCGACGCTCATCGACGCGCCAGCCCAAACGTTTGACACCATTTATGTTTCCGGCGGCAAACGCGGACTGGACATCGAACTGGCAGCGAGCGATCTGGCGAAAATTCTGGATGCGAAATTCGCCGATATCGCCCGCCGGGATTAAGTATCTGTAGGCCGGAGAAGGTGCCAGCACCGCCATCCGGCACTCCGCCCTGTTACTGCCAGGTAACTTCGCCCTTCGGCTCATACGCACCGACATCCAGCGGTGAGTTCTTCTGCACGTACTCCTTCAGCACTTCCGCATCAATAAATCCGGTATTCACATAGCCTGGTTTGTTATCAATACGCGGATAGCCATCACCGCCGGTGGCGTTGAAGCTCAGCGTTGCCATACGATAGGTTTTGGCTGGGTCAACGGGCTCGCCTTTGATTTTCAAATCGTTAAGCTTGCCGTCTTTCGCCACAAAGCTGACGTTGGCAAACTGCGGATAGGCCCCGGAGTCCGGCTTCATTTGCGCCACTGCGGTCAGATAGTCAATCACCTCTTTCCCGCTCATATCGGCATACACCACGATGTTGCCAAACGGCTGTACCTTCAGCACGCTCTTATAGGTGATATCGCCGCCTTCGATGGAGTCACGGATACCGCCGCCGCTCATCACGCCAAAATCAGCGCTGGTTCGCGCCATTTGCGCAGCCAGCAGCAGATGTCCCATGTTGGTCTGCACGAAACGGACTTTGCTTCGATCGCCTTCGAGGCGCGCATTGACGCTACCGATTTTCACGTCGAGCTGCGCTTTACCTTTATTCTGGAACGGCGTCAGCAGCGAAAGCATTTGCTGATTTTCAACAATCTCCGGGGTGTAGAGTACGCGCTCACTTTTACCGTTGTCCCAGGTCACTTTTTTCTTCAGGTTGACTGGAATGAGCTGGTAGTTAACCATTTTCATTTCGCCGTTACGGAACTCAAAGTCCGCCCGGCCCACGTATTTCCCCCACTCGTGTGCCTGTACAATCCAGATCCCATTTTGCTTATCTGGCGCACACGGCGTACCCGGTACGTAATCAACCTGCTTCTTGTTTTCCGCAGCCATACACACCGGATCCTGTGAGTGACCACCCACAATCATCGCCAGCGCCCCGGTGGGCAGGCTACGCGCCATTTCGACATCGCCAGGGGCGTTCGAGCCATGATTGCCGTTGTCATAATGCCCCATATGGGTGGTCGCGATAATGATGTCTGGCTTTTCATTCATATTGAGTTCCTGGATAACCAGCTTTGCTTCTTCCGCAGGTTTGCGAAACTCAATATCGGTGAAGAACTCTGGGTTGCCAATTTTCGCCGTATCGTCAGTGGTTAAACCGAGTACGGCAATTTTTAAATCCTGGCGCTTAAAGATGGCCCACGGCTTAAATAAACGCTCGCCGGTGCTTTTCTGATAAATATTGGCCGAGAGAAACGGGAATTTGGACCATTTTTCCTGCTGGCGCAGTACGGTCATGGGATTATCAAACTCGTGGTTACCGACCGCCATCGCGTCATAGCCAATCAGGTTCATCCCGCGAAAATCAGGTTCCGCATCCTGCAGATCGGACTCCGGTACGCCGGTATTAATGTCACCGCCGGAAAGCAGCAGTACGCTGCCCCCTTCCTCAGCCACCTCTTTACGAATACCGTCCACCAGCGTTTTTTGCGCCGCCAGCCCATATTCCCCGTATTCACTACGCCAGAAGTGACCGTGATGATCGTTGGTATGTAGAATGGTGATTTTATAGGTTTTATCTTTTTCGTACGCCTGTGCAGGCTGACCTGCCAGCGCAAATGCGGCTAATAGCGCCAGCGCCACGCCCCGTTTCAAAAACGTCATATTTCTCTCCCTGAGCCAAAATCAACGACTGAAATTACAATGATATAAAATAATAGTCGAAAATGTTTTCAGAAATGAGACTTCCTTCAAACACCTTCCGCAGGTATGTTAGGCAAGTAATAATAACAAATTAGATTACCCTCATAATCGCAACCAAACAGAAGTGACTTTCTATGGCAATAAGTGAACCAACCCAGCCAGTGGCTGGCGCGTCAGCGTCG
>NZ_SZWR01000001.1:378108-417951 GCF_005280875.1 Citrobacter sp. wls827
CGCACCTCATTTGGCATTTTAGGGGCAATCAGCCTCTCCCATCTGCTCAACGATATGATCCAGTCGCTGATTCTGGCGATTTATCCACTTTTGCAGTCAGAGTTCTCGCTGACGTTTATGCAGATAGGGATGATTACCCTGACCTTCCAGCTCGCCTCCTCGCTGCTGCAACCGGTGGTGGGTTACTGGACTGACAAATACCCGATGCCGTGGTCGCTGCCCATTGGGATGTGCTTCACGCTGAGCGGGCTTGTTTTGCTGGCCATGGCCGGCAGCTTCCATATGGTGCTGCTCGCCGCGGCGCTGGTTGGTACCGGTTCATCGGTATTTCACCCGGAATCGTCCCGCGTGGCGCGTATGGCCTCCGGTGGTCGCCACGGCCTCGCCCAGTCGATTTTCCAGGTTGGCGGCAACTTCGGTAGCTCTCTGGGGCCGTTGCTGGCGGCTGTCATCATCGCGCCATATGGTAAGGGTAATGTGGCCTGGTTTGTGCTGGCTGCGTTATTAGCGATTGTCGTCCTGGCACAAATCAGCCGTTGGTATGCCGCGCAGCATCGGATGAGTAAAGGAAAGCCGAAGGTCGCTATCGTTAATCCGTTGCCGCGTAATAAAGTGGTGCTGGCGGTAAGCATTCTGCTGGTGCTGATTTTCTCCAAATACTTCTATATGGCGAGCATTAGCAGCTATTACACCTTTTATCTGATGCAAAAATTCGGATTATCGGTACAAAATGCCCAGTTTCACCTGTTTGCCTTCCTGTTTGCCGTCGCGGCCGGGACGGTGATTGGCGGACCATTAGGCGATAAAATTGGCAGAAAATATGTTATTTGGGGGTCTATCCTCGGCGTTGCGCCATTTACCCTTGTTTTACCCTACGCGACACTGGAATGGACCGGGATTTTAACCGTGATCATTGGTTTTATCCTCGCATCGGCCTTTTCTGCCATTCTGGTCTACGCACAGGAGCTGCTTCCCGGGCGTATCGGCATGGTTTCTGGGCTATTTTTCGGTTTTGCCTTCGGCATGGGTGGCTTGGGAGCCGCGGTGTTAGGGCTGATTGCCGACCATACCAGCATCGATTTGGTCTACAAAATATGTGCTTTCCTGCCACTTCTGGGGATACTGACCATATTCTTACCTGATAACCGACATAAAGCCTGATTTTCTGACGGCCAAAGGTAAACTTTGGTCGTCATCACTTACAGCGGCCATCAGCGTTTGCCTCAAACATCCCCCCGTAGTTTTCCGATCCGTGCTTTTTTTCCTTTAAAATCCTGTTTTCATCAAAATTCAATAATTATTCATCAACATAAACATCAAAATTGTCATAAACTATTACTCGGAATTTGGGTTTTCAGGATCAACACAGCAACCAAAGGAGACGGAATGCATCACGCCACCCCGCTTATCACCACCATTGTCGGCGGCCTTGTGCTCGCTTTTATATTAGGCATGATTGCCAATAAACTACGTATTTCTCCTCTGGTGGGATATCTGTTAGCGGGCGTTCTGGCCGGTCCATTTACACCTGGTTTTGTTGCTGATACCAAGCTCGCGCCTGAACTGGCCGAGCTTGGCGTGATCCTGTTGATGTTCGGCGTCGGGCTGCACTTTTCCCTGAAGGATTTGATGGCGGTAAAGTCTATCGCCATTCCCGGCGCGATTGCCCAGATAGCGGTGGCAACGCTGCTGGGTATGGCGCTTTCAGCCGTATTAGGCTGGTCGCTGATGGTCGGTATCGTCTTTGGTCTGTGTCTTTCAACCGCCAGTACCGTAGTGCTACTGCGTGCACTTGAAGAACGGCAGCTCATTGACAGTCAGCGCGGGCAAATCGCCATTGGCTGGCTGATTGTCGAAGATTTGATGATGGTGCTGACGCTGGTTCTCCTGCCAGCCGTCGCCGGAATGCTGGAAAAAGAAGATGTCGGCTTTGCCTCGCTCGCCGTCGATATGGGCATTACCATCGGTAAGGTGGTGGCGTTTATCGCGATTATGATGCTGGTGGGTCGTCGCCTGGTGCCGTGGATCATGGCCCGCAGCGCCGCAACCGGGTCACGCGAGCTGTTTACCCTGTCAGTTCTCGCCCTTGCCTTAGGTATCGCCTTTGGCGCAGTGGAACTGTTCGATGTCTCCTTTGCGCTGGGCGCATTCTTCGCCGGTATGGTGCTGAATGAATCGGAACTAAGTCACCGCGCGGCGCATGACACCCTGCCGCTGCGCGATGCGTTCGCTGTACTGTTCTTCGTTTCCGTCGGGATGCTGTTCGATCCGTTAGTCCTGATCCAACAGCCGCTGGCAGTGCTGGGTACGCTGGCGATTATCATCTTTGGTAAATCCCTTGCCGCCTATTTCCTGGTGCGCATGTTTGGTCACTCCCAACGCACGGCGCTCACCATTGCCACCAGCCTGGCACAGATTGGTGAGTTTGCCTTTATCCTGGCGGGTCTGGGAATGGCGTTAAACCTGCTGCCGCAGGCCGGACAGAATCTGGTGCTGGCAGGGGCAATCCTGTCCATCATGCTCAACCCGGTGCTGTTCGCGGTGTTAGAAAAATATCTCGCCAAAACCGAAACGCTGGAAGAGCAGACGCTGGAAGAAGCCATCGAAGAAGAGAAGCAAATTCCGGTGGATATCTGCAATCACGCCCTGCTGGTCGGTTTTGGTCGCGTCGGCAGCCTGCTGGGTGAGAAATTGATGGCTGCGGGGATCCCGTTGGTGGTTATCGAAACCTCACGTACCCGGGTGGATGAACTGCGCGAGCGTGGGATCCGCGCTGTGCTGGGCAACGCCGCCAACGAAGAGATTATGAATCTGGCGCATCTGGATTGCGCACGCTGGCTGTTGCTGACCATTCCGAATGGCTATGAAGCGGGTGAAATTGTTGCTTCCGCTCGTGAGAAGTGCCCGTCGATTGAGATTATCGCCCGCGCGCATTATGACGATGAGGTGGAATACATTACCGAGCGTGGCGCCAATCAGGTGGTCATGGGTGAGCGTGAAATCGCCCGCACCATGCTGGAGCTGATTGAAACGCCGCCTGCCGGTGAAGTTGCTACTGCCAGTTAATGTTACGTGCCGGATGGCGGCGTAAAACGCCTTATCCGGCCTACATATTGCTACGCGTAGGCCCGATAAGCGTAGCGCCATCGGGCAAGAACTCAGCGATCCCAGTACGACTCTTCGAGACTGTCTTCACGTTCCGGCAAACCGCGCGTCAGGCGCGGTGAATGCTGGTTCAGCACCTGATAACTCACGCGATTAGCATATTTACATACCTGGGCTAGCGACGAGTAGGTCAACCAGGTGAACTTGTGCTTGCTGGAGTTAGGCACATTACTGCGGTGATAGCTGTTAGCGGTAATATCATGCAGCAATGCCGCCAGTGCGCCGTCGCCAGCACCGTTGGTATTCATGATCTTTTCTGGCCCGCCCATATACGGCGCGATGTGCGAATACACGCGCAGCGGATGAGTACAGTCTTTATGGCGCATGGCGCGACTAAACTCGTACTGGTTAAATTCGGCAATCGCCCCTGGCAGCAGTGGGTGCTGAGTTTTGCGTTTCGCCTCTTCTTCAGTAAAGCCGGCCATATACAGACCTGCCGGACCCGCAGTACACAGCACCAGATCCACCCAGTCCAGCGCCTTGTCAGACGCCAGCAGCGGATCGTTCTCGCCAGTCAACGCTTCGGCTTCTTCTTCGTTCATCGCCAGAATAGAGACATTCTCTTTGAGGAATGTCTGCCACCACTGCGGGTTATCCGCAATAACGAATTTGGTGCCCAGCGTCAGTACCACCGGCACGTTGTGCTTTTTGGCAAATTCAATCGCCTTCATGGTCGCTTCCGGCATCGGTTCGCCCGGCTTACAGCGCACCAGATAGGAGGTCAGCACCAGCGCGGAAGCCCCGGCAATGACTGATTCAGGGATGCTATCCGCGCGCAGTTGGTTCATGTGACCGGGGCTGATGGCAAATGTGCGTTCGCCGGATTCACCAATCAGCGTAAAGCAGCGGCCAATAGGGCCATCTACACCCTGTAGATAGTTCAAATCGGTGCGGCTGGAGGTGTTGCATAAATAGCGATACGCGTAGCTACCAATTTCGATATTACTGCACATCACCCCCAACAGTACCGAACGGTCATCTGCCAGCACGGAGTAGTTATGCATAGTGTTACCGATGGTGCCACCTGCAAACTGATGGGTGATCAGGTTTTCGCGTACCAGCTCCTGGTAGAGCGCTTCCGCAACATCATCTTCAATCACCAGAGAGTGCCCGGCGCTTAATCCATAACGCTTTACAAAATCATCATCCACTTTGGCTTCAATATCTACCAGCGTCTGGTCGATACCGACAACCCAGGCTGCGCTGGTTTCATTTTCTGGCTGAATTTGTTGCAGCAACGGATCGCGCGCGCTGACGGGGAAATAGTGTTTGGATTTACGTTTACCGGGAAATTTCATGGTCGATTTTACGGGTGGTTAACTGAGCGATGCATGGTAGCACATTCCCTGCTGCGCATGCGATGCGGCGCTGAGTTTCAATATCGGACGGTGAGATCGCAGTTTATCCGGGATTAATTTCTACAATAACTCACCTTCACAAGGAGTGTTTTATGAAGCCGGAAAACAAAATCCCCGTACTCGACAAAATTTCGGATGAAATGAAAAGCGTGGTGAATTTTCATCGCGACGATTTGCCACCGTGGCCCGCTGCCGATGACTTTGTGGCCCAGCGCCAACACTACATTCATGAGCGGCAACTGTGGAATGCCGATGCCCCGCAGATGCATACCCGCGAATGCGTGATTTCTACCGCGTGCGGCCCCGTTGCCACACGCATCTACGCTCCGCAGCCCCAAAGCCAGGCGACGCTGTATTACCTGCACGGCGGCGGTTTTATTCTCGGTAATCTGGATACCCACGATCGCATTATGCGTTTACTGGCGCACTACACCCAGTGCACAGTTATTGGCATCGACTATTCGCTGTCGCCGGAAGCGCGCTACCCACAAGCCATCGAAGAGATCGTCGCCGTTTGCCAGTACTATCATCAACATGCTGGCGACTATTCCTTCAATATCAATACGATAGGTTTTGCCGGCGATTCCGCCGGAGCGATGCTGGCGCTCGCCAGTGCGTTGTGGCTGCGAGATAAAAACATTGCCTGCGGCAAAGTCGCTGGCGTGCTGTTGTGGTATGGCCTTTACGGCCTGCAGGATTCACTGAGTCGACGGCTGATGGGCGGCGCGTGGGATGGTTTAACCCGCGAGGATCTGCAGATGTACGAAAACGCGTACCTACGTAGCGCTGACGATCGTGAGTCACCGTACTATTGCCTGTTTAATAACGATCTGACGCGCGACCTACCGCCGTGTTTTATCGCCGGTGCGGAGTTCGATCCGCTGATCGACGATAGCCGCTTATTATTCCAGACGTTACAGGCGCATCAGCAGCCCTGCCAGTACAAAATGTATCCCGGTACGCTGCACGCCTTCCTGCACTATTCGCGGATGATGAAAACCGCCGATGAAGCTCTGCAGGACGGCGCGCATTTCTTTAAGCAACAGCTTTAGCGGTAGGCTTCGGTCAGTTTCACCATCATTTCAATATGCTCCGGCGCGGCATTCAGCGCCGGAATATATTCATATTGCTTACCACCCGCTTCAAGGAAAATCTCCCGGTTTTGCACCGCTATCTCTTCCAGCGTTTCGAGGCAATCAGCCGCGAAGCCCGGACACATAACCTGGATATGTCGGGTTCCTTTCTCCGCCAGCATTTTTAGCGTTTCGTCGGTATACGGTGTCAGCCATGGTTCGCGGCCAAAGCGAGACTGGAAGGTCATCATGACTTTTTCCGGCGGCAGGCCAAGCGCTGAAACCAGCTCACGCGTCGTATCGCGACAGCGCTGCGGGTAGTCATCGCCTTCATCGGCGTAGCGCTGCGGAATGCCGTGATAGGAGAGCAGCAGTAAATCAGGTTCGCCATGTTGAGCGAATGAATCCCGGGCGCTCTTGGCCAGCGCATCAATGTAGCTGCTGTCATCAGCGTAATCGCGAATAAATGAGACGCCAGGAATACCGCGTTTACGCGCTAAAATGCGCGCCAGCTCGTCCCAGACTGCCGCCACTGTCGAACAGGAATATTGCGGGTACAGCGGTAACACCACCATGTGTTCTACTCCGCTTGCCAGCAGTTCATCGACCGCGCTTTCGAGCGACGGCGAACCGTAGCTCATCCCCAGTGCGACAGGCGTATCAGGCAGACGTTGTGCCAGCGCCTGCTGTTGCGCCTTGCTGTAGACCATCAGCGGGGAACCGTCTTCCATCCAGATTGATTGGTACAGCTTTGCCACACGCGGCGCGCGCAGCGGCAAAATCACACCACGCAGCAACGGCCACCACAGTGCGGGGGACGTATCGACGACGCGTGGATCGCTTAAAAACTGGCGCAGGTAGCGCTTAACGGCTTCGGGGGTTGGGGCATCGGGAGTGCCGAGGTTTGCCAGCAGGATACCGGTTTTCGTCTGACGCATTACCGCCTCTTATCGATTCAAATTGTTGATAATTGTAGCGGAAAAGCGGTAAAGAAGAACTAATTGCTGTGAGAGGTAAGACGAGAATTTGCCTGATGGCGCTACGCTTATCAGGCCTACGAGATAATGGCAGGCCTGATAAGAGGTTTATTACGCGAAAAAATTAACCGAGGATTTTTTCCAGCGCTGCGCGAACGTCAGCCACGGCCTGAGTGCCGTCAACTTTCGCGTATTTGGTGTTACCCGCCTGCGCTTCTTTAGAGTAGTAGCCGATCAGCGGTGCGGTCATCTGATGGTATTCCACCAGGCGCTTGCGTACGGTCTCTTCCTGATCGTCTTTACGGGTGGTCAGCTCTTCGCCGGTCACGTCGTCTTTGCCTTCAACCTTAGGCGGGTTGAATTTGATGTGGTAAACGCGGCCAGAAGCAGCGTGTACGCGACGACCTACAATACGGTCAACGATCAGCTCGTCCGGAACGTCGAATTCCAGAACGTAGTCCACGTTGATACCCGCTTCTTTCATGGCATCTGCCTGCGGAATAGTACGCGGGAAGCCATCGAGCAGGAAACCATTACGGCAGTCTTCCTGAGCAATACGCTCTTTTACCAGCGCGATCACCAGCTCATCAGTCACCAGCTTACCGGCGTCCATGATGTCTTTCGCTTGTTTGCCCAGCTCGGAGCCAGATTTCACGGCGGCACGCAGCATATCACCGGTGGAGATTTGCGGAATACCATACTTCTCCATGATGAACTGAGCCTGAGTTCCTTTACCCGCGCCCGGAGCGCCAAGCAGAATGATACGCATTACGAAAATCCCCTTAAAGGTTGTCGATATTTTTTAAAAAGCGCTAAACGATACCACCATCACGCAATTGGCTCAAGGAAGCCACCCGCGCTGAAACGGTTAATGATGGAAAATTGAGTTCAGAAGGCGAAAAAAAGCCGGATGGCGGTGTAAACACCGTATCCGGCCTACTATGACGAGATACTGTAGGCCGGATAAGCGCTAGCGCCATCCGGCATTACATTACGGGTATCAGGACACCAGCAACTGGTTCATGCGACGGATGAACTGGTTCGGATCTTCCAGCGTGCCGCGCTCAGCGAACAGCGCCTGATCCAGCAGCAGTTCAACCCACTCTTTGAACTGCGCTTCGTCCAGGGTATCCGCCGTGCGTTTTACCAGCACGTGGTCCGGGTTCAGTTCAAAGATATATTTCACTTCCGGCACAGCCTGGCCCGCAGCGGCGAACAGTTTCGCCATCTGGGTGCTCATTTCATCCGCATCCGTGGTGACGATAGCCGGTGTGTCGGTCAGACGGTGAGTCAGACGCACTTCTTTCACGCGGTCACCCAACAGAGTTTTCACGCGCTCAACGAACGGCGTCAGCGCTTTTTCCGCTTCTTTTGCCGATTCGTCAACTTCATCTGCCAGTTTGTCGATGGACTCGTCGGCTTTGGCCACAGACTGGAACGGTTTGCCATCGAACTCGGTCAGGTAGTTCATCATCCACTCATCGATGCGGTCAGAAAGCAGCAACACTTCGATGCCTTTCTTACGCAGCAGTTCCAGGTGCGGGCTGCTCTTCGCCGCCGCATAGCTGTCTGCGGTGATGTAGTAGATTTTCTCCTGCCCTTCTTTCATCCGCGCAACGTAGTCTTCCAGAGATACGGTCTGTGCGGAAGAGTCAGTGTGCGTAGACGCGAAGCGCATCAGTTTGGCGATAGTTTCCTGGTTGGCATGATCTTCAGCCGGGCCTTCTTTCAGCACCAGACCGAACTGTTTCCAGAAGGTCTGGTATTTTTCCGCGTCGTCTTTCGCCAGTTTTTCCAGCATCTGCAGTACGCGTTTGGTCAGCGCGCTACGCAGGTTACGGGTGACGGTGCTGTCCTGCAGGATCTCACGGGAGACGTTCAGCGGCAGATCGTTGGAATCTATCAGACCGCGCACAAAGCGCAGGTAGTTCGGCATGAACTGCTCGGCGTCATCCATGATGAATACACGCTGGACGTAAAGTTTCAGACCATGCTTGTGATCGCGGTTCCACATATCCCACGGCGCCTGCGACGGGATATACAGCAGGCTGGTGTACTCCTGCTTACCTTCCACACGGTTGTGGCTCCAGGTCAGCGGATCGGTGAAATCGTGGGCAATATGCTTATAGAATTCGTTGTACTCGTCGTCTTTGATTTCCGACTTGTTGCGCGTCCACAGCGCCTGCGCCTTGTTGATCTTTTCCCAGGAAACCACGGTCTCGCCGTCTTTCTCTTCGGATTTTTCGATCTCGACCGGCAGCGCGATATGGTCGGAATATTTGCTGATGATGGAACGTACGCGCCAGTCATCGAGGAACTCGTCTTCGCCTTCGCGCAGATGCAGAGTAATTTCGGTACCACGGTCTTCTTTGGTGATATCAGCAACGGTGTACTCACCCTCGCCCGCAGATTCCCAGAACACGCCGTTTTCCGGTTTATCACCCGCAGCACGGGTACGCACGGTGACTTTGTCCGCCACGATGAAGGCTGAGTAGAAGCCAACCCCGAACTGGCCGATCAACTGGCTGTCTTTCGCCTGATCGGAGCCCATGGATTCGAGGAAAGATTTGGTGCCGGATTTCGCAATGGTCCCCAGATGATCGATAACGTCATCACGGTTCATCCCCACGCCGTTATCGGCAATGGTCAACGTACGCTTATCTTTATCGAAGGAAACACGCACACGCAGCTCACCGTCACCTTCATACAGGTCCGGGTTAGACAGTGCGCGGAAACGCAGCTTGTCTGCCGCATCCGAGGCGTTAGAGATAAGCTCACGCAGGAAGATTTCTTTATTGGAATACAGAGAATGGATCATCAGGTGCAGAAGCTGTTTTACTTCTGACTGAAAACCACGAGTTTCTTGTCCTTTCATGTAGATCTACCTCAACAATGCCATTTTCAATGGTAAAAACACGTTGAGGGTGAAATGGGGACAAGCGGGAAGGATTTCAAGCGGAAGCCGCCGTCGCGGCCTCCGTTTGTTCAGAATTTAATCTTGTGTCGTCCTGCCAGAGAGTGCGATAGCGTGGTGCCATCGACCATTTCCAGCTCGCCGCCGACCGGAACGCCATGGGCGATACGGCTGGCTTCAACGCCATACTGCATGCAAAGCTCAGCAATATAGTTGGCGGTCGCCTCTCCTTCGACCGTGGGATTGGTCGCGAGGATCAGTTCGTTAATTTGCTCAGACGCCAGTCGCTGTTCAAGACGATCCAGCCCAATGTCATCAGGCCCGATACCGTCCAGCGGCGACAGGTGTCCCATCAGCACGAAGTAACGTCCGGAAAATTGCCCAGTTTGCTCAATGGCGTAGATGTCCGCCGGACTCTCCACCACGCAAATCTGACCGTTTTCCTGGCGACGCGGGTTCGAGCAGATGTTGCAGACGTCTTGCTCTGTGAAGGTGCGGCAATCGGCACAGTGGCCGATTTCCGACATCGCCTTCGTTAACGCCTGCGCCAGACGCATCCCGCCGCTGCGATCGCGCTGAAGCAGCGTGAACGCCATGCGCTGCGCAGACTTCGGGCCAACGCCCGGCAGACAGCGCAGTGCTTCCATAAGCTGAGTTAACAGCGGGCTGGTTTGCATCAGAACGGCATCTTAAAGCCAGGCGGCAGCTGCATTCCGGAAGAAACAGAGGCCATCTTCTCTTTCTGCGTCTCTTCAATGCGACGCGCCGCGTCGTTGAATGCCGCAGCAACCAGGTCTTCCAGCATCTCTTTGTCGTCTTCCAGCAGGCTTGGATCGATCTCCACGCGACGGCAGTTATGCGCGCCGTTGATGGTCACTTTTACCAGACCCGCGCCAGATTCGCCGGTCACTTCCAGCTTGGCGACTTCTTCCTGCATCTGCTGCATTTTTTCTTGCATCTGCTGGGCCTGTTTCATCAGGTTACCCAGACCGCCTTTACCAAACATAGGCTTCTCTCTCAATCACGTTAAGGGATGACGATCGTCAAACCATTAGGCTGACGATCAAATGGGGCGAATACTCTCTTCGTCCAGCTCCGCATCGAAAAAACGACGCAGCGTCTGGATGTTATTATCCGCAATAATCGACTCACGCGCCTGCGCGAGCTTCTCTTCATAAATGGCCTGACGCCACTCCAGCGGCGTACGCACCGCGGGATTATCATCTTCAACGATGGTCAATTCAACCGTTGACCCTGTTAAGGTACTCAATGCTTCGGCCAGTTTTTGCTGCGCGCCGCTGGAATTAAGGTGTCGCTGCGTGGAACGCAGGTGCAGGCAAACCACGTTGCCATTCTCTTCTTTCCAGGCATTAAGCGCCACCTGCTCCACCAGTTTAGGCAGCGAGAGCTGGCTCACCTGGGCGGCCCACGGGTCGCGTTCAATGGCTTCAGCCGCAAGCTTTGCCGCCAGTTCCGGCGTTTTTTCATGCTCAAGCGCTTTTTTCAGCGCTTTCGGCGTGGCGATGACTTCTTTGACTTCTGCAACAGGATTGGTCGCTTTCCAGCGATACGCTTCTTTCTTCGCCGGTGCTTTTTCCAGCGCAGAGACTGCCGGACGCGCCTGAACACGTTCCGACACCGAAGCCAGTCTTTCCAGCGCAGCATTATTCACCGGCCGCGCGCGGGAAGCGGCTGCCGGTTCACTCTTTTTTGGTTTGGTTGCTCCCTGAGCGCGTTGCAACTGGCTGCGTGCCGCCAGCACCTGGCTGGTGGCGTCGGAGAGCGGCACATTTTGTTGCGCTGGCGCAGGCTGCTGCTGTGGCACCTGCGTCGGGGTCATCACCGCTGTGGGTGCGACCGGGGCAAACGACTGGCGCGGGACTTCAGGTTCCGGAAGCGGCATGCGCGGATGAAAAGCCAGCGCACGCAGCAGTGTCATTTCGACGCCCATTCGCCTGTCCGGCGCATACGGCAGTTCTTTGCGCCCGATTAGCAGGGTCTGGTAGTAAAGCTGCACATCGGTTGGCGGGACGATTCGCGCCAGTTCACGCATACGCTGTTCAATGGCGGCCATATCGCTGCCGAGCGCGGCAGGTGAAAGCTGAACCATGGCTATACGATGCAGCAAAGCCGACATCTCAACCAGCAGCGCTTCCCACTCAATACCGCGCGCGGCGGCGTCGTTCACCAATGTCATCACGCGTTCGCCGTCGGCGGCCACAACTGCTTCAACAAGCGAGAGCGCCTGGTCGTCGTCCAGCGTGCCGAGCATGGTGCTGACCGCGCCGGTCGAGACCTGACCATCGCCGCTGGCGATCGCCTGATCGGTCAAACTCAGCGCATCGCGCAGGCTGCCGTCCGCGGCGCGGGCCAGCAGTTGCAGCGCGCGTGGTTCATGAGCGATATGCTCTTCTTTGAGAATATGCTCAAGCTGATGGCGAATCTGTTCGACATCCAGCGCTTTAAGGTGGAATTGCAGACAGCGCGACAGAATGGTCACCGGCAGCTTCTGCGGATCGGTGGTCGCCAGCAGGAACTTGACGTGCGCGGGCGGCTCTTCGAGCGTTTTCAGCAGGGCGTTAAAACTGTGCCGCGACAGCATGTGCACTTCGTCGATCAAATAGACCTTAAAACGGCCGCGCGCAGGCGCGTACTGGACGTTATCCAGCAGATCGCGTGTGTCTTCGACTTTGGTGCGTGAGGCGGCATCGATTTCAATCAAATCGACAAAACGCCCCTGCTCAATTTCCCGACAGTTATCGCACACGCCGCACGGCGTAGCGGTGATGCCAGTTTCACAGTTTAATCCCTTCGCCAGCAAGCGGGCGATAGAGGTTTTTCCGACGCCACGGGTGCCGGAAAACAAATAAGCATGATGAATACGCCCTAACGACAAGCCGTTCGCCAGTGCCGTCAGCACATGTTCCTGGCCGACGACGTCAGCAAAGGTTTGTGGGCGCCATTTTCGGGCTAAGACCTGATAACTCATTGGCAGGCTCTGAAAGGCTGGAGGGTGGATTCACAGGAGGGTAATGCTAACACAACCTCGCAGCGACGGCGAGGTTGAGTCGTCAGGTACTGCTTAACTGATTAGTGCCCTGGAAAAGGCACCAGGCTATAACAGGTCAGCCCCTGTTTTTCCAGGCGCTGTTCGCCGCCCAGATCAAACAGGTTAATGATAAAGGCAGCATCGGTTACTTCGCCACCCAGACGGCGGATCAGCTTCACGGTCGCTTCAATCGTGCCGCCGGTTGCCAGCAGGTCGTCCACAACCAGGACTTTATCGCCCGGTTTGATGGCATCAACGTGAATTTCAAGCTGATCGGTGCCGTATTCCAGCTCATAGCTCTCAGCAATCACTTCACGCGGAAGCTTACGCGGTTTACGTACCGGAACAAAGCCGACGCCCAGACCCAACGCTACCGGCGCGCCAAACAGGAAGCCACGCGCTTCGGTGCCAACCACTTTAGTGATACCCGCATCTTTATAGCGTTCAACCAGCAATTCAATGCTAAGGGCGTAGGCTTTCGGATCTTCCAGTAAACTGGTGACATCACGGAAAAGAATGCCCGGTTTTGGGTAATCGTGGATGCTTTTGATGCTATTTTTGAGAAACTCAAGCTGCTGTGCAGTCGCGGTCATAAGTTTGTGCCTGATTGATACAGTATTACTTCACGGCGCACTATACACTTCATCCTCGACGTATCTTGAATGATTTTGTGTCTATATTAGGGCCAGGGTTACACTTGGTTAACCTTTGACCATCTGCGCCTGTGCTCGAAAACGGTCGAATTTACTGGCTGCGAGAGACAATTGCAACAGCGATTATTGCGCTTTACTGCTTTTGTTGTTTTTCATCAATCACCGGGATCCGCCACATAAAAATCAGTAAACAGGCGAGAATAACCAGCAGCAGGCCGCGTACCCACATCATATTGACCAGCCAGAGGGAAATAGCAAACGTCACCAGGATCAACAAAATCGCGCGCGGCTTCGCCCCAGGCGGCATTGCGCGGTGTTTTTGCCAGTGACGCAGATACCCGCCGAACCACGAACGATACAGCAGCCAGTCGTGAAAACGCGGCGATGAGCGGGCAAAACACCAGGCGGCCAGCAGGATAAACGGCGTCGTGGGCAGCAACGGCAATACAACGCCCAGCGTGCCTAACACTACCGCTATCCAGCCAATGATGATTAGAATAATGCGTTGCATAATATCAGTACTTAACACAGAGAATCGCTACTTTAGCATAACAGTTCTCATTTTCATCGGAGTGTTGTCGTGAAAACCGTCATGCTGCTACAGACGCTTGAAAACCAGCTTAACCGCCTGCGGCAGCAGTGTGCTCCGTTGGCGCATCACGCCACGCTGAGCGCCCGCTTTGACAGGCATCTGTTTCACACGCGCAGCACGTTGCTGCAGGCCTGTCTGGATGAAGCTGAAGATAATCTTACTGCCCTACGTCGCGCCGTTGAGCAGCAACAACTACCACAAATTAGCTGGCTGGCGGAACACCTTGCCTCACAGTTAGAGGCGATTTCGCGTGAAACCGCCAGTTGGTCGCTCCGCGAGTGGGACAGCGCATCTCCAGGCCTGGCGCGCTGGCAGCGCAAGCGGGTTCAACACCAGGAGTTTGAACGCCGACTGGTGGAAATGACGCGTGAACGCAAAGAGCGTCTGGCTCAGGCAACGGGTTTTGAAGAACAGCAAAAACTGCATCGTGAAGTAGAAGCATTCGAGGCGCGACTGGCTCGCTGCCGCCATGCTCTGGCAAGAATAGAAAACGTGCTGGCGCGTTTAACCCGTTAATCCCCGGAGAATTTATGTCATTAGAGAACGCCCCGGACGAGGTCAAACTGGCCGTCGATTTGATTGTTTTACTTGAGGAAAACCAGGTTGCACCTGAAACCGTACTGAAGGCGCTGGAGATTGTTAAACGGGATTACGAAAAGAAACTGCTCTCTTTATCTAAAAAAGAGCTGTAACTGAAAACCTGATGGCGTTTCAATTATCAGGCCTACGAATGAATCAAAGCTCGCAGGCCTGATAAGTTTTTCTATTAACCTACCGAAGGCGTCGGATCGTCACCTTTAATGATGTCACGCTTAACCTCAGTCACGCTGTCGCCCTTCGCGTTGTGCAGGTGCACTTCGAGCTGGTTAAAGGCAATATCAATGTCGTTTTCACGGCACAAACGATCGACCGCACGGTTAAGTTCATCAACCGTATGGCTGCGATCGCGCAGTTCGCGCACGTATAAACGCAGCTCATGATCCAGCGTGCTGGCGCCGAAGGCGGTAAAGAACACCGCAGGCTCCGGATCGTGCATTACTTTCGGGTGCTCCATCGCCGCCTGCAGCAGCACTTTCTTCACTTTGTCCAGATCCGAACCATAGGCCACGCCAATGCGGATCACCAGACGCGTGGTGGTATCGGAGAGCGACCAGTTGATCAAACGCTCCGTCACGAATGCTTTGTTCGGGATGATCACCTCTTTGCGATCGAAGTCGGTAATGGTGGTGGCACGGATACGGATCTTGCTGACCGTTCCTGAGAACGTACCGATAGTCACGGTATCGCCAATACGCACCGGGCGTTCAAACAGAATAATCAGACCCGAAACAAAGTTACCGAAGATTTCCTGCAAACCAAAACCAAGACCAACCGACAGGGCTGCTGCCAGCCACTGTAGCTTATCCCACGAAACACCGAGCGATCCGAAGACCGTCATCGCACCGATAGCGATGATCGCGTAGTTGAGGATCGTGGTGATCGCGTACGATGCCCCCTGGCGCATTTTGAGTCGCGACAGTACCAGCACTTCCAGCAGGCCGGGTAAGTTGCGGATCAACGCCCACGCCACCATCGAGGCAATAATGGCAAACAACAGGCTACCCATGGTGACGTCTTTCACCACTGCCGCACCCGCTTCGGTGCCGTTGTAATGCCAGAGCGTAATGCTATCGAGATAGCTGAACACGGTGATCAGATCAGACCAAATGGCCCAGAACAGAACACCAAACAGGGCCACCATCACCAGCATGGTGATACGCAGCGTTTGCTGGTTTACCTGCTCCAGCGCGATGGTCGGCTCTTCCTGCGGCTCTGCGCCCTCCGCCCCTTCTTTCACCAGGTTCTGACGACGCGCCAGCGCACGACGCCAGGCGATACGACGCGCCGCGACGCTTAATCCACGCAGCACGGTCTGGTACAGCAGGTTCCAGAGAATGACCAGATAAACCGTTTCAATCCAGCGTCCCGCCAGGCGCAGCGTGGTGTAGAAATAGCCGGTTGCCGTCAGCACCATTAATGCTATCGGGATAATCGACAGCACGGTAATCGTCACCAGACGCAGACCATGCGACTCTTTATCGCGCCAGCTTTCGCGGCACATTGGCCATACCAGGAAGGCGATCAGCAGCAGGTTGAGGAAAATGACCACCTGACCCAGCACATCGTCCATCAGGTTGAGCGGCGACAGCTCAGCAATAACCGACCAGAAGTTTAACGGCAACAGCGCGAGGCTGATGCGCACAATCTGGCGACGCCAGTGGCTAGTTTGTTTTGCTGGCATACCAAAATGACGAATCGCCACGCCATCTTTTTCCAGCACCTTCCAGCACAGACCAAACACCAGCCAGAAGACGGTCATCTTCTTGCTGAACGCCCACAGCAGGTCGCTGATATTCAACTGCATAGTCAACAGAATCAGACCTACCGCGAGGATAATCAGGCACGCCGGCAAGGCTCTGATGAGATCGATCAGAATCGCTTTTGGCGTGTTGAGCTGACTGTCATTACGCAGGTTACCTACCGCGGCGGCTAATTTCGCCTGGTACTCTTTCAACCATTTAAGACGCCAGCGGATGAGCCCGGCAATGAGCAGCAGCGGCAATCCCGCCAGAAACGCAATAAACACTGCGGGCCACGCTTTTTCCCAGTTCACCGTGATTTTCATCGACTTAAACTGGTCTTTAAGTGTTTGCGGGAAAGCTTTGATCCAGTCCCAGTCCATCGGACGGTTACTGTTAACCCAGAAAATCTGCTGCGTGAGGATCCCTTTCAGGTTTTTCGACACGCTCATTAACTGCTGCTGATTAATTTGCAGATTAATCGCCATCATCAGTTGGTTGCCCAGTTGCTTATTGAGCTGATCCAACAGTTCACGGCGCATATCCACAACCTGCAGTAAGGCATCATGGACTTCGCCGTTAACTTCGTTGCTGTGCCCTTCTTCCAGTTTGGCGACAAACGCATCATTCTGGAACAGCGCGTCGCGCTGCTGGTTGACTTCGAACTGCTCCAGACGCAAGTCGGCGATCCGGTTGGTCATATCGGCAAGTTCATCCGCCGACGGCAGCGTTTGTTGTTGCTGATACAGAATACGCGACAGCAGCAGACTGCCTTTCAGAACGGCAATCTGCTCTTTAATGTTACGTTCGGATTGCAGCGCGCGGTCAAGCCAGTTTTTGACTTTAATATTTTGCTGCATCAGGCTGTTGCCGTTTTCAGTCGCGGCAATCAGACGCTGGCTGAGCTGATGGTTAATATCAAGTTCTTGCTTAACTAGCGGGTTGGTCTGGATACGGGCCGCTTCGTCTGGCGTTACCGCTTCCTGCGCCGTCTTTTCGGTTAGCGTCAGACGTTTGCTGTTCACCGCTTCCTGCAGCAACTGAAGCTGGTGTTCGAGACGATTCGTATTCGCCGTTACATAATCACGCTGTTTCTGCAAGGTATCCTGCAAAACAGTGTTGCCTTCCAGACTTTTACGCTGTTGATCGATCTGCGCGCTCAGCAACGCTTGCTGCGCCTGCAGCAACACCTGTTGGCTGGGGCGTAATGCCGCCTCACCCACATTAGTTCCATCCAGGCGATTACGGATTTGCTGCATTTGCTGTGATGCGGTGTACATCGCATTTTGCACGCGCTCTGGCTGCGTTTGCAGCGAGACCAACTGACTGTTGTAGGCTGCAAGGTCGTTTTGCGCGCTTTGCAGATCGTCCAGCACCTGGGCGACACGAGATTCAAGCTGGCGCAGAGAGAGAGTACTCAGCGTTTTCCGCGTTTCGTCATCATTATCGACATCGCTGAGCGAATTTAGCGCATCCGTTGCCTGGCGCATTTTCTCCGGCGCCTGGGCCACTTTCTGGCGAAGCTGTACGGTCTCATCTTTCACGCGATCGATTTTATCCAGCGTGGCGATGGTATCGATGAGATCCTGTTGGACCAGCTTATCCTGCGCGGAGAGATCTTTTTGTTTACTCAGCGTGTCTAACTGGCTCTGGATATCCGCTTTCGTCGGCAGTTCACCACTCTGTTGCGCCCGCGCAAATGCAGATGACTGGCAGGATAGCAATAGAATGAAGAAAAGAATGCTAATAGCAATTACATGCTGTGAACGTTTATAGAGCTGCAACATAGTCATGAGAATGAATGTTTCTGAACCGGGAAAGTGACCGGAAATAGTCAAGCGGCAAGAATATCACGGCTGTGACCAGCAGAATAGCAGGAGGCAAAATGACCAGGAGAATTCCTGGTAAAGAAATGGTAAGTTAGCGTGTCTCCCCTGTCTGCAGGCGCAAGGTTGGACAAAGCAGGCACATCTCCAGCAACACCGCCACGTAGTGGCGAGCCTCATTTTTCAGATCAAATGATTCGGGGGCAAATAACCAGTTCTCCATGATTCCGGAAATATAGCTACGCATTAACACCGCAACACGACGTGTGTTCAGGTTTTCCGGCAGCATGTTGACATCCATACAGTGGCGTAACGTTTTTTCTATACGGTCATAGTTTTCCAGGCACAGGCTACGTTCGACTAACTGAACTGATGCTATTTCCCCGACAAATTCGCATTTGTGGAATATAATCTCCATCAATAAACGTCGGCGTTCTTCTGTCACGGTAGTTTCAAGAACGTAAATTAAAATTTCTCTTAATACTGATAGTGGATCGTCGGGGAATTTTGCCTGATACTCAGTTTCTAACTCATCAATGTTAGGTTTTGCTAGCTCCCAGATTTCACTGAATAAATCCGACTTATTTTTGAAATGCCAATAGATAGCACCGCGCGTTACACCAGCGGCTTTTGCGATCTCCGCAAGCGAGGTGGATGATACCCCTTGCTGCGAAAACAAACGCAGAGCAACATCCAGAATGTGCTGCCGTGTTTCCTGTGCTTGTTGTTTGGTTTTTCGTGCCATATGTCAGTGAATTTACAGGCGTTAGATTTACATACATTTGTGAATGTATGTACCATAGCACGACGATAATATAAACGCAGCAATGGGTTTATGGGCTTTAAGCCATTGATCAATTTGAAATCGGACACTCGAGGTTTACATATGAACAAAAACAGAGGGTTAACGCCTCTGGCAGTCGTTCTGATGCTCTCAGGCAGCTTAGCGCTAACAGGATGTGACGACAAACAGGCCCAACAAGGGGGCCAGCAGATGCCAGAAGTTGGAGTTGTGACGCTCAAAACTGAACCTCTACAGATCACAACTGAACTCCCAGGTCGCACCAGTGCGTTTCGCATTGCGGAAGTTCGCCCTCAGGTCAGCGGTATTATCCTGAAGCGTAACTTTACCGAAGGCGGCGACATTGAAGCAGGTGTGTCTCTCTATCAGATTGATCCTGCTACTTACCAGGCCGCGTACGAAAGTGCGAAAGGCGATCTGGCCAAAGCACAAGCAGCGGCAAATATCGCTCAGCTGACGGTTAAACGTTATCAGAAACTGTTAGGTACGAAGTACATCAGTCAACAGGACTACGATAGCGCGCAGGCAGATGCACAACAGGCGAACGCTGCTGTTGTCGCTGCGAAAGCCGCAGTAGAAACCGCACGTATCAACCTGGCCTATACCAAAGTCACGTCGCCAATCAGCGGCCGCATTGGTAAGTCATCTGTTACTGAAGGCGCACTGGTGCAAAACGGTCAGGCGACCGCACTGGCGACCGTTCAGCAGTTGGATCCCATCTATGTCGATGTGACGCAGTCAAGTAACGATTTCCTGCGCCTGAAACAAGAGTTGGCCAATGGCACGCTGAAGCAAGAGAACGGTAAAGCAAAAGTCGAACTGGTTACCAGCGACGGTATTAAATTCCCGCAGTCCGGTACGCTGGAGTTTTCGGATGTGACGGTTGATCAAACCACTGGGTCAATTACGTTACGCGCAATCTTCCCGAACCCGGATCACACCCTACTGCCGGGTATGTTCGTCCGCGCACGTCTGGAAGAAGGGATTAACCCAACGGCGTTACTGGTTCCACAGCAAGGCGTTACCCGCACACCGCGTGGCGATGCCAGTGCATTAGTTATCGGTGCTGATGACAAAGTTGAAACGCGTCAAATTGTGGCAGCACAAGCAATTGGCGACAAATGGTTAGTCACTGAAGGACTTAAGCCAGGCGACCGCGTGATTGTAAGTGGGCTGCAGAAAGTTCGTCCTGGCGCTCAGGTTAAAGCGCAGGAAGTCACCGCGGATAATAACCAGCCAGCCGCAAGCGGTAGCCAGCCTGAACAGTCCAAGTCTTAACTTAAACAGGAGCCGTTAAGACATGCCTAATTTCTTTATCGATCGCCCCATATTTGCGTGGGTGATCGCCATTATCATCATGTTGGCAGGGGGGCTCGCGATCCTCAAATTGCCGGTAGCGCAATATCCTACTATTGCACCTCCGGCAGTGACGATCTCCGCGACCTACCCTGGCGCTGATGCCAAAACAGTACAGGATACTGTTACGCAGGTTATCGAACAGAATATGAACGGTATCGATAACCTGATGTACATGTCCTCTAACAGTGACTCAACCGGTACGGTTCAGATCACCCTGACTTTCCAGTCAGGTACTGATGCTGACATTGCGCAGGTTCAGGTGCAGAACAAACTGCAGCTGGCAATGCCGCTGCTGCCGCAGGAAGTACAACAACAGGGCGTGAGCGTCGAGAAATCGTCCAGTAGCTTCCTGATGGTTGTCGGCGTCATCAACACCAACGGCACCATGACGCAGGAGGATATTTCCGACTACGTGGGCGCCAACATGAAGGATGCGATCAGCCGTACTTCAGGTGTGGGTGACGTGCAGCTGTTCGGTTCCCAGTACGCGATGCGTATCTGGATGGATCCGAATAAACTGAACAACTTCCAGCTGACGCCGGTTGATGTGATCAGCGCCATTAAAGCGCAGAACGCCCAGGTTGCAGCCGGTCAGTTAGGCGGTACGCCGCCAGTGAAAGGCCAGCAGCTTAACGCGTCGATCATCGCGCAAACCCGTCTGACCTCCGCAGATGAGTTCGGCAAAATTCTGCTGAAAGTGAACCAGGATGGCTCTCAGGTACGTCTGCGTGACGTCGCGAAAGTCGAACTGGGTGGCGAGAACTACGACATCATTGCGAAGTTCAACGGCAAACCTGCGTCTGGTCTGGGTATCAAGCTGGCGACAGGCGCTAACGCCCTCGACACCGCGAACGCTATCCGCGAAGAGCTGAAGAAGATGGAACCCTTCTTCCCGTCAGGCCTGAAGATCGTTTACCCGTATGACACTACGCCATTCGTGAAAATCTCTATTCACGAAGTAGTGAAAACGCTGGCGGAAGCAATCATCCTCGTATTCCTGGTCATGTATCTGTTCCTGCAGAACTTCCGCGCGACGTTGATTCCGACTATCGCCGTGCCGGTGGTGCTATTGGGTACGTTTGCCGTCCTTGCGATTTTCGGCTTCTCGATAAACACGTTGACGATGTTCGGGATGGTGCTCGCCATCGGCCTGTTGGTGGATGACGCCATCGTTGTGGTCGAGAACGTTGAACGTGTCATGGCCGAAGAAGGGCTACCACCGAAAGAAGCAACGCGTAAATCAATGGGCCAGATTCAGGGCGCATTGGTGGGTATCGCGATGGTACTGTCAGCGGTATTTATCCCAATGGCCTTCTTCGGGGGTTCTACCGGTGCGATTTACCGCCAGTTCTCCATCACCATTGTTTCCGCAATGGCGTTGTCTGTACTGGTGGCGTTGATTCTGACCCCTGCCCTGTGTGCAACAATGCTTAAACCGATTGCTAAAGGCGATCACGGTGAAGGCAAAACGGGCTTCTTCGGTTGGTTCAACCGCATGTTCGATAAGAGCACGCACCACTATACCGACAGCGTAGGCGGTATTCTGCGCAGCACCGGTCGTTATCTGGCGCTGTATCTGATCATCGTCGTGGGCATGGCCTACCTGTTCGTTCGTCTGCCAAGTTCGTTCTTGCCGGATGAAGACCAGGGGGTATTCCTGTCAATGGCTCAGCTGCCAGCGGGTGCAACGCAAGAGCGTACCCAGAAGGTGCTGGACGAAATGACGGATTACTATCTGACTAAAGAAAAAGCGAACGTTGAATCGGTGTTTGCCGTTAACGGTTTCGGTTTTGCGGGTCGTGGTCAGAACACCGGTATCGCGTTCGTCTCGTTGAAAGACTGGAGTGAACGTCCGGGCGAAGAGAACAAAGTTGAGGCCATTACTCAACGTGCGATGGGTGCATTCTCGCAGATTAAAGACGCCATGGTATTCGCCTTTAACCTGCCAGCAATCGTAGAACTTGGCACCGCGACGGGTTTCGACTTCCAGTTGATTGACCAGGCTGGTCTGGGCCATGAAAAATTGACTCAGGCGCGTAACCAACTGTTTGGTGAAGTCGCGAAACATCCAGATCTGTTGGTAGGCGTACGTCCTAACGGTCTGGAAGATACTCCGCAATTCAAGATCGATATCGATCAGGAAAAAGCGCAGGCTCTGGGTGTTTCCATTAGTGACATTAATACAACGCTGGGCGCTGCATGGGGCGGAAGCTACGTGAACGACTTCATCGACCGTGGTCGTGTGAAGAAAGTTTACGTCATGTCTGAAGCCAAATACCGTATGTTGCCAGAAGATATTGGAAACTGGTATGTCCGCGGTAGCGATGGACAAATGGTGCCGTTCTCTGCGTTCTCTTCCTCGCGTTGGGAATATGGTTCTCCGCGTCTGGAACGCTATAACGGTCTGCCTTCCATGGAAATCCTGGGCCAGGCCGCACCGGGTAAAAGTACCGGTGAAGCGATGGCAATGATGGAGCAACTGGCCAGCAAACTGCCATCCGGTATCGGCTATGACTGGACGGGCATGTCCTACCAGGAACGGCTGTCCGGTAACCAGGCACCTGCCCTGTATGCGATTTCACTGATCGTCGTCTTCCTGTGTCTGGCGGCATTGTACGAGAGCTGGTCAATTCCGTTCTCCGTTATGCTGGTCGTTCCACTGGGGGTTATCGGTGCGCTGCTGGCGGCAACATTCCGTGGTTTGACCAACGACGTTTACTTCCAGGTGGGCCTGCTCACAACCATTGGGTTGTCGGCGAAGAACGCGATATTGATCGTCGAATTCGCCAAAGACTTGATGGATAAAGAAGGTAAAGGCCTGGTAGAAGCGACGCTGGACGCAGTTCGTATGCGTTTACGTCCGATTCTGATGACATCATTAGCCTTTATCCTCGGCGTAATGCCACTGGTTATCAGCTCCGGTGCGGGGAGTGGCGCGCAGAACGCCGTCGGTACTGGCGTAATGGGCGGGATGGTCACAGCAACCGTATTGGCTATCTTCTTTGTTCCGGTGTTCTTTGTGGTGGTCCGCCGCCGCTTTAGCCGCAAGAACGAAGATGTTGAACATAGCCACTCAGTTGAGCATCATTGATACATTCCTAAAGATAAGGCCGCGCAAGCGGCCTTTTTTCTGGAAAAAAATCATAAAAAGCGCTTATTGCGATTTCGTTTATTTTCTCTTGTTTAAATAAGCGATATAATCCTTGTGAGTCTAAAGGCTATTCTTAAAAAGCGTCATGAACCCTTATTTACTTAAATAAATATTAAGACTATTCCTAGTTTTCGTTCACAGAGTCGGTTGTCGCCTTTCGTTGCTAAACCTAAACAAGATAACGTGATGATTGGCCGAGAATAAAGAAGTTGTTCCATTTCGAATACCGGCATTTATCTGTTAAAATGTAAAAATGGGACTGCGTCATAATTTTGCATAATTGTAATTTTTCGTGATATGACGATGAAATCTTTTTTAGAGTAGATTATAGTTAAATCATCAGGAGTCGCGGGCAAGTTCCAGGTCGTTTGTTGTATCCATCCCGAAAGGTGTTCGGTTAGTCTAAACCACTAAGAAGGGGATGCGTTATGGATGAATACTCACCGAAAAGACATGATATCGCGCAGCTTAAATTTCTCTGCGAAACCCTGTATCATGACTGTCTTGCAAACCTTGAACAAAGCAATCATGGTTGGGTAAATGACCCTACCTCTGCAACCAGCTTGCAGCTCAATGAACTGATAGAGCATATTGCAACCTTCGCACTTAATTATAAAATTAAGTACAATGAGGACAATAAGCTGATCGCGCAGATTGATGAATACCTGGATGACACTTTTATGTTGTTCAGTAGTTATGGTATTAATACGCAGGATCTACAGAAATGGCGGAAGTCAGGTAATCGACTGTTTCGCTGTTTTGTCAATGCCACCAGGGCTAATCCTGTCAGTTTGTCTTGTTAAAAATTATTACAATCATAGGTAAGAGTTATGTCCGATAAACCATTAACTAAAACAGATTATTTGATGCGCCTGCGACGCTGTCAAACAATTGACACGCTTGAACGTGTTATTGAGAAAAATAAATATGAATTGTCTGACAATGAACTGGCTGTATTTTACTCAGCCGCCGATCATCGTCTTGCTGAATTGACAATGAATAAGCTCTACGACAAGATCCCAACATCTGTTTGGAAATTTATTCGTTAATTGCTCATGAGGTTAAGTCAGGTATCGCGAAACATTTGTTTGTCTGGCTGACCATTTCCCGCACCAACTATCATTATTTAATTCAAATCACGTGATTGCGATCACAGTGAGAAAACGGGAACGTTCCCCTTCCCTGCATTGCGTTTTACTGTACTGTGACTGCCTATCAGCAAACGGGAAAGTTCGTAATGAGTGAAGATAAGAAAAAGATGATCGCCGGCGAATTGTATCGCCCGGCAGATGAAACGTTGCGCAACGACCGTCTCCGCGCACGCCTACTCATCCACCGATACAATGCCACCGCACCCGATGCGCAGAGTGAACGTCAGGCTATCCTGCGCGATCTGTTGGGGCAAAGCGAAGGCGCTTACATTGAGCCCTCTTTTCGTTGCGACTACGGGTATAACATTTATCTCGGCAAAGCGTTTTACGCCAACTTCGACTGCGTCATGCTTGATGTCTGCCCAATCCACATCGGTGATAACTGTATGTTGGCACCGGGAGTCCATATCTATACGGCAACTCATCCACTGGACGCTAACGAACGCAATAGCGGGGTTGAACTAGGGAAACCTGTAACCATCGGGAATAATGTCTGGATCGGTGGTCGCGCAGTCATAAATCCGGGGGTAACACTGGGCGACAATGTGGTTGTGGCGTCAGGCGCAGTGGTGACGAAAAGCGTTCCGGCAAACACCGTCGTCGGAGGCAATCCGGCACGGATCATCAAAACACTGTGATCTGATATGTAACTGTTATGCTAAATTGTGGTTAATCTGTTACTTTTCTCAGACAGTATCCCCTTTTAAAATGGGCTGATCCCTCCTGACTATTGCAGACTTCACGAAGGCAAGAGATGACAGAAATACAACGCCTGCTTACCGAAACCATCGACGACTTAAATATTCGCGAAAAGCGCGACAACAAACCGCGCTTTAGCATCAGCTTTATTCGTAAACATCCAGGGCTATTTATCGGCATGTATGTTGCGTTTTTTGCCACACTGGCGGTTATGCTGCAATCAGAAACGCTGGTCGATTCGGTATGGCTGTTGGTTGTACTGTTCGCCTTACTCAACGCCTTTTTCTTTTTTGACGTTGCGCCACGTTACCGCTTTGAAGACATTGACGTACTGGATTTCAGAGTCTGCTATAACGGTGAATGGTACAACACACGCTTTGTGCCACCCTCGCTGATCGACACTATTCTGCACTCTCCCCAAGTCGACAGTGAGCATAAGGCCCAACTGCAAAAAATGATAACGCGGAAAGGCGAACTGTCATTTTATGATGTCTTCACACTAACCCGCGCGCAGGCTAGTCAGTAATCACGCCCTGTCACAAACAAAAAAAGTGCGTCCCACGAGGGGAACGCACTTCAGTCCCTGTAATGCTGGCGAAGTGACTAACGTCTTTTTTTACGGCCCTGTACCGCTTTAAACCGCGGATTCGTTTTGCAGATGACGTACAAACGCCCTTTGCGTTTGACTATCTGGCAGTCAGGGTGCCGCTGCTTTGCGCTGCGAAGTGAATTGAGTACCTGCATCTTAACCTCGCTTAGCGCCAATGAAGTGGCCGAAACGTTTCTGGAAACGAGCCGCGCTGCCTTCATTATCGAAGGTTTTCTGTTTACCGGTATAGTACGGATGTGACTTAGACGAGATATCAAGCGTTACGTACGGGTACATTTGGCCCTCGAACTCAATCTCTCGTTCGGTTTTAATCGTCGAACCGACCTTAAAGTATTCATTGGCACTGGTATCGTGAAACACCACTGGGCGATAAAAAGGGTGGATATCCGGTTTCATGGCAACCTCAATTTGTTACGTTATAACATACCCAACAAAATACACCACTCTTGTACGAATCACAACCCGATTTACGTTGTGGGTTACTAAACGGGATGATCAGTGGCCGTAAATATATGATGCCAATCGAATAGCTTTTTCGGCTTTCAGATATACTTTCCCTATGCTGTGTAAATAAGGATATCACCGTGACAACACGACATCTGATTGGCCTGGTGACGGGAATACTGGTTCTGTCCATCCTCGTACCGGTGTGTTTAAGCCTGTGGCTGGCACATCGTCAGGTCGAAACGAAATTTATCGATGAACTTGATTCATTCTCTACCCGCGTCGCTTTGCGTACAGAACGCGTCGGCGAGCAGGCCAAAAAAGCGCTACGCAAAATAGAAGCCTTCCAGGGTGTGCCCTGCTCAGAGGAACATTTGCTGGAAATGCGCCGGTTGTCATACAGCTACCGTTATATTCAGGAAGTGATGTACCTCAAAGGCAATGTTCCACAATGTTCCTCCCTTGAGAAAAGGAGCCTGGCTGCTGCGTTTCCGCCACCAATGAAAATGACACCTGATGGCTATCGCGCCTGGTTAACTTCGCAAAACGACCTCGGAATACAACGTTTTATGGCGGCGCTCGGCAGCGAACATTATGTCGTGATGATCGATCCGGGATCGTTCATTGATGTCATTCCATTTGGTTCATGGCCTATCGAAGTCGCCATTGTGGGTACAGTAAGCAACGTCGTGGTGGCCAGTAGTGCCGATCTCCCTTCAGACGTGTTACATCATCTGCAAAAAGACCGTTCTATCAGCCATTTTCAAAAAGAGGGCAGTATTTATAATTCTCGCCCTTTCCCCGAACTGGGCATCACTATCGTAAGCTGGGCGTCGACATTACCTTTGCAAAAATCCTGGCACCGACAGGCGCTGATCTGGCTCCCGGCAGGGCTCATTATTGGCCTGCTCACCGCCCTCTTTATCCTGCGTATTTTGCGCCGCTTGCAGTCTCCCCATCACCAATTGCAAGATGCCATTCAGAACCGGGCTATCAAGGTCCATTACCAGCCCATTATTTCGCTCAAAACAGGAAAGGTCGTGGGTGCGGAAGCACTGGCCCGCTGGCGACAAGCTGACGGTAGCTATCTCTCACCCGATATTTTTATCCCGCTGGCCGAAGAAACCGGCCTGACAGAACCACTCACACGTTTGATTATTGAAAACGTCTTCGAGGATCTAGGTAAATGGCTGCATCAACATCCTCAACAGCATATATCACTCAACCTTGAGTCGGCCGATTTGAAGTCCGAAACGCTTCCGGCGCTGCTAAGCCGCATGGTTAACCACTGGCAACTAAAACCCGCACAAATTGCCCTGGAACTGACTGAACGCGAATTTGCCGACCCGAAAAACAGCGCGCCGTTTATTGCTAAATACCGTCAGGCGGGTCACTCAATCTATATTGATGACTTTGGTACCGGTTATTCCAGTCTGAGCTATTTGCAGGATCTGGATGTAGACATCCTGAAGATAGACAAATCGTTCGTCGATGCGCTGGAATACAATAACGTCACGCCACATATTATCGAGATAGCCAAAACGCTGGAGCTGGAAATGGTGGCAGAAGGCATCGAGACCGAGAACCAGGAAAGCTGGCTACGTCAACATGGCGTGCAGTATGGTCAGGGCTGGTTGTACAGCAAAGCACTGCCAAAGGCGGAATTTATTCTGTGGGCGGAAAAACGACTTTAGCATGGCACTGGCGTGTATTGAGATGGCTGGCGGCACGCCGCACAGCCAGTCATGTCACTCTTCCATAATGGGCGAGAATCCACCGTAGATCATTCGCTTGCCATCAAATGGCATAGATTCACCAAACTCCTTCATACGGGGATCGGACATCATCTTCTGGTTCGCCGCATCGCGGACTTCTTTGGAAGGGTATTCAATCCAGCTGAATACCACTTCTTCATGATCCTGCGCTTTCACCGCCATACGGAAATCGGTCAACTTACCGTCGGGAACATCATCAGCCCAACACTCCACAACGCGCAGTGCACCGAACTCCTTGAAAAGCGGCGCAGCCTTTGCCGCCATCGCGATATATGCCTCCTTGTTTTCGGCAGGAACGGCAACAACAAAACCATCAACATACTTCATCAGATAAACCTCCGAAGTGTACTGCGCGGCAAGCCGATTCCAGCCGCGTCAGTCGAGGTTAAGTTTAGTCGTCAGCAGGCAATCACGCCGTAGGCTCATTCCGAACACAAATACGTGACTGCGGCAGATGACGAAACCACGGCAGGCAAATCTGAATTAACGGTCCAATAGCTAACGCATACAGTACCGTTCCAACACCCACGGTTCCGCCAAGAAGCCAACCGCTGAGCAAAACCGACACCTCGATTGCGGTCCGGATAGTCCGTACAGACCAACCAGTACGCGCATGAATGCCGGTCATCAAGCCGTCACGTGGGCCCGCACCAAAACCGGCGCCAATGTACAGACTGGTGGCTAACGCGTTCAGGATCACCGCCGCAACCAGCAGTCCACTGCGCGTCAGTAGCGATTCGAATCCTGGGATCACCGCCAGCGCGGCATCTGCCGCCAAACCAATCATAATGACATTGCTGAGAGTGCCAAATCCGGGGCGCTGGCGCAGTGGTATCCATGCCAGCAGGACCAATACACCCACGGCGATGATCACCAGGCCGATATTCATCGATAATAGATTTGCCACGCCCAGATGAAATACGTTCCACGGATCAGCCCCTAAATCTGCACGGACAAACATCGCCGTCGAAACGCCGTACAGCGCCAGTCCAACATACAGCTGAAGTAAACGACGCAGCATAATTTTCTCCTCGCCTCTCAGATAGCTTTCATCTTCACCGCAATTGGCACTATGATTAATGTCCAGTTTTCAAAAAGTGGACTGCTATGTCATCTCGCCGTTACGGAAGTCAATCTTTGCAGCGCCTGCTAGGGCACTGGCAGGAAAGCCCCTCGCGAACGCCTATCTGGCGACAACTGGCGGAAGCGTTACGTCTGCTGATCCTGGATGGTCGACTGGCACTGGATAGTCGCTTGCCCGGCGAACGCGAGCTCGCTGCCGTTCTGGAAGTGAGCCGAACCACCGTCGCCAGCGCCATGGCGCAACTGCGTGAAGAGGGATATCTGGAAAGCCGTCATGGGAGCGGCTCACGGGTGATCCTGCCGGAACACATTCGTCATGTGCCTACGCGAACCAGTACCGGCACAGCGTTGGATTTGTCCACAGCGGCCCTCAGCGCTGGGCCAGAAATTCATCAGGCTTACCAACAAGCGTTATTTGCGATGCCGCAGCATTTGCTGAGCTCCGGGTATCTGCCGCAGGGACTGGCGGTTTTGCGTGAATCCATCGCCCGGCATTATTGCGAACGTGGATTACCCACACAGTCGGATGAAATAATGGTCGTGAACGGCGCGGTCAGCGGCCTGGCGTTGATCCTGCGTTTACTCACCGGTCCCGGCGATCGCGTAGTGGTCGATCACCCCACGTATCCGCTGGCGATTGCAGCAATACAAGGGGCATCATGTCGCCCCGTCGGCGTTTCGCTGCCTGAGCACGGTTGGGATACAGCGGGTCTGGTTGCCACCCTCGCGCAAACAGCCCCGAGAATGGCCTATCTGATGCCGGACTTTCACAACCCGACCGGACGCTGTATGGACGCCGAAACTCGCCAGGTTGTGGCTGATATTGCGGAAAGAACCTGCACCACGCTGGTGGTCGATGAGACCATGGTGAACCTGTGGTATGACGCCCCGCCTCCGCCTCCACTTGCTGCATTCAATCGCGATGCGCCGGTGATCCTGCTGGGATCGGCAGGGAAAAGCTTCTGGGGAGGTCTGCGTCTGGGATGGATTCGGGCCTCGTCACGTACTATTGCCGCGCTGGTACAGACTCGCGACACATTTGATTTAGGATCACCAGTGCTTGAACAGCTTGCCACGGGTTGGTTGCTGGACAATGCGGCCGATTTTCTTCCCGACAGACGGCAATTGCTCACCACCCGGCGCGATCTGTGCCATGACCTGATGAAGACACATTTCCCGGAGTGGCAGTTTACTCAACCACAGGGGGGACTCTCTTTCTGGGTTGAATTACCCGATACGCTGGCAACGCTCTTTGCCACCCGTGCCGAAAGTGCAGGTATTCAGTTGGGTACCGGGACGCGCTTCGGCCTGGATGGCGCATTCGATCGCTTTTTGCGTATGCCCTTTGCTCTGCCCGATGACACAATGCGCTCGGCTTTCCGGACGTTGCAACCCATTTGGGATAATCTGCGTTTACAGGCAAATCACGGGAAAATGCGCAAAATAATCTAAGCGACGAGTCAAAAGACTCGTCCTGGATACCGTGATGGACGAGGATGTCTGGGCATTATTACCGCTGAGGAGGAACCGGGAACCCCTTCAGGGAAATCACAAAATTCTCGCCGTCTTTCTTAATTTTCGCCCCGGCATCGCACCAGTCAGAAGCAATACGGAAAAACTCATCGCTACCGACATTCCAGCTCAGACGAACATGTTTCACATAACCGGAACGTAGCAATTCACAGGCTTCGCCATAATTACAGGCGGTTGAGAGCGGTTGTTGTTTCATTTTTTCTTCTTCAGTAATCTGCGCAATGCTTTGATTTCTTTAGGAGTCAGTGCTTCAACCACGGATTCTTCCGTATGCTGGCTATCAATATCATCAGCGGAGACTCCCGCCTCTTCAATGGCGGAAAACGCGATAAGTAGCAATTTTTCCGTCGAGATACTTAGGTTCTCATTATTCACTTCAGCGTAGTGACGCAGCTTTTCTTTTAGCGCCTCATCAATTTTGACATTCAATACAGCGGTCGACATCGTAGAAAATCCTTGTGGTCAGCCAAAACACACCGGATGTAAGACCATGTCGTTACAGCGCGATGGCAGCGGCAAAAGCATCAAATAACATCCCCGAAACACATTGACAGCATTTGATGACAATAAAATGACAATACGATGACAAAGAAAAGAAGATGAGAAGAATTGAGATTGCCGGACGGCAGAATTGGGTGGGGGCCCTGCCAGCTACATCCCGGCACACACGTCATCTGCCCTGGCTGCTTCCTTCCGGACCTGACCTGGTGAACAGAGTAGCGTTGCGGGAGAACCAACAGAGCCCCCATTGAGAGCGTTGTCAACCAACGCGCAGGCGCATTATCACTGCTGCACCCGGTAATTGCAACTCATCCAGCACCGGATGCTGTTTTCTTGTGCAATGAAGCTTCACTACCTCGTCATTCGGGATTATGCTGGAGGATTAGCGCAGGAAAAAACGATGGATATACAAGACTCTTTCCCTCAACGCGTCTGGCAAATCGTTGCCTCAATCCCCGAAGGATTCGTCACCACCTATGGCGATGTCGCCAGGCTTGCTGGCTCACCGCGTGCTGCTCGCCAGGTAGGCGGCGTGCTTAAGCGTCTCCCCGAAGGCAGCACTTTGCCCTGGCATCGGGTGGTTAATCGTCATGGTGCCATTTCGCTTACAGGTCCAGACCTACAACGACAGCGTCAGGCGTTGCTGGCGGAAGGTATTGTGGTTTCAGGGAGTGGACAAATCGATTTACAGCGCTATCGCTGGGTGTACTAACCCCCTCCGGATGGAGAGGGTTAGAATGCCCTTAGTACTGTGTCGGGGCAGGAACGGCGGAAGACGGATTCACCTGTGTGGGTGACGTTGACGGTACCGTTGTCGCGGCACCACCACTCGCCTGTACTGGAACAGCCGTCTGCTGGACCGGGACCAGGGTCAGGTCGGCTTTAGTCCCCCCCTGATTGATCACCGTCTGGACGGTATCAGTAATAAAGACCAGTTTATCATTCACCGTAATCGCCGCACTCAGCAGAATACGGGCGTTCGGCTGAATATCTGCCGGGTTAAACGGGAGTACGAAGCTGAATGGTGCTTGTTTACCCTCGGTACGTACAACTTTTTGCGACAGCACTTTTGACGGTGCATCGGCAAGCGATGCATCTGACAGTGTTACGGTCAGCACGGCATCCGGCGGTAAGGCAACTTTCTGGCGGATCCATACGGTACCAGACACATTCGGCTGTTGAATTTTTGACTGTGTGTCAGCAATTGACGTATTAGGGCTTGGCGCAGGTGTCTGAATATCCGCGCTTTTATCAGCACAGGCCGCCAGAGCGACCGCAACCGCTAAACCACTTACCATGTGCACGAGTTTCATTAAATTCTCCTTATCATCTATGCACCAGCGAGAACTTTCCTCGCCAGAAGAGTGGTTAACAAAAACATAACGTGACTAAGTGTGGCACAAGACAGCTGGTTTTGCCTGTAATCGGCCAGTAATTCAGACAATTGCACCCATCGGACCACTTTCAAAATTGCGTTATACTCTGCCTACCTCGCTGCGAGAACGCTATTACCTGGAGAGCACGTATGAGTCTGGCACTGAAAAATTTGCTGACATTGTTAAATCTGGAAAAAATTGAAGAAGGACTCTTTCGGGGCCAAAGTGAAGACTTAGGGTTACGTCAGGTTTTTGGGGGGCAGGTTGTCGGTCAGGCGCTGTATGCCGCAAAAGAAACCGTACCGGAAGAGCGCCTGGTGCACTCCTTTCACAGCTACTTTTTACGTCCGGGCGATAGCCAAAAGCCCATCATCTATGATGTCGAAGTGCTGCGTGATGGTAACAGCTTCAGCGCCCGCCGCGTTGCCGCGATCCAGAATGGGAAACCCATTTTTTATATGACTGCCTCTTTCCAGGCACCAGAAGATGGGTTTGAGCATCAAAAAGAGATGCCGGCAGCGCCTGGCCCTGAAGAGCTTAAATCAGAAACTGAGATCGCCCGTTCGGTCGCTCACCTGCTGCCGCCGCTGTTGAAAGAAAAATTTATCAACGACCGCCCGCTGGAAGTACGTCCGGTGGAATTTCATAATCCGTTAAAAGGTCACGTTGCCAACCCGACTCGCCAGGTGTGGATCCGCGCTAACGGCACGCTGCAGGACGATCTACGCGTCCATCAGTATCTGCTGGGTTATGCTTCAGACCTGAACTTCCTGCCCGTTGCTTTACAACCGTATGGCATTGGTTTTCTGGAAAAAGGGATTCAGATCGCTACGATCGACCATTCTATGTGGTTCCATCGTCCTTTTAATATCAATGAGTGGCTGCTGTATAACGTCGAGAGTACTTCGGCCTCCGGCGCACGGGGCTTTGTTCGCGGGGAGTTTTATACGCAGGACGGCGTGCTGGTTGCTTCTACCGTGCAGGAAGGGGTAATGCGTAATCGTAATTGAGAATTACCGGATGGTGACGCAAAAGCGTTGCCATCCGGCAGATTGAAACATCAAGCGTTGTAAGCGTTCTCGCCGTGGCTGTTCACATCCAGACCTTCGCGCTCCTGCTCCTCCGGTACGCGCAGGCCTACCGTCATGTCCGCCAGCTTATAGCCAATGAAAGCCACCACACCGGACCAGACAATGGTGATCGCCACGCTTTCCAGTTGTACCAGCAACTGATGCCCCATGGTAACGCCTTCGGCAAAGCCTACGCCGCCCAGAGAGCTGGCCGCGAAAACGCCGGTCAGGATGCAGCCGACAATGCCGCACACGCCGTGAACACCGAAGACATCACACGGGTCATCAACACGCAGAAAGCGCTTCAGCATGGTTACGCCCCACAGGCCAGCCAGCCCCGCAGCGACACCGATAATCAGCGCGCCGCCGACACCGATATAGCCACAGGCAGGTGTCACGCCTACCAGACCGGCAATGGCGCCAGAACACGCGCCCAGCAGGGACGGTTTGCCACGCAGCGCCCATTCACCGAAGATCCAGCCGAGAATGGCGGCCGCGGTGGCAACAACGGTATTGACGAAGGCCAGCGCGGCAATTTCATTCGCCATACCCGCGGAGCCAGCGTTAAAGCCAAACCAACCGATATAGAGAATAGCCGTGCCGGTAAAGACCATTGGCAGGTTATGTGGCTTAAACGCTTCTTTGCCAAAACCGACGCGTTTACCAATCAGATAAGCCCCAACCAGGCCGGCAATCGCAGCATTGATATGTACTACCGTACCGCCCGCAAAATCCAGCGCACCGTGAGTAGCCAGCAAACCGCCGCCCCAGACCATATGGGCAATGGGGATGTACGACAACGTTAACCACACCACCACAAAAATCAGCACCGCAGAGAACCGAATGCGCTCAGCCAGTGCACCGACAATAAGCCCAACGGTAATGCAAGCGAAAGACCCCTGAAAGGCAACGTGAATGTACTGGTAGAAGCTCCCCGTGACCGCCGTCAGTGCAATATTCTTCAGCATGACCCAGTTGAAGTTACCGAAGAAATTATTTCCTTCGCCAAAGGCCAGTGAGTAGCCATAAACCACCCATAAAATACAAACCAGAGCGAATGTCACCGTAACCTGGGTCAGCATCGACAACACGTTCTTACCGCGAATCAAACCGCCATAGAACAGCGCAATGCCTGGGATGGTCATAAACAGCACCAGCGCGGTACAGATCATCATAAAAGCGTTATCCGCTTTATCTGCAACCGCCGGTGCCGCCATCGCCAGACCCGGCAGCAGCGCCAGTGAAGCAATACCCGTTTTCATCGTCGCTATCTTCATTTTTTGGTTTCCTATCACTGTGTGCCAGACGTTACAGTGCGGCTTCGTCGGCTTCGCCGGTACGAATACGAATCACGCGTTGCAGCTCGGCGACGAAAATTTTGCCGTCGCCAATTTTTCCGGTGTAGGCGGCCTTACTGATGACATCAATTACGCCATCCAGTTGGTCATCAGCAATTGCCACATCAATCTTCACTTTGGGTAAGAAGTTGACGCTGTATTCAGCTCCCCGGTACAACTCGGCATGACCTTTTTGTCGGCCAAACCCCTTCACTTCGGTGACGGTCAGCCCCTGAATACCAATAGACGACAATGCTTCACGGACGTCTTCCAGTTTGAACGGTTTGATTACCACGGTAACCAGCTTCATAGATCCCCTCCAGTCAGAATTCAGTAGTGGCTGCAGATACACCAAATGAATATTGCAAGGGATGTGCCAGGAATGAAAAACGCGGGATGATTCAGCCGCACGGGGTACGGCCAGGAGAGAAAAAGAAAAAATGCACTATAACGGTGCATAGTGCGTTACATTTTTGCACCAGATTGTTGATTGCCGGATGGCGGCGAAAACGCTTTCTCAGGCCTACAAAACCACACTGGCTGTAGGCCTGAGAAACGCAGCGCCATCAGGCGATTGCCGAATCTTCGTTTACGCTAGCCGCCAGCTCTTCGCCCGCCAACTGCAGTTGATACATTTGCCAGTAGCGGCCCTGTGCGGCAAGCAGTTGCTGGTGCGTGCCGCGTTCAACGGCCTGTCCCCGGTGCAGTACCAGAATGGTATCCGCATCGACAATAGTGGATAACCGATGCGCAATCACCACCAGCGTGGTGTGCTCACGCACCGCTGCCAACGCCTGCTGAATAGCCTGTTCAGTACCGGAGTCAATACTGGCCGTGGCCTCATCGAGGATCAGTACCTGCGGCGTTTCCACCAATACCCGCGCCAGCGCCAGCAGCTGTTTCTGCCCAACTGATAGATTATTGCCCTGCTCGCCCAGCCGGGTATGAATACCCTCGCTCAGACCCCGCGCCAGCTCGGCCAGCTGTACGGTTTCCAGCGCCTGCCACACCCGTTCTTCTGAGATATCACGACCCAGCGTGACGTTTGCCAGGAAGGTATCCGCCATCACCACCGGATCCTGTTGCACCATCGCCACGCCCTGGCGTAACGCACTGTGGCTCAGAGAAGACAGCGGACGTCCGTCAAGGCGGATTTCGCCCTGCGTCAACGGGTAGTAACCCATCAGCAGACTGGCCAGCGTACTTTTGCCGCTACCGGTATGCCCGACCAACGCTACAAAGCTGCGCGAAGGCACGGACAGACTGATGTTTTGCAGCACCAGATTGTCGTCACGATAGGCAAATGAAACGTTATCCACCTCAATGTCCCCGCTCTTCAGCGGTCGATCATCTTCACCATAGCGCTGACGAGGCCCGTCCATCAGTTCGAACACTCGCTCGCCGGCGACAACCGCCTGCTGCAGCATTGATTGCTGGGTGGTCAGCTCGATCAGCGGCTCGTTCAAACGGCCGAGGTAGCTGATAAACGCGTACAGCACGCCAACCTCAATGGAGCTGCCAGAGGTAAAGCTGAACAGCATCAGCAAACCGCAGAGGATCAGCGCCGAGAAAAGGCTCAGTAGCGGGCGCAGCAAAAAGCCATCCAGTCGCAGGGTTTGCATACGCGCCATATAGTGCGAGCGGCTGGCCTCCCCCATTCTCTCGCCAAATCGCGCCTGCTGGCGGAACTGCTGGATAACGCTCATGCCGTTGATGACTTCGTTAAAGCCATCGTTAATATCCGCCAGATAAGCGCGCACCCGACGCACAATCGGGGTGCTGTAGCGTTGATAAATCACCATCACCACCAGCACTGCCGGGAATATGGCCATCGCCACCAGCGCCATACGCCACTCGAGGCTGAACATCGCCACCAGCATGGCACCGATTAAGGCGGCGCTGCGCAGTACCGTCGCGACCACCGTCACATACAGGTCACGGATCACTTCGGTGTCATTGGTCACACGTGAGATAAGCTGCCCGACTGGCTGAGTATCGAAAGCACTGAGCGGCTGACGTAGCGCGGCATCCATCACATCGGTACGTAACTGCTGCACCACACCAACGGCCGCCTGGTTAAAGAGTAATGACTGCGCGTAATGCAGGCCCGCCGCCAACAGTTGCAGACCGACATATGCCGCCACCAGCCCAGCCACCATCGCCAGCGGCAGATTGTTTTTCGCCACCATGTTGTCGATAAAATAGCTGATGAGCAGCGGACCACTCACCTCCGCCGCTGCCGCCACCCATAGCATGACCACCGCAATTGCCAGCTGTTTTCGCCACGGAGAGCCGTACGCCAGCAGTCTTTTCAGGGTCGGCCATAGCTGCCCAAAACTACGCATTAGCCGCCTCCTCGTTTACTTCTGGCGCATCGGACAGCGCCGCTTCCAGTTGCTGATAACGGTACATATCACGATACCAGCCGGGTTGCTGCACCAGCGCATCGTGTTCGCCACGCTGAGCAATATGTCCGTGCTGCATCACGATAATTTCATTGGCTTCTGTCAGCGCAGATAAACGGTGAGCGCTGATTATCACGGTTCTGCCTTCTCCCCACTGGCGCAGGTTATGCAGGATTTGATGTTCAGTACGACCATCCACCGCCGATAACGCATCGTCAAGAATCAGGATTTCAGCATTCAGCAGCAGCGCACGAGCGATAGAAATACGCTGTTTTTGTCCACCGGACAGCATCACCCCGCGTTCACCTACTTCGGTGTCATAGCCTTGCGGAAGACGTAAAATATCCTCATGCACGCTGGCCAGACGTGCAACATGTTCGATCTCTTCCTGTGTGGCCTGTGGGCGTCCAAGCGCTATGTTGTTGGTGACAGTATCCGAGAACAAGAAAGGTGTCTGGCTGACCACTGCCAGACGGCTACGCCAGCTATCAAGTTGCAAGCGAGTTAACGGGATATCATGAAAGCGCACATCGCCCTCAGTGATATCAAAATGACGCTGGATCAGCGACAACACCGTACTTTTACCCGCGCCGGTCGGGCCACAAATACCCAGCATCTGCCCTGGCTTAAGCTGGAAATTCACATTCTCCAGCACCGGATGAGCCGTTTGCGGGTAGCGAAATTCGCGAATTGCCACCGCCAGCTCGCCGCGTCCTTCCGGCACGGGTTCTGTGCCGTCATCCACTACCGGCGCTTCAGCCAGCATGGCGCGAATACGGCTATACGCGGCGCTGCCTCGCTCAACAATGTTAAACATCCATGCCAGTGCCAGCATCGGCCAAATCATCAGCCCGAGATACATCATAAAACTGGTTAACTGACCAAGGGTCAGAGAGCCATGAACCACCATCCAGCTTCCCCCGGCGATAGCCAGCAGGTTAGCCATACCAATGGCGATATAAATCGTGGGGTCAAAACGGGCGTCAATGCGGGCGACCCGTAAGTTTTTCTTGCCGGTATCTTTAGCATCTGCGGCAAATAGCGCCGACTGTCGGTCTTCCAGACCAAAAGCCTTAATCATACGGATACTGGTCAGGCTTTCCTGAGTACGATCGTTAAGGCTGGAGAACGCTGCTTGCGCAACCTTAAAGCGGTTATGGAGTCGATCACCGTAACGTTTGATCATTATCGCCATCACCGGCATTGGGAGTAGCGCGATAAGCGTCAGCTCCCAACTGATTTGCGTAGACATCACGATCAACACCGCGCACCCCATGACCAGCGAGTCCACCAGCGTCAATACACCTTCGCCAGCCGCAAACACCACCCGATCAACATCGTTAGTTGCACGCGCCATCAGATCGCCGGTGCGATGACGCAGATAAAATTCAGGATGCTGGCGGCTCAACTGGCGGTAATAGTCTTCGCGTAGTTCAACTGCCAGTTGGTAGGATGCGCCGAACAAAAGTACGCGCCAGACATAGCGCAACAAATAGACAACCACCGCAATCAGGGCAATCGTGCCAACCCACATCAGCAGTCGCTCGGTGGTGAACCGCTGTGTCGTCACGCCGTCCACGATGATACCGACCACTTTTGGCGGGATAAGCTGAAGAATAGCGATGATGATAAGCAAGGCCACCGCCCCGAGGTAGCGACGCCACTCCCGGCGGAAGTACCAGCTTAATTGAGCAAATAATCGCACGCGTTATGTCCTGACAAGATTTCCGGCAATGATCACCGGGAGAGTTATTCAATAGGTAGAGCAGTCGTGTATTTAATCTGTTCCATCGCAAAACTGGAGGTAACATCAGACAGGCCCGGTACGCTATTCACCAGACGCTTATAGAAATCATCATAGCGTTTCATATCAGCAACCTGCACCCGCATCAGGTAGTCGTACTCCCCAGCCATTCGCCAGAAACCCAGCACCTCCGGCATCCCGGTCACTTCGGTGACAAAGCGGCAGTACCACTCGCTGCTATGATGCTGGGTTTTAATCAGCACAAACGCGGTTAAACCCAGCCCCAGTTTTTCCGGATCCAGCAGAGCAACCTTGCCCAGCAGAATGCCGTCATCCTCAAGCCGCTTGAGCCGTTTCCAGCAGGGGGTGGTCGTCAGATTAACGGCATCGGCTAACGCCTGCAAAGAAAGGGTGCAGTCTTGTTGCAGTAGGCCAAGCAGCTTACGGTCAATTTTGTCTAACATATCCACTCCACAGAGAAGAATTTTCTCCTTACATTCTATTTTAAAGGCTAAATGGCAACAATTTTTTCCGTGCTTTTCGCTATTCTGGGCACAAAATGACAAATGGATATTAATGATGAATAGCTCCTGGGTTAAAAACGCCATCAATGAAATTAATGCGGATTACCAGCGTTCTGCCGATACGCATCTTATTCGCCTGTCGCTTCCGGCGTTTCCGGGTATTCAGCTCTATTTGAAAGATGAGAGCACGCATCCAACCGGTAGCCTGAAACATCGCCTGGCACGTTCACTGTTTCTCTACGGACTGTGTAATGGCTGGATCAAAGAAGGCACCACGATTATCGAATCGTCATCGGGTTCAACGGCGGTTTCTGAAGCCTATTTCGCCCGCCT
>NZ_SZWR01000001.1:418017-449164 GCF_005280875.1 Citrobacter sp. wls827
CGTTATGCCTTCCTGTACGGCAAAACGCAAAATTGAACAAATTGAATTTTATGGCGGCCGCTGCCACTTCGTGGAAAGCGCCTGCGAAATTTATGCGGCTTCTGAACAGCTGGCACGTGAACTGAACGGGCATTATATGGACCAGTTCACCTATGCTGAACGCGCCACCGACTGGCGTGGTAACAACAATATTGCCGACAGTATCTTCCGCCAGATGCAGTGCGAGCCCAACCCCGTGCCTCGCCATATCGTGATGAGCGCAGGAACCGGCGGCACCTCAGCAACCATTGGTCGCTATATTCGCTGTCAGGGCTACGACACTCGTCTGATGGTGGTGGACCCGGAGAATTCGGTTTTTCTGCCCTTCTGGCAGGATCGCGATGCGACATTGCGCAGCCCGGTCGGCAGCAAAATTGAAGGCATCGGCCGTCCGCGTGTCGAACCGTCCTTCATTCCTGACGTAGTTGATGAAATGCTGCGTGTGCCGGATGCCGCAAGCGTTGCCACCGCGCACTGGCTGGAAACGCAGTTGGGTCGTAAAGTGGGCGCCTCAACCGGAACCAACATGTGGGGGACGTTACAACTTGCCGCCCGTATGCGCGACGCCGGAGAAACGGGGTCGCTGGTGACGCTGCTGTGCGACAGCGGCGAACGCTATCTGGAAACCTACTACAACCCGCAATGGGTTGACGCGCACATAGGCGATTTAACGCCGTGGAAAGCGGAACTTGCCCAGTTGCTGAATACACACTGAGCAGACAAAAAAAAAGCCAGACGCGAAGTCTGGCTTGCTGGAAGGGATCTCTCATTCGGGGGAATAAGGTAGATGCGGATTGTCCAGCCAATGCGTCAAAAAGTGAGATACAGCCTGATTGCGGCAATGCCCAATCACCGATAAATGCGGCAGTTCAGCCATCAGTTGCGGCATTGCGTTACCCATAATCAGGCCGCGCCCAACGCTGCCTAACATTTCGCGATCGTTCATAGCATCGCCAAACGCCATACACTCGGACATTGAATATCCTAAGTGGTCACTCAACACCGCCAGCGCGGATCCTTTGTTACAGCCCCGCGGTAGTACCTCAAGGCAATCAACCGCGGAGAAACAGAGATTCGCCTGTTCTCCCAGCGCTTCATTCAGTTGAATGCGCAACTGGATCAGAGACTCATGATCGCCGCAGAAACAGATCTTCGTTACCTGATGAGCCGGAATACGTTTCACATCGACGATCTGGTAGCGAAATCCGCTATACACATGCGCCTGTAGCAGCGAGGGGATCTCTTGTCCGGTAAACCAACCGTTGTCATTAAAGACATGCATGCTGGCGGTGGTATCCCATTTCTGATGTAACACGATATCCGCAACATTCGGATCCAGATCCTGACGGTGCAACACGTCGCCCTCAAGAGAGTGAATGCGCGTGCCGTTACCGGTGATCAAAAAGGCGTCCAGTGAGATAGAACCCAAAATATGGCGCATCTCCAGCACATGGCGGCCGGTGGCAAATGTCAGGGTGATATCGCGTTCACGCAGACGCGCCAGCGTTGAAAGCGTTTCGTCACCTAAATGGTGATTCGGCATCAAAAGGGTGCCATCCATATCAAATGCAGCCAGACGAGCCATTTCTTTCTCCACACTGTGACGCGGTTAACTTGTGATTCAGTATCACCTGAGATATACGGAAGTAATAGTGAATAGATAAAATGAATTGTTCCGGGTTTATATGAGATTGTTGAATCGCCTGAACCAGTATCAACGCCTGTGGCTGCCTTCGAACGGAGAACCGCAGTCGGTGACCGTCGGGGAACTGGCTGAACGCTGTTTTTGCAGCGAGCGCCACGTGCGAACCCTGCTAAAGCAAGCGCAGGATGCGGGCTGGCTGGAGTGGCACGCTCAGTCCGGACGCGGGAAACGCGGAGCATTACGTTTTTTGGTCACCCCAGACTCGCTGCGCAACACGATGATGGAGCAGGCACTGCAAAAGGGTGAACAGCTCAGCGTACTGGAACTGGCTCAACTGGCCCCCGGGGAATTAAGAACCCTGCTGCAGCCGTTTATGGGCGGGCAATGGCAAAATGATACGCCAACCCTGCGTATCCCCTATTATCGCCAGCTCGAACCTTTGCATCCTGGATTCCTGCCCGGTCGCGCAGAGCAGCACCTTGCCGGACAGGTATTCTCTGGCCTGACACGTTTTGACAGCACTACGCAACGTCCCTGTGGAGACTTAGCCCACCACTGGAATATCTCCGCTGACGGCCTGCGCTGGGATTTCTATATTCGTTCCACCCTGCATTGGCATAACGGCGATACGGTAAGCAGCACGCAGCTACATCAACAGTTGCTGAAGCTGTTAGAGTTACCTGCGCTGAATAAGCTGTTTATCAGCGTAAAGCGCATTGAGGTGACGCATCCCCAGTGTCTGACCTTTATTCTGCATCGTCCCGACTTCTGGCTGGCGCACCGTCTGGCGAGCTACAGCAGTCACCTGGCGCATCCTGAGCACCCGTTTGTGGGTACCGGCCCGTTCCGGTTGACACTGTTTACTCCCGAGCTGGTGCGTATCGAGAGTCACGATCACTACCATCTGAGTCATCCGCTATTGAAAGCCATTGAATACTGGATAACCCCACAGCTTTTCTCCCAGGATTTGGGCACCAGCTGTCGCCATCCGGTACAAATTGCGATAGGTAAACCAGAGGAACTTCCCATGCTAAGCCAGGTAAGCAGCGGGATCAGCCTCGGTTTTTGCTATCTTACGCTCAGAAAAAGCGCGCGGCTGAATACGCAACAGGCCCGTCGACTGGTCAATATTATCCACCGCTCTTCGCTGCTACAGACGCTTGAGGTGGATGAAAACCTCATTACTCCCAGCAATGCCCTGCTGCCAGGATGGACGATCCCACAATGGGATGAACTGAACGAAGTAGCGCTACCAGAAAAACTGACGCTGGCTTACCACCTGCCGGTAGAACTGCACGCCATGGCTGAACAGCTTCGCCAGGCCCTGGCAAAACTGGGCTGTGAATTAACGCTTATTTTTCATAATGCTAAAAACTGGGATGGCGACCATCCTTTAGCCCAGGCCGATCTGATGATGGGCGACAGGCTGATTGGCGAAGCCCCCGAGTATACCCTCGAACAGTGGTTACGTTGCGATCAGCTATGGTCACACGTGCTGAATGCACCCGCATATACTCATCTGCAGACCACGCTGGATGCCTTGCAAATTCAGGCCGATGAGGACGATCGTCATGCAGCTTTACAGCAGGTTTTCGCCACGCTGATGCATGACGCAACCCTGACGCCGCTGTTCAATTATCACTATCGCATCAGCGCGCCACCAGGGGTGAACGGCGTACGCCTGAATCCTCGTGGCTGGTTTGAGTTCACCGAGGCCTGGTTACCGCCCCCTTAATCGTGAAGAAGCTGGTCGGCGACACGCCCAGGCGCTACCATAAGGGTTTCGTTATTTGTCAGGAAAAGCCATGAAACGTGCCGTTGTTGTATTCAGTGGAGGTCAGGACTCCACGACTTGTCTGGCGCAAGCGCTGCATCAGTATGATGAAGTGCACTGCGTGACCTTTGATTATGGTCAGCGCCATCACGCTGAAATTGACGTCGCACGTGATCTGGCCTTAAAACTCGGCGCCCGCGCGCACAAAGTGCTTGATGTCACGCTGCTCAGTGAACTGGCTGTCAGCAGCCTGACCCGCGATAATATTCCGGTACCCGATTACGAACCGGATGCGAACGGCATTCCCAATACCTTTGTGCCAGGACGCAATATTCTGTTCTTAACGCTGGCAGCAATTTACGCGTACCAGGTGCAGGCAGAGGCGGTCATTACCGGCGTTTGCGAGACCGATTTCTCTGGTTATCCGGACTGTCGTGACGAGTTCGTCAAAGCGCTGAACCATGCCGTAAGCCTGGGGATGGCGAAAGATATTCGCTTTGAAACCCCACTGATGTGGATCGATAAAGCCGAAACCTGGGCGCTGGCTGATTACTGGGGCAAGCTGGACCTGGTACGCGAAGAAACACTAACCTGCTATAACGGCATCAAAGGTGACGGTTGCGGTCACTGTGCGGCGTGTAATCTGCGTGCCAACGGCCTGAACCATTATCTGGCGGATAAACCGGCAGTGATGGCGGCAATGAAGCAGAAAACCGGCCTGAAATAATAGAGCGAATAGTGCCGGATGGCGGCGTAAACGCCTTATCCGGCCTACCGACAGCGTTCATCGTACGCAATGTCGCCCGTAGGCCTGATAAGCGAAGCGCCATCAGGCAACGTTGAGCTACTGCACCATCTGCTCCAGTTTTTCGCGTAACTCCCCTTCCAGCGGCAGCGCTTTTTGCGTTTTCAAATCAATACAGACGAAGGTAATCAACGCGTCAGCCACCACCTGCCCTTCCGGCTCCAGGGTAATTGTCTGGTTTAACACCCCGCTTTTGCCATTTAGCTGTTGCACCTGACTGGTGATGGTCAGCAGGTCGCTTAGCACCGCTGGACGGTGGTAGTTAATATTTATATTCACGACCACAAAAGCGATGTTGTGTGCGGTCATCCATTGAAAGCTGTCGCTGTTTTCCAGACCATCCCAACGGGCTTCTTCCAGAAACTCGAGATAGCGGGCGTTGTTGACGTGCTGATAGACATCAAGATGAAAACCACGGACTTTGATTTGTGTTTGCATAGCGCAGGGGCCTTACGTTGTTTTTATAGGAACAGACTTTAGGGTAAAGAGGTCATAACTGGTATGACCTCTACAGTCTGGCAAATTTTCAGCGCTGTGCAAGTTATTAAAGTGTTAAAACTGCCAGGTTACGCTCCACCAGCGAACTGCCCATACCCGGTACCTGCTTTAAGTCCTCCACCGTTTTAAACGGTCCGTACTCCTCACGATAGCTCACAATCGCCTGCGCTTTCTTCAGACCGACGCCATTCATGACTCGCGCTAAATCCTCCGCGGAAGCGCTGTTGATGCTTACCCTGGTGCCTTCATCGTCGCTTGCTTTAGCGGGCTGTGTGGCTTTGCTTTGTGCCGCCCCTGAGTTTTCCGCTTTGGTTTGAGTCGCTTGGCTTTTGGCGACAGCCTCAGCCGCCAATGCAGTTTGGGCCATACCAGCGCAGGTCAATGAAAGAGTGATAAGCAGGGCTTTGATTCCATGTTTCATACTGTTTTCTCCTTGTTTGTTAACAGTGGAATCACGATAGCGAGGTGCAGAACAGCAGACAAACGGCAAATATCAAAAATGGAAAAGGCCGCGAAAGCGGCCTTTTGTAGATACAAACTTTTGCAATTTTTTGCGAGCGGACTCGGTTATTGCTGCTGTTCCAGCGCATCACCGACTTTAATTTTTGCCGCTTTACGCAGGTTACTCATCAGCGCTTCGAAGACAATCTGCGCGTTGTTCTGAGTGATCCCCTGAACCATCGCTTTCTTCTGCGCTTCAGGCATAGAACCGGCTTTCACCTCGTCCAGCGCCAACAGTACAACGTTACCCTGCATATCGTTCGCAACACCGTAGCTCGGCTTGTCTTTCGCCGGCAGGCTCAGACCAAAGGCAGCCTGACTCAACGGATCCTGACCCGTACGGCTCAGCGTTTTCGCCTCGCCAAAGCTCAGACCCGCCGCTTTCAGCGCTTCATCGCCTTTACCGGCTTTCAGATCCGCCAGCAGTTTATCGGCATCAAGCTTCGCCTGCTGCTCTGCTTTATTGTGCTTAACGAGCGCAGTTACCTGCTCTTTCACTTCAGCCAGTGGCTTTACGGCTTCTGCTTTGTGTTCGCTAATACGCAGCACGAACGCGCGATCGCCATCCACGGTGATGATATCGGAGTTACTGCCAGGCGTTCCGTTCTCGCCAACCAGACCACCATTGAAAATGATGTCAGCGACTGGTTTGAAATTCAGTTCTTCCGGCAGGCTGTCACGGCTAAACCAGCCCGTTTCAACCGCTTTCACGCCCGCGGCCTGCTCCGCACCCGCCAGGGATTCGTTATCGTTGCTGGCCGCATCGCTGACTTTCTGTTGCAGCGCATAGTAGGCATCCAGCGCTTTTTCCTGCTTCACTTTCGCCGCAATGTCCTCACGGGCTTCGCTCAGCGGTTTAACCTGCGCAGGCTGTACGTCATCAAGACGCGCCACGAGGAAACCAACGGAAGACTTAATTACGCCAGACAGTTGGCCTTTTTCTTTCAGACCGGCATTTTTCAGCTCATCTGGGGTGGTAGAGTCTTCCAGCCACCCCATATCACCGCCGTTACGGGCAGAGATGATATCGGCAGATTTTTCTTTCGCCAGAGTCGCAAAATCACCGCCTTTGTTCAGCGCATCAAGCACCGCTTTTGCTTCATCTTCCGTTTTGGTCTGGATGATGCTATAGCGGTTACGCTGCGGCTGAGTGAACTGATCCTGATGCTGGTCATAATAAGACTGAATATCAGCATCGCTGGCGGTTTCCTGCATTGCTGCAGCGTCCAGCTTGATATAGCTCACACGGAACTGTTCCGGCGTCATAAAGTTGTTTTTATTCTGCTCGTAGTAGCTGGCAACTTCCTGCTCGGTAACAGACTGCTTCGCGGCCAGTGCGTTAACGTCAATCGTCGCTTCACGCACGATACGTTGCTGTGCAACCAGTGCAGCCAGTTCGTCCGTTTCCCCCTTCAGCATGAAGTCGGTCCCGGCAACGCCGTTGATCAACTGTTGCGTGGTGAGCTGGTTACGCAATGCCTGAGCGTACTGGTCTGCGGTCATGCCCATCTGATTCACAATCGCGTTGTAGCGGTTGTTATCAAATTTGCCGTCAACCTGGAAGGCCGGTGTGGCGAAAATAGCCTGCTTAATCTGATCGTCGCTAATGTTGAGCTTAAGCTCACGGGAGTACTGATCCAGCAGCGCTTCGTCCACAAGACGATTCAGCACCTGCTGACGCAGCGTTTTCATATAACCTTCGTTCGCCGCCAGCTCAGAATATTGATCGCCCAGCTGTTGCTGCATGCGGTTACGTTCGCTGTTGAACGCATTCTCGAACTGCCCGCGGCTGATCTCCTGGCCATTCACTTTAGCGGCGTAGTTATTGCCCCCGCCAATCAGGTAACCACTCACGCCGGTCAAAATGAACGACACGATAATGATACCGAAAATAATCTTGAGCACGAGACTGTTAGCAGCCGTGCGTAAGCTGTCCATCATGGTGTAACCACACTCCGCTGTAGATGACTATACGCGTTATCTCTAAAGCCGCCTGCGCGTTGACACAACAACGGCGGCAATGATTTTGAGTATATATGCTTCACGCAGCATAGCGTTTCCTGAACGCTGCGCACAAAGGCCTATTGTGACAAGAAACAGGGGTAATTGTCAGCCCACAACACGTAGAAAGTACCGGAATTACAAATAAAAAAGGCACATCAGTCGATGCGCCCTTGTACTTCGTCACATCCCCAAAGGGGAAATCACTTAGTTTACCGCGTCTTTCAGTGCTTTACCTGCACGGAAGCCCGGTACTTTAGCCGCGGCGATGGTGATCTCTTTACCTGTTTGCGGGTTGCGACCAGTACGGGCAGCACGCTCTTTAACGGCAAAAGTACCAAAACCTACCAGTGCTACGTCATCACCTTCTTTCAGGGATTCGGTAACAGAAGCAATAATTGCATCTAACGCACGTCCAGCCGCAGCTTTAGAGATATCAGCCCCTGCAGCAATTTTGTCGATCAGTTGAGATTTATTCACTCTTCTCTTCCTCTTTATAATATATATCGCACCAGAATCCTTCAAAGTGCGACCGCGCAGCAGTTATATCAGGCCTGCCATGCCCTTACAACACCCGATAATGATGGCAAGCCCAATCCGTTATCTAAATTAGCTATACAAAAAAAGGCTGGCAAGCCCGAAATGGCCTGCCAGCCCTGTTTTTATTAATGCTCTTTGCGCGAGGTCACTATTTTGCCGTCACAACCTGCATTCCAGAGGGTTCATTTTGCAACGCAAGAGTCAGAACTTCCTCAATACGTTTCACCGGGTGAATATTAAGATCGGCAATGACGTTGTCCGGAATCTCTTCCAGGTCACGTTTGTTTTCGTCTGGAATTAAGACCGTTTTAATGCCGCCGCGGTGCGCCGCCAGCAGTTTCTCTTTCAAACCACCAATAGGCAGAACCTGACCACGCAGGGTGATCTCGCCGGTCATCGCCACATCGGCACGAACCGGGTTACCGGTCAGACATGAGACCAGCGCGGTGCACATGGCAATACCCGCACTTGGACCATCTTTTGGCGTCGCGCCTTCAGGTACGTGAACGTGGATGTCGCGTTTTTCGTAAAAGTCCGGATTAATACCCAGTTTTTCCGCACGCGCACGCACCACGGTCAGCGCTGCCTGAATGGATTCCTGCATCACTTCGCCCAGAGAACCGGTGTAGGTCAGCTTACCTTTACCCGGTACGCAGGCGGTTTCGATGGTCAGCAGATCGCCGCCCACTTCCGTCCACGCCAGACCGGTCACCTGACCCACGCGGTTTTCGTTATCCGCACGGCCATAGTCAAAGCGCTGTACGCCCAGGTAGTCGTGCAGGTTATCGCCATTGATCTCGATGTGTTTCAGTGATTTATCGAGCAACAACTGCTTAACTGCTTTGCGGCACAGTTTGGAGATTTCGCGCTCCAGACTACGCACGCCCGCTTCACGGGTGTAGTAACGAATAATGCCTACAATGGCGCTATCGTCGACCGTCAGCTCACCTTTTTTCAGCGCGTTACGCTCAATCTGTTTTGGCAACAGGTGACGTTTCGCAATGTTCAGCTTCTCGTCTTCGGTATAACCAGACAGACGAATCACTTCCATACGATCCAGCAACGGTGCTGGAATGTTCATGGAGTTCGACGTCGCAACAAACATCACGTCGCTGAGATCGTAGTCCACTTCCAGGTAGTGATCGCTGAACGCCACGTTCTGCTCTGGATCCAGCACCTCAAGCAGTGCGGAAGCCGGATCGCCACGCATGTCAGAAGACATTTTGTCGATCTCATCAAGCAGGAACAGCGGGTTCTTAACGCCCACTTTGGCCATTTTCTGGATCAGTTTGCCCGGCATCGAACCGATATAGGTCCGGCGGTGACCACGAATTTCAGCCTCATCACGCACGCCGCCAAGCGCCATACGGATGTATTTACGCCCTGTCGCCTTGGCGATGGACTGACCCAGAGAGGTTTTACCTACCCCTGGCGGCCCAACCAGACACAGGATCGGCCCCTTGATTTTGTTCACACGGCTTTGGACCGCGAGATACTCAAGGATACGGTCTTTGACGCGTTCCAGACCGTAATGGTCGGTATCGAGGATTTCCTGCGCCTGACGCAGGTCTTTTTTGACCTTGCTACGCGCATTCCACGGCACCTGTACCATCCAGTCGATGTAGCCACGCACGACCGTCGCTTCTGCCGACATCGGAGACATCATTTTCAGCTTCTGCAGTTCCGCTTCCGCTTTCTCTTTTGCCTCTTTCGGCATTTTCGCCGCGTCGATCTTACGCTTCAGTGCTTCGTTTTCGTCCGGCGCATCGTCCATCTCGCCGAGCTCTTTCTGAATAGCTTTCATCTGCTCGTTCAGATAGTACTCACGCTGGGACTTCTCCATCTGCTTTTTCACGCGGTTGCGAATGCGTTTCTCAACCTGCAGCAGATCGATTTCTGACTCCATCATCGCCATCAGATATTCCAGACGTTCATTCACGTCGGACATCTCCAGCACGGACTGTTTGTCAGCCAGCTTCAGCGGCATGTGCGCTGCGATGGTGTCCGCCAGACGTGCAGGATCGTCAATGCTGTTAAGCGACGTCAGCACTTCTGGTGGGATTTTTTTGTTTAGCTTGATATAGCCTTCGAACTGGCTGATAGCTGTACGTACCAGCACTTCCTGTTCACGCTCATCAATAGCAGGCGAATCAAGGTACTCCGCTTTCGCAGAGAAATGCTCGCCGTTGTCTGACAACGCAGAAATACGCGCGCGCTGTAACCCCTCGACCAGCACTTTTACGGTGCCGTCAGGCAGTTTCAGCATCTGCAAAATAGAGGCCACGGTCCCGACGGTGAAAAGATCGTTTACACCCGGCTCATCCGTTGACGCTTCTTTCTGCGCGACCAGCATGATTTTTTTATCATGGTCCATAGCCGCTTCAAGACAACGGATAGATTTTTCCCGCCCTACAAATAAGGGTATGACCATGTGCGGATAAACCACCACATCGCGCAACGGCAATACGGGGATTTCAATGCGTTCAGAACGCTCAGGATTCATAGAGCTCTCTCTTAGTTTAGTTTCCGCCAGGTAATCAGGTGGTACGACTGTGCTTCACACCACCTTTAACATGTATGTCAGTATATGGGGATGATTCCCACACATTCAACGCCATGTTTACGGAAAAATAAAAGGGGAGATAAAATCCCCCCTTTTTGGTTAAACGCCTGTATGAATTGATGAATTATTCGCCAGATGCCTGCTGTGCTTCCGGCTTACCGTAAATCAGCAACGGCTTGCTCTGTCCGCCAATCACCGACTCGTCGATCACCACTTTTTCAACGTCTTCCATAGAAGGAAGATCGTACATGGTGTCGAGTAACGCCGCTTCGACGATAGAACGCAGACCACGCGCACCGGTTTTACGAATCATCGCTTTCCTGGCGATAGCATCCAGCGCTTCCTCGCGGAATTCCAGATCAACACCTTCAAGATTGAACAACGCCTGGTACTGCTTGGTCAGGGCATTTTTCGGCTCTTTCAGGATCTGAATAAGCGCTTCTTCGCTCAGTTCGCTCAGAGTTGCCACAACCGGCAGACGACCGATGAACTCAGGGATCAGACCAAATTTAATCAGATCTTCCGGTTCTACCTGCGACAGCAGTTCACCTTCGCTGGCTTTATCAGACTGTGCTTTTACCGTTGCGCCAAAACCAATGCCGGAGCCGGTTTCAACACGGTTAGCAATCACCTTATCCAGACCGGCAAATGCACCACCGCAGATAAACAGGATCTTGGAGGTATCAACCTGCAGGAATTCCTGCTGAGGATGTTTACGACCACCCTGCGGCGGAACGGCGGCAACCGTACCTTCGATCAGTTTTAACAGCGCCTGCTGTACGCCTTCGCCGGAAACGTCACGGGTAATGGACGGGTTGTCAGACTTACGAGAAATCTTGTCGATTTCATCGATATAGACGATCCCACGCTGTGCTTTCTGCACGTCGTAATCGCACTTCTGCAACAGTTTCTGAATAATATTTTCAACATCTTCACCCACATAACCGGCTTCGGTCAGCGTGGTGGCGTCGGCCATAGTGAACGGAACGTCCAGCAGGCGCGCCAGCGTTTCAGCCAGCAGCGTTTTACCGGAACCCGTCGGGCCAATCAGCAGGATGTTACTTTTGCCCAACTCGACGCCATTGCTGGTGTCGCCGTTGCGCAGACGTTTGTAATGGTTGTATACCGCGACCGCCAGCACTTTCTTCGCCTGTTCCTGGCCAATAACATAATCGTCCAGGTGGTTGCGAATTTCATGTGGCGTCGGCAGCGCACTGCGTTCACGGTGCGGTGCTACTTCCTTAATCTCTTCGCGAATGATGTCGTTACATAAATCAACACATTCGTCGCAGATATACACGGATGGTCCGGCAATCAGCTTACGCACTTCATGCTGGCTTTTGCCGCAAAAAGAGCAGTACAACAATTTGCCCGAGCCATCTTTGCGTTTATCTGTCATGGGTCAAAACCTCTTCTTTGTTCTTTGTGCCGCACACGACGACGCAAATGCCATTCTCAGGCGCAAGACGCTAGTCAGCGTTGTGCCGCTCCAGGTAATTATAGCGGCACACCTGCGCGCTGGGCATTAATTACGATGGGTCAAAATCGAGTCGACCAGACCGTACTCCACCGCTTCAGAAGCGGAGAGGAAGCGATCGCGCTCGGTATCACGTTCAATCTGCTCAAGAGATTGACCCGTATGATGCGCCATAAGTTCGTTCATGCGCCCTTTTACCTTCAGGATTTCACGGGCATGAATTTCAATATCCGTTGCCTGACCCTGGTAACCGCCCAGAGGCTGGTGGATCATGACGCGAGAGTTAGGCAGGCAAAAACGTTTACCTTTCGCCCCGGCGGTCAGCAGGAACGCGCCCATTGAGGCCGCCTGGCCCATACAAATGGTGCTGACGTCTGGCTTAATAAACTGCATGGTGTCATAGATAGACATCCCGGCAGTGATCACCCCACCAGGGGAGTTAATATACAGGTAGATATCTTTTTCCGGGTTTTCTGCTTCCAGGAACAGCATCTGCGCCACGATCAGGTTAGCCATATGGTCTTCGACCTGGCCGGTCAGAAAAATGACGCGTTCCTTAAGTAGACGAGAATAGATATCAAATGAGCGCTCACCACGTGAGGTCTGTTCAATGACCATCGGCACCAGCGCCATATGGGGTGCAAAGTTATCTCGTTCGCCGCTGTATGACATTTCCGTCTCCTGGATAAAATTTGAAAAAACCTGCTGTGCTGATTGTAACCTTATGGACGGATTATCAGCTAGTCCCTCAGTAATGGGTACGACATCGCCATAATTCAAGCATAACAATCTTTTGTTGTAACGCTAACACTGAAACGCTGTTTTCGCACTCTTCCCATGCAAAATGCGTGACAAAAAAAAACCCGCCACCAAAAGGTGACGGGCTTGCGTATGAAATTCGTGCTAAAAAAGCGACGAATTACGCCTGCTGGTTCATCAGTTCGTTGAAGGAAGTGGCTTTTTCAGTCACTTTCGCTTTCGCCAGAACGGCTTCAACAGCCTGCTCTTCCAGAGCGACGTTACGCATGTTGTCCATCAGCTCTTTATTTTTGCTGTAGAACTCAACCACTTCTTTCGGATCTTCGTAAGCAGAAGCCATCTCTTCGATCAGGCCTTTAACGCGATCTTCGTCAGCTTTCAGTTCATTGGTGCGAATCACTTCGCCCAGCAGCAGACCAACAACTACGCGACGCTTAGCCTGTTCTTCGAACAGTTCACGCGGCAGTTCCAGAGCTTGTTTCTCGTTGCCGCCGAAACGCTGTGCAGCCTGACGACGCAGAACGTCGATTTCGCTGTCGATCAGCGCAGCCGGAACGTCGATGTCGTTAGCTTTTACCAGACCTTCGATCGCCTGAGACTTAACGCGGTTACGCACTGCGCCTTTCAGCTCGCGTTCCATGTTTTTGCGTACTTCAGCGCGCAGACCTGCTACGGAACCATCTTCAACGCCGAAACGTTTGATGAATTCTTCAGTCAGTTCCGGCAGTTCGCGTTCTTCAACTTTCTTCAGGTTGATAACGAACTTAGCGGCTTTACCTTTCAGGTTTTCAGCGTGGTACTCTTCCGGGAAAGTCACGTCGATAGTGAACTCTTCGCCAGCTTTGTGGCCTTTAACGCCTTCTTCAAAGCCTGGGATCATACGACCCTGGCCCATTGCCAGAACGAAGTCAGACGCTTTGCCGCCTTCGAACTCTTCCCCGTCTACAGAGCCGGTGAAGTCGATGGTTACACGGTCTTCTGCGTCAGCAGCGCCGTCTTTGTCTTTCCAGGTTGCCTGCTGCTTACGCAGGGTGTCCAGCATCACGTCAACGTCAGCGTCAGTAACTTCAACAACCGGTTTTTCAACTTCGATTGCTTCCAGGCCAGTCAGCTCAACTTCCGGGTAAACTTCGAACTCTACCGCGTAAGTAAAATCTTCACCCAGCTTGTATTCACCCGGAACGTAGTTCGGTGCGCCAGCCGGATTGATTTTTTCTTTGATGATCGCGTCAACGAAGTTGCGGCTCATCAGGTCACCCAGAACGTCCTGGCGAACAGACGCGCCATAACGCTGAGCAACAACATTCATCGGTACTTTTCCTTTGCGGAAACCGTCAATACGCACTTTCTTCGCTACGTTGACCAGCTCGCTTTTCACAGCGGTCTCGATGCTGTCAGCAGCGATAGTAATCGTTACACGGCGGCCAAGGCCTTGAGTGGTTTCAACTGAAACTTGCATCTTGTTACCTCAAAAAATCACAGTGCTCGGTCAACTCTTCTCCGCAAGCACAGGTTGTTGGCTTCGCGGAACTGGGATGTTCTCATAATCAATCACATTCCCTGTCGTCAGAATCATCCCGAAGACATTCCGAAAAATAAGACGCGCATTATAGCGGCATCACTTTTATGAGTCGAGAACGGTTATCGCGCGTTGCTGCGGCTTTTTTCACAATTCCCGGCTAATTTTTGTCTGAATACTGGACGACCTACTCAGAATTCAGACAAAACAAAACGGCCCGCAGGCCGTTTTCACATAATCTGTAGCAACATACTGGAAAAGCGTCGGTTGTTGCAAATCCGTTTTTACGCGATGCTTCCCGCCCCACGACACGGAGGCGATGCAAAAATCGTATCCTGCAACGCTTCCCACTCCTTAATGGTGTAGGTATGCAGGGCAAGGGCATGAACGGTTGTGGAAAGCTCTGCCGTTAACGTGCTGTAAATCATCCGATGACGATTAAGAAAACGTTCACCTGTAAAGCGATCGCTGACCAGCACAACCTTAAAGTGGCTTTCAGAACCAGCCGGGACATTGTGACGATAGCTTTCATCCACAACTTCGAGGAACACGGGTTGGAACGCTGCCCTTAATTTTTCTTCTATTTGCTCACGAATCATCATGAAATTTTCCTCCGACAACGCTGAGATGTCACCCATCCCTTTAAATACTAGCCGCTTTTACCGTTTTCATTACACCTTAGCAACAAAAAATTAGCGCTTGTCTGATTTTCTCAGCCAAATGGATGAAGTTCACTAATTCCTCACTTCGATTTATTGCAAAAAGTCCGTTTATGGTCTCCACAAAATCATAAAACGAACAACACAATGAATTTACATGCGTTACCCACTTCCCCTCATCGTTGGCGATGTTATGATGGCGGGAAATTTCTCCAACCATACAATTTAGATTCGCTGAGAGCCCTGGCATGTTTAAAAAAATCCTCGTCCCGTTTGTCGCGCTGTTCATGTTAGCTGGATGCGCAACGCCGCCGACCACTATTGAAGTCTCCCCGAAAATTACTCTGCCGCAGCAGGACCCAAGCCTGATGGGCGTGACCGTTAGCATCAACGGTGCCGACCAGCGTCAGGATCAAGCGCTGGCAAAAGTCACCCGCGACAACCAACTGGTTACGCTGACTGCGTCACGCGATCTGCGCTTCCTGCTACAAGAAGTGCTGGAAAAACAGATGACCGCACGCGGTTATATGATTGGACCAAACGGTGCTGTAAACCTGCAAATCATTGTTAGCCAGCTGTACGCTGACGTGTCTCAGGGTAGCGTGCGCTATAACATCGCCACCAAAGCAGACATCGCCATCATTGCGACCGCTGCTAACGGCAACAAGATGACCAAAAACTACCGCGCAAGCTATTCTGTTGAAGGCGCACTGCAGGCCTCTAACAAAAATATCGCTGACGCCGTTAACAGCGTGCTGACCGACACCATCGCTGATATGTCTCAGGACACCAGCGTTCACGATTTCATCAAGCAGAACGCGCGTTAATTTCTGCCCATATGGCCCGGCGTTCGTCGGGCCTATAGAAGCCCATGTCCAGTCATTACTTACGTATTTTTCAGCAACCACGTTCGGCTATCCTGCTCATGCTGGGGTTCGCCTCCGGTTTACCGCTCGCACTGACCTCGGGTACGCTCCAGGCATGGATGACGGTCGAGAATATCGATCTTAAAACCATCGGTTTCTTTTCTCTGGTCGGCCAGGCCTACGTGTTTAAGTTCCTCTGGTCCCCGCTTATGGATCGCTACACGCCGCCATTTTTAGGTCGACGTCGCGGTTGGTTGTTGGCAACTCAGGTGCTGTTACTCATTTCTATCGCCGCGATGGGTTTTCTGGAGCCTGGCACACAGCTGCGCTGGATGGCCGCGCTTGCGGTGGTGATCGCGTTTTGTTCAGCATCGCAGGATATCGTCTTTGATGCCTGGAAAACCGACGTGTTACCCGCCGAAGAACGCGGCACCGGCGCGGCTATCAGCGTGCTGGGATATCGATTAGGGATGCTGGTTTCCGGTGGGCTGGCCCTGTGGATGGCCGACCGCTGGCTCGGCTGGCAAGGCATGTACTGGCTGATGGCCGCGCTACTGATTCCCTGCATTATCGCCACCCTGTTAGCACCCGAACCGACTGATGCCATTCCGGTGCCCAAAACGCTGGAGCAGGCGGTTGCAGCCCCGCTGCGCGACTTCTTTGGTCGTAACAACGCCTGGCTTATCCTGCTGCTTATTGTGCTGTATAAGCTCGGTGATGCCTTCGCCATGAGCCTGACCACCACCTTTTTGATCCGCGGTGTCGGATTTGATGCCGGTGAAGTCGGCGTCGTCAATAAAACGCTGGGGCTGCTGGCGACAATAGTCGGTGCGCTATACGGTGGGATCCTGATGCAGCGTCTTTCGCTGTTTCGCGCGTTACTCATTTTCGGCATTCTGCAGGGCGTATCGAACGCCGGATACTGGCTGCTTTCTATAACCGACAAGCACATGTTCAGTATGGCGACTGCCGTCTTCTTTGAAAACCTGTGCGGTGGGATGGGTACTGCGGCGTTTGTCGCCTTATTAATGACGCTGTGTAATAAATCGTTCTCCGCAACCCAGTTCGCCCTGCTCTCCGCGCTTTCAGCAGTCGGTCGCGTTTACGTTGGCCCGGTAGCAGGTTGGTTTGTCGAAGCGCACGGATGGCCAACGTTTTATCTGTTTTCCGTGTTTGCCGCGATGCCTGGACTCCTGCTGCTGCTGGTGTGCCGCCAGACGCTGGAACATAGCTGGCAAAATGAGAGTTTTATTCCACGCACAGAGTTCCGTGGGGCGTACAATCTGGCTTTGATGACGCTAGTAACGGGCTGCTGTTTGCTGGCTGTTTGGCTGTTGCTGCTCACCATGAACGCGCTGGATTACACCAGCTTCTCTTTCCTGACAGGGCTGCTTGAAGTCTCAGTCGCGGTCGCCATCTGTGGCGTCGTATTGGGTGGGTTACTGGACTATCTTGCACTACGAAAAACACGTCTGATGTAATTTTTCACATTAATTTGGCCGTTGTAATCACCCTGCGTAATTATAACGGCTAAATAAACAACAATTGATAAAAATAATATTTGTTGTTTTGTGCGCCATAGAATTTGGAAATTATTGACTCCTTTTATAAATTCTATTTTCCTTACTCGATTCAGCCAGATCAGATTTATTTTTTGTTCATCATTTGTCTTTTTATTGATAATCAATTGTTAAACAATTGTTTTATTTCCGTATTGGTTATACCAATTGCCCTCAACACCTCCCCTGCTCGCCCGCTTTCGTTATAACGTGATGTTGCAACAGGTTCTTAAAGCCGAGACGACATATATTGCAACATATGTGACATGCACGGCAGAACCCGGTAACACAGATCCAAGGATGTTTACAGTAATGTAACCTTCCCGTAAAATGCCCTCACACTTTAAACGCCACCCGGTCCCGTGGAATTGAGGTCGTTAAATGAGACTCAGGAAATACAATAAAAGTTTGGGATGGTTGTCATTAATTGCAGGCACTGCGTTACTCAGTGGCTGTAATTCTGCGCTGCTTGACCCTAAAGGACAGATTGGACTGGAACAACGTTCACTGATACTGACGGCATTTGGCCTGATGTTGATTGTCGTTATTCCTGCCATCTTGATGGCTGTTGGTTTTGCCTGGAAGTATCGTGCAAGCAATAAAGATGCGAAGTACAGCCCGAACTGGTCACACTCCAATAAAGTGGAAGCTGTGGTCTGGACGGTGCCTATCTTAATCATCATTTTCCTTGCCGTACTGACCTGGAAAACCACTCACGCTCTTGAGCCAAGCAAACCGCTGGCGCATGACGAGAAGCCCATTACCATCGAAGTGGTTTCCATGGACTGGAAATGGTTCTTCATCTATCCGGAACAGGGTATCGCTACCGTGAATGAAATCGCCTTCCCGGCGAATACTCCGGTTGAGTTCAAAGTGACATCCAACTCCGTGATGAACTCCTTCTTTATCCCGCGTCTGGGTAGCCAGATTTATGCCATGGCCGGTATGCAGACTCGACTGCATCTGATCGCCAACGAAGTCGGTACTTATGATGGTATCTCCGCAAGCTATAGCGGACCAGGCTTCTCCGGTATGAAGTTCAAGGCTATCGCAACAAAGGACCGCGCCGAATTCGACCAATGGGTTGCTAAAGCTAAACAGTCCACGAACACCATGAGCGACATGGCTGCGTTCGAGAAAGTGGCTGTGCCAAGTGAATACAACCAGGTGGAATACTTCTCCAACGTGAAACCCGATTTGTTTAAAGACGTTATTAACAAATTTATGGCTCACGGTAAGAGCATGGACATGACCCAACCCGAAGGTGAGCACAGCGCACACGAAGGTATGGAAGGCATGGACATGAGCCACGCGGAATCCGCCAACTCAAGGGGTTGAGGAAGAATACGATGTTCGGAAAATTGACGCTGGATGCAGTGCCGTTCCATGAACCCATTGTCATGGTTACGATCGCTGCCATTATCATCGGTGGTGCGGCCTTACTGGGCCTAATCACTTACTTCGGTAAGTGGACCTACCTGTGGAAAGAGTGGCTGACTTCGGTTGACCACAAACGCCTTGGCATCATGTATGTCATCGTCGCAATCGTCATGTTGATTCGTGGCTTTGCCGACGCCATCATGATGCGTAGTCAGCAAGCGCTGGCTTCTGCAGGTGAAGCGGGCTTCTTGCCACCTCACCACTACGACCAGATCTTCACGGCTCACGGCGTGATTATGATCTTCTTCGTGGCAATGCCATTTGTTATCGGTCTGATGAACCTGGTGGTTCCGCTGCAGATCGGCGCACGTGACGTTGCGTTCCCATTCCTGAACAACCTGAGCTTCTGGTTCACCGTTGTCGGCGTAATCCTGGTTAACCTGTCTCTGGGCGTGGGTGAATTCGCGCAGACCGGTTGGCTGGCGTATCCACCACTTTCGGGAATAGAGTACAGTCCAAGCGTCGGGGTCGATTATTGGATATGGGCAGTCCAGTTGTCCGGTATTGGTACAACCCTGACCGGTATCAACTTCTTTGTGACCATCATTAAGATGCGTGCTCCAGGAATGACCATGTTCAAGATGCCGGTATTCAGCTGGGCGTCTCTGTGCGCGAACATCCTGATTATCGCTTCTTTCCCAATCCTGACGGTTACCGTCGCGTTGCTGACCCTGGATCGCTATCTGGGTACCCATTTCTTTACCAACGATATGGGCGGCAACATGATGATGTACATCAACCTGATTTGGGCCTGGGGCCATCCGGAAGTGTACATTCTGGTTCTGCCGGTCTTCGGGGTGTTCTCCGAAATCGCGGCAACCTTCTCACGTAAACGTCTGTTTGGTTACACCTCGCTGGTGTGGGCAACCGTGTGTATCACCGTTCTGTCGTTCGTTGTTTGGCTGCACCACTTCTTCACCATGGGTGCAGGCGCTAACGTAAACGCCTTCTTCGGTATTACCACCATGATTATCGCCATCCCGACCGGGGTGAAGATCTTCAACTGGCTGTTCACCATGTATCAGGGCCGTATCGTATTCCACTCAGCGATGCTGTGGACGATTGGCTTTATCGTGACCTTCTCAGTCGGCGGCATGACCGGCGTACTGCTGGCGGTGCCGGGTGCGGACTTCGTACTGCACAACAGCCTGTTCCTGATTGCGCACTTCCATAACGTTATCATCGGCGGCGTTGTATTTGGCTGCTTCGCTGGTATGACCTACTGGTGGCCAAAAGCGTTTGGCTTCACGCTGAACGAAACCTGGGGTAAACGCGCATTCTGGTTCTGGATCATCGGCTTCTTCGTGGCATTTATGCCGCTGTACGTGCTGGGCTTCATGGGTATGACCCGTCGTCTCAGCCAGCAGATTGACCCTCAGTTCCATCCAATGCTGGTCGTCGCCGCCTGTGGTGCCGCGCTGATTGCACTGGGTATCCTGTGCCAGCTGATTCAGATCTACGTTTCTATTCGCGACCGCGAGCAGAACCGTGACCTGACCGGTGACCCATGGGGTGGTCGTACGCTGGAGTGGGCAACCTCTTCCCCGCCTCCGTTCTATAACTTTGCCGTTGTGCCGCACGTTCACGAGCGTGATGCCTTCTGGGAAATGAAAGAAAAAGGTGAAGCGTACAAGCAGCCTGCGCACTATGAAGAAATTCATATGCCGAAGAACAGCGGTGCCGGTATCGTCATTACCGCCTTCGCAACACTGTTTGGTTTCGCCATGATTTGGCATATCTGGTGGCTGGCGATTGCAAGCTTCGCAGGCATGATCATCAGCTGGATTGTGAAAAGCTTTGATGAAGACGTGGATTACTACGTGCCGGTCCCGGAAGTCGAAAAACTGGAAAACCAGCATTTCGATGAGATTACTAAGGCAGGGCTGAAAAATGGCAACTGATACTTTAACGCACGCGACTGCCCACGCGCACGAACACGGGCACCACGATGCAGGCCAGACCAAGATCTTCGGATTCTGGATCTACCTGATGAGCGACTGCATTCTGTTCTCTATTCTGTTTGCAACCTATGCCGTTCTGGTGAACGGCACCGCAGGTGGCCCGACAGGTAAGGACATTTTTGAACTGCCGTTCGTTCTGGTTGAAACATTCCTGTTGTTATTCAGCTCCATTACTTACGGCATGGCAGCGATTGCCATGTACAAGAACAACAAGAGCCAGGTTATCTCCTGGCTGGCGTTGACCTTCTTGTTCGGTGCCGGATTCATCGGGATGGAACTCTATGAATTCCATCACCTGATTGTTAACGGCATGGGCCCGGATCGCAGCGGTTTCCTGTCTGCGTTCTTCGCGCTGGTCGGCACGCACGGTCTGCACGTCACCTCCGGTCTTATCTGGATGGCAGTGCTGATGGTGCAAGTCGCTCGTCGCGGCCTGACCAGTACTAACCGTACCCGCATCATGTGCCTGAGCCTGTTCTGGCACTTCCTGGATGTGGTATGGATCTGTGTGTTCACTGTTGTTTATCTGATGGGGGCGATGTAATGAGTCATGCTAACGAGAGCGGCGGCGCATCCCATGGCAGCGTAAAAACCTACATGACAGGTTTTATCCTGTCGATCATCCTGACGGTCATTCCGTTCTGGATGGTGATGACAGGTTCTGCCTCTCCGGCCGTCATTCTGGGAACTATTCTGGCAATGGCAGTGGTACAGATTCTGGTGCACCTGGTGTGCTTCCTGCACATGAATAGCAAATCTGATGAAGGTTGGAACATGACGGCCTTTGTCTTTACTGTGCTAATCATCGCCATCCTGGTTGTGGGCTCCATCTGGATTATGTGGAACCTTAACTACAACATGATGATGCACTAAGAGCGGCGATTATGATGTTTAAGCAATACCTGCAAGTAACGAAACCAGGCATCATCTTTGGCAACCTGATCTCGGTGATTGGGGGGTTCCTGCTGGCCTCGAAAGGCAGCATTGATTATCCCCTGTTTATCTACACGCTGGTTGGGGTGTCACTGGTTGTGGCGTCGGGTTGTGTATTTAACAACTACATCGACAGGGATATCGACAGGAAGATGGAGAGGACCAAAAACCGCGTGCTGGTTAAAGGTCTGATTTCCCCTGCGGTCTCACTGGTATACGCCACCCTGCTGGGTATTGCTGGCTTTATGCTGCTGTGGTTTGGCGCGAACCCTCTGGCCTGCTGGCTGGGGGTAATGGGCTTCGTGGTCTATGTGGGCGTCTATAGCCTGTACATGAAGCGCCATTCCGTTTATGGCACGCTGATTGGCTCACTCTCCGGCGCTGCGCCGCCGGTGATTGGCTACTGCGCCGTAACCGGTGAGTTCGATAGCGGTGCGCTGATTCTGCTGGCTATTTTCAGCCTGTGGCAGATGCCGCACTCTTACGCGATTGCGATTTTCCGCTTTAAGGATTATCAGGCTGCCAACATCCCGGTACTGCCGGTGGTGAAAGGTATTTCCGTCGCGAAAAACCATATCACGCTGTATATCATCGCATTTGCTATCGCCACGCTGATGCTAACCCTGGGCGGCTATGCAGGTTATAAATACCTGATTGTTGCTGCGGCGGTGAGCGTCTGGTGGTTGGGCATGGCGCTGCGCGGTTATAAAGTGGAAGATGACAAAGTCTGGGCGCGCAAGCTGTTCGGTTTCTCCATCATCGCCATCACCGCGCTTTCCGTGATGATGTCCGTCGACTTTATGGTGCCAAACTCGCAGAACCTGCTGACTTACGTCTGGTAAGTTAATCGTCACATCTTCTATGCCGGATGGCGGCTGACGCCCTATCCGGCCTACAAAAAAGCACATTGCTTGTAGGCCGGATAAGATACGTGAGTATCGTCATCCGGCATTTTCGTTTCCAGCCGACGCCCCTCACAACCCCAACATTTGTTAATAAAGCGCATATTTACCCAGCCTGCTTAGCGCTTTACACTAGGCGCGAAATTAATACAGAGGTGGGAATGAACGATTACAAAATGACGCCCGGTGAGTTGCGCGCCACCTGGGGTTTAGGGACCGTATTCTCGTTGCGCATGCTTGGCATGTTTATGGTTCTGCCAGTTCTGACCACATACGGCATGGCGCTACAGGGCGCCAGCGAAGCGCTGATAGGCCTTGCCATCGGCATTTATGGCCTGGCGCAAGCCGTCTTCCAGATCCCCTTTGGTCTGCTCTCTGACCGCATCGGCCGTAAGCCGCTTATCGTCGGTGGGCTGGCGGTATTCGTTCTCGGCAGCGTGATTGCCGCCCTCTCCGATTCAATCTGGGGAATAATTCTTGGCCGCGCCCTACAAGGCTCTGGCGCGATTGCCGCTGCCGTAATGGCGCTGCTTTCAGACTTAACCCGCGAGCAAAACCGCACCAAAGCGATGGCGTTTATCGGCGTCAGCTTTGGTATCACCTTTGCCATTGCGATGGTGCTGGGGCCAATCGTTACCCATGCGCTGGGGTTACACGCGCTGTTCTGGATGATCGCCGCCCTTGCTACCACGGGTATCGTGCTGACCATTTGGGTCGTTCCCAATAGCACCAGCCACGTACTAAACCGTGAATCGGGCATGGTAAAAGATAGCTTCAGCAAAGTGCTGGCGGAGCCCAAACTGCTGAAGCTCAATTTCGGCATCATGTGCCTGCACATTTTGCTGATGTCCACTTTCGTCGCGTTACCAGGACAACTGGCGAAAGCCGGTTTCCCCGCCGCAGAACACTGGAAAATTTATCTGGTGACGATGCTGCTGTCCTTTGTTTCCGTGGTGCCGTTCATCATTTACGCCGAAGTGAAGCGCAAGATGAAACGCGTGTTCCTCGCCTGCGTGTTACTAATCCTTATTGCAGAGATTGTATTGTGGAGCGCTAACGTGCGTTTCTGGGGCCTGATTGCGGGCGTGCAGATTTTCTTCCTCGCCTTCAACCTGATGGAAGCCCTCCTCCCCTCGCTTATCAGCAAAGAATCACCTGCGGGTTACAAAGGCACGGCGATGGGCGTTTACTCCACCAGCCAGTTTCTTGGCGTGGCGATTGGCGGTTCGCTCGGCGGTTGGGTGGTCGAAATGTTTGATGGTCAGGCCGTATTCCTGGCCGGCGCGCTGCTGGCAGCCATTTGGTTACTGGTGGCAAGCACAATGAAAGAACCGCCGTACGTCAGCAGCCTGCGCGTGGAAATCCCACCTGAAATTGCCGCGGATGACACGTTGAAGCAGCGTCTGCTGGCGAAAGAAGGGATAAGCGAAGTGTTAATTGTGGCGAAAGAGCATTCGGCCTACGTGAAAATCGACAGCAAAGTGACCAATCGATTCGAGGTTGAGCAAGCGATAAGCCAGGCGTGAAGAGTGCCGGATGGCGACTAACGTCTTATCCGGCCTACAAATAGCGTGTGCGACCTGTAGGCCGGATCAGGCATTACGACTTAATCGCGGAAGTTTTTAAACTGGAACGGCTGGCCGAGATCGCCACCGCGAACCAGCGCCATGACGGATTGCAGATCGTCACGCGCCTTACCGGTCACACGAATTTCTTCGCCCTGAATCTGCGCCTGCACCTTCAGCTTGCTGTCTTTGATCAGCTTAACGATTTTCTTTTGCACCGCGCTTTCAATGCCCTGCTTCAGCTTAGCTTCAACAAACCAGGTTTTACCACTGTGCACGAAGGTCTCTGGTACGTCCAGCGACGTGCCTTCAATACCGCGTTTGAGCAGCTTGGCACGCAAAATATCCAGCAGCTGATTAACCTGAAAATCAGACTCGCTCAGCACCTTAATCGTCTTATTTGACTCATTCAGCTCAAAAGTGGCTTCAACGCCACGAAAATCAAAGCGTGACTCGACTTCACGGCTGGCGTTATCCACCGCGTTACGGGCTTCCTGAAGATCAACTTCAGAGACAATATCGAAAGATGGCATCTTTTCCTCTCCCTTCATTTTTGATGCGAAGCATAATACCTGCAAAGTTACTCAACAGACAGCGCTATACTAGGCTGTATCCTTTCATTGTACGTGGTAGTGACATCTGCGAACAATAATGGGGTGCGGTCGATATGGATTAACACCTGGTGCTGTTGCAGGTGAGGAGGAAGAATGAAAATTACCGTACTGGGATGTGGAGCGTTAGGGCAGCTATGGCTTACAGCGCTGTGCAAACATGGACATGAGGTGCAAGGGTGGCTGCGCGTACCGCAACCCTACTGCAGTGTAAACCTGATCGACACGGATGGCTCAGTTTTTAATGAATCCCTGACGGCAAATGACCCCGACTTTTTGGCAAAAAGCGACCTGCTGCTGGTCACCCTGAAGGCCTGGCAGGTTTCTGATGCGGTAAAAGGCCTGGCCGCAATTCTGCCCGAAACCACGCCCATTCTGTTAATTCACAACGGCATGGGGACGATTGAAGAGTTACATAACATTAAACAACCCCTGCTGATGGGCACCACCACTCACGCGGCACGCCGTGACGGGAACGTCATCATTCATGTCGCTCAGGGAACAACGCGTATTGGGCCAGCGCGTGAGCAAGACGGCGATTTCAGCTATCTGGCTGAAACCCTGCAAGAGGTGCTGCCGGACGTCGCATGGCACAACACCATTCGCGCCGAGCTGTGGCGCAAGCTGGCCGTCAACTGCGTCATTAACCCGCTGACCGCATTATGGGATTGCCCAAACGGTGAGTTACGCCATCATCCGGAAAAAATAGCGCTCATCTGCGAGGAAGTGGCAGCGGTGATCGAACGCGAAGGCCACCACACATCAGCGGATGATTTACGCTATTATGTCGAGCAAGTGATTGACAGTACGGCGGAAAATATCTCATCTATGCTGCAGGACATTCGCGCCATGCGTCATACCGAGATCGACTACATTACCGGTTATTTGTTAAAACGCGCACGCGCGCACGGCATCGCCGTTCCGGAAAATGCCCGCCTGTTTGAAATGGTTAAAAGAAAGGAAAGTGAGTATGAGCGCTCAAGCACTGGTATGTCTCGCCCCTGGTAGTGAAGAAACCGAAGCGGTTACTACTATCGATCTACTGGTTCGCGGCGGAATTAAGGTCACAACCGCCAGCGTCGCCAGCGATGGCAACCTGACGATCGTGTGCTCGCGCGGTGTGAAACTGCTGGCGGATGCGCCATTAGTCGAAGTTGCTGACGGCGATTTCGACATTATCGTACTGCCGGGCGGTATTAAAGGCGCCGAGTGTTTTCGCGACAGCCCTCTGCTGGTCGAAACCGTGAAGCAGTTTCATCGCTCCGGGCGCATTGTCGCGGCTATCTGCGCCGCTGCCGCGACCGTCCTCGTCCCGCACGACATTTTTCCCATCGGCAACATGACCGGCTACCCGGCGCTGAAAGACCAAATCCCCGCTGATCAATGGCAGGACAAGCGTGTCGTGTGGGATCCGCGCGTTAACCTGTTAACCAGCCAGGGACCGGGAACCTCCATCGATTTCGGTTTGAAAATCATTGATCTTCTGGTCAGTCGCGAAAAAGCCCACGAGGTGGCATCACAACTGGTGATGGCTGCGGGAATTTATAACTACTACGAGTAAATCTTCAGGCCACTCCCTTATAAGGAATCATAGTGAAAGGATATCTGAGTGGAGTGGCTTTATTGCTCCTTTCCGGTTATGCCACAGCGACGCAACTCGACATAAAGAGTATTGAGTATCGCTATCCCGGAAGCACTGAAATGCAATATCGCGTGCCATTGTTTTCCTCAACGGATAACCCTAAGGTTGCGAAACGTATTAACGATTATATTTTCGCAAGCTTTATCAATCAGCTACCGGGTAATACTCCGCAGGCCACAGTAAACCAGTTTGCGAAATCAGCCATGAATCCCACCGCAAACCTTAACTACACGGTTGAATTTCGCGACGAAAAAATCCTGACCATGAATATGTTTGTCGAAGGCTGCGGAGCGTATTGCGAATCGTACAATGTACCGCTCAGCTTCGATTTAGCCAACGGCGCGGCAATTACCCTCAACGACCTCTTTTCCCGTTCTACGATGGCCGAATTAAATACTCGCATCAGAAAAGATATCCGTGGCCAAATCGACACCTTTGTTGATGCGCATAAATCGCAAACACCAGAACAAATAAAAGAAGAGAAAGGCGAAGACTTTGACTATGCCGAATTCTACGCATCATGCGCAACCTACACCGACGGGTTGTATTACATCGACAAATTCTCCCTGCAAAAAGACCATCTGGTCTTCCTGAACGGACGCTGTAGCAACCACGCCAGCCGCGCACTCGACGAGTTGGGTGATTTCACCACGAAAATCCCAACCGCGGAACTGCAAAATCGGCTCACGCCGTACGGCCAGTATCTGACTGGCGCAAAGAGTACAACACCGGTTTCGCCAGCGCCCGGCATTGACGGCAAAGTCATGTACGGCACGCTGGGAAAAAGCATGCGTATTGTGTTGAAGGTGGACTGCAAATACGGTGATTTTTTTGAAGGGGATTACTTTTACCAGAAATTTGGCGCACCGATTGAATTAACCGGCAAATGCGATACAGCCGACAATCAACATTATGAACTGAAGACATCTGCTGCTGAACAAGCGCAAGAGAAGATAACGCTGGAGTTAAAAGACGGAGTTTATCAGGGCGTCTGGGAGTCGAACGGGAAGACGCTTCCTGTGCGTTTTGAATAATATCGTTGCATTGCCGGATGGCGGCGCAACCGCCTTATCCGGCCTACAACACGGTGTTTACTCAATTACGGGCGATACACCTTCACGTTTTCAAAGCCCTGCTCGCGCAGATAAAGCGCCTGCAGGCGGCTCATCACCCCGCGTTCACACCACAGCAGCCAGGTTTTACTCTGGTCCAAATCGCCGAATTTAGTGCTCAGCTTGTAGAACGGCAGAGAAACGACGTCCACGCCGTCAACCTTCAGCGGTTTATCATCCTGTTCATCCACAGAACGGATATCCAGGATTACATCGTTCGGGCCGAAGCCGCTCACGGTTTCCACTTCTACCACAGTTTGCTGCGTCTGCTGGGCGATATCGCGAATATCAATATTGTTCGCTTCTTCAACCACTTTATCGAGGATAGAGAAATCGAAGTTTTCTTCTTCGGCCTCAATCTTCGCTTTGATCGCTTTCACCGTCGGGCTTTTTGAAATTACACCGCAGTATTCCGGCATGGTACGAGCAAAGTCCTCGGTGCCAATTTCACGTGCCAGATTAATGATGTGCTCTTTATCATGGGAGATAAGTGGGCGCAGGATCAGGGTGTCTGATACGTTATCGATCAAACGCAGGTTGGTCAGCGTCTGGCTGGAGACCTGGCCCAGTGCTTCACCGGTTACCAGCGCCTGTACGCCGTAGCGCTCAGCGACTTTCGACGCCGCGCGAACCATCATACGCTTGAGAACCACGCCCATCTGGCCGTCATCAACTTTCTCCAGGATCTCACCGACCACCGGTTCAAAGTTGATAGCAACAAAACGCACGCGATGCGAACTACCGAAGCGATTCCACAGGTAATGCGCCACCTGGCGAACACCGATTTCATGCGCTGCCCCGCCAAGGTTGAAGAAGCAGTAGTGCACGCGGCAGCCGCGACGCATCAGCATGTAGCTGGACACGCCGGAGTCGAAACCACCGGAGATCAGCGACAGTACGTCTTCCTGCGTACCAATAGGGAAACCGCCAATACCTTCATAGCGGCCTTTAACCAGCAACAGACGGTCGTTTTCGATTTCAAGATTAACCGTCACGTCCGGCTTCGTCAGCTTCACGCGCGCGGATTCAATATGCTGGTTCAGTCCACCGCCAACATAACGTTCCACCTCAATGGAGCTAAACTCATGCTTACCACGACGCTTAACGCGTACGCAGAAGGTTTTACCTTCCAGTTGGTCGCGATACTGCACCAGCGCTTTCTCGAAAATATCGTGCATATCGGTAAACGGCACGTCTTCTACTTCGAGAATGTGGTGGATCCCCGGAATACGGGTCAGCGCGTCGCGAATATCCAGGCGCTGGCTTTCATCTTTAGCGCGAACCTCAACGTGATCCCAGTGACGGACAACGGCAAGGTCTTCATCATAGTGCTTTAAAACGTTACGAATGTTCCCTGTCAGAATTTTTATAAAGCGCAAACGCACAGATTGGCTTTTGATGGTGATTTCTGGGAACAATTTAATGATAAACTTCATGGCGGCAATGGTTCTTTGGCAAGTCTGAATGACTTGTAATGGGAAAAAATACAGCAGCCCATACCCTGCGGCTGCATCCAGGCGCGCAAGTATACCACCATCATGGTCATCCTGTGCACATCGCCTTACCATTGCGCGTTATTTGCTTATCAGTGCGAGTCCGTTACCATAGTCTTGTGCTGCCAATACAGAGAGTCAGACATTCATTATGCCGAAGAAAAATGAAGCGCCAGCCAGTTTTGAAACAGCGCTGAGCGAGCTGGAACAGATTGTTACCCGCCTGGAAGGCGGCGACCTGCCGCTGGAAGAAGCGCTGAACGAATTCGAACGCGGCGTACAGTTGGCGCGTCAGGGACAGGTTAAATTGCAACAGGCTGAACAGCGCGTGCAAATCCTGCTGTCAGATACTGAAGACGCCGCCCTTACGCCTTTTACACCGGATAATGAGTAAATGGATTTTACGCAGCAGCTACAGGCTTGCGTTGAGCAGGCCAACCAGGCACTGAGCCGTTTTATCGCGCCACTGCCCTTTCAGAACACTCCCGTGGTCGAAACCATGCAATATGGCGCATTATTAGGCGGTAAACGTCTGCGCCCGTTCCTGGTGTACGCGACCGGCCAGATGTTTGGCGTCAGCCTGAGTACGCTTGATGCTCCCGCTGCAGCCGTCGAGTGCATCCATGCCTATTCACTGATGCACGACGATTTACCCGCGATGGACGACGATGATCTGCGTCGCGGTCTGCCGACCTGCCACGTCAAGTTTGGCGAAGCGAATGCGATTCTGGCCGGTGATGCGCTGCAAACGCTGGCATTCTCTATTATCAGCGACGCCCCGATGCCGGAAGTGTCTGACCGTGACCGCATCGCGATGATCTCTGAACTGGCTCAGGCCAGCGGTATCGCCGGTATGTGCGGCGGCCAGGCGCTGGATCTGGCAGCCGAAGGCCATCAGGTTGAGCTGGATGCGCTGGAGCGTATTCACCGCCACAAAACCGGGGCATTGATTCGCGCCGCCGTACGTCTGGGCGCATTGAGCGCAGGCGATAAAGGGCGAGAATGCCTGGCAATACTCGACAAATACGCCGAAAGCATCGGTCTGGCCTTCCAGGTTCAGGATGACATCCTGGATGTGGTAGGCGATACTGCAACATTGGGTAAACGTCAGGGTGCTGACCAGCAGCTTGGCAAAAGTACCTATCCTGCACTTCTGGGTCTTGAGCAAGCCCGGAATAAAGCCCGGGATTTAATCGAAGATGCCCGCCAGTCGCTGAATCTGCTGGCCGCACAGTCACTCGATACCTCGGCACTGGAAGCGCTAGCGGACTACATAATCCAGCGTGATAAATAAACCAACATATCCCATGAGCTTGCGATGAGTTTTGATATAGCCAAATACCCGACCCTGGCGCTGGTCGACTCCACCCAGGAGTTACGCCTGCTGCCGAAAGAGAGCCTGCCAAAGCTTTGCGACGAACTGCGCCGCTATTTGCTCGACAGCGTGAGCCGTTCCAGCGGGCACTTCGCCTCTGGTCTGGGCACGGTGGAACTCACCGTCGCGCTGCACTATGTCTACAACACCCCGTTTGACCAGTTAATCTGGGATGTGGGACATCAGGCTTATCCGCACAAAATCCTGACCGGCCGCCGCGATAAAATCGGTACCATTCGCCAGAAAGGCGGTTTGCATCCGTTCCCGTGGCGCGGTGAGAGCGAGTATGACGTACTGAGCGTTGGCCACTCATCAACCTCCATCAGCGCTGGTATCGGTATTGCGGTTGCCGCTGAGAAAGAAGGCAAAGAACGTCGTACCGTATGTGTGATTGGCGACGGCGCTATCACCGCTGGCATGGCGTTTGAAGCGATGAACCACGCGGGTGATATTAAGCCCGACATGTTGGTTATCCTCAACGACAATGAAATGTCGATTTCAGAGAACGTTGGCGCGCTGAACAATCATCTGGCGCAGCTGCTCTCTGGCAAACTCTACTCCTCGCTGCGCGAAGGCGGGAAGAAAGTGTTCTCCGGCGTACCGCCGATTAAAGAGCTGCTCAAACGTACCGAAGAACACATTAAAGGCATGGTCGTGCCGGGCACGCTGTTTGAAGAACTGGGCTTTAACTATATCGGTCCGGTGGACGGTCACGACGTGCTGGGGCTTATCACCACACTGAAGAACATGCGCGATCTGAAAGGCCCGCAGTTCCTGCACATCATGACCAAAAAAGGTCGTGGCTACGAGCCTGCGGAAAAAGATCCGATTACCTTCCACGCAGTACCAAAATTCGATCCGTCCAGCGGATGCCTGCCGAAAAGCAGTGGCGGCCTGCCGAGCTATTC
>NZ_SZWR01000001.1:449211-461219 GCF_005280875.1 Citrobacter sp. wls827
TCTTCGGTGACTGGCTGTGCGAAACCGCGGCGAAAGACAATAAGCTGATGGCGATCACCCCGGCAATGCGCGAAGGCTCCGGCATGGTGGAGTTTTCCCGTAAATTCCCGGACCGCTACTTCGATGTGGCGATTGCCGAGCAGCACGCGGTGACGTTTGCTGCCGGTCTGGCGATTGGCGGCTATAAGCCGGTCGTGGCGATTTACTCTACTTTTCTGCAACGCGCGTACGATCAGGTGCTGCATGATGTCGCCATTCAGAAACTGCCGGTCCTGTTCGCTGTCGACCGGGCAGGGATTGTTGGCGCAGATGGACAAACTCATCAAGGGGCGTTTGATCTCTCCTTCCTGCGCTGCATCCCGGAAATGGTCATCATGACCCCGAGTGATGAAAACGAATGCCGCCAAATGCTGTTCACCGGCTATCACTACAACGACGGTCCAACGGTCGTGCGCTACCCGCGCGGTAACGCGGTGGGCGTAGAGTTGACCCCGCTGGAACAACTGCCTATCGGGAAAGGTATAGTGAAACATCACGGGGAGAAACTGGCAATTCTCAACTTCGGTACCCTGATGCCGGAAGCCGCTCAGGTCGCAGAGTCGATGAACGCCACGCTGGTCGATATGCGCTTTGTGAAACCGCTGGATGAAACGTTGATCCTGGAAATGGCCGCCCAACACGACGTGCTGGTCACCATTGAAGAGAACGCCATTATGGGCGGTGCTGGCAGCGGCGTAAACGAAGTACTGATGGCACATCGTAAGCCAGTTCCGGTACTGAATATTGGCCTGCCTGATTTCTTCATTCCCCAGGGAACTCAGGACGAGGCTCGCGCCGAACTGGGCCTGAATGCCACCGGAATTGAGGCCAAAATCAAGGCCTGGCTGGCATAATCCCCCCCTCGCTCCTGCTATGCTTAATGAATAACACGCTAAGCAGGAGCGAATTTATGCAATACAACATCTTAGGAAAAACCGACCTTCGGGTCTCCCGCCTTTGTCTGGGCTGCATGACGTTTGGCGAACCCAATCGCGGCAATCACGCCTGGACGCTACCGGAAGAAAGTAGCCGTCCGATAATCAAACATGCCCTTGAGGGCGGTATTAACTTTTTTGATACCGCCAACAGCTACTCCGCTGGCAGCAGCGAAGAGATTGTCGGTCGCGCGCTGCGTGATTTTGCCCGCCGCGAAGATGTCGTGGTCGCCACCAAGGTTTTTCATCAGGTTGACGACCTGCCGGAAGGATTATCCCGCGCACAAATCCTGCGCTCAATCGACGACAGCCTCAGACGTCTGGGTATGGACTATGTCGACATCCTGCAAATTCACCGCTGGGATTACAACACACCTATTGAAGAAACCCTGGAGGCTCTAAACGACGTAGTGAAAGCCGGTAAAGCGCGCTATATCGGCGCCTCATCCATGCACGCTTCGCAGTTTGCTCAGGCACTGGCCCTGCAGAAACAACACGGCTGGGCACAGTTCGTTAGCATGCAGGATCACTACAACCTGATTTATCGCGAAGAAGAACGTGAAATGCTGCCGCTTTGCTATCAGGAAGGTGTGGCGGTGATCCCATGGAGTCCGCTGGCGCGTGGTCGCCTGACGCGCCCGTGGGGAGAAACGACGGCACGTCTGGTTTCTGATGAAGTCGGTAAAAATTTGTACAACGAGAGCGATGAAAACGATGCGCAAATTGCCGCACGGCTGGCCGGTATCAGTGAAGAATTAGGCGTCACGCGTGCACAGGTTGCGCTGGCCTGGCTACTGAGTAAACCCGGTGTGGCAGCGCCGATTATCGGTACGTCGCGTGAGGAACAGCTGGATGAGTTGCTTAATGCGGTGGATTTAACGCTGAAACCAGAGCAGGTAGCCGAGCTGGAAACGCCGTACAAACAGCATCCGGTGGTGGGATTTAAATAAGCATTGGCGATTGCTAATTGTAGGCCGGATAAGCATAACGCATCCAGCACTGATTGCCCGATGGCGCGACGCTTATCGGGCCTACAACAGCCCCCAAAAGGGTTAAATAATCCCTACCGGCCAGTGATGACCGATAAAATACAAAATTCCGGCAGAGAGTATTCCGGCCACAATATCGTCGATCATGATCCCCGTCCCGCCATGCACGTTGCGATCGAACCAACGAATCGGCCACGGCTTCCACATATCCAGGATACGGAAAATCACAAAACCCGCGGCAACCCACTGCCAGTCGTTGGTTGGTAGCGCCATCAGGGTTATCCACATCCCGACAAACTCGTCCCAGACAATGCTGCCGTGATCGTGCACGCCCATATCTTTCGCCGTTTGATGGCACAGATAAACGCCAATACAGATAGACAACATGACCACCAGCGAATACAGCTGCCACGGCAGAAACGTCATTAAATACCAAAATGGGATCGCCGCCAGCGATCCCATGGTGCCAGGAACAATTGGACTCAGTCCGCTGCCAAAACCGGTGGCCAACAAGTGCCACGGGTTGCGCATACTCAGGCGACTTTTGGCGACATCTTTTTTAAGGCGCGGCAAAATGGTCATATCCTTTCCAGTCGAACGTGACGGGTTTTCCGTCGCGCGTAAAGTGAATGCCTTCCACATCCGCGCTCATCTGCCCGATACAGGTAAACGCTGCGCCGAGATTCCCCAGCGCCACGTCCAGCGCGCCACGGTTAATTTCCGGTACGGTAAAGCATAACTCATAATCTTCACCACCCGAGAGCGCCCAGCGCAGCGCCTGTTCCGATTCCACGTGTTGGGCAAATGCCGGAGAGTAAGGCAGCGCATCAACGTTAACCCGCGCGCCGCAGCCGCTGGCATTAACGATATGCCCCAGATCGGAGATCAGGCCGTCGGAAATATCGATAGCGGCGCTCGCCAGATCGCGCAGGGCTTGTCCCTGCAGGATGCGCGGCGTTGGCCGCAGATGACGTTTAAGCAGATAGTCTGCGTCTTTTGCATCTCCAACCTGCAACCGATTCTGTAAAATCGCCAGCCCCGCCGCGCTGTCTCCCGGCGTACCGGTAACATAAATCCAGTCTCCCGGTTTCGCTCCGGAGCGTTTTAAGGCCCGTCCTACAGGGACGTAGCCATGGATACCCAACGTCATCGACAGTGGCCCACGCGTGGTGTCACCGCCAATCAGCTGCATATCATAGTAATTCAGCAGTTCAAACAGGCCATCGCTGAAGGCTTCAAGCCAGGCTTCATCGACGTCAGGTAACGTGAGCGCCAGCGTCAGCCATGCAGGGTCCGCCCCCATCGCCGCCAGATCGCTCAAATTCACCGCCAGCGCTTTCCAGGCGAGATCGGTCGGATCAATGTCAGGGAGGAAGTGGTTACCAGCTACCAGCGTATCGGTACTGATCGCCAGCGTCTGTTTTTCAGGGATGTTCAGAAGTGCGCAATCGTCACCAATACCGGTTTCGACATCAAGACGAGAGGTTCTTACGCGGTCAAAATAACGGGCAATCAGGGAAAATTCGCCGCATGCCATACGTTATGCCTCAGCAGAAAAAAAAGAAAAAGCCGGGGATAGCGGAAACATGTTCCACCATCCGACCGGCCTCGGAATTACTTTTTGTTGGGGCGAATCACAGGTGCTGCTTTATCCAGTACGCCGTTGACGAATTTGTGGCTGTCTTCAGCGCCGAAGGTTTTCGCCAGTTCAATCGCTTCGTTGATGGCCACTTTGTATGGCACATCGCTACGTTTAGACAGTTCAAACAGCGCAATACGCAGCACGGCTTTTTCTACCTGACCCAGCTCTTCCAACAGGCGAGACAGGTAAGGCTTCATTAAGCCATCCAGGTACGCGCTGTTAGTCGCCACCCCGGACAGCAGTTCACGGAAATACAGAACGTCGACATCTTTTACGTCCTGTTCCGCCAGGAACTGGTATTCAACATCAGCGATGTCGTTCTGGGACAACTGCCAGGAGTAGAGCGCCTGGACGGCACACTCACGGGCGCGGCGACGAGCAGCAGGTTTCACGGATTTCCCCTTACAAAAATCAGGCCTTGATGGCTTTCAATACATTAATCATTTCAAGCGCAGTCAGTGCAGCTTCTGCGCCTTTGTTGCCGGCTTTAGTGCCAGCACGTTCGATGGCTTGTTCAATACTTTCGGTGGTCAGAACACCGAAGGCTACCGGAATGCCGCTGTCCTGAGCGACATGCGCCAGGCCATTGCTTGCACCGCCAGCCACATATTCGAAGTGCGCGGTACCGCCACGGATCACCGTACCGAGCGCAATCACCGCGTCGTATTTACCGGTTTTCGCCAGAGCGTCAGCCGCCAGCGGCAGCTCATAGGCACCTGGAACCCAAACAACGGTAATGTTTTCATCTTTAACCTGACCAATACGTTTCAGGGCGTCGATCGCACCTTCCAGCAGGCTGTCATTGATAAAGTTGTTGAAACGCGCAATGGTGATGGCGACGCGAGCGTCCGGGGTAGCAACGTTAGCTTCAATAATGTTCATATTCTTCCTTCGGGTTCGATTTATAGCCCCGTAAGGGGGGCGGATTTTATCATAATATTCTGTGCGCTGCTTCCTCTAAATCAGAAAGCCTCACGCAGTCGTTAAATGCAGGCAAACGTCCGGGCCCACCTGGCGTATCTCATTGAATTTGAAATGGGGTGCGTCAGCCAGTTTCTCAAGGCCTGGAAGCACACATAATCCTCGCGCATCGCTGCCTAACAGTTTAGGCGCAACATACACGATTAGCTCATCGACCACGCCGGCCTGCAATAACGCGCCAGCAAGCGTTGGGCCTGCTTCAACCCAAATGCTGTTAATTTGCTGCCTGCCCAGTTGCATCATCAGCGCCACCAGATCCAGATGCCCGTTATGTTCCGGTACCTTCAGGCTACGCACCGTTTCCGGCCAGCTGCGAGGGTCGTCTTTAGTCCGGGCAATCCAGGTTTCTCCTGGCTGTTGCACAATACGATGCTCCGGCGTGACCTGATTCTGGCTATCAAGAACAATGCGGATTGGCTGGCGCAGCTCTTCCTGCGGGTAACTCGCCTGGGTAGACTCCCCAAGCTCCGACCAACGCACGGTAAGCTGAGGGTCGTCGGCTAACACCGTAGCGCTACTGGTTAAAATGGCATGGCTTTGCGCGCGTAAACGTTGCACATCGCGGCGCGCCTGTGGTGAGGTAATCCACTGGCTTTCACCGCTGGCCATCGCCGTACGGCCATCAAGCGAGGCGCCAAGCTTAAGCTGCAGATACGGGAATCCCGTACGCATGCGCTTGAGAAAGCCTTTATTCAGTTGCTCAACTTCGCTCATCATCAGCCCGTGGCTGACATCAATGCCCGCCTGCTGCAAACGATAGAGCCCACGTCCTGCGACCTGCGGATTAGGATCCTGCATCGCGGCAACCACACGTGACACGCCTGCGGCAATCAACGCATCGCAGCACGGCGGCGTACGGCCATGATGACTACAGGGTTCAAGCGTCACATAGGCCGTTGCCCCTTGCGCTTTTTCTCCCGCCATCCGCAGGGCATGGACTTCGGCATGTGGTTCGCCCGCGCGGTGATGATACCCTTCACCGACGATCTCCCCATCTTTAACAATCACGCAGCCCACGTTGGGATTGGGGTGAGTGGTAAAACGTCCGCGCGCAGCAAGCTTCAGCGCGCGCGCCATGTATAATTCATCCTGCATGGCTTAGTCCTGTAGGCGAGCAATCTCCTCGCCAAATTCTTTGATATCTTCGAAACTCCGGTAAACCGAAGCAAAGCGGATGTAGGCGACTTTATCGAGTTTTTTCAACTGCTCCATCACCAGGTTGCCAATCATCTTGCTCGGCACCTCACGCTCGCCAGTCGCACGCAGTTGTGATTTGATATGGTTCAACGCCATTTCGACGTCATCAGAGCTGACCGGACGTTTCTCAAGCGCTCTGAGCATGCCGCTGCGCAGCTTATCTTCATTAAAGGGTTCACGCACATCGTTGCTTTTCACAACGCGCGGCATGACTAGTTCAGCCACTTCAAAAGTGGTGAAACGTTCGTTACAGACCAGACACTGCCGACGGCGGCGTACTGAGGAGCCCTCGCCGACAAGACGAGAGTCAATTACCTTAGTGTCTACGGCGAAACAGAATGGGCAATGCATACGGCGTCCTGTACCTCAGTGGTTGACCGGAATCTATTTTACCCTGAACTGGCGTGACAACAAAGGCGCAACGCTTTTGAGACAAAGGATCGATGCCTTCGCGCTCAGTGCGCACTACCATTATGCTATCGCGACAATAAAGGAAGTAATCACAATGACAAGACGTTACCTAAGAATTCTCCTGGTGGGAAGTCTCTTTAGCCTAAGCGCCTGCGCACAGCAAAGCGAAGTACGCCAGATGCATCAAAGTGTTAGCACGTTGAATAAAGAGATGGCGCAGCTAAATCAGGAAACGGTAAAAATTACTCAACAAAATATGTTGAACGCAAAATCAACCAGCGGCGTCTATCTGCTGCCAGGTTCCAAAACCCCTGCCCGACTGGACAGCCAGATAGGCACGTTACGTATGTCGCTGATAAATATTGCGCCGAACGCCGACGGTACGCGCCTGACGCTGCGGATTCAGGGTGAATCCAACACGCCTTTACCCGCCTTTAGCGCCACCGTCGAATACGGGCAAATTCAGGGCACCACGGACAACTATCAGGAAGTGAACGTTCACAACCAATTGGTCAACGCCCCGGCAAGTATTCTTGCCCCCAGTGATGTAGACATTCCATTGCAGTTAAACGGACTGTCTCCAGATCAGTTAGGTTTTGTTCGCATCCACGACATCCAACCTGTTAGTCAATAAACTTTTTGCGGAACGTTTTTGTGCGTTCCGCAACATCACTCCCGCCCATTTTGTTACTCCTCTGACATAAGCGATATTTCCGGTAAAACTTGGCAACATTCACCGGAGCCAGTACAATTCGCCGCCTAAAGTACGCAAACGTGAACGCAATCGATTACGCAAATGATAGAACTGTGAAACAAGACATATTTTTGTGAACAATGATTTTTATAATAGGCTCCGAAGAATTACGAAATATTTAGAAACGCAAATTGCGCATTTTTCACTCCCGAAAGGGATTTCAAACAGTGGCATACATATGAAAAAAACATTACTTGCAGCCGGTGCAGTGCTGGCGCTCTCCTCGTCTTTTACTGCCAACGCGGCAGAAAATGACAAACCGCAATATCTGTCCGACTGGTGGCACCAGAGCGTCAACGTGGTGGGTAGCTACCACACCCGTTTCTCCCCGAAACTGAACAACGACGTGTATCTGGAATATGAAGCGTTTGCCAAAAAAGACTGGTTTGACTTCTATGGCTACATCGATATTCCTAAAACCTTCGACTGGGGTAACGGCAACGATAAAGGTATCTGGTCTGACGGTTCCCCGCTGTTTATGGAAATCGAACCGCGTTTCTCCATCGACAAGCTGACCGGCGCTGACCTGAGCTTCGGTCCGTTCAAAGAATGGTATTTCGCCAACAACTACATCTACGATATGGGTGATAACAAAGCCAGCCGCCAGAGCACCTGGTATATGGGTCTGGGTACCGATATCGATACCGGTCTGCCGATGGGTCTGTCTCTGAACGTGTATGCTAAATACCAGTGGCAGAACTATGGCGCATCCAACGAAAACGAGTGGGATGGCTACCGTTTCAAAGTGAAATACTTTGTGCCGATCACCCAGGTATGGGGCGGCCAGTTGACCTACATCGGCTTCACCAACTTCGACTGGGGCTCAGATTTGGGTGACGATCCGAACCGCACCAGCAACTCTATCGCTTCCAGCCACGTTCTGGCGCTGAACTACGATCACTGGCACTACTCCGTAGTGGCGCGTTACTTCCACAACGGCGGCCAGTGGAAAGGTGGCGACACTCTGAACTGGGGCGAAGGCGATTTCAGCGCGAAATCTACCGGTTGGGGTGGTTACCTTGTTGTGGGTTACAACTTCTAATCCAGCCAATCTATCGCAGACAAGCCAGCTTAACCGCTGGCTTTTTTATGGCCGGTCTTCACAGCGTACTTTACGTAAAAAGTCACTTAGCGATCGATCCGCTGATTCGCGAAAATACCTGTTAAGCGGCGTGATCTTCAGACAACGATCAACGCGAAAACAGCGATAATCGTCACGTTTTTCACACCAGGCAACGAGCAGCCAGTGCTCGCCCCAGAAAAATAATCCCAGCGGCTGAACGTCGCGCCAGGAGAGATTCCCGGACTCATCGCGATAATGCAGCGCCAGCGCCTGCTGCGCCGAAACCGCGCGATGAATGAGATCGAACGCACTGCGTGAATGCGGCTGATTACCAAAATCAGGTGCGAAAATCCGCGTTTGCTCGGCTCTGCGCCGACTCTCTGGCGGCAATATCGCCAACACTTTTTCCTGTGCTGATTCCAGCGCCTGTGAGAGTGAATCCCCGCCCCATGTTTTCAGCAACCGAATCGCTACCATCAACGCTTCTGATTCGTGCTGGGTTAACATCAACGGCGGCAGATCAAACCCCGCCATTAAGCGGTATCCACTACCCACTTCGCCTTCAATGGGCACGCCGGATAAATAGAGATCGCGGATATCGCGATAAATCGTCCGTTCAGACACCTCCAGACGTTCTGCCAGCAGCGCCGCCGTTGTCACTCGCCTGCCACGCAGGATTTGTACAATCTGAAACAAGCGGTCGGCGCGTCTGGTCATATTAATCGTCAGTCCTGAAAAAATTACGCGGGTTGATGTAAACCAACGCGATTGCCTTCGCTGTCAGTAAACAGCGCAATCGTGCCAATGTCTTGCCCCAGTTCAAGCGGGCCAAACACGCACTGGCCGCCAGCGATGGCGACGCGTTCAAGCGTTGCAGCCAAATCGTCCGTATGCAGGTAAATAATAGCGCCCTGCGCTGAAGGCGTAATACCGTCAAATTTAGCCAGTGCACCGCCAGGAGCGGGATCCTGATGCGGAAATACGGCCAGCTCAGCGCAGTCCATGTTCTCCCGACGCAAAGAAACCTGCATCACTGGTTCATAAAAAGCGATGGCGCGATCCATTTGTGCTACGGGGATTTCAAACCAATTAATTACGTTGCTCATACTTCCTCCTGCCTGTGTGGGTAATCTCAGAAGGACTATAAGACAGGGCTACTGACAGCATACTGTCAGTAGTGTGGCGACAGGAAAAGATAATTGCCTGTCGCTAATTCACAGGCAAAAAAAATCCCGACCTTGCGATCGGGATTCCAGTATTTCCACTCTTGATGGGTTAAGGCAGAATTGACGGCTGATCCGCCCCTTCTTTCTCGACCTTCTGCTGCAGCATGTGCTCACGCTTCATACCCAGCTTCAGCGCCAGCGCCGATGCCACGTAGATAGAGGATGCGGTACCGATGGACACACCGATCAGCATCGTCAGCGAGAAGCCTTCCAGTACCGGACCACCGAACAGGAACAGCATCAGAATAACCATCAACGTTGTACCGGACGTAATCAACGTACGGTGCAGCGTTTGAGTCAGTGACACGTTAAAGATTTCGTAAGGCGTACCGCGACGAATTTTGCGGAAGTTTTCACGAATACGGTCAGATACAACGATACTATCGTTCAGCGAGTAACCGATTACCGACATCAGTGATGCGACGATAGTCAGGTCAATCTCGATATGGAACAACGACAGGATCCCAAGTGTGATAATCACGTCGTGCGCCAGAGCAATAACCACCCCTGCCGCCAGTCGCCACTCAAAGCGGAAACCGACGTACACCAGGATGGAGATCAGCGCTGCCATTAGCGCCATCGCACCGGTTTGCGCCAGATCAGCCCCCACGCTCGGACCCACGAATTCAATTCGCTTCACCGCGGCGTTTTGGTTGGTGGATTCGTTAATCACACTCAACACTTTGCTGCCCAGCACCTGACCGCCGTCTGCACCTTCAGTTGGCGGCATACGTACCATAATGTCGTGGCTGCTGCCGAAGTTCTGCAGAAGTGGATCAACGAAGCCCGCTTTCTCCAGCGCATCGCGCATCACGTCCATATCGGCCGGTTTTTCCAGCGTGATTTCAATAACCGTACCACCGGTGAAATCGAGACCCCAGTTAAACCCGCGTACGCCCATCACCACGATGGCCGCAATCAGCAGGAAACCTGAAATGCCGAAAGCCCAGTAGTCCCAGCGCATAAAGTCCCAGACTTTACGGCCGTGGTTTAATTGTTCAACAGTATATTCCTGTGCCACTTCGCACTCCTCAGATTGACAGCTTTTTGACGCGCTTGCCGCCATACAACAGGTTTACGATGGCACGTGTACCGACAATCGCGGTAAACATCGACGTCGCCACACCAATACCGGTAGTAATCGCGAACCCTTTAATTGCCCCGGTGCCAACTGCGTACAGGATGATGACCTTGATCAGCGTCGTAATGTTCGCATCAAAGATGGAGCTAAATGCGCCCGCATAACCTTCGTTGATGGCCTGCTGCACCGAACGCCCGTTACTCAACTCTTCTTTGATACGTTCGTTGATCAGTACGTTCGCATCGACCGCGACGGCAAGGGTTAAGACGATCCCCGCAATCCCCGGCATACTTAGCGTTGCGCCCGGCAGTAGCGACATAATACCGACAATCAGCACCAGGTTAGCAATCAGCGCACTCGTCGCGATCAGACCGAACTTCTTATAGAAGAAGATCATGAACAGGATAGACACCACCAGACCGGCCAGACACGCTTCCAGACCCTGTTTAATGTTCTGCATACCCAGGGTTGGGCCGATGGTACGTTCTTCCACAATCTGAATCGGCGCAATCAACGCACCGGCACGTAACAGCAGAGAAAGCTGACGCGCTTCGTTCGGGTTGTTGATACCGGTGATACGGAAGCTGTTACCCAGGCGAGACTGGATGTTGGCGATGTTAATCACCTCTTCCTGTTTCACCAGCACGGCGCGACCGTTAGCATCTTTCTTACCGCTGTCTTTGTACTCCACGAACAGGGTCGCCATCGGCTTACCGATGTTGTCCTTGGTGAAGTTGGACATGATGTTACCACCCGCGCTATCCAGCGAGATGTTAACCTGCGGCTGATTGTATTCGTCCTGGCTGGAAGTGGAGTCGGTGATATGGTCACCGGTCAGGATCACGCGCTTGTACAGCACAACCGGCTGACCTTCACGAGACTGTTTCACTTCCGAATCACCCGGAACACGACCCGATGCTGCAGCGGACTGGTCAACGTTGGTGTTTACCAGACGGAACTCCAGCGTTGCGGTTGCGCCCAGAATTTCTTTCGCACGCGCGGTATCCTGAATACCCGGCAGTTCGACCACGATGCGGTCAGCACCCTGACGTTGTACCACCGGCTCAGCAACACCCAGTTGGTTAACACGATTACGCAGAATGTTGATGTTCTGCTGTACCGCGTACTCACGGGCTTCGCTCAGGCGCGCATCGGTCATTACAGCACGCAGTGCATTGCTGCCCTGGCTGGAAATAACCAAATCCTGGTGACGCTTGCTCAGGTAAGAGATAGCTTCATCACGGGCGCTGCTATCACGGAAAGTGATGCTCAGACCGTAGTTATCTTCTTTGCGAACGGTAGTATAAGGAATGCCTTTTTCACGCAGATCGCTGCGCAGGCTATCGATATTTTGTTCCTGCAACTTACTCAGCGCGGTATCCATATCCACTTCCATCAGGAAGTGAACGCCACCACGCAGGTCAAGACCGAGTTTCATCGGTTCTGCGTGAATGGCTGCCAGCCAGCGCGGGGTTGCCGGAGCAAGGTTAAGCGCCACGACGTATTGATCACCCAGCACGCCCATTAACACTTCACGTGCGCGCAGTTGGGTATCAGTGGAGTCGAAGCGCGCGAGAATAGCACCCTCTTCCAGAGCCACAGACTTAGGTGTGATTTTATCTTCTTGTAACGTTTTCTGGACCTGGATCAGCGTTTGCTCACTGGCGGCGGCACCGCGCACGCCAGTGAT
>NZ_SZWR01000001.1:461342-465682 GCF_005280875.1 Citrobacter sp. wls827
TTCCACAAAGGATAACGGTTTAACACGGCAGTTCCCTTTGGGAAAACAATAAATTACAGCGCCTTCATGGTGCCTTTCGGCAGAACGGCAGCTACGAAATCACGTTTAATAACCACTTCAGTGGTGTCGTTCAGCGCGATAGCGATGTAGCCGGATTCTGCTACTTTGGTCACGCGACCCACCAGACCACCGTTGGTCAGCACTTCATCGCCTTTCGCAATGGAGTTCATCAGGTTTTTGTGTTCTTTGGTACGCTTTTGCTGCGGGCGCAGGATCATGAAGTAGAAAATCAGACCAAACACCACCAGCATCAGAATCAGAGACATCGGGCTGCCCTGCGCCGGAGCACCTGTTGCCGCTACCGCATCAGAAATAAAAAAGCTCATTCAAATTCCCTCATTATTAAAATTAATCAACGTTCACAGGTGGAACTGGTCTACCCTGACGTTGGTAAAAATCGGTCACGAAGCTCTCTAATTTACCCTCTTCAATAGCCTTGCGTAAACCCGCCATCAAACGCTGGTAGTAGCGAAGGTTATGAATCGTGTTGAGTCGCGCGCCCAATATTTCGTTGCAACGGTCAAGATGATGCAAGTATGCGCGCGAATAATTGCGACAGGTGTAGCAATCACACTCAGCATCGAGCGGACTGGTGTCGCTTTTATGTTTCGCGTTACGAATTTTTACCACGCCGTCAGTCACAAACAAATGACCATTACGGGCATTTCGCGTTGGCATCACACAGTCAAACATATCGATACCGCGACGCACGCCTTCAACCAGATCTTCTGGTTTACCGACGCCCATCAGGTAACGCGGTTTATCAGCCGGAATCTGCGGGCAAACATGCTCCAGAATGCGGTGCATATCTTCCTTCGGTTCACCAACAGCCAAACCGCCGACAGCGTAGCCATCAAAGCCGATATCTACCAGACCTTTGACGGAGATATCACGTAAATCTTCGTAAACACTGCCCTGAATGATGCCAAAAAGCGCATTTTTGTTGCCGAGGCTATCAAAACGGTCACGGCTGCGCTTCGCCCAACGCAAAGACATCTCCATCGAGCGTTTAGCATAGTCCCAGTCGGCAGGATACGGTGTACATTCGTCGAAGATCATCACGATATCGGAACCGAGATCGTATTGAATCTCCATCGACTTCTCAGGATCGAGGAAAATCGGATCGCCGTTGATCGGGTTACGGAAATGCACGCCTTGCTCGGTTATCTTACGGATGTCGCCCAGACTGAATACCTGGAAGCCACCAGAATCGGTGAGGATTGGGCCTTTCCACTGCATGAAATCGTGCAGATCGCCGTGCAGCTTCATGATTTCCTGACCCGGGCGCAGCCACAGGTGGAAGGTGTTACCGAGGATGATCTGTGCCCCGGTCGCTTCAACTTCTTCCGGCGTCATACCCTTAACAGTGCCGTAAGTACCGACCGGCATAAAAGCAGGCGTTTCCACTACGCCACGATCAAAAACCAGGCGGCCGCGGCGAGCGCGACCGTCTGTGGTGTCCAGTTCAAATTTCATTTTAACTCCTGCGTCAGAAAAACAGTCCGACGTTAAACACTCGCATCGCGGATTTATTCCCCAACGCGCTCAGAAATAGCCTGCGGATTGTACGTGATAAACATGGCATCACCGTAACTAAAAAAGCGATATTCCGCTTTTACCGCTTCATGATAGGCGCGCATGGTGTTTTTGTAGCCAGCAAATGCGGAAACCAGCATGATCAGCGTCGATTCCGGCAGATGGAAGTTGGTCACCAACGCGTCTATCACTTTGTATTGATAGCCTGGATAGATGAAGATCTGCGTATCGCCGAAGAACGGTTCAATAAGGTCGTTTTTGGCTGCCTGCGCTGCGCTTTCCAGTGAACGTACGGAGGTGGTACCTACTGCAATCACGCGGTTGCCGCGGGCTTTCGCCGCCAGCACAGCATCAACCACATCCTGCGGCACTTCCGCATACTCGGAGTGCATGATGTGATCTTCGATGGTGTCTACGCGCACCGGCTGGAAAGTACCCGCGCCGACGTGTAGCGTAACGAACGCCATCTCAATGCCTTTATCACGCAGTTTTGCCAACAGTGGTTCGTCAAAGTGCAGACCGGCGGTCGGCGCGGCGACCGCGCCCGGTTTTTCGCTGTACACGGTCTGGTACAGCTCGCGGTCGGCGTCTTCATCCGGACGATCGATATATGGCGGCAGCGGCATGTGGCCGATGGCGTTCAGAATATCCAGCACACTGCGTTCGTCGTTAAACTCAACTTCAAACAGCGCGTCATGGCGCGCCACCATCGTTGCTTTAATGCTTTCGTCATCGCCCAGCAGCAGCTCTGCGCCCGGCTTCGGCGCTTTTGAAGCACGAATATGCGCCAGAATACGTTTGTCATCCAGCATACGCTCGACCAGCACTTCAATCTTGCCGCCGCTGGCTTTACGGCCAAACAGACGAGCCGGGATCACGCGGGTATTATTAAAGACCAGCAGATCTCCAGGGTTGAGCTTATCGAGCAAATCGGTGAAAGTACCGTGCGTCAGCGCGCCCGTCGGCCCATCCAGTGACAGCAAGCGGCAACTGCTGCGCTCAGCTTGCGGATAGTGGGCAATCAGGGATTCGGGTAATTCAAAGGTGAAATCGGTAACGCGCATGACACTGACTCAGACTAAAATAAGAGGCGGGTAGTCTAGTGCCGGGGCGTTCTCCCTGCAACCTTTACCCCTCAAGTTAAGAGACATAATCTATACACAAAATCATTCAAGATGCATCAAGGCGGCAACTGAATGAGTCCCCGGAGCTTACTCAAGTAAGTGACTGGGGTGAGTGACAAATCTGTCAGGAACAGATTTGAACGTCGCAAAGCGACGGCCCGTAAGGGCGAGTCTCAGGACGAGACGAGTAACTCAGCAGCCAACAAAGAGGCAGTTTGAAGGATGAAGTGGATATGAATTTTCTTGCACATTTGCATCTGGCCCACCTTGCCGATAGCTCGCTTTCCGGCAATCTGCTGGCCGATTTTGTCCGGGGTAATCCCCAAACGCACTATTCGCCCGACGTGGTGGAAGGCATCTTCATGCACCGTCGTATCGACGTAATGACCGATAACCTGCCGCAGGTACGTGAAGCCAAAGAGTGGTTTCGTAGCGAAACGCGCCGCGTCGCGCCGATTACGCTGGATGTCATGTGGGATCATTTTCTGTCGCGCCACTGGTCGGAAATTTCTCCTGACTTCCCGCTGACGGACTTTGTGCGCTATGCCCGTACCCAGGTAACCACTATTTTGCCGGAATCGCCGCCACGCTTTATCAATCTGAACAACTATATATGGTCAGAGAAATGGCTTGAGCGCTACCGGGACATGGATTTTATCCAGAACGTCCTGAACGGCATGGCCAGCCGCCGTCCACGTCTCGGTGCCCTGCGCGACTCATGGTATGACCTCAATACGCATTACGATGCGTTAGAAGAACGATTCTGGCAGTTTTATCCGCAAATGATGGACCAGGCGCGGCGTAAAACCCTTTGATTGTAGCCCGCATGACGCGCCGGATAAGCAGTAGCCGTCATCCGGCAAAAGATTGATAGACAAAACCTGTCTCATTGATTGCCAGCGCCTCTTTGTCTTATTCCCGAACACTCTCTATACTGGCCCGCGTTGCGTTCCAAAAACCCCTTAACTTTGCAGGAGAATTATATGGTACTGGTAACTCGTCAGGCTCCGGATTTCACAGCAGCTGCGGTACTGGGTAGCGGTGAGATTGTTGATAACTTCAACTTCAAACAGCATACCAACGGTAAAACCACCGTTCTGTTCTTCTGGCCGATGGACTTCACCTTCGTTTGCCCGTCTGAACTGATCGCATTCGACAAGCGTTACGAAGAATTCCAGAAGCGCGGCGTAGAAGTTGTTGGCGTTTCTTTTGACTCTGAATTTGTCCACAACGCATGGCGTAACACCCCTGTCGACAAAGGCGGCATCGGTGCAGTGAAATACGCAATGGTTGCTGACATCAAACGCGAAATCCAGAAAGCCTACGGCATCGAGCACCCGGAAGCGGGCGTTGCTCTGCGTGGTTCTTTCCTGATCGACGCTAACGGCGTTGTTCGTCACCAGGTGGTTAACGACCTGCCGCTGGGTCGTAACATCGACGAAATGCTGCGTATGGTTGACGCGCTGCAGTTCCACGAAGAACACGGCGACGTTTGCCCGGCACAGTGGGAAAAAGGTAAAGAAGGTATGAACGCCTCTCCGGACGGCGTAGCAAAATACCTGACTGAAAACGTTTCCAGCCTGTAATTGGCATGAATCGAAAAAAGGCCCGCTAGTGCGG
>NZ_SZWR01000001.1:465761-489999 GCF_005280875.1 Citrobacter sp. wls827
GCGAAGCAGGAACAACCGAGCGCACCCCAGAAGGCCCGATCATCTGATACCGCTATCCCTGATTTACGCGCAATATCATGCTGATGGCCATGTACACCACAGCTTCCGCAGCACTGATGCATCTGCACCATTGCCCCAACCTTCGCGGCAACCGGCGGCGCTGAGCGATAGTGCCCCGGCACCTTCACTACCGGCGACCAGTCAGGTACAACCGGGATGGCCGGCGGTGCCAGTGGGGTGAAATGTCCGGCGGCATAAACAACCTTGCCGTCGACAATCGTCATCACCGACTCAATGCCTTTGATCTCTTCTTCCGGCACGCTGAAATAGTCTTTTGACAGCACCACCAGATCTGCCAGTTGATCCTTTTCAATACGCCCTTTCTTACCCTGCTCGCTGGAGAACCAGGCACTGCCTGCTGTCCACAGTTCCAGCGCCACGTCGCGCGCCAGGCGGTTGTTATCATCATACATCGCCATACCGCCAACGGTGCGTCCTGATACCAGCCAGTACAACGCTGTCCACGGGTTGTAACTTGCCACGCGCGTTGCATCGGTACCCAGGCCAACCGGCACATCAGCCGCCAGCATTTTCGCCACCGGCGGCGTATGTTTAACCGCCTCTTTGCCATAGCGATCGATAAAATACTCGCCCTGGAATGCCATACGGTGCTGAACTGCAATGCCACCGCCCAGCGCTTTTACCCGCTCGATATTGCGTTCAGTAATCGTTTCGGCGTGATCGAAGAACCAGTGCAGGCCATTGAACGGAATGTCACGGTTCACCTTCTCAAACACGTCGAGCATGCGGCTGATGGATTCATCGTAGGTGGCATGCAGGCGGAACGGCCAACGATGTTCCACCAGGTGGCGCACCACACGCTCCAGTTCCTCTTCCATCCCTTCCGGTAAATCCGGGCGTGGCTGCAGGAAATCTTCGAAGTCAGCCGCCGAGAAGACCAACATTTCCCCTGCCCCGTTAGCACGATAGAAATCGGTTCCCTGCCCGGGTTTGAGCATATCCGTCCAGCGCTCAAAGTCTTCCACTTCCTGCTTCGGACGCTGGGTAAACAGGTTGTAGGCAATACGCACCGTCATCTGCTGGTTCGCGTGCAGTTGCTCGATGATCTCGTAATCTTCCGGGTAGTTCTGGAAGCCGCCGCCGGCATCGATGGCGCTGGTCAGCCCCAGTCGGTTCAGTTCACGCATAAACTGGCGGGTCGAGTTAACCTGCATCTCTAACGGCAGTTTTGGCCCTTTCGCCAGCGTCGAATAGAGGATCATGGCGTTCGGTTTGGCTATCAACATTCCGGTTGGATTGCCGTTGCTGTCACGCACAATCTCACCGCCCGCCGGATCCGGCGTCGCTTTGGTGTAGCCGACGGCTTTCAACGCAGCGCGGTTCAGCAAAGCCCGGTCGTAGAGATGCAGAACAAAAACCGGGGTATCCGGAGCAGCTTCATTCAGTTCTTCCAGGGTTGGCATGCGCCGTTCGGCAAACTGAAACTCGCTCCAGCCGCCGACCACCCGCACCCATTGCGGAGACGGCGTCCGATCGGCTTGCTCTTTGAGCATGCGCAGCGCATCTGCGAGCGATGGGACACCTTCCCAGCGCAGCTCCAGGTTGTAGTTCAACCCACCGCGAATGAGGTGCAGGTGCGAATCATTTAAACCCGGAATCACGGTGTGTCCCTGCAGATCGACAATCTGCGTACCGTCGGTCGCAAAGCTCATTACCCGATCGTGACTACCCGTCGCGAGGATCTTCCCGTTAGCGATCGCCACCGCCTCTACCTGCGGGCTTTGCTTTTCGAGAGTATGAATTTTTCCGTGAGTCAGAATCAGTGTGGCAGTTTGAGACATAACAATCTCCTGAGAAACCGGTCAGGCTTTTTTCAGCCATCCGGCAAACAGACGGGTTACGATGGGCATCCACAACCAGACCACCAGCGCAACCACACAGGCATCATTAATCAGATGCAGGAGTAACGAGCCTTTCATTGAAGGCAGCAGAATGCCGGTCAGCCACGGCACCAGGTTGGTACTGGGGAAAATCACCAGCAGCGTTATCAAAAACTGCTTCCAACGTTTGGGCTGACGTACATGGGGGGCTGGCGGCGTAAACCAGAAGGCCGCTTCGGTGCGCACTTCTGTTTTATCGCCTTCGGCCAGCAGCGGCGCAATTTCTTCAACCAGCTCCCGGCGCGTATCAGATTGAGTCCAGTTATACAGATGCTCAAGGGTGTCGAAGCGAATGATGATGTTCCACAGATTTTGTCCATCTGTGGGTCGAATGACATTCGCCCCAAGATGTCCGGGAAACTCGGCGGCCAGCGGCATGATTTTCCCCAACCACTGCTCATAACGCTGCGCCTGGTCAGGCCGCAGGGTGTGAGTAATTACCAACGTCACATGTTTGTTCTGCGCCATGAAAGGTTCCTTGCTAAAGGGAAATTGACCTGCTTAAGCCATGAAAGCAATACACAATTATTCGTGAAACATCGAGGCGGCAAGATTGTGTAGCCCCGGTCACTTACATAAGTCAGTGACCGGGGTACGCAAACTAAGCCAACAAAGAGGCAACATGAAAGATGGCGTGTATTCAGGCTTTACGTTCCGGCGCGCCATGCACCATGGTATACGCGTAATCCACACCCATACCGTAGGCGCCGCTGTGTTCACGCACCAAATCCATAACGGCGTCGTAGGTTTCTTTGCGGGACCAGTCGCGCTGGTACTCAAGAAGAACCTGTTGCCAGGTCACAGGTACAGCACCCGCCTGCACCATGCGATCGATGGAACGTTCATGGGCATCCACCGACGTGCCGCCTGAAGTGTCTGTTACCACATACACTTCGTAGCCCGCTTCCAGCGCCATCAGCGCCGGGAAGGTCAGGCACACTTCGGTCCACAACGCGGAAATAATCAGTTTTTTACGCCCGGTCGCTTCTACCGCCTTAACAAAGGCTGCATCTTCCCAGGAGTTCATCGAGGTGCGTTCAATCGGTTTCACATCAGGATGAACAGCTAACAATTCCGGCCAGATATATCCGCTAAAACTTTTCGTTTCTACTGAAGTATAAATTACTGGAACATTGAATATTTTCCCGGTTTTGGCTAATGCAACGGTATTATTTTTCAATGTCTGGCGATCAATATTCGCCACACCAAATGACATTTGCGGCTGATGGTCAATAAAAATTAGCGTAGAGTTTTGAGGGTCAATCAGTTCCCGAATAGACATAGCACACCTTCTTAATCAATAAGTTAAAAGGTAACGGTCTGTATCTGCCGTCAGCAGCAGGATCCTGAATCAGAAAGCTTGTTGAGTATAGCGGGAAATTTCTAACGAGTTATTAAAGAAAACTTACCGTCCTGTGAAACTATTCGTTCTGTGTTGCGATATATCCTAAACAACATCAAAAAAATGCGCATGACCCATCTAATTTATTCACTGGCATTGTTTTTCTCCATTCGGTAAAACAGAGAGGTTTAATTTTCAGGATATTTTCTGCTTATGCGCCTCAATCTGGATGTTCTGCTGATCCTCGACGCACTCGACAAACAGGGGTCATTTGCTGCGGCGGCCGAATCGCTGTTTAAAACCCCTGCGGCACTCAGCTATATGATTCAGAAGCTGGAAAGCGATCTGAACATCGAATTGCTTGACCGTTCCGGACACCGGGCAAAATTCACCGACACCGGACGGATGATGCTGGAAAAGGGGCGTCTACTGCTGAGTGCGGCAAAAGATCTCGAAAAGCAGGCAATACAGCTAAGTTCCGGCTGGGAAAAGGAGCTGGCAATAGCGCTCGATGATTCCTTTCCCTTTGCCGCGCTGCTACCTATTATTGATGAATTTCATGCACTTAATAAACAGACCCGTCTCAACTTCACCCACCACACGCTGGCGGGTTCATGGGAAGAGCTGACCCATAACGGGGCGGATATTATCCTCGGCGCAATTAATGAACCACCAACGTCAGCGGCCTGGTCCTACAAAATGCTCGGCACGCTGGACAATGTCTTTGTCGTCGCCCCAGGACACCCGCTGGCGAGCGCGCCTGATGACCTGACGAATGAGCAATTGTGTCTGCACCGGGCGATTGTTATCAGCGACAGCGCTCGCTTTTGCCACCCATTACAGACCAACCTGATGGATGAACAGGCGCAAATTCGCGTCGATGATTTCCACAGTAAGGTGATGCTGCTGCGGGCGGGAATGGGCTGCGGATTTCTCCCCCGCCACATTGCCAGCCCATGGATTGCCAGCGGTGAACTGGTGGAAAAGAAGGTTATCTCATTTCGTCAAAAAGACGTCGCCTATATGGCATGGCGCAATAGTAGCGAAGGACTGGCGCAGCGCTGGTGGCGAGACGCGCTGCTGGCCAGTGGGGAAATTGCGCGCTTGTATCAATGACTCATCCAGACTGAAGCCGATATTGCGGGCAGCGTCAGGATATCATCGACGAGTTGGCCTTTGCCCTCTTTGTGCTGCCATTGACTGACATTGAGCAACGGTGAGGCTGGCAGCACGACTTCACAAGCGTGGCCGCGGTTTATCGCCACCAACACGCGCTGGCGGTTTAGCACGCGTGCAAACACCACCACGTTATCCTCGGCGTAAATCACCTGGCACCCGCCGTGGCGTAGCGCCTGGATCTGGTGACGTAATTTGGCCAGACGCTGATACAACGCCAGCAGGTCAGCGTCCTGTTTTTCAGGTTGCCACGGGAACGGTTTGCGACAAAAAGGATCGTTATTTCCATCCAGCCCCACTTCGTCGCCGTAGTAAATACAGGGCACGCCAGGCCAGGTAAACAGCCACACCACCGCCAGCGGTAACCGTGCAACGTCTTTACCAAGCAGAGATTTAAAACGGGCGGTATCGTGGCTGTCGAGCTGATTAAACATCCGCAACTGCTGCTGATGCGACAACCCCGCGCGGTAGTTATCCATCCACGCCATACAGGTCTGAGCGTCAATAGATTGTGGGTCGTATGAAATATCGGTATTGGCGAGGAATCCCCAGAGGGGGAAAGTAAAACCGCGATAGTTCATGGCGGCATCTTCCGCATCGGCCTGCAACCACTGACGCGCATCGCCAAAATGTTCACCCACCACATACGCCTCTGGCTGGGTTTCTTTCGCCGCCTGCGTAATTCCGGCGACATGCTGCAAGTTATTACGTGCGCCACCGGCCTCTCCCAGCATATGCACGACATCCAGACGCCAGCCATCCATACTCCACGGTGCTTTTAGCCAGTGGCGAACAATGCTGTCTTCGCCACGATAAATTTCATTTACCAGGCTTTCAGAGGAAAAGTCCAGTTTGGGTAGGCTTGAGTACCCCAACCAGTCCAGCGCAACCCCATCAGCAGAGAAATGGTACCAGTCGCGCCAGGGGGAGTGTGGGTTATGGCACGCCCCGTCCGTCCCGCGATGATGTCGGTCAAACCAGGCATGCGAATCGCCGCTATGGTTAAAGACACCGTCCAGAATCAGCCGCATGCCCTGCTGTTGCGTATTGTGACGCAGGCGCAGCAGCGCCCTGTCGCCGCCAAACTGCGGATCAACATGGCGGTAATCTTCAGTATCATATTTATGTACGCTCGGCGCGATAAACACCGGATTCAGATACAGCGCCGTTACCCCTAACGTCTTCAGATACGGCAGTTTCTCGCTGATGCCGTCCAAATCTCCGCCATAAAACGTCGAACCACCGGCCTGAGCCGTAAGCGGTTCATCCCATTCGCGCCGCACGATGTCGTGTCCGGCCGAGTGGTGGTAATAGACGTTATCCTGAGTCGCTTCACGCAACTGGCTGCGGGCAAAGCGATCCGGGAAAATCTGATAAAAAATCTGATCGGCAACCCACTGCGGACCGTTATCCGGTACATCAACAGCAAACTGCTCCAGACGCGCAGGCGGAAAGCGGTTGAATCCCTGCGGGGTGAACCACAACTGGCGATCGCGCCAGAGTAATTTAAAGCTATAGCGTCGGCGGGGCTGCCCGCTGGTAAGATCGATCGCCGCTCGCCACGCGTTCACGCCCGGCTGCGGTTGGCTACGCAGTTTGTGCATGCTCAGAGAAATTTCTTCGTTATCGTTTTCCGCGCGTAGCGTCACCCGCTGAGGAGGATTTTCCCCCGCCAGCCATAACGTAATCGTCAGTTGATCTTTGTTTTGCTTCACAAATGGGGCAACCGGAAGGTGCCAGGCGTTCAACATCACGTATCCCCTTTGATGATAATGACGACACCTTGCCATAGCGAAGTACAGGATCACTCATCATCTTAACGTTTATTGGGGGAGGAGTGCGGGGGAGGAGAAAATTACCGGATAACGTCAGGCTACCCGGTAAACAATGAATACTTATTGGCCATCAGGCAAATTGAAAGTAGGCTTTTCCAAATTTAGATGGGAGAGCGCTTCAGGCATATCACTGAACATAACTTGCGCTACATTATTAAAGTTATAGGTATTTTTATCGGCATTGGCAAAATGCTGTTGCATTGAACCGAGCAATGACACCATTTCGTTGAAAGCATCCTTGGCTGTCTCCTTGTCTTGACCACTTTTCATTTCACTGTATGCCTGATTGATGGCATATTTGAATATATTAAAGAAAGCAACTACATCGTCACCACCATTAAACAGATCTCCATTACCTTCAGCCATTTTATTTATGGTTTGTTGAAAATATGTTTGAGTGTTATTGGCTTCGCGATGCGCCATCCTAAAAACCCCAAATGCTTCAAGACGTGTTGATTCATTACTTTGAGGCACATCGAGAGCAAGAATATTCCTAACACCTTTATTAATTAAGTCCCTATTTTCATAAGCTAAAGCTTTTCTCTGTTCCAGATTTAGCAAGGCATCCTTGCTGTGGTGAATACTAAAAAATTGCAGGATTTTATTCTTAAGTTGCAGGATTTTATCCTTAAGTGATTTTTTTTCTGGAACACTATTTTTCTTTACAACGTCGTTTTTTACCTTAGCGACATTCTCCGCTTGAATAGTTGCATTTTTCGCTACATGGCTCTTTGGATTACTCATTACCTTTGTTTCTGGCTGTAGAAGAACTTCACGTTTTAACTCCGACCTCCGCAAGTCTTCTGCTCCAGGGGGGGCAGGTCGTGGGGTATTCTGCACCGACGCCTGCTTATGCACATCTGTACGGAGCGGCACCTGCGGAGGGGTCTGCACCGACGCCTGCTTGTGCACATCTGTACGGGGCGGTACCTGCGGAGGGGTCTGCACCGACACCTGCTTGTGCACATCTGTACGGGGCGGCACCGGCGGAGGGGTCTGCACCGACGCCTGCGCGCGTACCGCTCCTGGTGAAGGTTTCGGCACACAAATCGCTATACTGGCCTTCTTTATAGCGGCCTGTGGTAATGACCGTGGTCCTTGTGATATTAAACCACTAATATTTGTGGGTGTTTGTCCACTATTTGCCACTCCAACTAATTTGTTAGTTTTAGAGTTAAAGACAGAAACATCACATATACTATTACCCCTAACTCCAGGGTTATTATGAGTTCTACTCTTTGTAGAGCAGTCTGCTGGAATATCATTTATACCCATAAAGATCCTCATTTAATCTCATTAATAATAAATAATAGTTATACTTTACAAGAAGGCATATAAAAACCATAAAGCAGCAGAAAAATAACATAAAAACCATCATCAAACTTTCAAAAAACGCTCATAATAGTTTGATGGCAAACAAAGAAAATGATTATTATCTTTCATTATTAAACACTAAATATTCACCATGTTTATACAAATAAAAAACGAAGTTGATTATTCAACTTCGTTTTTTAAATAAAGAGCAATTGCCAAATTCAACTACGAACCAATATTACCACCCAGTAAAAAAATTACTGCACTTCAGCCAGTTGGCGCTCGCGACGGCGTTTGAATACCCAGCCTGCAAGCAGCAGGAGAATCCACGCAAAACCGACGTACAGCGAAATGCGGGTATCCGGATGATAGCCAATCAGAGCGATGATAAAGACCAGGAAAATCAGGCCAACAACGGTCGTCGTTACCCCACCCGGTACTTTAAACTTCAGCGCTTTGACCTCTTCCGGCGGCAGACGACGACGGAAGGCGATCTGCGACAGCAGGATCATAATCCACACCCAAACCGTGGCGAACGTTGCCAGCGAAGCGATCACCAGGAAGACGTTTTCCGGCATGATGTAGTTAAGATACACCGCAAACAACAGCGCGATGGTCATCACCATCACTGTTACCCACGGCACGCCACGACGCGACGTTTTGGCGAACATTTTCGGGGCACTGCCCTGCTCTGCCATACCGTGCAGCATACGCCCCACACCGAAGACGTCAGAGTTGATGGCCGACAGCGACGCAGTCAGGACGACAAAGTTGAGGATCCCGGCTGCAAAGGTAATGCCCATATGCTGGAACGTCATAACGAACGGGCTACCGTCGGTACCGACCTGGTTCCACGGGTAGATAGACATAATGACGAACAACGTCCCCACATAAAACACCAGGATACGCATTGGTACGGAATTGATAGCGCGCGGAATAGATTTTTCCGGGTCTTTGGCTTCGCCTGCGGTAATCCCGATAATCTCAATCCCGCCGTAAGCGAACATCACCATTTGCAGCGACATCACCATGCCGAGCCAGCCGTTGCTGAAGAAACCACCGTTGCTCCACAGGTTATGGATACCAGTCGGTTGCCCGCCGTTGCCAATCCCCCAAATGATGATACCGAAACCGGCGACAATCATGATGATGATGGTGGCGACTTTGAAGAATGAGAACCAGAACTCCAGTTCGCCAAACACCTTCACGCTCATCAGGTTGATGGCGCAGATAATCAGCACTACGCTGAGTACCCAAATCCAGTGCGGTACGGCCGGGAACCAGACGCCCATGTAAATACCAAAGGCTGTCACGTCGGCAATGGCGACAATCAGGATTTCAAAACAGTAGGTCCAGCCGGTAATGTAACCAGCCAACGGTCCGAGGTTTTCCTGCGCATAGCGCGAGAAAGAGCTGGCAGCCGGGTTATGAACAGACATTTCGCCCAGCGCACGCATAATAATATACGCCGCCACGCCGCCGATAATATAGGCCAGCAACACGCTCGGCCCCGCCATTTTGATGGCATCGGCTGAACCATAGAACAGCCCGGTACCAATTGCTGAACCTAATGCCATAAAGCGAATGTGCCGGGTGCTCAGCCCACGCTTTAGCTTGTTATTACTTTCCATCGATTCCTAACCTGTTAACACAATAAAAAAACCACGGGGCCATATTAATAGCCCCGTGGTTAAAACTTATTGTCAGTGATATTAGTGTGCGCTGGAGGTCACTTGTCGACCCGCTGCGCGATCCCAGATAACGGCCAGGACCACCATCACGACTGTTGGCATCAACCACGCCAGCCCCTGCTCCGCCAGCGGTAAACGCTGGGTCCAGGCTGGTAAGACATCGCCAATTGCAGAAGCTTTAATGCCATCAAGGATACCAAAAATCAGGCTGATAAACATCGCAGGTGCAATGACGCGGGAAGAATTATGCCACCATGAGCGGGTAAAGCTTAATACAACCAGTGCGATACATGGCGGATAGATAGCCGTCAGCACCGGAATAGAGATCTGAATCAGATGGCTCAGGCCCAGGTTAGAGACCACCATCGAGAAGCCGCCGAGGATAAATACCAGCGTACGATAAGACAGTGGAACATACTGGGCAAAGAACTCTGCGCACGCACAGGTCAAGCCAACCGCGGTGACCAGACAGGCGATGAAAATCAGCGCCGCCAGCAGGAAGCTGCCTGCACCACCGAAGGTGTGCTGAACATACGCATGCAGAATTGCCGCACCGTTAGCAGATTGATCGACCAACGTCGCACTGTCTGAACCCAGACGGAACAACGCAAGGTACAGCAGCGTTAAACCCACGCCCGCCATCAGCCCAGCCCAGACGGTGTAACGGGTCAACAAACGCGCTTCGGTAACGCCACGCGAGCGGGCGGCGTTAACAATAACAATACCAAATACCATCGCGCCCAGCGTATCCATCGTCAGATAGCCGTTCACAAAGCCATTCGAGAATGCCGCGTTTTGATAGGCTTCCATCGCATTGCTGATCGGGCCCGCTGGCCAGACAATCGCCGCCACGGAAAGCACAACCAGTGCCAGAATTTTCAATGGAGCAAGGAAGTTGCCCACGGTATCCAGCAGTTTGCCGGGATACAGTGACACCAGAATCACAATCGCGAAGTACACCACGCTGTAGATGAACAGCGGCAGCGCAGAATCACCGGTCAGCGGTGCAATCCCAACTTCGAACGAAACCGTTGCGGTACGCGGCGTGGCGAATAATGGCCCCACGGCCAGATAGCAGACGGTAGCCAGCAGCAGACCGGCAACTTTACCGATAGGCGTGCTCAGGCTGTCCACACCGCCGCCCACTTTCGCCAATGCGACCACGGTAAGTACCGGAAGGCCTACGGCGGTAATCAGGAAGCCAAAGGCCGCGGTCCAGACGTGCTCGCCTGCCTGCAAACCAACCATTGGGGGGAAAATAATGTTACCTGCACCAACGAACAGTGCAAATGTCATAAATCCCAGTGCGATAATATCGCGCGATTTTAACTGATGGGTCATAAAGTCTTACTGCCTGTGGATGTGGTGTTGAAAACGTTTAATTTTCTGCCTTTCCCTGCGGGATGATACAGCGGCATTTTTAAGCAATTCCAGCGGGAAATTCTCCCGGCCTGGCGCGGCGAAGAATAGTTTTTCGATTTACCGCGTAAATGCAGTCGGTATGACAGCATTTGATGCGCAATTTAAACGCTTATAACGTTTTAAAGCAAGGTGGGATCTAAAAACCAGAACAATATAGTGATATGAAAAATTGAACCAGCACAAAACACCATTCCCTGGAAAAAGACATGGGTAATCATGCGAACAAAAAACAATCAACCGTCGTAAAATTCAGGAGCTATTTATTGACTACAACAAAAAAGCCAGCTCGCGCTGGCTTTTGGAAAGATAAACTTACGAATACGTTTTAACCGCTATTTTTGGCAATTAAACGTTCCGGGATCACGAAACTAAATCGCGTTCCCTGGCCTGGTTCGCTGTCGATATTCAAACGGCTGTCGTGATGATGCAGGGCATGCTTAACGATGGCCAGCCCGAGTCCGCTACCGCCCGTTTGCCGCGATCGCGCTTTATCTACGCGATAAAAACGCTCGGTCAGGCGTGGAATATGCTCGGCGGCAATACCTGGACCGTTGTCTTCCACACAAAATTCCGCCCCCGAGGCCACATGCTGCCAGCGTACGGTAATGTGCGTTCCCGCAGGGGTGTGGTTCACCGCGTTATAGACGAGATTCGAGATAGCGCTACGCAACTGCTCCCCGTTGCCCCGCACGTTCAGGCTGTTATCAACATCAAAAGTAAACGTATGTTTTTGCTGGCTCAGGGTTTGCGCTTCGTGCTCAACCACGCGCAGCATCATGGGCACATCGACCTTCTCATTCAGTTGCAGCGTCGGCGCAGCCTCAATTTTTGACAGCGTTAGCAGTTGCTTCACTAACCCTTCCATACGGTACGTTTGTTCACGCATGGTATGCAGCGCTTTTTCGCGCGTTGTCCCTTCCAACGGATGCTCCTGCATCATTTCCAGATAGCCTTGCAGCACCGTCAGCGGCGTGCGCAGCTCATGACTGGCGTTGGCGAAAAAGTTACGTCGGGAACCTTCCAGTTGATGCATCTGCGTAACGTCGCGCGCCACCATCAGCAGTTGCTTATCGGTATAGGGCATCACGCGAATTTCCAGATGCCGTCCAGTGTTGAGTACCAGATTAATTGGCCGACTAAAGTCGCGTGTTTTCAGATATTGTGTGAATTCCGGGTAGCGCAGCAGATTAAGGATATTTTGCCCGCTATCGTCCGGCCAGCGTAACCCTAAAACCTGCTGTGCCAGTCCGTTACACCAGAAAATCCCGCCTTCTTCGGTGGTTAGCACCACTGCGTCGGGCAGTGATTCGGCGCCGCTGCGAAAGCGTTTAATGAGGTTACCCAATTCGCGACGGCGCTTTTTGTTACGCAATTGCATTTGATGCAGGCCGTACAGCAGCGGCTCCCAACTGCCGCGCCCCGGCGGGGGCGTCATACTTCTGTCGACCCATAGCCACCAGGACAAACGTAATAGATTCCAGAAATGCCAGATAAGCAGGCCCGTTACCGACGCCAGTAAAAACCAGGGCAGGTAACCGAAAAAAGCGCTAAGGATAAATGCCGGTATGCAGCACAGGATCAGCTCCAGTACCAACCTTTTCCATGACAATCGTTCTAGCAAACGTCTTACTCCATTTACGGCCTAATCCATCAGGCCATGATTCTTGTCAGTCAGAAGCGGGTAGAAAAACGATATCCCGTCCCGCGAACCGTCTGCACCATACGATCGTGTCCGCTGTGCTCCAGCGCTTTACGTAAGCGGCGGATATGCACATCCACTGTCCGGTCTTCCACGTAGACATTGGTTCCCCAGACATGATTGAGGAGTTGTTCACGGCTGTAGACGCGCTCAGGGTGGGTCATAAAGAAGTGCAACAGTTTGAATTCGGTCGGCCCCATATCCAGCGGATCCTCGCCGGTCATCACGCGATGCGAGGTCGGATCAAGGCTTAGCCCCTGCATCTCAATAACCTCTTCCACCGCCATCGGTGATATACGTCGTAAAACGGCTTTAATACGCGCCACCAGCTCCTTCGGAGAGAACGGCTTAGTAATATAGTCATCCGCGCCGGTTTCCAGACCCCGCACACGGTCTTCTTCTTCACCGCGCGCCGTCAGCATCATCACGGGGATATCCCGCGTCATCGCTTCCCGTTTGAGGTGTTTAATAAACTGTAGACCCGAGCCGCCGGGAAGCATCCAGTCAAGCAGGACGAGATCCGGCCAGGGTTCATTAAGTTGGTTCACAGCACTGTCATAGTCTTCGGCTTCTACGGGTTGAAAACCGTTTTGCTCGAGCACGAAGCAGACCATTTCACGAATTGGAGCTTCATCTTCTACGACCAGAATACGTCTCGCCATGATTTGCCCTGTTTATAATTAAATCGTTTGCCATCAATACCGTGGCATTATGCGTCACTTTTATGACAGATTTATGAAAAGATAGTCCAGGTTTAACGCAGCCAGGCGAATTATGACAGCCCGGAAACAAGATATTACCGTCCTTGCAAGGTTATAATCTCCGCCATCGTTTTTTTGTCATGGAACTCTTATGCGCATCCTCCACACGTCTGACTGGCATCTGGGCCAAAATTTCTACAGCAAGAGCCGCGCCGCTGAACACCAGGCCTTTCTCGACTGGCTGCTGGAAACGGCACAATCCCATCAGGTGGATGCCATTATTGTGGCAGGTGATATTTTTGATACCGGTTCACCGCCAAGCTACGCCCGCGAGTTGTATAACCGTTTTGTTGTCAACCTACAGCAAACAGGCTGTCATCTGGTCGTGCTGGCAGGAAACCATGACTCCGTTGCCACACTCAATGAATCTCGCGATATTCTGGCGTTCCTCAACACCACGGTCGTTGCCAGCGCCGGCCATGCGCCGCAGGTACTGCCGCAACGCGACGGCACGCCGGGGGCTATCCTGTGTCCGGTTCCTTTCTTACGTCCGCGCGACATCATTACCAGCCAGGCTGGGTTGACCGGGCAAGAAAAACAGCAGCATTTATTAGGTGCAATCACCGACTATTACCAACAGCAATATCAGGACGCCTGCGCGCTGCGTGGCGACCAGAGTCTGCCAATTATTGCGACAGGGCATCTGACCACCGTCGGCGCCAGTAAAAGTGACGCCGTACGCGATATTTATATTGGGACGCTGGATGCTTTTCCGGCACAAAATTTCCCACCGGCGGATTACATCGCGCTGGGACATATTCACCGGGCACAGGTCATCGGCGGTACGGAACATATTCGCTATTGCGGCTCCCCGATTGCACTGAGTTTTGACGAGTGCGGCAAAAGCAAATGCGTCCACCTGGTGAACTTTGAAAACGGTAAGCTGAGCGCCGTTGAAAACCTCATCGTACCCGTAACCCAACAACTTGCCGTATTGAAAGGCGATTTAGCGACAATTAGCGCACAGCTGGAACAATGGCGTGGCACGCAACAGGAACCGCCGGTGTGGTTAGATATAGAAATCGCGACCGATGACTATCTGCATGATATGCAGCGCAAAATCCAGACTCTGACCGAAGACTTACCGGTAGAAGTCTTATTGGTGCGTCGTAGTCGTGAACAACGCGAGCGCATCATGGCCAATGAACGACGTGAAACGTTGAGTGAATTAAGCGTGACGGAGGTGTTTGACCGCCGTCTGGCACTGGAAGAACTCGACGATCCACAGCGTGAGCGCCTGAATCAGCTGTTTAGCACAACCTTACACACGCTCGCCGGGGAGACCGAAGCATGAAAATTCTCAGCCTGCGTCTGAAAAACCTCAACTCTCTGAAAGGGGAATGGAAAGTTGATTTCACGGCAGAGCCTTTTGCCAGCAACGGGCTGTTCGCCATCACCGGTCCAACCGGTGCCGGGAAGACCACCCTACTGGACGCCATTTGCCTCGCGCTGTACCACGAAACACCACGACTCAATACCGTATCGCAGTCGCAAAACGACCTGATGACTCGCGATACGGCGGAATGTCTGGCCGAAGTTGAATTCGAAGTCAGAGGCGAAGCCTATCGCGCATTCTGGAGCCAGAACCGGGCGCGCAATCAACCAGAAGGTAACCTGCAGGTTCCGCGTGTCGAACTGGCTCGTTGCGCCGATGGCAAAATTCTCGCCGATAAAGTTAAAGACAAGCTGGAAATGACCGCCGAGCTTACCGGGCTGGATTACGGCCGTTTTACCCGCTCGATGCTGCTGTCTCAGGGCCAGTTTGCCGCATTTCTCAATGCCAAACCGAAAGAGCGCGCCGAACTGCTGGAAGAGCTGACCGGCACAGAGATTTACGGCCAAATCTCCGCCATGGTGTTTGAAAAGCACAAAGCCGCGCGTACGGAGCTGGAAAAACTGCAGGCCCAGGCCAGCGGCGTGGCGCTGTTAGCACCAGAGCAGGTACAGTCTCTGACAGAAAGTTTGCAGGTACTTACTGACGAAGAAAAACAGCATCTTACCCGTCAGCAAATCCAGCAACAGCATCTTAATTGGCTCATCCGACAAAATGAGCTGCAGGCAGAAGTAAGCCGCCACCAGCAAGCATTACAGACCGCAAAAGAGGCGCAAGATAAAGCACAACCGCAGTTGGCGACACTCAGCCTGGCACATCCCGCCAGAGCATTGAGTCCGTACTGGGAGCGAATTCAGGAACAATCCGCCACGCTCCGCCGAACACGACAGAATATTCAGGAAGTGAATGCTCGCTTACAAAGCAGCTTAGCGCTGCGCGGGCGCATCCGTCAGCAGGCACAAAAACAGTCGGCGACCCTGCTCACCGAACAGCAGGCGCTAACCGACTGGCTGAACGAACATGACCGTTTCCGCTTATGGAGCAGCGAACTGGCAGGATGGAAAGCGCTATTGGCACAGCAATCTGACGCTAACGAGCAGCTACGTCAGTGGCAAAAACTACGCGACAGCGACGTGCGCAAGCTGGATGCACTGCCGCTTCCCTCGTTGGCCCTTAGCGCGCAAGAGGTCACGGTAGCGCTGGCGCAGCACTCACAGTTGCGTCCATTACGCCAGCAACTGAGCAATCTGCATGGACAAATTGCGCCGAAACAAAAACAACTGGTACAGCTACGCACCACAATTCAGCAGCGCCAGCAGGAGCAAGCACAACGCAACGCGGCCCTGGCAGAAAAACGTCAGCGCTATAAAGATAAAAATCAGCATCTGACCGATGTGAAAACGCTCTGCGAACAGGAAGCACGGATTAAAGATCTGGAAAGCCAGCGTGCTTTACTGCAATCCGGACAGCCTTGTCCGCTTTGTGGCTCCACGACGCATCCGGCCATTGAGCACTATCAGACCCTCGAACTCAGCGTCAATCAGGCGCGGCGTGAGGCATTAGAAAAAGAGGTCAAAACGCTGGCCGATGAGGGGTCAACGCTACGCGGGCAGCTCGACGCGATAACCCAACAGCTACAGCGCGATGAACGCGAGGTACAGACGCTTTCTCAGGAGGAGCAAGCACTTACTAAAGAGTGGCAGACGCTGACTACCAGTCTGAACATAACGTTGCAACCGCAGGATGATATCGCCCCCTGGCTTGCAGCCCAGGAAGAACACGAACAACAGCTTCACCAGTTGAGCCTGCGTCATGCCCTGCAGGCACAAATTACTGCACATTCTGAACAGATAACCCAGCTTCAACTGCATATTGAACAGCGGCAGACTACGCTTCTCGCTGAATTAGCCCGCTACGGTCTGTCGCTTCCTGCCGATGACGATATCACCGCCTGGCTTAACGCACGTGTGGGCGAAGCGCAGATGTGGCAGCGTCGCCAAAATGAACTGACCGAGCTCCAGGCGAAAATGGCACAGCTTGCGCCATTGCTGGAAACATTGCCCGAAACCGGCGCGAAGGAAGAAACGACAGAAAGCCTGGCGCTGGAAAACTGGCGGCAGGTGCACGATGACTGCCTCTCATTACAGGGCCAGTGGCAATCGTTGCAACAGCAGGAAGCCCAGGAGGCACAACGCGCAGCAGAGATTCAGGCACAGTTTGATAGCGCATTGCAGGCCAGTGTTTTTGACGATCGCGACACCTTCCTTGCCGCCCTGCTTGATGAAGAGGCGTTTAACCATCTTGAGCAGCTTAAGCAATCGCTGGAAGGCCAGCTACAACAGGCGCAAACGCTGCTTAACCAGGCTCAGCAGGCGCTGGCAACGCATCAGCAGCAACCGCCTGCCGGCGCGGATCTCACACTCACCGTGGACTATCTTCGCGATGCACTGGCGCAGCTCACGCAACAACTGCGGGATAACACCACGCGCCAGGGCGAAATTCGCCAGCAGCTCAGGCAGGATGCCGAAAACCGCCAGCAGCAGCAGACCCTGATGCAAGAGATTGAAAAGGCCTCACTGCTGGTCGAAGACTGGGGTTACCTGAATGCGCTGATCGGTTCGAAAGAAGGTGATAAATTCCGCAAATTTGCCCAGGGACTGACGCTGGATAACCTGGTCTGGTTGGCCAACAACCAGTTAACCCGCCTGCACGGTCGCTATCTGTTGCAACGCAAGGCCAGTGAGGCGCTGGAACTTGAAGTGGTGGATACCTGGCAAGCCGATGCCGTGCGTGATACCCGCACGCTCTCCGGCGGCGAGAGCTTCCTCGTGAGCCTGGCGCTGGCGCTGGCGTTGTCCGACCTGGTCAGTCACAAAACACGTATTGACTCCCTGTTCCTCGACGAAGGTTTCGGCACGCTGGACAGTGAAACGCTGGATACCGCCCTCGACGCGCTGGATGCCCTGAACGCCACTGGCAAGACCATTGGCGTGATAAGCCACGTTGAAGCGATGAAAGAACGTATTCCCGTGCAAATCAAGGTTAAAAAAATCAATGGATTAGGTTACAGCAAACTCGACAAGATGTTTGCAGTGGAGTAATCACCCTGTGGGTGTGGTTTCACAGGCCGGATAAGCGCTAACGCCATCCGGCACGCTATGTAGCACAATATTGCATACTCAGGGGCGGATATGGAATGGCATTCCACTTCGCTTATCCGCAAGCTATCCCTTTATTGACGGCGAGCATTCAGCGCTGTGGCGCACATCCTGCGTCTTTATTGTTGGCAGGTAGTATGAAAAAAGTCATTTTCTCTTTAGCCCTCGGGACGTTTGGGCTGGGCATGGCCGAGTTTGGCATTATGGGCGTCTTAACCGAACTGGCGCGTGACGTGGGCATATCCATCCCCGATGCTGGCCATATGATTTCGTTTTACGCCTTTGGCGTTGTCATCGGCGCACCCATTATTGCCGTGTTTTCCAATCGTTTTTCGCTTAAGCATATTCTGCTGTTTCTGGTCACACTCTGTGTCGTCGGTAACGCCATCTTCACCCTCTCTTCCAGCTATTTTATGCTGGCGGTAGGCCGGCTGGTCTCCGGGTTTCCACACGGGGCATTTTTTGGCGTCGGCGCGATTATCCTGTCAAAGCTGGCGCGCCCTGGTAAAGTTACCGCCGCGGTAGCGGGCATGATTTCCGGCATGACCGTCGCCAATCTGATTGGCATTCCTGTTGGCACCTGGCTGAGTCAGACATTTAGCTGGCGCTACACGTTTCTGCTGATTGCCGTGTTTAACATTGCCGTTATTCTGTCGGTTATGTTTTGGGTACCCAACCTCCGCGACGAAGCAAAAGGCAGGCTACGCGAGCAATTTCACTTTCTGAAAAGTCCCGCACCGTGGCTCATTTTCTCCGCCACCATGTTTGGGAACGCCGGTGTTTTTGCCTGGTTCAGCTACGTAAAACCCTACATGATGTACATCTCTGGTTTCTCCGAAACGCTGATGACTTTCATCATGATGCTGGTTGGGCTGGGGATGGTGTTGGGCAACCTGCTGAGCGGTCGACTGTCTGGTCGCTACACGCCGCTACGCATTGCGGTAGTAACTGATTTTGTGATTGTACTGGCCCTGCTGCTGCTGTTTGCATTCGGCGGCATCAAAACCGCCTCGCTGACGTTCGCCTTTATTTGCTGTGCGGGTCTATTCGCGCTATCAGCACCGCTACAAATTTTACTGCTACAAAACGCGAAGGGCGGTGAACTGCTGGGGGCGGCCGGTGGGCAAATGGCCTTTAATCTGGGTAGCGCAATTGGCGCTTACTTCGGCGGCTTAATGTTGACGTTGGGTTTTGCCTACAACTACGTCACGATCCCTGCGGCTCTACTGTCTTTTACCGCGATGTCATCACTGCTGATCTATGGTCGCCTGAAACGCGGCGTGCAACAACAGGTTGCACCCGCGACATAAACGTTTATGCCTGCGGCCACAGCCAGGCCGCGCCGCGCACGCCACTGGAGTCACCGTGTAACGCCTTGCGCAGAGGCGTTTCACACTCACCGCCAAAAACAAACTGCTTCATCAACGTCGGAACGTGTTGATACAGCCTGTCGACATTGCTCATTCCCCCGCCCAGCACAATGACATCCGGGTCGAGAATATTCACCACATGCGCTAATGATTTCGCCAAGCGTAATTCATATCGGCTCAGCGCCTGTTCCGCCAGCGCATCCTGTTCGTTTACCAGACGGATAATTTCACTGCCTTTTAGCGGGTTCCCGCTCAGGCGATGATAATCAGTGGCAAAACCGGTCCCTGAGATAAAGGTTTCAATGCAGCCTTGTTTACCGCAATAACAGGGTACTTCCTGCCGATAACGCAGCTCATCATCATCCATCCACGGCAGCGGATTATGCCCCCACTCGCCCGCCGTGCCATTCCCACCGGTATGCACCCGGCCGTTCAGCGCCACGCCGGAACCACAACCGGTACCAATTATCACCGCAAACACGGTCTGCGCCCCCGCCGCTGCGCCATCGACCGCTTCAGACACAGCCAGGCAGTTAGCATCGTTTGCCAGGCGGACTTCGCGGTTCAGACGCGCACTTAAGTCTTTGTCAAAAGGCTGCCCGTTAAGCCAGGTCGAGTTGGCATTCTTCACCACTCCGGTGTAGGGCGAAATTGAACCGGGAATGCCCATCCCTACGGTTCCCGTCTGCCCGGTGGCTTTTTCCGCCATCTCCACCAGCGCGGCGATGGTTTCTATGGTTTGTCGATAATCATCACGCGGCGTCGGCAGGCGATGGCGAAAAAGCTGTTCGCCTGCATCGCCAAGCGCGATAACTTCCGTTTTTGTACCGCCCAAATCGATACCTATACGCACTGTTTGCTCCTCTTCCCGATTAACAATGCAAGCATAGCGACAATTCGCTATCATGCCCGCTGGATTTAACGACAAGGCCGTGGAAATTATCATGCTGTGGTTCAAAAATTTAATGGTTTACCGTCTTAGCCGCGATGTTTCTTTGCGTGCCGAAGAGATGGAAAAACAGCTGGCATCAATGACGTTCACCCCTTGCGGTAGCCAGGATATGGCAAAAATGGGCTGGGTTCCGCCGATGGGATCGCACAGCGATGCATTAACGCATACCGCCAATGGCCAAATTATTATCTGCGCCCGCAAAGAAGAAAAAATTCTGCCGTCGCCGGTTATCAAACAGGCGCTGGAAGCAAAAATAATCAAACTGGAAGCTGAGCAGGGTCGCAAGCTCAAAAAGACCGAAAAAGACTCGCTGAAAGATGAAGTGTTGCACTCATTGCTGCCGCGCGCCTTTAGCCGCTTCAGCCAGACAATGATGTGGATCGACACCGTCAACGATCTGATCATTGTCGACTGTGCAAGCGCGAAGAAAGCGGAAGATACGCTGGCACTGCTGCGTAAAAGCCTCGGTTCACTGCCGGTTGTCCCGTTGACGATGGAAAATCCTATTGAGCTAACGCTGACCGAATGGGTTCGCTCCGGCACAACGGCACAGGGATTCCAGTTACTGGACGAAGCCGAACTGAAAGCGATGCTGGAAGACGGCGGCGTGATCCGCGCGAAGAAACAGGATCTGGTTTGCGATGAAATTGCCGTACACATCGAAGCAGGCAAACTGGTCACCAAACTGGCCCTCGACTGGCAGCAGCGCATTCAGTTCGTTATGTGTGACGACGGCTCCATTAAACGTCTGAAGTTTAGCGACGAGCTGCGCGATCAGAACGAAGATATCGACCGCGAAGATTATGCTCAACGTTTTGATGCCGATTTTATCCTGATGACAGGTGAACTGGCGGCGCTGATTAAAAGCCTGGTGGAAGGACTAGGCGGCGAAGCGCAGCGCTAAGCCGTGTTTACCGAATGGCGGCTCAGTGTCGCCATTCGCTATTTTTACGCTTACAGATAGCGGCAAAGATAGGATGTTGGCTCTGCCACCTGCAGATGAAACTCACTGTTGCCCGGTACGTTAAACACGTCCCCTGCGGCATACACTTTCCACTCTGTTTCCCCCGGCAGCAGCACGTTCAGTGCGCCGCTGACGACCGTCATCTCTTCAGGCGCCGCAGTACCAAAGGTATATTCACCTTCAGCCATAACGCCAACGCTGGCGCGGCCAGTACTGCTGCTGGTAAAACCGATCGATTTTACTTTGCCGGAAAAGTATTCATTACTTTGAAGCATACAACTGGCCCTATCTCGTGATTAAGTTGATAACCAATATAGGGGCCTGGCGTTGTACCTGTCACGCAAAATTAAGCGAGCAACTCGGATGCCAGTCGGGCAATCAGTACGTTAGACAGAAGAACCGGGACATCCAGCGACTTTTGCAGTAAATCACGATGGCGTTGGTTAAAACCCAAACAATCCAGCATGATCACATCCGCACCCTGCTCAAGCAGATCTTTTCCGGCATCAATCAGCTGTTGTTCAGAACCGTGAATCGGGTTTGCCACGGCATAGACGGGGGACGTCTGTAGCACCTGCCATTTTTGTTCCTGGGCCTGGAGCAACTCGGCGACCGGCACAATCACCCCAACCTGGTGCCCTTCCACAATTGAGGCCACCAGGGGAGGAATAATTCGTAAAGGCTCCAGCAGGATACTATTGCGGGCCGTCAGGCGGGTAATTAAGGCCGTGCTCATCAGCAAAATAACGTCAAAACCCTGGTTATCCAGCACTTCAACAATACTTTGCAAATCGCGCTCGACTTTCTGGCGCGAGACATGAGCCAGTTGATGGTCGCTCAGTAGCGTCAATAACGACTCGTCGCCGGGCGAGACCGCATACTCGGCCATCACATCTTCTCGCCGCATCTGTCCCAGCAGGCTGTGGTGAGTAATGTGTTGTTCATCGATATATTCCGTCAGGAGCGGTAACACCTCACACATCGGCACAACACCAATCGTGAGGATAGCCAACGACGTACTCATTTGTTGCTCCACCATCTTCTTACTTTGCCGTGAATTCCCGGACAAATGCCGGGTACTGACCTGCGCTACAAATGCTCAAAAGCGTAGCAGCAGATCGGCGATGCATAGTGTAAAGATTCCTAATCATTCCAGTACTAGATTGTTATCGCTTAATTTTCACTTTCCGCGGTATAGCAGGAGGTTCGAAAATTGTGATACAGGCACGCTCCGGCAGAGGACAGATAATATGTCTGCACGCCCGGGATGGAGTGGAAAGGTCGGTCTATATCGGGAAGCCCTTAACAATAAGCTCCGCCCTGTAGCCGTGACCGGGCTTGCGACAGTATCACAAGAATATCAGCCACAACCTGCGAAGGTTCATTCGTCGCATCAACAATATAATGCGCCGCTTCACGATACAGCGCATCGCGCTGCTCAAGCACTTCCTGCACTTCTTCGGTTAATGGCTTGCCAGTTAACGTCGGGCGCAATCCTTCCTCAGGCGCCTCTTCCAGGCGGTTTACCAGTACCGATACTGGTGCGTTTAAATAGATGACCATGCCGTGACTACGCATGTAGTGACGATTATATTCAGTAAGAATAATACCGCCGCCGGTCGCTACGACTGTTGAGGGGGCCGTAACGGCCTGCAGGGCGGTCGTTTCCTGGGCGCGAAAACCTTCCCATCCTTCTCTTTCAACAATTTCAGCCACCGTCATCTGCAGATGTGATTGCAACCAGCGATCGGTATCAACGAACTGAAAGTCGATGGCTTTCGCCAGCGCCATACCGGTTGTCGTCTTACCACACCCCCGGGGGCCAACAAGATAAAGCGGTTGTGTCATCACAGAAGTTCCCCAGAGAACCGCAGGTAAGCGGGATCTGATGCTGTTAAAGTTATAATCATACCATCAAACTAGTACGTCGCCAAAGTGTAAAGAATATATTCCAATAAGGCGATAAAATTGATTAAACCCTACTATAACAAGAATTCACAACGAAGAAAGTGTAAAAAATAAATTACAATTATTATTTTCTACGTTGAACTTCCAGCCACCACTTGTCCAGTTCAGCCGCAAAATGTTGCCTGTCACGCGGCGAAAGGCTGTCAGGTCCCCCGGTCTGGATCCCGCTGGCACGCAGCGTATCCATAAAATCACGCATCGTCAGACGTTCACGGATCGTTGCCTCGGTATAGCGCTCACCGCGCGGGTTGAGCGCCGCAGCGCCTTTTTCAATGACTTCAGAGGCCAGCGGGATATCCGCCGTGACAACCAGGTCTCCAGCGCTGCACTGGCGCACAATTTCGTTATCGGCGACATCAAACCCGGCCGGAACACGTAAGGTGCGGATAAAACGCGAAGGCGGAACGCGCAAACTCTGATTGGCGACCAAAATGAGCGGCATCTGCATCCGCTCGGAGGCCCGATATAAAATGTCTTTAATCACATTCGGACACGCATCCGCATCCACCCAAATCGTCATAACACCTCCAGACACATGTGCAATTGCACATTGTCTCGTGCTTTTACTTTCAGGCAAAGCGCTGTTTCTTCTTCTGAACGCCTTCATTCCGCGCTAAGCTTAGCTTTCCCAGATTTACCCTAAATAATTCAAGTTACTTGAAGGATTATGGGTATAAACAATGAATATCACGCATAGGGAGTGACAAGATGGACAAGAAAATTGGTTTTATCGGCTGCGGAAATATGGGTAAAGCGATTCTTGGCGGCCTGATCGCCAGCGGCCAGGTACTCCCCGGACAAATCTGGGTCTATACCCCCTCTCCCGATAAAGTCGCAGCACTGCACGATCAGTACGGCATAAATGCGGCGCAATCTGCGCAAGAAGTCGCGCAGATTGCAGATATTGTCTTTGGTGCCGTGAAGCCAGGCATCATGATTAAGGTGCTGAGTGAAATCACCTCCAGCCTGAACAAAGATTCCCTGGTGGTATCCATTGCGGCGGGCGTCACCCTCGATCAACTCGCCCGCGCACTGGGTCATGACCGTAAAATTATCCGCGCAATGCCTAACACGCCGTCATTGGTCAATGCAGGAATGACGTCCGTCACCCCAAATGCGCTGGTAACTCCGGAAGATACTGCTGACGTGTTGAATATTTTCCGCTGCTTTGGCGAAGCCGAAGTCATCGCAGAATCGATGATTCACCCGGTCGTTGGCGTCAGTGGTTCAGCCCCGGCCTATGTGTTTATGTTTATCGAAGCCATGGCGGATGCCGCCGTTCAGGGCGGCAT
>NZ_SZWR01000001.1:490060-491482 GCF_005280875.1 Citrobacter sp. wls827
TTCGCGGCACAGGCGGTCATGGGATCGGCGAAGATGGTACTGGAAACGGGTAAACATCCTGGAGAACTAAAAGATATGGTGTGCTCGCCTGGCGGAACCACCATTGAGGCAGTGCGCGTCCTCGAAGAACGCGGCTTCCGTTCATCAGTCATCGAAGCGATGGTTAAGTGCATGGAACAATCAGAGAAACTCAGCAAATCCTGAGTGCAAGTCGGACGTCAGGCCGCCGCTTCAGTACGGTTACGTCCGGCATTCTTTGCTTTGTAAAGCGCCATATCCGCTGACTTCAACCACTCCCGGTAGTGCTCTGTTTCAGAAGTCAGCGGAGCAACACCGACGCTAATCCGCAGGGCTACTTGCGGAGCACAGGACAAGCGTAACTGGCTAAGTCGTTCATGGACGCGCGACATCGCTGCGATGGCGCTGGCTGCAGGTGTTCCGCACATAATTACCGCAAACTCATCACCACCAAAACGCCCAATCACATCACTGCCGCGCAGCGTCATTTGCAACTGACGCGTCAGCGCAACAATCGCCTGATCCCCAACATCATGACCCCAGGTATCATTGATGCTCTTAAAATGGTCGATATCGATAATAAGCAGCGTGGCATCACGTTGCTGACGACGGCAATTATCAAATTCATTGCGCAGCAGTAGCTCCCAATGGCGCCGATTATAAACGCCGGTCATTCCATCCCGCGTACTCATTACCTGCAGACGGCGTTTATGCTCCGCCAATTTGATCACCGTCTGGTAGCTAACCCAGGCAAACAGCAGCGGGTAAATCACCAGTACCGGCAGTGACAACAGTACGCTCAGTTGCGTACTGCTAAACACGACCTGAATATCCGTTAACTGTAGCGTCACCAGACATGAAACCACCATCAACACGACGCCAGCGATGAATAATCGCACCCCACCTGCGCCCATCAGGTTAATGCAGATAATCATCAGTAGCGCCGTGGATGGCAGCAGGTTTGCCCCCATGATCCCCACCCACATGCCAGCGAGGATCGCATCGGTTTTAATATTCGTAAATTCACTGTACAGCGGATCTTCCGCTTTGCTCGCCAACTGCCACGCCAGGTGCGGCCAGACAAACGCCCATCCCACCAGTAACAGCCACCAACCTCCGGTTATGGGTTGCGAGACTAATACCGACGCAATGGGGAAAAACATTCCCCCCAGCCCGACTGCGCGAGGCAGTCTTATCCGTCGGGCAAATCGCAGACCGGAACGTTGGTGGTCGTTTTGATGAAGCGATATAAATGCTTCATTCGGTACGGCCTTCTTTTGATAAAAGTTTTCATCATTCATCGTATTTGGGAATATTCTGAAACAAATTTCCCAAATTATAGAAAGGGGTCTGGCGGCGGAAGTATGATATTTCGGGTGAGCGATTTTATCCGCTCACCCGTAT